>JAHDWN010000001.1:0-164334 GCA_023382675.1 Anaerolineae bacterium
AACCCGCTCGATCTGGCGCTCGATACAGCCTTCCTGACCGAGGCCAATCTGCGCATGTACCTCGATAACGCGGCGGCTGATTATGTCGGGCCTAACTTAGAACTCTTTTCCAGCCGTTTGAGCGCGCGCGGCATTCCGCACACTTACATCATCAATCCAGTCGGCGACCATAACGACGACTATTGGCGAGCGCATCTCAGTGAATACCTCGCCTTCTATGGCCGCGACTGGCCGCGCGATGCCGGCAGCCTGCCAGGCTGTGAGGCTTCCAGTTAGCAAGGTAGCAAGATTCACGGACAACACAACGATGCCTACGCCATTCACACATCTGGCTGTCGCACAACGCCTCCTGAACGACCCGGCAGTCCCCGAATCCGCTCGCTCGGCTTTGTCGCGCGAACGAGCGGCCTTCATGCTCGGCAATATCGCCGCCGACGCACGCATTTCGGATGGCATCACGCGCGAAACCACACATTTCTTTGCCTATGACCGCTCCATCGACACGCATCCGTGGCGCGTCATGCTCGCCAAACATGCTGACCTTCAACGTACCGCGAGTCCGGCGCAGCGGGCATTCCTGGCGGGCTACACCGCTCACCTGTCAATGGATGAAATCTGGTCGCTGGAAATGGTGCGCCCCTATTTCGCAGACAGCGCCTGGGGCAACCGTCGCCTGCGCTTCTTGATGCTCCACGTCATCCTGATCTACATGGACGAACGGGATTATGGACTCCTGGAATACTGGCAGCGCACCACTCTCTGCACCGCAGAACCAGAAGGCTGGACACCCTTCTTGAGCGATGCCGCGCTCGTCGATTGGCGCAACTTTATCGGCAGCCAGCTTCGGCCAGGTGGCGAGAGCCAGACCCTCCAGGTATTGGGTGAACGACTCAGTCTGGAACCTGCCGAGTTGCGCGCCATCCTCGATGACGGCGAGCGGATGCAGAGCGATCTCTGGGCCAACGTGCCTCAGTCACTGCTGGCAGAGGTCGAGGCACATATGTACGACCACGCACGTACACAGATGCTGATCTACCTCGACAATCTCTAAGCACGCCGCCGCACGGGCGCGGGCTGCTTGAGCGTGTTCAGCACCGGGCACGTCGCTTCCACGGCTGCGTGCATCCGCTCGACATCCTCAGGCGACGCTGTGCTGCTCAAGTGCGCCACATATGAGATGTCTTCGAGCATCGAGATCCCCTCATAGGGCAGGCCGACGACCGGCCCCATATCAATCGATCCGCTGACTTCGACTTCAACCTGATCGAACGGAATGTCGAGCAAGCAGGACTGGATAACATACGTGTGTACGAGGCAGCTCGCCAGCGCGCCGAGCAGCATTTCCGGCGCGGTCGGCCCCAGACCATGACCGGCCATGCCGGGCGCAGAGTCGCTGACCATCGTGTGTTCGCCCATACGCGTGGGACGCGCGCCCGTGTTCCCGGCCAGCTTCGAACTGGCGCTCAGGCGCACAACGCCTGTCTCCCGCGCAGGCTCCCAATCGGCGCGTCGCTGGGCCAGAATTTGCTTCTTCCGTTGCAGATAATAATCGAGTGCTGCCATGATCGTCTCCTCTGATGTGATGCGGCCTGCGGCCCATTCTACCGACTCACACCATAGGGCAACCACGTAAAATGCCCTCTAGAATCTGCCCGTCATCGCGTCCACGTAACCCGTAAGCTCCGCATAACCGTAGCCGGTCAGATCGCCGCTGATACGCACGCTGCCTTCCCAGTAGGCGATACCGCCGCCATGCAGCTCCTGATCAAGGATCTGCGGTGTCAGCATCAGGCTGAACGGTGCGCTGCCTGACGGATTGACGCGGATTGTCCAGCCGGAGGGATAGACCGCGCCGGTGTGCGGGCTTGTCCAGGTATCTGTCGATTCGATGGTGAACGATTCCGCATCCAGATATTCCGTTGTGCCGTCAGGGTTGACCAGCAGTCCGCCGAAATACGGATCACGCTCACCGTCAACCAGCCGGATCTGCCCGACCATCAACTCGCGGTCATCGTCCAACTGCAAGCCGAACCAGTCCCAGCCGAGCGCGTCGGCGCCCAGGGCGCTGGTGCCGAATTCGTGATCTTTCCACGTATAACCAGTGACTGAGAATGTCCGATCGCCGATCCGGATCTGTCCCTGCGTCGCCAGACGGCTGAGCGAATAGTAGTAGCTCGCGTTGCCGGGCGCGTCGCTCTTCTGGCTCAGCCCACTATCACCCTGGAGCGCGGCCGGTTTTACCTGATCGAGGATCAGGTTGATCCCATAGACATCGGTGTCCGCTGTAATCTGAGTCTGCGTCGCATCTGCGTCAAGCGCGCGCACCTCCCAGTTCTCCAGCCAGACGCGATAGGCCGGATCAACGGTTGCGCCAGCCAAGCCCGCGCTGCCCCGGCTGAAGCGCTCCTCGTGAAAGAACTGATCATCCGCCACGTCGCTCACAGTGAAGTGCGCCATGTAGAGTTGATCGGTGCGCCACTCTGATCCGTCGGCGGCTTCACCGGGCGCAATGCCACGCCGGAAGATCGTGAACTGAAAGCCAAAACGCCGATCATCTTCCGTCGCCACGTTACCGGTGTAATACCACCATTCTGTTTGATAATCAGGATGCGGGCCGAAATCACGCGGAAACTGCCAGTCGCGCGCGTCGAAAGCACGCGCGAACCCGCTCGTGTCCGCGCTGCTCATTAAAATCGTGCTCGCGCGCACCTCATCGCTGCTGCTTGCATCGATCAGGCTCACACCGAACAGAATGATCGACACGACCACGGCCGCCAGCACAATGTAACGCCACATTGCTTCATCTTCCAATCGTTCAATACGTACTGAATATAACGGGTGTCGATAAGCGGTGAATGAGAACTCTTGGACAAAATGAACGGATTCGCGAGCATAAACCAGCGGTAGAGCTCAGGAGATGTGTTATCCTTGCGCTGTCGAGAAACAGGAGCGGAGGTGTGCCAGTGACGAAACGAGTCGCCATCCTCCACTTCGCGAGTCCGCCGACTATCGGCGGCGTGGAAACAACCATCTTTTACCAGGCCCGCGGACTGGCTGATCGCGGCTACAGTGTCAAGGTAATCAGCGGTGTCGGTGGCGATTTTGATGCGCGCGTGCCAACGATCATCGAACCGCTCATCTATTCAAAACATCCGGACGTACTTACCGTCAAAACTGAACTTGATCGAGGCCGGGTAACGCTCACTTTTGATCGGTTGACGCAAAGGCTTTACGATGCGCTCAAGGCGCAGCTATCGGGCTGTGATGTCTGTATCGCCCACAATGTCCATACATTGCATAAGAACATCGCGTTGACGGCTGCTCTGGCGCGCATCACTGACGAGTTGCCTTTGCGCCAGATCGCCTGGTGCCACGATCTCGCCTGGACAAATCCGCAGTATCAGGCGGAGCTGCATACCGGCTATCCTTGGGAACTCCTGCGCACCATCTGGAAAAACACGACTTATGTCACCGTTTCTGAACCACGCCAGCAGGAGCTGGCAGATCTGCTGGGGCTGGAGGCTGAGCAGGTCAAAGTCATGGCACCCGGCGTTGATCCGGAACGCTTCTGGCAATGGACACCGACGATGACGATGCTGAATCAACGGCTGCGCCTGTTGGACGCCGATGGCACACTGCTTCTGCCTGCACGCCTGACGCGCAGGAAAAATATCGCCCTGGCGCTGAAGATACTCGCTGCACTGCGCAATCTCTCCGGTCAGGATTTCCGTCTCGTCGTCACCGGCCCGCCCGGCCCGCACAATCCCGGCAACCTGGGGTATCTGGGCGAGTTGCTCGATTTGCGTCATGCACTGCAAATGGACGAATGTGTACATTTCGTTTATGCTTACGGTGAATCGCTCAATCAACCGCTCGTACTCGATGATGCCACCATCGCCAATCTGTATCTGCTCGCCGATGCCTTGATTTTTCCGAGCATACAGGAGGGATTTGGTATCCCTATTTTGGAAGCCGGCCTGGCAGGTTTGCCGGTATTCTGTGCGGATATTCCACCGCTCCGAAAGTCCGGCCAGGATGACGCTTTCTACTTCGATCCGGTCGCTGCCGATCCGGATGCCGTGGCAAAACACATACTTGAGGCCATCGAAAATGACGCGCGCTCTCGCCTGAAAAAGCGCGTTCGCAAAACTTATCGATGGGAAACCATCATTCGGGAAAGGTTAGTGCCATTGCTGGAGGTCTGACAGTGAATCAATCGACACGCCGTGTTCTGCTCGTTGTCGCCGAAACCAGCCAGATTCACGGATGGGCACATCTGGCGAGCCAACTGGCCGCTATCGATGGCGAAGTTCACCTTCGCGGGATGGTGATTGTGCCTGATGGAGTCAGCCTGAGCGAGGGCGCGATGGCAGCAGGCCAGATGCGACGTGACTTGAACCGGCTGCCTCAGGATTTCCCCCACTTTTCGCAAGAAGTCAAAGTCCATGTTGGCTACGAGCCGATGGCGAATGTGCTCGAAGAAATCTCCAGTCTGAGAATCGATCTCATACTAGCCCAGTGGAATGGGCCACATGGTCTGACGGGCGGTATCAGCACCGATGACATCCTGCACGAAACCGCTTGCGACGTAGTGTTGGCTGCACGGGATACCTGGCAACAGCCAGGCTCGGTTCTATTGGCCCTGCGCGGCGGCCCGAATCTGTCTCTGGGTCTGGATGTCGCGCGCGCGCTGGCAGACGGGTATCCCATTACGCTGCTCCATGCCGCCAATACCCAGCGCAATTTTGGCCCCCTGGGTCAACTCCTGGAAAACGAACCGTATATTACCCGCGTGATCACCGAAAGCAGTGACATCCGCGAAAGCATTGACCGTGAACTGCCACTGCACAAAGTCATCGTCATTGGCGCAACTTTTCGACAGCCCGAAGCCAGCGAAAGCCTTGCCGGCCCCCTGGTGAACACCGTTTATGAATCGTCGCCATCCTCGCTTGTGCTCGTGCGCACCGGGCAACCAGAACACTACACCTTCCACTTGCCGCGTTACAACGTGCGCGCTCCAGTGGATCTTTCGACCCGTGTTGATCGATGGTTTGCGGAGTCCACGTTCCACAGCGAGGAATTTGCCGATCTGCGCCAGCTCCTGGCCTTGAAGGAGAAGCAGGGTCTGACCATCAGCGTCGGTCTGCCCGCACTCAACGAAGAAGCAACCGTAGCCAGGGTCATTGGAACGATCAAAAAGGCGCTCATGGATGACCTGCCTCTGATCGATGAGATCGTGCTCATCGACAGCAATTCGAACGACAACACCCGCCAGATCGCTTCGATGTTCGGCATCCCCGTATACATCCACCAGGAAATCCTGGCGCGGGAAATGGGTGCCTACCGTGGCAAGGGCGAGGCGCTCTGGAAAAGCCTGCACGTGCTCAAGGGGGACATTGTCGCCTGGATCGACACGGACATCACCAACATTCGCCCGCACTTCATTTATGGTCTGCTTGGCCCGCTGCTCATGCACCCGCGCATCCAGTACGTCAAGGGCTTCTACCAACGCCCAATAAGAGAAGGCAGCAGGCAGCAGGCGACCGGCGGGGGTCGTGTGACCGAATTGGTGGCGCGCCCACTCCTCAATTTGTTTTACCCGGAGCTTTCCGGCGTGATTCAGCCGCTGTCGGGCGAGTATGCCGGGCGACGTACACTCTTTGAGAAGCTGCCGTTTTTCACCGGCTATGGCGTCGAAACCGGGCTGCTGATCGATATTCTTGAGGCGGTCGGTCTGGAAGGCATGGCACAAAGCGATCTGGAGGTTCGGGTGCATCACAACCAGACGCTGACCGACCTCAGCAAGATGTCGTTCGCTATCTTGCAGGTATTCATTGCGCGACTAGAGCAAAAGTATGGCGCAGAGCTACTCGACAAAGCCAACCGGACGATGAAAACCATCGTCCATGAGCCGGGGCGCTTCGCCCTTGAAATCAACGACATCGCCGATGCCGAGCGCCCGCCGATGATCAGCGTGCCCGCCTATAGTCTGTCACGCTGCCCGACCGCGTCCGCCTCTGGATGACGACGCGCAGCCGCTCACTCGGCGGTATAATGGTCGGGAATTAGCGGCAAACAATGCCTGGGAACAGCCTATGGTCAGCCTTCTACGCACTCTCCAGGACAGCGAACCAGCGCTGCTGCCTATTTTGGCAGCCCGCTGGCAGGTGAAAATCGATCCTAAGGATCGTGAGGTCGCCGTCAAGCTGATCGCCAATGCCATGCTCGATCAGTCGCGTGTCGAGCAAATGTGGGGCAGCATCAGCGACGCCGAGCGCGGCGCGCTCCAGGTGATCGCCTCGAACCAGGGCAAGATGCCGGAATCGATGTTCACCCGTCTCTTCGGCGAAATCCGCCGCATGGGAGCCGGTCAAATCGAGCGTGAGCAGCCTCATGAGCACCCTGCCGGTACGGCAGAAGCGCTTTTCTACCGTGGGCTGATCGGGATCGCTTTCGAAACGTCCAACGCCGGGCCACGCGCCATCGTCTACGTCCCAGATGATCTCTTCACCGTGCTGCCCTTTCACAAAACAGCCTATGAGCATCTCGACGAGATCGACGACGAAGCGTTCACCGATGATGAAGATCAAACGGTCGAGCTGACAGCACTGGAGCAACCAGACAGCATCCAGCCTGCCGATACATCCATTGTGGACGACATGACGACCCTGCTGGCGCACATTCAGTTGTATGCACCTGCGCTTGCAGACGACATGCTCGCCGACGCCGATACACTGCTGCCCTATCTGCTCGTGCCGGAACATGAACGCCTCGTCTTCCTCATAGGCCTTGCCGCTTCCGCCGATACCATCGAAGTTCAGGAGGGGCGCGTCTACGTCAAACGTGCGGAAGCGCGCCGCTGGCTGGGTTCGACGCGTTCGGAACAGGTGCGGATGTTGGCGCAGACATGGCGTGCGAGTGAGCTTTATCATGATTTGTGGCATGTACTCGGCCTGCTGGTCGAACGTGAAGCGGGCACGATGCCACAGTACAACCCGATGCCACCGCGCGAAGCGGCCATCGATCTCCTGGCGAACCTCGCGCCGCGCGAGCAGTGGTGGTCGCAAGATGCCTTCATCGACGCCATGAAGCAGCATGACCGGGATTTTCAGCGCCCGAACGGCGACTACGACAACTGGTACATTCGCAACGCAGATGGTGAATATCTAACTGGCGAAGGCAGTTGGGATGCCGTCGAAGGCGCGCTGCTTCACTACTATCTCAACGGCCCGTTCCACTGGCTTGGCCTGCTCGACGTGGCCGATGGCGCTGCCCGACTGACGGCCTATGGCCGTGCGTTCGTCGCCGGTCGAAACTGGCCCACGCCGCCGGAGAATCCGGAGAAGATCGCCCTCAAAGACGACGGCACAATCCTGGTTCCCCGCAAAGCCGCACGCATCGACCGTTTTCAAGTCGCGCGCGTCACGACCTGGGTCAGCAGCGGCGATCCGTTCACCTACCGGTTGGATGGCGCCAGCATCAGCAAAGCAGCAGAACAGGGTATCAACGTCGGCCATATCAGCGGCTTTCTGACCAAAGCCGCTGGCGATCAACCGCTGCCTGCCCCAATGACGCGGCTGTTGGAGAATTGGCGCGGCGGGTTTTCGGCCACCGCTTCCGTCGAAAAGGCGCTCGTTTTGCGGACAACCTCATCAGATACGCTGGATTTCATCTACGACACACCGGCACTGCGCCGCTATCTGGGTGCGCGCCTTGGCCCGATGGCTGTCATTGTCCGCGCCGATCAACTCGAAGACCTGCAAATGGCGCTTGGTGTGCATGGCATCCAGATAGACCTGATCGGATTCTAGTGTGCGACCGTTACGCTGGCTGCTGCTTCTAGCGCTCCTTTTCGCTACATCGGTCAGTGAGGCGCAGCTCGACATCGTTTCGCCGCAAGACGCGACCGTTGCTGCGCTGGCTGAAGCACCGCTGCCAGCGCGCAACCGCATCGAATTAGCCGCCGAACTGCTGGGCGTCCCACGTATCACCATCGCCCCGACGCCTTCAACATTGGACATCGGCATGGTCAGGCCATTCTACGTGCGCGACATCGTCACCAACAATATACGTGAAGTAACGGCGGAATTGCGCGCTGTCAGCAATCACCTCGCTATCTGGATCGAGCAGGGGCAGTCAAGCCTTTTTGATGAGAGTCTTTGGGCACTGGCAGCGGCCTTCGACCGGAACATCTACGACCAAGAACGTGCCCTCTGGGGCAGCGAGGCCAACCCTGGCGTCGATGGCGATCCGCACATTCATGCCCTGTTTGTGTCGGGCATAAACGGCGCAGTGACGGCTTATTTCGCCGCCGAACACAGCTATCCCCGCGCGATCGCGCCGTTTAGCAATGAACACGAGATGTTCATTGTCAATCTTGATGCGCTCGCCGCCAGTTTTGATCTCAGGCACATCGAGAGCGTGGTTGCGCACGAATTCCAGCACATGATTCGCCACAATGTCTTACCCAACCTCGATAATTGGCTGGACGAGGGCTTTTCCAGCTTCACGCAGTTTTTGCTCTACGGCGATTTTGGCGTATCACTGGCCTTCCTTCAGCAGCCGGGAACACAACTCAACGCCTGGAATGTGGAGCCAGTACAGCGCGCGCCGGATTATGGCGCGTCGCTGCTGTTCACCACCTATATCTACGAGCGCTTCGGACTGCCGGCGCTGCAAATGATCAGCAACAGCGGCCAGCCACGCGCCTTGCAAGCGGTAGACACGACCCTGCGAGCATTCAACAGTCCCGGCCTCAACGAATTCTTCGCGGATTGGGTGCTGGCAAATTACTTGCTCGCCCCGGAGATGGACGACGGGCGCTATGGCTACCGGCTGCTCCCGACAGGCGTCCCCCACGCCACACCAATTGCCGGGACGAGCAGCTATCCCTTTCAACATTTAGGGCGCGTGCCACAATATGCCACGGACTATTTCGAACTGACGCAACTCGATCATGCCCAGTCGCTCGACATCCAAGTGGACATCGCACCGCTAGTCCCGCTGATCGATATTGCTCCGGCGAGCGGACGGCATCTCTGGTACAGCAATCGGGCAGACGACAGCGTCATGACGCTCACCCGCGCGTTTGATCTGCGCGGCATGTCATCAGCGACCCTCGAATACAGCCTGTGGTATGACCTCGAACCCGATTGGGATTACGGCTACGTCTTCGTCAGCGCTGACGGCGGTGTGACCTGGGATCACCTTCTGACACCGGGCATGACTGGCAGTGACCCGTTTTCAGTCGCCTATGGAACTGGCTACACCGGCCAATCAACCGGCTGGCAGCGAGAATCGATCAGCCTGGATGCCTACGCGGGTCACGAGATCTTGCTCCGTTTCGGTGTCATCACCGACGACGCCGTCACCCGGCCTGGCATGGCCGTGGACGACGTAATGATCCCGGAATTGGGCTATAGCAGCAACTTCGAACACGATGCCGGGGGTTGGGATAGCGAAGGTTGGGTCTGGGTAGAAAATGTGCTGCCACAGCAGATGTGGGTGCAGGCGATTCAATTCACGACCAGCGGGCCGGTCATTACCCGTTGGCTGGCAAACGCCAGCGATCAATGGAGTCTGCCGCTCGAAAGCGAGGTTGATGCTGTCGTTATCGCTGTCTCGCCCTTCGCGCCGGTCACGCTGACACCTGCGGATTACCGGCTCACCGTCTCGCCATCATAGCGAACGCGGCGCATTATTTGTGCTGCATCCGGGCCAGTTCAGCCTCAAGCTCTGCTCTGCGCGCCAGGCTGGCCTGCTGCGCATCCGCCAGCGCTTCCCGGTAACTGACCTTCAGGCGTTTGCGAAACTCCTCGCCGCTGGCTGGCGCAAACAACGCGACGAGCATAATCCCGACCAATCCACCGATCAGCAGACCCAGGAGCAATAACTCCATTCGCTTCATGACTGCGCCCTTTTTCACCTGCTTGAATTTTCAATTATACCGTGCTGTGAACAGTTGCGCCTACCAACAACAGGCGATAATCTCGCGTGTGCTTCGCTGGCTCTGGGCTTGACAGCGCAACGTTGCTCTTCAGTGCCCGAAGCTGCTTGACGTTGTATTTCTTTCGCAGAACAGGAGTAACTATGTCTATCACCGCGATCAAGACGGACAAAGCGCCCGCCGCCGTCGGCCCATACTCACAGGGGATCATTGTCAACGGCATGATCTTCACTGCCGGACAGGCGGGTCTCGTCCCCGGCACAGGCAAACTCATCGAAGGCGGCATCCGTGAACAGACAATGCAAACCCTGCGCAATATTCAGGGCGTGCTCGAAGCGGGTGGAGCCAGTATGAACCGCGTCATCAAAACGACCGTCTTTCTCCAGAACATGAGCGATTTTCCGGCGATGAACGAGGTGTACGCAACCTTTTTTGGCGAGACACTGCCCGCGCGCTCGACCGTCGAGGTCGCGAAACTCCCGCTTGGAGCGCTGGTGGAAATCGAAGCAATCGCGTTCATTGGCTAACGGCGCGCACGATTGCCCGCGACGGTAGCGTGCAGCACCACCAGATGTTCTGACGGGACACAAGACCGAGTGCAAGAAGCGTTGTAAGCCGACGGCATATCGGGAGACGCAAAAAGTTCGGCTGCCGCTGTGGACAACCCGGCGTGCTATAATGCGTCACGTTTGTTTACGACTACCGCATATCTGAAAATCCAGGAGAATCGTTTCATGGCGATTGCGGCTGCACCACGCACCACAACTTACTCTTATGATCAGATCGCTGAGGCACTGGGCGATAAAGCTGGCTGGCTTCTCGATCATACTTCCCAGACCGTCCCGAATGACCAGCTGTACTTGCCTGGCCCGGACTTTGTCGACCGCGTCTACGCCCAGAGTGACCGGTCGCCACAGGTTCTGCGCAGCTTGCAGTCCATGTTTGACCACGGGCGGCTCGGCGGCACCGGCTACCTGTCGATCCTGCCGGTTGATCAGGGTATTGAGCACTCTGCAGGTGCGTCGTTTGCCAAGAACCCAATCTACTTCGACCCGGAAAACATCGTCCGCCTTGCCATCGCGGGCGATTGCAATGCCGTGGCTTCCACCTTTGGCGTGCTTGGTTCCGTAGCGCGCAAATATGCCCACAAGATCCCGTTCATCGTCAAAATCAATCACAATGAACTGCTCACCTACCCGAACAAATTCGATCAAGTCATGTTCGGCCAGATCAAACAGGCATGGGATATGGGTGCCGCCGCTGTGGGCGCGACGATCTATTGGGGATCGCAAGAAAGCACACGCCAGTTGATCGAAGTCGCCGAGGCTTTCTATCAAGCCCACGAGCTTGGGATGGCGACGGTTCTCTGGTGCTACACCCGCAACAGCGCCTTCAAGGTCAACGGCACCAACTACGAAACCGCCGCCGATTTGACAGGCCAGGCCAATCATCTCGGCGTCACGATTCAGGCAGACATCATCAAGCAGAAACTGCCAACGACCAACGGCGGCTACAAAGCACTCAACACCGGCGGCTCATCCTATGGCAAGCTCGATGAGCGCATCTATAGCCAATTAACCAGTGACCACCCCATCGACCAGACCCGCTATCAGGTGGTCAACAACTACATGGGGCGCTCCGGCCTGATCAACAGCGGCGGCGCGAGCGGCAGCAACGATTTTGCCGAAGCCGTCGAGACGGCGGTTATCAACAAGCGCGCTGGCGGCACCGGCCTCATCAGCGGTCGCAAGGCCTTCCAGCGCCCGATGGAAGAAGGCGCAGCGCTGCTTCACGCCATCCAGGATGTCTACCTGTGTGACGAAGTGACCATCGCCTGACGGCATCCCTAACCTTGCATCGATCAAAAAGGGCGGGTCATTCAAACCCGCCCTGATCGTCCCCGCACGTGCCGCTATTGTCCGAAAGGCGTCGCGCTTGCTATGGGCATCAACTGCCCAAACGGGATCAAGCCCGATGGCGTAGATGTCGGCTGACTGAAGGCCAGTGTCGCCTGCGCGGTCGGGAAGACCGGCACCGTTTGCCCCGACACCCCGAAGGGAATCGGTGTATCTTGCGCAGTCGGCAAGATGAATGTTGGCAGCGGCGCTTGTGTGGGCGCTATGACGTTGTTGACACCGATCTGCACGACCTTAAACACGTAACCGCCATTGTTTGCAAACGCAGCCAACCGCAGCCGATAGATTCCATTTGGAACGGTGGTCGTGTTCCACTCCATGATCGTGCCGTTAGCTGGAATTTGCGTTGTGAATGGTCCGGCGATGATGGCAAAGTTGTCGGGCTGAGCCACCGGCGCAAGCTCGATCTGGAAGCGATTGAAGTTGGTCGCACTGACGATGCCCGTGATCGGCACGGTACCGGACAACTGCTGTCCATCCACCGGGCCGGTGATGCGGATATTCGGCTGTTGGTTCGGTGGGCACTCACCCTGCGGAATCGACTCAAGTGGGATCGGCAGCCCTAACTGTTGTGCCACTGCCTGCCCTGCCGGAGAATTCAACCACTGGACAGCGAATGGATCGTCAATGTTGGCAAACGTCCGCGTCTCGACATATTCCGGGCAGGCCGTGGTCGCGCGCAAGCCCGACCATGTATCGACCGCGACCGACTGCACAAACGAACTTGTTGCCGGTGGCGGCGGCTGATTGTCTAAGAACAGCTCCGCCCGTAGATTCGTACAATTCGGATTGACGCTCGGGTCATACAGCGTGCCGGTGTCGCCGCAGATTTGCCCCTGCGACACGCCGCCGGGATTGGTGAATGGCTCCGGCGCACGCCCCTCAAGCGCCGCGCGCATCACCGTGTTCCAGACGGGCACCGATGCGGTCTGCGTCGTCCCACGCGTCGCATCGTTATTGAGATTGCCCATCCACACACCGACGACCGTGTTGTTGGTGAAGCCCAGCGTCCACAGGTCACGGTTGTCATTGCTCGTGCCCGTCTTCGCCGCAATCACCCCGTCCGGATACCCCGGCAGTGTCAGCCCGGAGTTCAACCCAAACGCCGCCGAGCGCGCCTGATTATCGCTCAAGATGTTCTGCATCAAGAAAGCGAGCGCAGGGCTGATGGCCTGACCTTGCTGGCCTTCAGCGGGTTCTGGAATGACGACCTGAGTGCCCTGAAAGTCGGTGATCTGCGTAATGGCGAACAGCGGCACGCGTGTGCCATCATTCGCCAGCGTGCCATACGCCTGCATCATGTCGTAGAGCCGCACTTCGTCCGCTCCCAGAGCTGTCGGCAGGCCAAAAGCGGCGTTTTCGCCGAAAGTCAGCCCCAAACGCTCCCCCATATTGCGGAAAGTATCTGCGCCAATGAAGGCATAGGTTTTGACCGCAGGTACGTTGTAACTGTTCTGCAGCGCATAGCGCACTGGCTGCGGCCCATGGAACGTGCCATCGAAATTGACCGGGGAATATGGCGGTGTAGTATTGTAGGTCGTCGGCACGTCCCAAAGGATCGTGGCCGGTGTCATGTAGTGCCGCAGGCCATCCGTCCCATTGAACCCTTCTAGCGCAGCCGTATAGGTTATAGGTTTGATCGATGAGCCGGGCTGCTGTCGCAAAAAGGCGAAGTTGTTCTGACCCTCATATTGAACGTTGTTAAAGTCCGGGCTGCCGACCATCGCCAGGATAGCACCGCTCCGGGGATCGGTCACAAGCACTGAGCCAGCATTCACGCCATTGGCCAACAAAGACTGTGTCTGACGCAAGAGAGCGTCCTGGGCCACGTCCTGGATGCGCGGTACCAGCGTCGTCCGGATCTCGTACCCGCCACGATACATGGCATCGGTGCCATACGTCTCTTCGATGAACTGCTGGACGTAGTTGACGAAGTGCGGATAACGGACGCGGAATTGACGCGGACGATACTGCGCCGATTCAATCTGCGCTTTCTGCACCGTGACCAGGCCGCCGTCGGCAACGTCCGACGGGCCGTTATCGACGCCGCGCGTAATGCAGAACTCCTGCCCTTCATACGGGGGATGCTGGAAGCGCAAACAACCCGCCCGTGCCATCAGATCGAGCACGGTATTCATGCGATCAAATGCAGCCTGCCGGTTGACCACCGGATCGTAAGTCGCCGGGGCCTGAAGCAAGCCCGCGAGCAGCGCTGATTCCGGCAGGTTCAGATCCGCCGCGCTGTGGCCGAAATAGAACTGCGACGCAGCTTCGACGCCGTAGGATTGGTTGCCGAAGAAAAATTCATTCAGATAGAGTTGCAAGATGAAGTTCTTGTCATAGCGCTGCGCGATCATCGACGCGATGACGATCTCATCGAGCTTACGCTGTGCGGAGACCGAGGTATCGCGCAAAATCAAGTTCTGAGCGATTTCTTGCGTCAGCGTCGTCGCGCCGGATTCGACCCGTCCGGCGAAAATATTCTGGAAGAATGCGCGCGCGATGGCAAGCGCATCCCAACCGGGATCATCATAAAAACGGGCATTCTCCGTGCTGATGATGGCGTGAATCATGTAGGGCGAGATGTCGCCCAGTGGAATCGTATCACGCGCGCCACCCTGCTGGCTCGTCAGCTCGGCGATCACACTGCCATCCGCCGCCAGGATACGCGCCGTGCGGAACTGTGGTTGATAATTCGCCAGCGCCGCAACCGCATCTTCCCATGGCGCTGCCAGACTCCGGTAGTAGAGCACACCGCCGATGATGCCACAAGCACCCAGGATGAACATCGCCGCGACACCAATGCCACCGACGATCAACAGCGTCCGCAGCAGCGATTGCTGTTGGCGGCTACGAGCTTCGTCATACAGCGGCGTCGCTGCGTCAATCTCGTAGGAAGGCGCGGCATCAGCGACTGCGGGCACTGCCGGCTGTGGGACAGTCACCACTTCTGCCGGATTCACCGACGCGCTGGCGACGGTCGGCTGTGCCATGCTCGACGGGTCCATATAGACGCCGGGAGCACCCGGAACCGTCGCTTCTGGATCGCGGATCGGCACCTGGCGCGGCAGCGGCATACTCTCGTAGTCCGATTGCACCGTCCCCGAGACTATCGTCGCGCCTTCGTCAACGCTGCTCGGCGGCTGATCCGGCAACCGCGGCAGATCGCCAAGTCGTGCATCCATCGGCGAGGTAGCGACATCAGCATATTCGTCGAGATCGCCTTCTTTGACAAGCTGAAGCACGTGCGGGATCGCCGGCACCCACTGCCCATTGTCATAACGATACCAGGTGTCGGATTCGACACCCATCATCCACCACACCTGCTCGTCGTCGAGCACCATGTGTTTGCGCAGCTCGGCCTGCATCATATCGCGGGTCAGTTGTCCGGCACGGAAACGCGCGCGCAATCCTCGAATCTCATCTTCGGCGCTGCGGTACTTGTCGAGCAGTAGCTGCTCTTCACGCGTCAGCGTCGGCGCAGGCGGCGGGCTGATTGCACTACCGGGTTGGCTGGCCGCCAGCTTCTGCGCCATGCGTCTCGCCACCTCGGCAGGATCTTCTGCAGGATAGCCCTCTTCGCCGGGCGCACCGGCCGCTCCCATCAATTCTGCAACCTTGCGCTTTGCAATTTCAGCCGGATCATCCGGGGAGACAGGTGCGGCTGGTTCGGCAGCCACTTTTTCTGCGCTGGGCTGCAAGCGCGCTCGCGGCTGCTCGTCCACCAGGCTGGCAAGCGCGACAAGCTCACTCATACTGAACGAATCTTCATCATCGTCTTCGTCCAGCAGTTCGAGCGTTTGTTCCTCTTCAGCCTGCTTTGCCAATTCGGCCAGTTGATTGGCGAACGAATCGTCTTTTACGCCTGGCTCGGCGACCGCCTGTTGATCGAACGGCAGCACGTCAACAGCCTCCGCGCTCTCAGCAGGGACGACATCCGTTGTCGTCGTCTCAGGCTGCGACAACGGCAGCGGCGCGTCACTGTAGGGTTGGCTTATCTGGCTCAGAGCGTCAGCCGGGCTGATTTCCGGCTGGGCTTCTGGGACTTGCGACTCCTCATGAGGGAGGATTTCTCCATCTTCAACAGGTTCCGCAAGCGCAGTTTCACTGGGTGTGACCGTTCGCCAGCCGCCCTGTACAGCAGCACTCACAGACTTTTCTGGCGCGCGCCAACCATGCTCTTCTTCGGTAGCAGGCCGGGCTTCGCGCCAACTCCCCGGCTCTTGCGGGGAGTGCCAGCCGCTCTCAGATTCCTCATTGGGCGTATTTGTCGCGCTTGTCGTCGGGCGGTCAACCATCCCGTTGTCTCCCGATATTCGTCACTCGTAAAGTAGGACACAAAATGGCAAACCGGATTATAACACGAATGCCACCTACATGCTTGGAGCACCGCACGAAGACTCACGCTACTGGCGAGGAAATACCATCACTCCCTTTCAACCCAAAGACCGACGGCTGTCTGGCGACCAGAACCCAATCCGCCTGTCAAGACTGCCCGAACAATGCTTTCAATAGCCAGAAGACGATCATGCCCACGATGATCGCCATGAAGCGCGTGCTGTTGATGGCACTCAACCCCAGGGGTATCGATTGTCAGGTTAATTATCTTGCGCATCCTGCGCCGAGTACCAGAATGCGCCGGGGAAATCGTCCGCGACCTGTTTACGCTTACCGCTCCAGGAATCGACCGTGATCCGATAGACGGCCGTCCGCTTCAATTCGTCATCCAAGATCGGGCGATAGTGAATGCCTGGACGCAGATGCGGCGCATACTTATCGAGCAGCAATTGCAGTCCGTATCGCGCCTCTTCGCCTTCGATGATCTCCGCCGTGCCAAAAACCGTCACACCTGCATATTCGACGCTGAATTCCAGCGCCTCGTCGGCGGGCAGCAATCGCCCCATCTCGCTCACGCTGAAGCAAACACGCGGGTTGCTCTCCACGTTCGCCTGCGTCCTGCCGACCCGCGCGGTGTGGATGTAGATGACATTGCGGGCCGCATTATAAACGAAGAGGTTAGTGTTGATGAATGGCTGACCATCATTAGCCGTCGCCAGCGCACCATAAGGCGCGCGCGCTAGAAAAGCGCGAATCCAGGCTTCATCATCCACGGAACGATCAGCACGCCGCACAGCGTTAAGCGGCATCGAGGCGTAATCTTTCGGCATCTTCATACCATTTCATGTGTTTTAGCTCTTGTAGAGCCTATGGGGATCAATGCAACGACAGCATATCCAATTAGCACCAATGATCGATTTTATCCCGGACGCGATTTCGATGCGCAAGGTAAGCGCAAGTCCACAGACGTACCATCGTCCAAGAAGCGTTGTTCAAGGCAATTGCCTGATGCGCAAAGCAGAGGTACAATAATCCATGATGGTAAGGCTCGTAGAACGGTGTTTTAACCTCTTGCAACAACGCGCTCTTACACACAATCTCCTGGATGGCGCGCCTATTTCATTCACCAGTCAATTGCATCGTCGTCTCACGTCGTCGGGGTTATGACGCAGGAGTTGCGTACGATGCGTAATCACGAAGCGCAAACGCGCACAGTCTCGTTGGTTGATTTGCCGCTGGTCTACCGGCTGGCGGATGATGGCATGATTCTCGACAGCGAGATCGCCTACACCCGGTCGCCCAATGGCCCTTATGGTGCCAGTATTTCGAACATCATCCTGCCGCAGCGCAACGTTCACACACTTATTTCGCGCTGCGATAAAGATGGCGTTGTCGGCCAGTTTCGCCTGAAATCGGATGATCAACTGGCACGGGTGATCACAATCGCGCCTTCGCTGCCGGACGAATCCGCCGACGATACGATGTGGCTGCGGGCAATGGATGCCATGGCGGCATCGGCGGGCAAACGCGGCGCACACATGCTGTCCGCGGAAATCGACGAGCAAAGCCCGCTCTTCACCGCCATGCGCCGTGCCGGTTTTGCGGTCTATGCGCGCCAGGAGATCTGGCGGCGCGAGCCGGAACAGCCGTTCCCTGAACAGATCGTCCCGGCAGCGTTGAGCCAGGAAACCGACTCCGACGCGATGGACATCCAGTTGCTGTATAGCAACATTGTCCCGCGTCTGGTGCAGCCGATTGCTGTCCCTTCGAGCGATAGTGAAGGTTTCGTCTATCGCCAGGAACACCGGGTGCAGGGCTATATCGCTGTCTCCGAAGGCAAGTATGGCGTCTATCTCATGCCGTTCTTGCACCCGGACATTTTATTTAGCGAGGCATCCGCCATCATCGCCGGCGCAATCGCGAGCACGGCGAAGGCGGAGAAATTGCCGGTTTACGTCTGCGTACGGCGCTATCAGGACTGGCTGGAAGATGGCTTGACGGTACTTGGCTTCAGACCGATCAGCCAGCAAGCCGTCATGGTGCGTCATATCGCAGCCGGGGTGCGTCATACCGTCTTCGCGCCCGTTGCACGTCCACTGGAAGTAATTCCAAGTCCCGTGCATCCGCCAACTACCCGCGTTGGCGAAATGACGGATTTTATTGGGATTGAAGCAGGAGTGAGCAATAAACTGAATGGAACGACGGATAACGGATGACATCCAGGAGCTTAAGCGAGTTCTGCCTGAGCATATCTCGCGGCGTATCGACGAGCTAGGCAACATCGACGACTTGCTTGAGGTCGTACTTGACTTAGGGCGTGTACCCACTGCACGCTACATCACCGGCGAGATCGAACTGAGTGACAAAGAAGTGACCCGCTTCGATCTCGACGCCATCGTTGAGAATATCGGGACGTTCGACGCAGATAACCGCGCCGGTATGGAACGTACCCTGCACCGTATTTCCGCCATCCGCAATCGCCGTGGAGATGTCGTCGGTCTGACCTGCCGAGTGGGCCGCGCCGTCTATGGCACCATCGACATCATCCAGGACTTGATCGAATCCGGGCAAAGCCTGCTCTTGCTAGGCCCGCCTGGCGTCGGCAAGACGACCATGCTGCGCGAATCGGCCCGCGTCCTGGCTGAGTCGCGTCGCGTCGTTATCGTCGATACGTCGAATGAGATCGGCGGCGATGGCGACGTGCCCCACCCCGCTGTAGGCCGAGCGCGACGTATGCAGGTCAGCAAACCTGACCGGCAGCATGAAGTCATGATCGAAGCGGTTGAAAACCACAACCCGGAGGTCATCGTCATCGACGAGATCGGGCGCGAGTTGGAGGCGCAAGCCGCCCGCACGATTGCCGAGCGTGGTGTGCAGTTGATCGGCACCGCCCACGGCACAGCGCTGGACAACCTGCTCCTCAACCCGACGCTGTCGGATCTCATCGGTGGCATTCAGGCGGTCACGCTCTCGGACGAAGAAGCGCGGCGGCGTGGCACTCAGAAAACGGTGCTCGAACGCAAATCGCCGCCGACGTTCGATGTATTGATCGAGATTCAGACACGCGACCGGCTGATCGTGCACGAGGATGTGGCCGCCGCTGTCGATGCGATGCTGCGCGGCAAACCGCTGCAAGCAGAACTGCGCTACCGGAACGAGACCGGCGAAATCATGTATGAGCCGACCGTTCCTGACATGCGGCTGCTGATCGAAAAGAGCGGCAGTCGCAATGGCGGGCGGCGCAACGGCTACTCGAATGGCGGTAGTCGCCTGGAAGATCGCGGCGACGATGCCCAAAGCGGACGTAATATCACGCGTGCCGATGGGGATGAAGCGCGTGGCTCGACGCGAGTCTATGCTTATGGCGTCGCCCGTAACCGTCTGCAACAAGCCTCCCGCCGGCTGCATGTGCCACTTCACGTCACCGATGACGCCGGCCAGGCGGATGTGATCGTCACGCTCAAGAATTACTACCGCCGCCGCCCCAAGCTGATCGTCGATGCTGAACGGCGCGGAACACCGATCTACGTGCTGCGCGCCAACACGATTTCGCAGATGGAAACCTTCATCGCGGATATGTTCAACCTGGAGGCAACCGATAACGATATCGGCGACCCTTTTGAGGATGCAATGCGCGAAGCTCGCTCGGCCATCATGCGCGTCCAGGGTGGTAATACACAGTTCGTCGATCTTACGCCACAAGATGCACATATCCGGCGCATTCAACACCAGATGGCGCGCAAGGCCAGACTGGAAAGCGAAAGCTACGGCGAGGAACCCGAACGCCGCGTGCGTATCTCTCGCCGTGCTGGCTAGCAGGATCTGTCATGTCGAATTCAAGAGGCGGCGAAGGTCGCCTCTTGATGTTTGACGGCGACGTATTTTGCGTTTCGCAAGTGTCACCCGTATGATCGGGGATGTTCGCAAGCGAAACCGAGGCGTAACGACGATGATACGCAGTCAGAAGCAAAAGTCTCCTCTCGCGCGTTCCCGCATACTGATCTTCGCGATCCTGGCGCTGCTGCTGGCCGCCTGTAATCTGACCAATCGCCCGCCAGTCCCAACACCCCAGCCAACCCCCGTTCCGCTTGCGCCGCTGCCCACCATTCCGCCACTCACGACCGGCATTGATTCTGCCGTTCCGCTCAACAATTCCACCTGCTTGCTGACACCACCGAACTGGATACCTTACACAGTACAACCGGGCGATAGTCTTGGCGCTATCTCGGTGGCTGTCGACACACCACTCGAAGAGCTGGTCGCGAATAACTGCCTGGAGAATGCGGACACGATCTATGTCGAACAGGTCATTTATCTGCCACGTGCGCCGTAAATGCCCTGTATACCCCGTTAAGGCTTTGGCATGGCTTTGTCGCGACGAGAAATCGCCATCATCATTGCGTTGTTCCTGGTGACACGCCTGGCGCTGCTGGTGGCAGGAACTCTGGTGATCACCTACTTGCCCGAAAACGAAACGCTCGGCGACGAGCTTAAGCATTTGCTTGATGGTGGCCCGGCGCTGGATATGTGGTATCGCTGGGACGCGGGCTTTTACGCGACGATTGCCACCGAAGGCTACGACTGGTTCAATGATCGCCAGCCAGCGGCGGATATGGCTTTCCTCCCCGTCTACCCGGCAGCCGTCCGCGCGGTCATGGCGGTCACAGGGTGCTTCTTCACGCCTTACCAGAGCACTTGCGCCACAGTCAGCGGCTTGATCGTCTCCAACGTTGCGCTTCTGGGTGCAGCTTTCTTGCTCTATGACCTCGCACGCAGGCAGTTCGACAAAACGGCTGCGCTTAGCGCTGTGATCCTGCTCATGATCACGCCCAACGCGATTTTCCTATCTGGTGTCTACACGGAAGCGTTGTTTCTGGCACTCTGCCTGTTGACCTTCTGGCTCCTGGAGCGAGAGCAGTTTGCGCTGGCGTTGATACCGGCCTGCTTCGCCGCGCTCACCCGTTCGGTGGGCATCGCGTTGTACCCGGCGTTGCTATGGTATGTGTGGCGCGAAACACCCCCGAGCCTGCGGCTGCCGCGATTGCTCCTGGCCCACCTGCCGTTGATCGTGTTTGCCGGTTACGTGCTTCTGGCCGGTAATTACGTCGGAGAGCCGTTGGCCTACTTCCGCAGCTACGAGGTTATCTGGGGGCGAGATGTGACACGCAGCCCGTGGGAGACGCTGCTCGTCTATTTCAGCGGGGAGCCAGTCTCCTTGTATGGCTGGCAGCTTTCATGGATCGATCTGATCGCCTTCGTCGGCTATCTGCTGCTCGATCTCATTGCACTCCGCCGAAAACCCGCCTGGGGGCTGTTCGCGCTGGCTGCCATCTTGATCCCATTTGCAAGCGGAACCCTGGTGGCGATGCCGCGTTTTGGCGCGGTGATCTTCCCGTTTTATATCCTACTGGGGGCATGGGCGCGCTCCAAACCGGCGAGCGCGCCAGATGCTGCACCATTGTGGCGCTGGCTGAATGCTTACTGGCGTCCGGTGCTCGTCTACGGCGCTTGCCTTATCCTGGGCGTGCTCTTCATCGCACGCTTTGTTGCCGGTTATTGGATTGCCTGATGCAAACCCGGCAGCAGACAGTGTACCCACCCCCATCGATGCCAGATGTGTATGATAGAGAGGGTTCATACGCCTTCCGAAAGGTCAAGCTGTTTATGATTTTGTCGATGAACACTCGAAAGCTCCTTTTATTGGGTTTCGGATTGCTCCTCTTGCTCAATGTCGTGCCGCTGGCCGCTCAGAAAACAACGCAAGGCCCACTCTCAGCCTCCCCCCTGGCAGATCGTCTGCCGCCAACCATCGCCGTTGAATGGATGCAGCTTCTGTATGATCGGATTCGCGAGGATGGTATTTCGGCCCCCGGCGCATCACGCTTGTATGCCTATACGGCTGTCGCGCTCTACGAATCGATTCTGCCGGGAATGCCAAATAACTTCACTCTGAATGGACAGCTCAACGGCTTCCCCGCGCTCCCTTATCCCGAAGAAGACGCTGTGCATGATTGGGTCTCGGTTGCCAATGGCGCCATCTCGACCCTGCTCATCGGGCTGTTCGAGGATCAAAGCCAGGCGTCGCGCGACGCCTTTGTGGAGATGCGTGAGTCGTGGATACCGCGACGGCAGGGCGATGTCACCCCGGATGTCATCGAACGTTCGCTGGCTTACGGCGATCAGGTTGGCGCGATCTTGCTGGATTGGGCAAATGATGACGGCTACTGGCAGTCGCGTGGTCGCACGTATGAACCACCCGTCGGCCCGCAATACTGGATACCCACCGCCGCCGAGCAAGTGTCCATCGAGCCGTACTGGGGCGATCAGCGCCCGTTCGTGCTGCAATATGCCGACGAGTGCGCCTTTTATATGGATTACGAGTACAGCGAAGATCCTGAGTCGGCCTTCTATGCCCAGGCGCAGGAAGTGTACGACACCGGCCGCAACCTGACAGAGGAGCAGCAAGAGATCGCCCGTTTCTGGGTGGATACGCCCGGTCAAACAGGCACGCCGTCAGGTCACTGGGTCTTGATCGAAGGCGCGTTGGCAGACAAGTTCGATATGTCGTTGAACCGTGTGGCGGAAATGTATATCAAGACGAATACGGCAATGGCAGACACCTTCATCTCCGCCTGGTCACTCAAATATCAGGTTGTGCTGCTGCGGCCAGAGACGTACATCAATGCGTTCATCGACCCGCGCTGGTCGCCGTTCATCGCCTCGCCCAATTTCCCAGAGTATCCGTCCGGGCATTCGGTCACGTCTGGGGCTGCCGCCGAAGTGCTGCAAAGCATGTTCGGCCAAGTGGCTTTCACCAGCGTGACTTATCCAGGCGGTCGCAGAATGCAGCGCAGCTTCACCTCTTTCCGGCAGGCGGCGCAGGAAGCGGCCATTTCGCGTCTCTATGGCGGCATCCATTATCGCGCCGCGATTGAGAACGGCCTGCAGCAAGGGCAGTGCATCGGCAAAGCGGCTTTCGACCGCATCACCTTGCGCTCGCTGCCACAGGGTGAGTGAATCTGTCGGACGAGCTATAGCTCGCTGCAATCCCAGGCAAACCCGCAACGCGGGCAGCGCACCTTACACGCGTGCCGGAAGGTATCCGTCCCACACGCCGGGCAGACGGTCGCAAGCGCGTAATTGCTGGCGGGGATTTTCAGCCGCTGGTCGAGAGGTAGAGATGGCTGACGAGGCACTTGTGGGCATAATTCCGATTCTGTCTTTTTCTTGAGCGGCATCGAATAACGCCCTCGCGGATTGGCGATCAAAAATGGGCATCTTGTGAAGATGCCCAAAGAGGCGACGGCCGGATTCGAACCGGCGCATCAGGCTTTTGCAGAGCCTTGCCTTACCACTTGGCCACGTCGCCATCAATTTCATTATAATCATCATTATCAACCCCTGGCAAGCCTGAGCCTTGCGTCGCTGCCCAAAAACCGCCACAATACCGAACATGAATACTGAAGAACACGAACCGCCAACAGGCGAAACCAGCGAAGACTCCAGCCCTCTGGAAGAGCCATTTTCCGAGGAAGCCGCACAGGATGATTCTGTGCAGACAGAGGATCTTGTCGAGGTTTCTGACGAAGAAGTTTCGGAAGTCGCTGCTGATCGCTTTGACGACGAACTGGAAGATGAGCCGTTCGCCGTGGCCTATGCCGAAGAAGCGGAACGCGCTGAGGTAGAGGATGCAGATGCGCTCCTCGCGCGCGACCAACTCGACCTGGATGTGGATGCTGCGTTGGCCGCCGTCGCATCCCTGAGCGACATCGTCGCCGACCGTGAGGTCAGCGAGGATGCGGCATTGGCGGCGGAACAGCCCTCCGCCACCCCTGTGCTGTCATTCGCGCCGCCGAAACCGATGGCGCTCCGGCGTGGATCGCTGGCATCGATCATTCCGGCGGCTATTTTGATTGTCGCGGGGGCGTTGCTCACGTTAGCCACAACCGCAGGCGCAGTCGTGCCGACGCAGTTCGTCGTCTGGGGCGCGATTGGGGCTGTCGGCCTGCTGCTGATCAGTTACTGGCTGTCATCACGACGCTGGGCACGCGGTTCATTCTTCTTTGCCACATTGCTGCTCCTCAGCGCGGCGGTCTTCTACGCGATGACTGCACCCGATGGCATCGGCGTCAAAGGCTTTCCATTACTGATCGTCGCGACAGGGGTTGCTTTTATCTTGCCATCCCTGGCTGCGCGCCCGGCCACGCGCAACGTGCTGCTGCCCGGCATTTTGATGATCGTCGGTGGGCTGGCGGCGCTCGGATTTACCTTGGGTATCTTCGATGCGTCGCTGTTGTCCCTGGCAGCGCAGTATGCCTGGATCGCGCCCGTGATCTTGATCGTGCTGTGGCTGCTGCCGGTTATCTTTCGCCGCCGAGATTGATGCTATGCGCGTCGCCATCGACGCCAGCCGCACAACCGTCGCGCGTCTCACCGGCACAGAGCGCTATGCGTTGGAACTGCTGCGCGCGCTCATGCGCCTGAATACCGAACACCAGCTCGATCTGTATTTCCGCGATCAACCGCCCGTCGATCTGCTCCCAATATCCAACCTGGCCGCACAGCACACCATCGCGTTTCCGCGTTTGTGGACACATCTCCGCTTCGCCGCTGAACTCTGGAAGACTCAACCCGACGTGACTTTTGTGCCCGCGCATACTCTGCCGTTGCTTTTCCCCGGCCGAAGCATCGTCACTGTCCACGATCTTGGCTACAAGTATTTTCCTCAAGCGCACACCCGCTCACAAAGAGTGTACCTGGATGCATCGACACGCTACAGCGCGGCGCGTGCCGACATCATCCTCGCAGACAGCCAGGCGACTGCGAACGATGTCACCCACTTCTACGGCACATCAGCCAACAAGATTCGCGTCATCTATCCAGGTGTCACCTGTCCCTACCCTCATGGCAACGCGCCAGATGATGCCATATCGCATGTGCGGCACAAGTACAACCTGCCCGAATATTACTGGCTGTTCGTCGGCACGCTCCAACCTCGCAAAAACATCGGCGGCATTGTGCAGGGTTATGCCCGCTGGAAAGCACAATGTCCCGGAGAAGAGTCGGCCCTGGTGCTGGCCGGGGGCAAGGGCTGGCTGTATGATCCAGCCTGGGTCGCGGGTGTTGATGGTGTAATCGAAACAGGCTTCATCGATGAGGCGGATAAGTGGGCACTCTACGCAGGTGCGCGAGCGCTGCTCTTTCCCTCGCTGTATGAAGGCTTCGGATTCCCCGTCATCGAAGCGCTGCTTTGCGGAACGCCGGTGATTTGCAGCCGGGCATCCAGCCTGCCGGAGCTTGGCGGCGATCTGGTTGACTACGTGGAATTGCCGCCAGACTCGACCAGGCGATCACAGAATTTGTGGGATTACGTGGGCGAGCAATTGGCAGATAAAATGTGTCACATCACTGACGAAGCATTGAGCGAAGATGCACGCGAACAACGCCGGGTACAAGCCCGCCGGTTCAATTGGGATACAGCGGCGCGCAGTCTCCTCACCATCCTGGATAACCTGGCCTAGAATTGAACGTTGACGTGAAGCGTTTCCTCATCGTCCAGCTTGCCGATATTGGCGACCTCGTCCTCTCGACACCTGCACTCGCGGCGCTGCGCGAAGCGCATCCTGACGCCCATATCGCCCTGCTGACCACGGCTCATGCTGCGCCAATCGTGGCAAATACGGGGCTTGTGGATGAAATCATCACGTTCGACAAGCACACATTCGACAACGCCAAAGCATTGCTCAAACCGCGCAATTTTCGGCGGGCAGTGCAGCTTGCCCTGCGCCTGCGCCAGGGCGGCTACGACACCACGTTGGTGTTTCATCACTTCAGCACACGCTTCGGCGCGCTCAAGTTCGCGGCGCTGGCCTGGAGCGCCGGCAGCCGCCGCATCCTGGGGCTGGAGAATGGCAATGGCTTCTTCCTGACCGAACGGCTGCCGGATCAGGGCTTCGGCGCGCGTCATCAAGCCCAATACTGGCTCGACCTCACGGCCATGACCGGCGCAGCGGCGACACCCCGCAGTGCCGTGATCGCTATCAGCGACGAGGATCGCGCCTGGGCCACGCGCGCGCTGAGATCAGACACAGCAGCTGCCCAATCGTCACCCAGCCCACTGATCGCTTTTCATGCGGGCAGCGGCGGTTACAGCCATGCGCGCCGCTGGGATGCGGATCATTTCGCCGCCGTCGCCGACGCTCTGGCAGAACGCCATCAGGCGCGCATCGTGCTCGTCGGCAGCAAGAATGACGATACCGCCGCTGTGAAAGCTGCGACGAAGACGCTGGCGCTCGATTTGAGCGGGCAAACCAGCCTGGGTCAGCTTGCCGCCGTGCTGGAACAGTGCGACCTGTTTATCGGCGCGGACAGCGGTGTTATGCACATCGCGGCGGCAGCCGGTGCATCCGTGGTCGCTATCTTCGGTCCCAGCAATCAGAAAGCGTGGTCGCCCTGGACACTCGATGGACGCCACATGATCGTGCGCAGCGCGCCGGAGTGCTCGCCGTGCAGCTACGTCGAGACAGTTGTCGGCCTGCGAGATGGCTGCGCCGCACGGACGTGCATGAGAATGGTCACGCCAGAGCATGTCATCTCGGCGGCGGAGATTCTGCTCGATTCCCTCACCACCCATCTTGAGCATTCGTCGCCAGCGCCGAACAAGGCGGCTGTGAGCACAAACAAGATTGTGCTACTCGGTATCCCTGTCAATACCATTACCTACACACAGTGGTTTGACCGCATTGCCGACTGGATCAACGATCAGGCCGATACGCGCTGCCGCCACGTCTGCACGGTCAACCCGGAATTCATCATGATCGCCAAGCACGATGTCAATTTCCGCAATATCCTGCGCAGAGCGGATCTCGGCATCCCCGATGGCGTCGGTCTGTTGTGGGCGGCGCGCCAGCGTGGCGAACCGCTGCCAGAGCGCGTCACCGGCAGCGACGGCGTGCCCAGAATCGCCGGGATGGCGGCTAAACACGGCTGGCGGCTGTTCTTGCTCGGCGCAGCGCCGGGTGTCGCGGATAAGGCGGCTGAGGTACTGCGCACTCGCTATCCAGGTGTGCAGATCGCCGGTGTCTTCAGCGGCAGCCCTGCCCCGGACGAAGAGGATGCCATTGTCGAACGGGTCAATGCCAGCGGCGCGGACATCCTGTTCGTCGCCTATGGCGCGCCGGAACAGGACAAGTGGATCGCGCGTAATCTGCCACGCCTGCAAACGCGGGTGGCGATGGGCGTTGGCGGGTCGCTCGACTTCATTGCTGGCATCATTCCGCGCGCGCCACTCTGGATGCAGCGCGCGGGTCTGGAATGGCTTTATCGTCTGTACTTGCAGCCCTCCCGCATCGGGCGTATGATGCGCTTGCCCCGCTTCGTGTTGGCGATTTTGCGAGAAAACAGACGGATCAAGCGAACCAGATCCAAAGGATAGAATGATGCAGCAGCATATTTGCGTCTACTGTGGCGCTGCGAATGGTGTTGACGCAGCCTATGTCGAGACCGCGCGTGAAGCCGGTCAAGCGATTGCCCAGCGCGGTCACGTGCTTGTCTACGGCGGCGGGAATCGCGGCTTGATGGGTGAAGTCGCGCGCGCAGCTACAGACTATGGTGGCCGGATCATCGGTGTCATCCCCCGGATGCTGACGGATGTCGAACAAGCCTTCAGCGAAGCCAACAAGCTGCACATCAGCGACGGATTGCGCGATCGCAAATCGATCATGGAAAGCTACGCCAGCGGGTTTCTGATCCTGCCGGGCGGCTTGGGCACGCTAGATGAGCTGTTCGAAATCTTGACGCAAAAGCAGCTGCGCACAATGAATAAGCCCATCGTCCTCGTCAACACTAAGGGCTACTATGAGCCGCTTGTGCGTCTGTTCGATCACGTTCACAACCAGGGCTTTCTCAACGGGCAGTATCGCAAGTTCTATCACGTCGCGCCCGATGCGTTGAGCGGCGTCGAATACATCGAGCAGTACAAGCCCGTCACCATCGAGAGCCGGTTTCAGAACAACAGCGCCAAGTAAGAAGGTTGGGCTGCCAGGATGCACACGCCTAAAACAGGCGAAGCTGCCCGGCGGCTTCCTCGCCAGGGGGTTTCTTGAGCGAACGGGGTGGCAAAAGGCCGTTTTCCTCCAGCCATGCGCCGTCGGGGCCTTCCCAACCATAGCGATTGAGATCGACATGTTCGCGATCGTCAAGCACGCCTTCCGCGCGCAGGCGTGTGCGCTGCTGCGCCGCAGAGATGCTCTCCTCCGGCAGGCTGATGGTCCCTTTGCTGTTGATGACGCGATGCCAGGGCACGGTCGGCTCATCGACGCGCGAGACTGCGTTCATCGCGTCACCCACCCAGCGCGGCCCTAGTTTCTGATAATCCGCCGATTCGACGCCGTCGGGAGGCGGGATCATCGACGCGATCTGGCCGAACGTCGTCACGATGCTCACAGGCACCTGGCGCACGATCTTCCAGACAATCTCGTAGTACGCGCGGGGATCAGGGGGTTGAGGATGACGCATGAAGAAACTCCCTCATACTCGCCAGTTTTCCAAAGCCCAGATGAGTTCGGATGGCGTCGGTGAATAGTTCCCTACCCGGCGCACCACCAACCCACTCGCGTAGTTGGCGAGCATGGCCGCGTCTGCAAGGCTGGAACCGACCGCAAGCGCCATCGTCAGCACCGCTACGGCCGTATCGCCGGCGCCAACGGTGTCATACACGTCCGTGATGGCAGGCGTCGGACAATGTGCGACTTCGCCGCTAGCGGTCGCGATCGTCACCCCATCAGCCCCCCGCGTGATAACCATTCCGAGTGTCAACTTCAATGTCGTGCAGAGTTCGAGCGCAGCCGCGCCAAACTCATCACCGCTGCGCAGATCACGCCGCAAGTAGGCTTCGGCTTCCGCAGTATTGCATTTCACCAGGCCAAAGCCAACATACTTGTCGAATTGCCCTTGTGAATCCGCCGTTAACATCACACGGCCATGCGCAAGGTCGCAGGCAGCCTTGACAAGCTCTGGTGTCAGCAAGCCGACCTGATAATCAGAAAATAAGATGGCGTCAGCGTCATCCAAGTGCTCGAACAGCGCAGCGCGCAGCCTTTTTTCAATCGCCGGAGAGATAGCATCCCGCGACAGCCGGTCCAGCCGCGCGACTTGCTGAGGAAAGCGCAGCCCCATCTGAGCCATCACCCGGGTCTTGACCGTGGTCGGACGAGTCGCATCAACAACGAGCGTCGCCGTTTCAATACCACGCGCCTGCAAGACCTGGCGCAGCGTCGTCGCTTCCGCATCCGCGCCGATGACGCTGACCAGTATCGCGCTGCCCCCCAATGCAACGATATTGGCGGCGGGATTGGCCGCGCCGCCGGGGATCAACCTGCGCTCTTCAAATTCGAGCACAGGTATCGGAGCTTCGCGACTCATGCGCGTCGCTTTGCCGATCAGATATTCGTCAAGGAACGCATCCCCGATCACCAGAATACGGCAGCCAGCAAGTTTTGGGACAAGGTCTCGTAGTTGTTCAATCGCCATAGAGCGGTATTGAAACGTGCGTGGGCGCAGAACGCAAGAGGGAAAAATCAGGGCGACCTTCTAGTCGCCCTGCTGGTTGGACTATTTCTTGTCTTCGCCAGAGCCATTTTCGGTCATCGAACTAGTCAGCCGCTGCATCAGGCTCGTGACTTCCATCGGGACGATGAACTTGGTTGATGCACTGGCGCCGACCTGGCGCAGAGTCTCCAAATACTGGAGCATCATGGTTCTTTCGGTCAGCGATCGCGCTTCCTCCTCCAGTGCTTTCAAGGCAGCCGAAAAGCCCTGCGCTTTGAGAAGCTGTGCCTGTCGTTCGCCTTCCGCCTCAAGAATCATTCCCTGCCGCCGGCCCTCCGCACGGAGAATAGCCGCCTGCTTTTCGCCTTCTGCGACCGAGATTGCCGCCTGCCGTTCGCCTTCAGCCTGCGTCACGGTCGCACGGCGTGTGCGTTCGGCACTCATCTGTCGGTTCATGGACTCTTGTACATCCGCGGGCGGCTCGACTTCGCGGATCTCGACGCGCGTGACTTTCAAGCCCCAACGCTCAGTTACTTCATCCAGCTTCAGGCGCAATGTGTCGTTGATTTGCTCACGCTTTGCCAGCACATCATCCAGATCGATGTCGCCTACGACAGCCCGCAGTGTGGTCGCCGCGATGTTCAAGGAGGCACGCACAACATCATCGACCGTCAAGATGGATAGCTTCGGATCGACCACACGATAGTAGACCAGGAAGTCGATATCGATGGTGACGTTGTCTTTCGAAATGACCGATTGGCGTGGCACTTCGAGAAAGCGCTCACGGAGATCAATCTTGCGGGCAGATTCGAGCAACGGAATGATGAGCGTAGGCCCGGGGCCACGCGTACCCGCATAGCGCCCCAGCGCCAGAACGACGAGGCGTTCATATTCAGGCACAATACGAATCGCGCTGACGATCATGTAGACGACGAAGATGATTAGTGCAACGAGAAGAATGGGTTCAGCCATCGAACATGCCTCCTGCGTTAAGATAGCTCTTCATTTTTGTGTTTGACAGCTTCGACAAAGAGTGTGAGACCGTCTCGCTCTACAACCACCACCTCTTCACCCATGTCGAGCGGATGATCGCTTTGCGCCGACCATGATTCGCCGCGCACATGGACTGCGCCAACCGGCGAGAATGATTTGATGACACGGCCACGTGCGCCGATCAGATTCTCTTCTTCATCAATGATCGATCGGGTGCGATTCCGCTCTAACGCTGGGCGCAACGCCAGTTGATGATAGAGCAGCACAATGCCAATGCACGTGGCGACAAGCACTGGCGAGACGGGATTCTGCGAAAAGAGAAACAGACTGCCGATGGCCTGGAGAGCTAAGCCCAACCCTGCAATCAACGTCGGGCGCCCTTTGATAAAAGGCACCGCAAGAAAGCCCGCGACTCCCAAGATCAGGAGAATAAGCGCCCACCAATTGACAGTCACTGTCGTGAGCAGATAGATTCCAAACAGCACCACGCCAATGCTGATCAGCTCTATGACTCCCGTGCCTGGCACGTATGTGGCCGTCACACCAATCCATAAGCCGATGAACAGAATGAGGTAAATTGTGTTCGAATCAAATGTCAGCACCATCAAACCGACCTCTCAACTGGTGGTGATGATTACCTTCCAGTATAAAATATCCTGTCACTGCTATCCCCCTCAATTATTCGGGGTCGTAAAAATGCCGGTTGGAAGTGACACACTCACGATATAATACGACAATTGTCTTCCTGGCTTACAACGCTACAACAAACCCAATGACCGAACCTTCTTCGCCCTATCCGCAATTGCGTGTCAACAGTGATCGATTCAGAGCTGATTTTGATGAATTGGCTCAGATCGGCGCGACGCCTGAAGGTGGTGTCAACCGGCTGGCACTTTCGCCTGAGGACTTGCTGGCGCGCGCCTGGTTCGCCGACAAAATCGAGGCAGCAGGCTTAACAGTGAAGGATGATGACGCGGGCAATTTGAGTGGTGTTCTGCGCTCGCGCGATCCGGCTGCCAAGACACTGATGATCGGCTCCCATCTCGATAGTGTGCCCAACGGCGGGCGCTTTGATGGCTCAACCGGCGTGCTTGCCGCCTTAGAATGCTTACGTGTCATCAAAGAGAATAACATCACCCTGCCGGTGCATCTGGAAGCGATCAGTTTCACCGATGATGAGGGCTGCTGGCGCTCGCTTTTTGGCAGCCGCGCGGTGGCCGGTCTTCTAACCGAGGATGACATCGAAGATCGGCGTGTGGATAACGCCCCGTTCCGTGCCGCGCTAACCCGTGCGGGCATTGACCCACGCAAGGTGTTCCATGCAGAACGACCGTCTTCGAGTCTCGCCGGATACCTGGAACTGCACATCGAGCAGGGAGAACGCCTGGCGCGCGCAGATAAGGACATCGGCGTGGTTGTAGGCATTGTCGGGCGCACAACCTATCGTTTCACCTTCTACGGGCAGGCGGCGCATTCTGGAACAACGGACATGTACCGCCGCCGCGACGCCCTGCGCGGCGCAGCCCTGTTCATCGTCCGCGCCCATGATGCCGTCCGTGAGAAATACGGCGACGGCGTTTTCAACTGTGGCGGTGTTGTCGTCAAGCCGGGCGCATTCAATATCATTCCGAGCGAGGCCGACCTGCTGGTGGAATGCCGCCATGTCAATGCGCGCCTGATGTCCGAAATGGAAATGATGATCGTGCAGATCGCACGCGAATGTGCCGCAACCCATGGGTTGAATTTCAACAGCGAACAGGTTGCGCATGTCCCCGCAGCACATATGGACGAACGCATCATGGCTGCCATCGAACAGGCTGCGCGACATTTGAATTTGAGCACACTCAACCTGACAAGCTATGCCGGCCATGATTCCCAGATCCTGAGTCGAATCACCCCCTGCGGGATGCTTTTCATTCCTTCAATCGATGGCATCAGCCACAATCCCAGGGAATTCACGCATTGGGAGAATGTCATCAAAGGGGCGAACACACTGCTGCACGCCATGCTCAGTTATGCGCTGGCGGAGGCGTGATGTCCCTCACCACCACAGATCGTGACGCTTGCGGGTCGCGAATGAATGATGGCTGAGTTGTCGCCAGTAGGGGCGCTTGAGCAGATCGGGCGGTCGGCCTGCATAGCGCTGTATCAATTCGAGTGGATAGTCCTGTTCGCCGTCATCCTGAATACGGATAGGCCCAACGCGTTGGTAGCGAGCAACGCGCCACAACGCCAGCCAGAGCGCCAGAAATCGGCGTGGACTCAGGAAATAGGCGAGTGCGCGCGGCACACTCAAGAGAATCCGGAGATACATCAACGGTTCTAGTTCTTGTTTCAACAAGAGCGCCGTGTTGTATTCCACTTCCAGATTGTGTTCATGCGCAAGCCACCGCTGCAAGCGCTGGCTCTGCTCGATAATGTCGTGATCTGGGGCGCTGGGGCGCTGCATACGCCGCCAGACACTCCAGCGCCAGACTTCCAGCATTTGTGCAAGTTCTTCGTCAGTCAGCTCGTAAGCATCAAGACTGCCATGACGAACAAAATCGGTCAGGTCGTCGTGAAGCGCGTCCTGCAACGGCATGAAGTTTCCTCCGTTGGGCGCTAGATCCGGGCGATAGCTTTACGTCGATGTGGGGGCAGTGCTAGAGGGCAGGTTTGGTATTGTATGCTCTTCTTTGTCAGCATAGCACAAACCCCTGGATACAAGCCGTTCCGGTATTATGCAAATCGAACGAATTCATGGAGCGAACATCGCCCGTCAGTCATCCAAGCAGACACTTGACAGAAACCCGATCTACATCGATCATGATGTCACTTTTGCACAAGCTTCAGGAGCATGGACGATGCCAGGGCGCAAGAAAATCACCGGCGTCAAGCCGATGTTCGGCAATCAGCGCAGCTTTTCGATGCGCGCGACACGTCGGAAGTACAATCCTAATCTTCAGACCAAGAAATTCTACGTGCCGGAACTCGACCGCCGGGTTGAAGTACGCGTGACCGCTGGGGAAATCCGCACGATCGACAAGATCGGTTTGATGGCGTTTCTCAAGCGTCGCGGCGTGAAGGTCGAACGCCTGCTCGATTAGAGCAGTTTTTCTGTTGCATGTTTACGGCGGGCGATATGTCCGCCGTTTTGATTTGACGGCCAGCCATCTCATTTTGCCGAAGATAATTGCAGTAAATAACCGAGGCGGAGCGCGGCATTCTCAACGAGCGCATCTGCCTCCTTCAACGCTTGTTGGAGGGACATTGGGCGCGGCATGATCGGCAGCGCGGACCAGATGCCGGCGTCATGCAGGCGCTTTTCGTCCACATCCAATGTACCCACCAGAGCGATAGTGCGTACACCTTGTGACATAGCCCTGCGGGCAATTCCGAACGGGCCTTTGCCGCTCAATGTCTGGCTGTCGATGCGCCCCTCTCCGGTAATGACGAGATCGGCGTCCCGCAAAAGATCGTCGAAGTGGTGGTAGTCGAGAATGAGACCGACTCCCGATTGAATACGTCCGTTTGCGAACGCCAGCAATCCAGCGGCAAAAGCGCCTGCTGCACCTCCCCCAGGTGTCGTTCGCACATCGATGCTCATCTGCTTGTGTACGATCTCAAACAAGCGTTGTAGCCCGGCTTCGAGTTGCTGCACATCCGCGGCAGACGCGCCTTTCTGCGGAGCGTAAACGGCTGCCGCGCCGTGCGGCCCCACAGCCGGATTATCGACATCTGAAGCGATGATGACCTCGACATCGCGCAACCGAGCATCCAGATTCGCATTATCGATCACCTTCAGATGTCGGAGCGCCGCGCCCCCCTGGTCAAGTGTGTGACCGTTACCGTCAAGAAAACGAGTGCCAAGCGCCTGGAAACACCCCATCCCGCCGTCGGTCGTGGCACTGCCGCCCAGCCCGATAATGATCCGCCGTGCGCCAGCATCCAACGCCGAACGCATGAGAATGCCTGTGCCATAAGTCGATGCACGCAAGGGAGCCAGTTCATGGCGGCGCAGCAATTCAAGGCCGCTCGCCAGCGCCATTTCAATCACGGCGGTTTCATTGTCGGCTAGCAGCCCAAAGGCGGCCTTAATGGGCCGACCGATGGGATCAAGCGTATCGACATCGATTCGTTGGCCGCCATGCGCGAGAAAAGCATCCAGCGTGCCATTGCCGCCATCCGCCATAGGCAGCAGATGCAAATCCGCGTCCAGACCGGAGCGGCGCAGGCCATGCGCGATGGCATCGGCCACCTGAAGTTGTGTCAAACTGTTCTTAAAGGCATTTGGCGCGATTAAGATCTTCACTGTTCCATCTCCAACAATCTGCCAGATGGTGTCATTTAGCGACCATCTCATTCTCGGACAAGACAGCGCCATGAGTTTGCGGTAGAGTGATAGAGGCTGACCAAAGAGAGGATCGAGTACTCATGCTATCAGTTGACGCCGCCTATCTGTCTATCGAGCAATCAGGAATTATGGCGGGAATGCGCGGAAATTTCCCACCAGAAACCGCACTCAAGGTGTGTGAAACACTCATGGAGGCCGGGATAAACGTCTTTGAGTTTACCTACAACAGCGTCCAACCCATCGAGGCCATGACCGCCGTCAAGCAAGCCTTTGGCGACGATGCCTGCGTCGGCATGGGCACGGTGCTTTACACCGACACTGCACGCCGTGTCCTGGATGCCGGGACTGATTTTATCGTATCCCCTGCCTTCCAACCGGATATCGTCACAATCGTACAGAACGCAGGTGTTCTGATGGGCCCCGGCGTCCTGACACCGACCGAGATTGTTACGGCGTGGAACATGGGCGTGAAACTGGTGAAGCTATTCCCCATCGGCACTCTGGGTGTCGATCACTTCAAACAGATTCGCGGTCCACTCGATCATATCAAGTACATGTGCAACGGCGGCACGCACGATGGCAATGTCGGCGATTTTATCCGCGCGGGGGCGACAGCCTGTGGTCTGGGCAGTTGGCTGACTGGCGATGGCAGTATGCCGTTGGAGACGATCCAACTGCGTGCCACACGATTGCGCGCCGAGGTCGAAGATGCACGGGCGCATCGAAAGAACATGGTGCGCGTCTAGAAGTCTCAAGGTCGCCACACGGGTGACAGGCTGTGAAAATCCGGGTCTGTCACTGGTATGGGCGCGCAGGTCAGACAATCGAGATCGACGCGGAAAATCGCCAGGTGTCCCTGCCGGTCGGATAGAAAATAGAGTGACTGCCCGTCGAGCGACCAGAATGGGCTGATGTCTGCCGCAGCGCTCGAAGCAATGCGTACACGTGTCTGTCTACAATCATCCGAGGTTGGCGCGCAGTGCGCATTGATCAACGCAATGTCGGCATTGCTCTCGAACACGGTGACGTATGCGAGGCGTTGTCCATCCGGCGACCACGCGGGTACGGTTGCATTTTGCGCATTATAGGGGTTGCTTTCGTTGGTTAAACGCCGCAGCCTGCCATCAGCCACGGACACAACGTACAACTCCCGATGCACATCCCTGAGCGAGAAAAAGGCGATTTCATCCCCATCGGGCGACCAGCTCGGACTGACATCCCATTCGCGGCTGTTCGAGAGGTTGCGGAGAACGGCGCCATCCGGTGTGACGGAATAGATCTCGGCGTCGCCCGTTCTCCAGGTAACGAATGCGATGCTGGTTTGATCCGGCGACCAGACAGGGAAGCGATCATCGGTCGGATCGCTGACAAGCGCGTGCAACGTCTGGTCGCAATCTCGCCCTTCACGCTGGCAATTCGGATCCAGCAAATAGAGATCGCTGCTGCCATGAGAGATCTCGACGATCAAACTGCGCCCATCCGGTGACCAGATAGGCCGATACCCGGGCGCAATGGACTGTGAGATCAGCGGTTGCAGGTCGTGTGCATACCCTGGGACATCGATCACGTAAAGCTGAGCCTTGCCATTTCGATCCGAGATAAAGGCAAGACGCTGGCCGTCTGGCGACCAGGCTGGCGCACGATCAGACGTGGGATGATGGGTGAGATTGTGCGGCAGCGCGCGTGGGACATCGAGCAAGTAGATGTCGCCGGATTCCTGCGCCTGCCGCACAAAAGTGAGCACAGGGTCGTCAGGCAATCCATGCCCAATGGCGACAAATACCCAAATCGCACACCCTGCACTTAGAGTGAGCAAGCCCACAAGACGTAGCATGCGCCAGATCGGTCGTATCGGCAGCATTTCGCGCTCACGCGAACGATATTCTCGATTGGCAGACAATTGCGTTGTCCCTGCACCGCCTTATTTTGCGAGCAGTGCGCGCGCTGCGGCCAACCCGGAGAGCGCCGCACCTTCGATCCGGGGTCCGGCGAAAGCATCTCCGGCAAACACAAGTGGCAACCCTGTCGCGGCCAGAAAGCGGTGGGGGTGGAGTTTCATCGGTTGGGCATAGCGCCAGCGCTTGATCTGCACTTCGCGCACATGCGCGTTCGGGTTCATAAAAGCCACGAGTTCGGCAGTGAATCTTGAGATGATCGCTTCATCCGAATCTTCGAAATGTTCGTGACTGTAGCCCGAACTGGCTTGAACGGTGATGATGCGCGCATCCGGGGAAATCCCTTTACGCCAGTTGTCAGCAATCCACGCGACGTCAGCATAGGCGCGTTGCAGCGCACCTGGCTCCGGCAGATAAATGTCCCCGTCAATCCAGAACACCCCACACAGACAGGGTTGATAGTCGATCTGGTCAAGGAGTTCGGCTTCTGCAGAAACGAGCTGGATATTGCCCGCCGCAAGCAGCTTCAGCGACTCGGGCACGGGCGGCGTGAGTAAAACCTGTTTGGCCTCATAGACCATGCTGTCTGCTGACTGTGCAGCCCAACGCTCTCCATCAAATAAAAGCCTTGCGATCTGCGTCTCTAACCGGCAGTCCAGGCCTTGAGCAAGATGTTGGGCTAATGTCGCTAACCCGCCGCGTATGGCATAGCGCGCATGTCCATCACGCGGATTATCGCTAACGCTGCCATCGCTCCAGCCTCGCGACCAGACAAATGCCAGGTCATCAGCGATCCAGGAATCCACATGCGTCTGGAACTCCGGGTCACGAGCGGTGAAGAACTGCGCGCCCAGATCAGCCGATCCAGCGCCGATAGTCCAAGTTGCCAACCTGCCACCAACTTCGTTCCCTTTGTCCACGACCACCACTGACGCCCCAGCCCCTTTGAGAACGTGCGCCGCCATCAGGCCCGATACCCCCGCACCAACGATTAGCACATCGGTGAGCACTCGTTCTGGCATGGGTGTCATTACCTCGTTAGATGTGTGTAGATCATGAGGGCGGATTATGGCACGTTTTTTGCCACAAACCGAAAACAAAACAGGGGCAGTGTTGAAACCTGCCCCTGCGCCAACCAGATTGGCTTGCCACGTTGCGTTAGCGGAAAAGCTCGCGAACAATCACGTTGCGTTGAATCTCGCTCGTGCCTTCGTAGATTTGGAAGACCTTCACGTCGCGCATCAGTTTTTCAACGGGATATTCTTTCATGTAGCCGTACCCGCCGAACACCTGCACTGCCTCGACTGTGACCTTCATTGCCATGTCCGCAGCGAAAGCCTTGGCATAAGCGACGGCTCTGGGGTTATGCACACCGCGATCCACCAGCCAGGCCGCCTGCCAGGCCAACAGCCGTCCTGCTTCAATATTCATCGCCATGTCGGCGATTTTGTGGCCGATAGCCTGGTGCTGCCAGATGGGCTGCCCAAACGTCTGGCGTTCCTGGGCATATTTGATCGACTCTTCCATAGCGCGGCGGGCGACGCCCACAGCCCCGGAAGCCACACCCGGACGGCTGTGATCGAATACGCTCATTGCCAGCAGGAAGCCCATGCCTTCTTCGCCGATCCGATTCTCAGCCGGCACTTCTACATTTTCGAAGACGATCTCCGCCGTGTCCGCCGCTCGCTGCCCCAGCTTGTCGAAGTGCCTGCTGACTTTGATGCCGGGCGTGTCCCGCTCGATCACAAAGCATGAAATGCCCTTGTGGCGCTTGCTGGGGTCAGTGACCGCGAAAACGGTGTAAAAATTGGCGTAATTGACATTGCTGATGAACATCTTCGAGCCGTTGATGACGTAGTGCCCGTTTTGACGCTCCGCGCGCGTCTGCATCCCCACGACATCGGAACCCGCAGCCGGTTCGGTGACGCAGTATGCAGCCAGATGGCCTTTGTCCATCATCCGCTCGCCCAACCAATATTCCTTTTGCTTGGGCGTCCCACCGATCATGATGGGCAGCGACGACAGGTTGTTGACGCTCATCGCCGTGCTGATGCCGGAACAGCCATAGGCAAGCTCCTCAGCCACGAGGACTTCTTCCAGCACATTGGCGCCTGGGCCACCATACTCATCCGGGATGTTCAGATTGACCAGCCCGACCTGGCGGCCTTTCTCGATGATGTCGATCGGGAACTCAGCCGTTTGATCGTAGTGTTCCGCTTTGGGGATGATCTCCTTGGCAGCAAACTCGCGCGCCATTTGCTGCAACATCTTCTGCTCGTCGGAAAGTTCGAAAGAAATTCCGCTAACGGCAACATTTTCCATCTTGTGTCTTCTCCAGATTTCGCAATTTAATCTTACGTTGATTCGATTATAGCGCTGACGACGGATCTATGGCAGTAATTTTGGGCAACTGAGACTTCAGTTCGCCTGTCTCCCCTTGTATGCTATAGAGCATAGTCCAGTGAGCAGCCGAGAACGAGACACGATGAGCCAGGGGGCATTTCTCAGCCGAATCAAGAGTAAGAAGCCACTGCTAGCCGATGGCGCAATGGGCACCTTGCTTCACACTCGGGGCATTCCGATAGATGCCGCTTTTGATGAGCTTAATCTCACCCGGCCAGAACTTGTGTTGGACATACATCGCGCATACATCGAAGCAGGCGCCGATTTGATCGAGACCAACACATTTGGCGCAAACCGCTTCAAACTCGCGGAACAAGGGTTAGAACTGCGCGTGAAAGATGTCGTCAGCGCCGGAGTCGCATTGGCAAAGCGCGCCGTAGCGGAAACCGAGCGTGAAGTGTTTATTGCAGGCTCGGTCGGCCCGCTTGGTGTCAGCATACAGCCCTATGGTCGGATCAAAGCTGAGGATGCGCGCGCAGCCTTCGCTGAACAAATCGGCGCGCTCGCTGAGGGCGGCGTCGATCTCATCATTCTGGAGACCTTTACCAACCTGCATGAAATCCAGGAAGCACTAGCCGCTGCTCGCGAAGTCGCGCCTCAACTTCCCATTGTCGCCGAGATGACGTTTACACCTGATGATCGAACCATCATGGGTTATCTGCCTGGGCGCGTGGCACACGAATTGAAAGAAGCCGGTGCTGACGTGATCGGCGTCAATTGCAGCGGCGGCCCGGCACAAATCGCCCGCATCTTGCAAGCCATGCACCAGGCCGAGCCAGACGCCCTGTTCTCGGCCATGCCCAATGCAGGGCTTCCGGAGAATGTCCATGGGCGCACCATGTATCCCGCAGGCGGAGACTACTTTGCAGACTACGCACTGACGTTTGGCGCATTAGGCGCCAATATCGTCGGGGGCTGCTGCGGCACAACGCCAGAACATATTGCCGCGATGCGCCTAGCGCTTGACGATGTCGGACGCCCCGTGCCTCCCATCACATTTCTGGAAGAGGTCGAAGAAACGAACGGCGATTCGTCGCCCTACCAATCGGAACTGGCGGACAAACTGGCACGCGGCAAATTCATCATTGGCGTCGAAATGTCGCCACCGCGCAGCCATTCGCTTGGCCCGCTCCTGACATCGGCAGAAATGCTCCGGAATTCCGGCGCGGACGTGATCAATGTGCCGGACAGCCCGACGGCACGGATGCGTATGAGTCCGTGGGCAGTGTGTAACCTGATCCAGACACGCGTTGGCATGGAGTCGATCCTCCACTTCCCCACCCGCGGCCGCAACCTGCTGCGCATACAGGGGGATTTGCTGGGGGCACACGCCATGGGACTGCGCAATTTGTTTGTGTGCATGGGCGACCCGACCAAGATCGGTGACTATCCCGACGCAATGGACAACTACGACATTTCGCCATCGGCCCTCATTCAAGTCATCAAGCAGCGCTTGAATCGCGGTATCGACCAGGCAGGAAACGCCATCGGACTGCCGACCAGTTTTACGATTGGCTGTGCTTTGAACATGGGAGCGCAGAATTCAGACAAGGAAATCGACCTCCTGATCAGAAAACTCGACAACGGCGCAGACTTCGCGCTCAGCCAGCCGGTCTTTGAGCCTGAGCGGGCACGGCAATTCCTGCGTCGTTATGCGGAGATTCGCGGCGAACCGCTCCACCTTCCCATCTTGATGGGTGTCATGCCTCTCTACAGCCTACGCCACGCCCAATTCCTGCATAATGAGATTCCAGGCATCGACATCCCGCCGGACATCCTCAAACGGATCGAGAACGCCGGCGAGGATGCGGATCGGGAAGGGGTTACCATCGCCAGTGAATTGATCCAGCAGATGCGCGATGTCATACACGGCACGTACATCATCCCGCCATTCGGCAAGTACGACCTGGCGGCGCAGGTGATCGATGCGATGGGCGTTTCTGCATAGCAGCGGCGATATACCAATTCTGTTATGTGCTCGATTGTGAATCGCCGTCTACACTTTCGGCATTCGGTCAGCCTGCCCGTCCTATGAACCTCGAAGATGCTGTCAAAGAAACCGGTTCAGCCCTTGCGGAATGAGAACTTTTGTTCTATAATCGACATCGTACAAACACCCCAAATGCATGGGGTATATGAGAGAAATGCCAATCCTTCTCTGACGCTTCTCCATGTAGAATCAAGCTGTTCTCGTCTAGTCTTCTTGAGGACAAATGACAACTCAGACAAAATCTCTGCGCGGCACGCAGCGGGCGCGTAATATGACATCCCCTGGTAGCCCGTCTCGCAAGAGTAAGGCAAACAAGTCCTCCAATAAGCGCCGTGAAACGATGATCCGTATGCTGCCAGGCTGGATCATTCTGGGCATTGTGCTGGTGATCCTGCTGCCGCAGATCCTGTCATTGACTCTGGGTGCTGCGGGATGGGTGATCACGAGTATTCCAAATTGGATGGCAAATGTGTCGATGGGCACGCAGGGATCGGCAATTGCCCCGCTTTTCACCCGCGAAGTCGATTACTGGGCGACGGATATTCAGCGCTGGTCACAGGAGTACAATATCCCGCCCAACCTCCTGGCAACGGTCATGCAAATCGAGTCCTGTGGTCATGACGGTATCGACAGCTATGCCGGAGCGCGTGGTCTGTTTCAGGTGATGCCGTTTCACTTTGACTATGGCGAAGATATGATCGACCCGGATACGAACGCGATGCGTGGCGCAAACTTCCTCAATGAGTGTTTGAGCTATGCGAACGGCGATCCAGGGTTGGCGCTGGCCTGTTACAATGGCGGGCCATCCGTCGTACAACGCCCGTTCTCCTCGTGGCCGGCTGAAACACAGCGTTACTACACCTGGGGCACGGCAATTTACCTGGATGCAGAGCAAAACAGCCAGAGGAGCGCCACCCTGCAAGAATGGCTGCGTGTAGGCGGGCAAAACCTGTGCAACACTGCTGCGAGCCACCTCGGACTGTAATCGAGGATCAAATCTCTCCAGTATGAGGCTATAATGTTTTCAGGTTGCATAGTCTGCATCGTGAAGGAAAAGTACTGATGGAAATGCCCTTTCACCTGAAAACACTCCCGGCAGAAGCCCTTGACATCCTGCGTTTCTTTGCGGGACACAATGAAGCCGTCGCTCAAACCAGCGCCATGATTGACACTACGGGCTTGAATGAGCGCCGTTTCGGGGTTGCCCTGCGCCGGTTAGTGACAAAGGGGTATCTCATCATGGATGGCTATCAGTCATATCGCCTCAGCGATAATGGACGCCGGGCAGTTGAAGACCTTGCCGCTTACGATGAGACGGCACCCGAAGCAGCCGAAAGCGCCAGCTCACGCGTCGTCACACGCCGCCTTGTATTGGTAACGCCGCGCGCACTCCTCAGTGGGCAGCCCACGAACGTCTATGCCGGTTTCGACGAGCCGGAAGATGGCGAATATGTGGAAGAGCCGCTCAATTTGCTCGTCCGCCTCCAGGTCGTGAACAGCGCCGACGACATCAATTCCAACAAAGACTCCGCCATGCTGCTCGACAACAAAGCAGCCCGGCAGGTATTCGAAATCATCGCCGGGGCGTATACCAAGGTGCGCCTGCGCTGTTTTGTCTATCAAATCGAAAACGAAGAAGATCCGCCGATGATGGCGGGCGGAATGTACGTCGATTTGAACGTCGTTGCCCAACCGGAGAACGATGATCGCGGTTTGACGGCATATGGTGTTGACGTGCAGTTCCTGGTGCGTGAATAGATTGCCGATAGGCAGTTATTGATCGCGCTTGTCGGGCGTCCAGCCAAAAGGTACCTCTTCACCGAGTATGGAGATAGAACCGGCTGATTCGTTGCTTGTCTCCTCTGGCAACAACAGCGTTACCCGGCGCAGTTCACGCTGGCTGTTGCGTTTGCGCAAGTCCCGCGCGTAATAGATGGATTTCGCCGGGCGTGGGTCAAGCGACAGGCGAGCCACGCCACGCGCCAGCACGTCAATCGGCATTGGTGCGAATTTACTGAAAGCGAGCCAGGAAAACGGTGGCGTCCCCCCTAGCAACGTCATGATCTGCCAGAAGAGCGCACGATGTGTGCCACGAACATAGGCAACGGGCGCACGGATGATCGTATGTTTGAGACCAACACGATCCACAAAATCTTCCGCTTCCCGCTTGGAAGCAATGTATTCGGCGCTTGTCCAGGGCGCACGCGCAGCGCTGATGAGTACTAGGTGTGGCACACCGCTGTTGACGCACAAATTGGCAATGTTGCGTGTCGAAATGACGTTCAGATAGTGATGTGTCAACCCCTGGGCTGGATCAGCATTCATCCCACCGACTGTATGGATGACAACCTGCTGCCCGCGCGCCCGCCCTTTCAAGCTGGCGGGATTCCAGATGTCCGCTGTCCACCAACGGACACGATGTTTCAACACGCCCAGGCGATCTTCCGCGCCTGGGCGAACCAGCAGCGAGACTTCTGCCCCCTCGGCCAATAACGCCGCAGCAATGTTATCGCCCAGGAAGGTGCCGCCGCCTGTGACAAGGACACATTTTGTCGATGTTGTAGCTGCTCTAAACTCTGTATCCACAAATTATCCCAGTGTAGTCCGTAGGGTCTATCTACTCAGTCGAATTTTAATCGCAGCGTACAAGGCGCGACAACATCAGAATGCAGAAGTCAGCTTCACAAAACCCTGCCAATTGACCGGTTGTGCAATTTTGAGAATTCGTGCATAATGAAATATGAGCGCTGTAACATATAGTTAGCTCACTTGAACGACTTCATGGTCGTGACGACATTCATGATGACAGACGGAAACCAGAACTGTTTATCTTCTGGCACAGGATAAACAGATACGGTGAGTGCGTTGGTACTTATGTCTTCGAAGTACATACCCGATATGGTGTGTGTAACGAATAGACGGGTAGCGAAGACGGTGCAAAATGCCTGTGACAAACGAATAGAGTCGCCTTAGGGAAAAACCACCCTCAGGCGTTTTCGGTTTGGCGGCATTTGCCCGCAAGCCTGTTGACAGTGTATCCATCTGACCTCATGTAATGGCGGACAGCCGTGATTCGTTCATTCGATCACGGCTGTTGTGTTATTGGAACCAGGAGCACATACATGCCCGCCGGGATTATCACGGCGATGGAAGTGCAGAAGCGAAACAAGCAGCGCGTTAACGTGTATCTCGATGATGAATACGCCTTTAGTCTGAAGTCAGAAGAGGCGGCGCGTCTGCACAAAGGACAACATCTGACAGAAGCCGATGTGGCAGCGCTTGAAGCGCAAGACACACTTGCACGTGCCATCGATACTGCGGCCCGGTTCTTATCCTATCGACCGCGCAGTATCCAGGAAGTGCGAGACAACCTGGTTAAAAAGGATACACCACCGCCAGTTATTGAGGCAGCGGTGCAAAACCTGGAAGCCCTGGGTTATCTGAACGATCTTTCCTTTGCAGCCTTCTGGGTTCGAGAACGCAACACTTTCAAACCGCTTAGCCCACGAGCGCTGCGTCATGAGCTGCGCCAGAAAGGGGTTGCGGACAACATCATCGACGAGGTATTGGCCCAGATCGACGCCGATGACGCGGCCTATCGCGCCGCTTACAGTCAAACACGGCGGTTGCGGAATTTGTCACGACGTGAGTTTGAGCACAAGCTGTTGCAATTCCTGCAGCGGCGTGGATTCGGGTATCGAGACGCGAATACGGCCATCAGGCGACTGGTAGAAACCCTCGAAGCCGAAGAAAACGATTACTTTCGTGACAATTCTGACAGCGATCTGTCCTTACCAGAGTCGGACGAATGACTCTCTAAGGAGCTTCATGAAAGGAGGAATGCGGCGTTCGTGAAATCACGAGCGCAGCGCAATATGAAATGGAAAATGGCATACTGTTCGCCCTCATAGGATTGCTGATAGGCATTCTGCTGGGTGTAATCGGGCTGACACTGTACCAGAACTCCCAGGGACGCAACCGGCGCGCGCTTGCCGAAGCAGAAGCAAAGTCGATCATCGACGGCGCATCGCTGCAAGCCCAGCAGGCCATCCTGAAGGCAGAAGAAAAAGCGAAACAAGTCACAGACGAATCGACGGAATTAGCGCTGCGGAGGCGACGGGAACTTGACCGCGAGGACGAGCGCCTCCAACGCCGCCGCGAAGATCTCGACAAACGCCTTGAGCGCAACGAGCAGCGCGAACAGGCGCTCAACAAACGTCAGAGCGTCCTCGACCGCCAGCGTGCGGAATTGGCGAAGGCCGAAGAAGAGCGCAATGAAGTCCTCCAGCGGATCGCACAAATGACGATTGACGAAGCGCGTGCTGAGCTGATGCAGGTCGCGGAAAAGGATGCGCGCAACGACATGGCACGTATCATCCGTCAGGTTGAGGCGGAGGCGCGCGAAGAAGCGGACAACCGGGCGCGAGAGGTCATCTCGCTGGCCGTTCAGCGTCTGGCAAGTGAGCACGTCAGCGAGATCGCCGTTAGCGTCGTGCCGCTGCCCAATGACGAAATGAAGGGGCGCATCATCGGGCGCAGCGGGCGCAACATCCGCGCGTTCGAACTGGCGACCGGCGTGGACGTGGTGGTGGACGATACGCCCGAGGCCATCACGATCAGCAGTTTTGATCCGGTGCGGCGCGAAGTCGCCAAGCGCGCGATGGCAAAGCTGGTGACAGATGGACGTATCCACCCGGCGCGGATTGAGAAACTGGTCGAGGACGCTCGCAACGAAGTCGATCAGATCATTCGCCAGGAAGGCGAAGCAGCGGCCTACACGACCGGGATCGCGGGGCTGCATCCTGAGATTCTCAAGCTGCTGGGGCGGCTCAAATTCCGTTACAGCTACGGGCAGAACATGCACGCCCACGCGATTGAGACGGCGCACATTGCCGGTATGATCGCCGCGGAGCTGGGGGCAGACGTGCAGATTGCCAAGGCGGGTGGCCTGCTCCACGACATCGGCAAGGCCATCGACCACGAAGTCGAGGGGACGCACGCGCTTATCGGCGCTGAATACTGCACGCGCTACGGCGTCAACGCGCGGGTGATCAACTGCATCGGCAGCCACCACCATGAAATCGAACAGGAATGCGTCGAGGCTTATATCGTCGAGGCTGCGGATGCTATCAGCGGCGCACGCCCCGGCGCACGCCGCGAAAGCCTGGATGCCTACGTCCGCCGCGTGCGCACGCTGGAAGAGATCGCGAACTCATTCGAGGGCGTCGATCAAAGCTACGCGCTCCAGGCCGGGCGTGAGGTACGCATCATCGTCAAGCCGGAAGCGATGGATGATCTCGGCGCGCTCGAACTTTCGCGCGACATTGCTCGCAAGATCGAAGAGACGATGCAATATCCTGGGCAGATCAAAGTGCAGGTGATCCGCGAGACGCGCGCAGTGGAATATGCTCGCTAGTCGAACGTGGACAACCTGAACAGAAAACATCGATTCGGGACTGCTATTTCGCGGGCGGGTCACATGATCCGCCCGCTTCTTCTTGAACACAATCGAAAATAAGCTATATGCTTGGAGAAAGCAATTGTTGGCTGGTCAAGATGTATCGCAGACGCACCGCAACTCCTTCTCTCCTGCTGCCCGTGATCATCGGCGTCATGTTCGCCCTGATATTCTTCTATATGAGCAGTCGGCCTGCGGCTGACGACTCTCCTGCGCCAACGCTCGCAGCCACGACGGGAAGCCAGCAAGCCATCTTCGCCAGTGTGGCGTCACCTGAGCCAACCGTGAGCAGCATTCCGTATACCCGGCTGGTGCTGCCGAACGCCGGTGTGTACGCGCCGATCATCGACGTGTTTATTCGAGACGGTGTGTGGGATGTCGCCAGTCTGGGCGGAAGCGTCGGGCACTTGCAGGGCACAGCGCCGCTGGATGTCGTCGGCAATCATGCGCTGGCCGGGCACTCGGAGCTGCGTGATGGCTCGCGCGGCATCTTCGCCTGGATACAAGAGCTGAACTACGGCGACCCGATCCACGTCGAAATGGGAAGCTCAACGTACGAATATCGTGTGACCGGTCTGCGCCGGGTCGAACCCACAGATTTGAGCGTCCTCCGCTCGACCGAGACCGACCGGCTGACGCTCATTACCTGCGACGATTACGATTTCTTGCGCGATCTGTATACGACCCGCGTGGTCGTGATTGCCGACCGCGTGAGCTAGCATTCTGACTCCGGCTGCCTAATTCTAACTTGCCAGCAGTCTCCGGCGCGCAATCTCCGGCAAGATCAGAAGCTGGATTAGGCCATTGAGCACGACTATCACCGTGCTGCCTTCATGCCCCAGCACGCCGAGTGGCAGCGGCAGATCGATGGCGAATGCCCCAATGACGAGCATGACAATAACAAACAGTGAGAAGGTGATGTTCTGCCAGACGACGCGTCGCGCCTTTTTGCTCATGTTGATAGCGTAAGGGATCAGTTCCAGCTTATCGCCCATCAGCACCAGATCGGCGGTTTCGAGCGCGACATCCGTACCCGCAGCACCCATCGCGATGCCGACGCTGGCCGTCGCCAGACCAGGCGCATCGTTGACACCGTCGCCAACCATCGCCGTCGCGCCGTGACTGGATTCAAAGTGCTTGATCACCCCGACCTTGTCCTCCGGCATCAAGCTTGCATGGACGTGATCGATCCCAAGCTGACCGGCGATGTGCTGCGCTACCCGCTGGTTATCGCCAGTGAGCATGACAACCTGCACGTCATTGGCGTGGAGGCGGTCGATGACCGTTTTCGCTTCCGGTCGTACCTGGTCGGCCAGCGCGATCATACCCAACCAGTCATCATCACGGCGCACCAACATCAGCGTCTTGCCTTCGCCTTCGAGCCGTGCCTCGGCCTCTGAAAGCTCTGGCGGCAGGTGCAACCCGTCGAGCATGAATTTGGGACTGCCAATATGGATCGTATGCTCGCCAAGGGTCGCCCTCACACCGCGCCCCATGATGGCCTCGAAATCATTGACTTCTTCGATTGGCAGGTTTCGGCTCTGCGCAATCTGCACGACGGCCTTAGCCAGCGGATGTTCGCTGCGCAGTTCGGCAGCAGCAGCCATAATAATCAGCTCGTCTTCGGCCACACCTGGCGCAGTGACAATATCCGTCACGGCTGGTTTGCCACTGGTGAGCGTGCCGGTTTTATCGAAAGCGACGGCCTTGATCAACGCAAGCTGTTCCAGATACGCCCCGCCCTTGAACAAGACGCCTCCGCGGGCGGCGGAAGCAATCGCGGAGATGAAGGAGGCCGGTGTGCTGATCACCAGCGCGCACGGACTGGCAACTGTCATCAGCACCATGGCACGGTAGAAGTTGCTGCTGAAATCGGCCAACCCCAACGCGGGCGGCAGAACAATGAAAACACCGGTACCTAACAGGATGAGCATGGCGTAGATTTGCTCGAACTTATCCAGGAAGCGTTCTGTCGGCGCTTTGCTATCCTGCGCTTCTTCGACCATTTTGATGACACGCGCAAGGACGGTGTCCTGCGCTGCGCCCGTCGCTCTGACATCGAGTGCGCCCTGTTGATTGAGTGTGCCTGCAAAAACTTTGCTGCCGACCATCTTCTCAACAGGCATCGACTCCCCCGTAATCGGCGATTCGTCTACGGTAGAACGCCCGTCGTGGATGATACCGTCAACGGGGATACGCTCGCCGGGTTCGATCAGGACAATCTCACCCACCCTAATATGATCGAGCGTGACCGTGACGATCTGACCATCGCGGCGCACCTTCGCCTCGTTCGGATAGAGCTTCATCAGACTCTTGATAGCCTGGCGGCTGCGTCCGATGGCGTAATCTTGCAGGACATTGCTCAGTGAAAACAGGAAGAGCAAGATCGCGCCTTCGTGCCACTGATCGACGGTTGCCGCGCCGAGCGCAGCCAGCACCATTAACATATCGACATCGATCCGGCGTCGAAACAGACTCTCGATGGCCCCCTTTGCTCCAAAGAAACCGCCTGCCACATACGAGAGAATGTTCAGGAGGAGAATCAGCTCTTCGGGCGCACCAAACCGCTCGGCCAGCAAGCTGGCAACCAGCGCAATCGCCGTCACTACTACCAGGCGTGGTTCCAACCATGCCTGTGTTTGCCACTTGGGTGTCGGATTGGTTTCTTGCTCGCGCCCGGAGGCTGCTGTTATGACCGTATTCACCGCATTAACCTCCGCAACGATGAAGTTATCAAAGTGATATTCTAATTTTAACTTACCGAAAGTTTTCGGTCAACTGAGGTTTGTCATCTTATTAGGTGACGTTAATGTAGAGTGGGTTGTCCGTTCAGCCGCTAGCGATGATGACGTGCTACAATCACGGGCAGACAGTGAGAATAAATCTTTTGAACATGCAAGGATACCGACCGTGAGCCGAAAACTAGAAACCGACCTGCTGATCATCGGCGGTGGTGCAACTGGTGGCGGCATTGCCTGGGATGCTGCCCTGCGCGGACTGCGTGTGCTGCTGGTAGAGATGGGCGACCTCGCCACGGGAACCAGTGGGCGCTTCCACGGGCTGTTGCACAGCGGCGGACGCTACGCAGTGCGCGATCTCGAAAGCGCCAGAGAATGCATTGATGAAAATCTGCTCCTGCGCCGGATCGTGCCTCAGGCACTGGAAGATACGGGCGGATATTTTGTTTTATGTCCCGGTGATGATCCTGCGTATGTCGAGCAGTGGCTGGAAGGCTGCAAGCAGTCAGGGATTTCGACACGTGAGATCTCGCTTGCGCAGGCGCGCAAACGCGAACGGATGTTGAACCCACGGATCGAGGCAGTCTACGAAGTCCCGGACGGCACATGCGACTCGTGGGATCTCTTGCACGCGCTCCAGCATGGCGCGGAGGAAGCGGGCGCGCAGTTCCTGACGTATCATCGCGCCGAGGCACTTCACGTCGAAAACGGGCGCATCGTGGGCGCAAGACTGATTGACGTGCGCAGCGGAGAGACAACCGAGGTCACGTGTCAGGCCGTCGCGAATGCAGCCGGCCCCTGGGCCCAGGCAGTCGCCGCGCTGGCCGGCTGCCACTTCAACATGCGTCTCAGCCGCGGCGCGATGCTCGCCTTTAACATCCGCTGGGTGAACACGGTGATCAATCGGCTGCGGAAGCCAGGCGACGGCGACATTCTCGTACCGATTGGTACAGTCTGCGTCACCGGCACGACTTCGGTCAAGACAGATGATCCGGGCGATACGCGCGTCGAAGCGTGGGAGGTGGAGCGGATTCTCAGCGAAACCGAGCCGATGACACCGGGTATCAGCCAAGCGCGGATTCTGCGTGCCTGGGGCGGCGTCCGCCCGTTGTATGACGGCGGCGGTGGGGACGGCCGCGACGTGAAACGCACCTTTACCTTACTCGATCACGCTGACGATGGCGTCGCCGGTTTTTATTCCATCGTCGGCGGCAAACTGACGACTTTTCGACTGATGGCGGAAAAAGCGGTTGATGCAGTGTGCAAACAGCTTGGCAACACTGCGCCCTGCACCACCACGACAACCATCGTGCCTCACCACCAGGTCGGGGAGCGGGCCGTCACAGCGCGCCAGTATCATGAACTGAGCGGGCGTCTCGACGTGCTCGAACACGGCGAAAATCCGGGCGCGTTGATCTGTGAATGTGAGATTGTGACCGACAGGCAAATCAACGCAGCGCTGGCAAGCGGCACCGTCCACAACCTGCACGACTTACGGCGCGATCTGCGCGTCGGCATGGGGCCATGCCAGGGCGGATTCTGCGGCTATCGTGCGGCGGCGATTCGCCACACTTACACCAAAGATACGCCTGAGCAAACATTGGAACTGCTGCGCGAATTCGTCGAGCGGCGCTTTGGCGGGATGAAGCCGCTGCTCTGGGGACATAACCTGCGGCAAATTCTGCTCAACGAGCATATTTATGGGCGGATTCTCGGCCTGATGCCATCACCCGCCATGGCAGATGCCCCAGTTCCACGCCCAGCTTCCACACAATCAGCGACCGCACCAGACAAAAGCAATGGCAAACGCGGACGGGTGCTGGTCGTAGGCGCAGGCCTGGCCGGGTTGGCGGCAGCGCTGGCCGCACAGGCAGCGGGCGCAGTTGTCGAAGTGATCGCCGTGGGACAGGGCGCGCTGACGCTCTATCCCGGCTGGATCGAACTCGGCGACGTGAGCGCGCGGGCAGAACGTCCAGAGCATCCTTACAGCCAGGCGAGCGAGGCGCTGGCAGATGGCTTGGCGTTGATCGAAAGCGCGGTCGGCCTATACGAAACGGGTGGCTGGGCGATCACCGGCCTGGGCACGCGGCGCACCGTTGCCTACAGCGCGGGACTCGTCAGTGCGCCGATCTCAAAAGATGCGCGCATCCTGGTCGCAGGCATCGAAGGCTGGCGTGATTTCTACCCGACGCTGATCGCCGACCATCTCAGAGCCGACGGTTACGATGCACACGCGATCACGATCCGACTGCCCCATCCCGGCGGTAATTTCGACGATTGGACGATTGACATCGCGCGCTATCTGGATACGTCCGGCGGCCAGCAACAACTGATCGAGCAGATCATGGCACAGATCGGCGATGCGAACGTCATCGCGCTGCCTGCCGTGCTCGGCTTCAACCGGGAAACGCCGCAGCACGTCCGCGAGGCGCTAGGCTGTACGATTGTCGAGATTCCGACGCTCACGCCCTCGGTCCCGGGTTTGCGGATTTACCATGCGCTCCGGCGGACGCTGCTGGACCACGGCGGGCGCTTCACAGTCGGGCCGCGCATCACCGAACTTGCGCTAGCAGATGGCCGTGTGACCGGTGCGCTGGCCGAATCGAGCAGCCTGCGCGCGCGCTATGTCCGCGCGGATGCCGTCATCCTGGCTACGGGTGGCCTGTATGGCAGCGGCCTGGAGAGCGATTATCATGGGCAGATTGTAGAGACTGTCGCAGGACTGCCGGTCGCCAATGTCCCGCCACTTACGGAATGGTTCACGCAGCCCTTCACCAGTGGTTCAGCACAGCCCATTCACGCCGTCGGCATCCAGACGGACGGGCAGATGCGCCCGCTTGCAGAGACCGGCCAGGTCTACGTGGAGAATCTCTTCGCCTGCGGCCGTTTGCTCGCCGGCTACAGCCCGGTAGGAGATGGATGCACCGAGGGTGTGGACATCGCGACAGCCATGCTGGCCGGTCGCGAAGCAGCGCGCCAGGCGGCAGATGCACAGCGTGCGGCGGTGAAATAGCGATGTGCGACGACAATGCCGTGCCTGTTCGCTGCCCATCGTGCGATGGATACGGCTGGATCAGCGATCTATTCGACGGTGAAGGTGACTGTGACTGGTGCCAGGGAATCGGCTACATTTGCCGCGACTCGAAAGGTGTAGATCACCCAATCCCAATAGAGCATTTATCAGCGCTGGCGGAAACGCTGGAGGCGCTGGAAGCGGAGCGCTTGCGCGAACTCGGCTACACCGGACAGGCGAAAAAGCCGTGGGATCAGGCCATCCGGCAGGCAAGAGGCAACCTGCTCGACGGCAAGGACTGACGGCTCAATCTCTATAGGCTAGAAATGAAAACACCCCGGTGCTGACCGGGGTGTTTTTGTGAGCGGGCGACGGGATTCGAACCCGTGACATTCTGCATGGCAAGCAGACATTCTACCACTGAATTACGCCCGCATGTTTTGACAATATAGTACAGTTTGAGGCGGTTGACAAGGGCGAATCTCGCGTTTCAACGTTCATGCGGAGAGTGTCTCAGCGCAGCGTTGAGCGCCGCAACAGTCATCTGCTGGAACATAGCGAGCATATGAGCGACCAGCAGCTTCGCGACGAGGCCATGACGATCTTGATCGCCGGACACGAGACGACGGCGAATGCCCTCGCCTGGACACTCTTCCTGCTGGCACAGCAACCTGAGGCAGAACGCAAACTGCAAGACGAGATCGCGATGCTTCACGAGCTGCCGCCAACCGCCAACGTTCTGGCGCGCGTACCCTACACAGAAATGGTGATCAAAGAGTCGATGCGGCTGTATCCCCCCACCTGGATCGTACCGTGCCTCGCCATCAGCGATTTTGAGTTGGGCGGCTACCCCATTCACCGCAACAGCATTGTGTTTACGAGTCCGTACACGATGCATCGTCATCCACATTGCTATCCCAATCCGGAACGATTTGTGCCGGAACGATGGACACCCGAACCAGAAAAGTTACTGCCCCGCTACGCCTATTTCCCCTTCGGCGGCGGGCCACGCGTGTGCATCGGCAATGATTCGCCATGATGGAAGCGCGACCGGTGCTGGCGGCTATCATGCAGCAGATGTAACTCCGGTTGGTGGCAGGACAGCAGATCACGCCGGAACCCGTGATCACTTTGCGCCCGGCGCAGGAAATACAGATGCGCGTATTCAAGCAGCAAGAAGCAGTCAATTCCAGACTACTCGTGCAATCTGAATGAGTGCATAGTCACTTTCAACAAAACAAAGTCCGGGCCAGATCACTCTCGCCAGCCAAAATAGCTAGTGTCGTCTGTGCATATCGCCGAAATTGACGTGCATTGTTATTGGCGTGCGCACAAGTCAATCACTATCACTCTCCCATTTGTACGACATAGACAATTGCATATAAAAATTGCACAAAACACGTTTGCCAAACTTCATGAGATGTTGACGTGATCGATGGTTTTGACGCCCGTTAAACTGCGCTCACCTAAAGGGTTTCGCATTGAGGGAGAGGGAGAAGCAGGATGAACATGGGGTCTCGTTTCTGGCGGCGATTACTCGCAATGGCTATTGCATCCGCTGTGCTCGTCATCTTTGGCGTGAATGTGACGTTTGCGCAAGATGCGGACATAGCTGGTCAAATTTCAGCAGTGCAGATTTCGGTCGATGCAACGTGGATTCTCATCACCGCCTTCATGGTCTTTTTCATGCAGGCCGGGTTCTCCTTCCTGGAAGCGGGCATGATCCGCCAGACAGGCGTGGTCAACTCGCTGATGGAGAACTTCATGGATGCCTGCCTGGGCGGCATTTCCTTCTGGGCAATTGGCTATGGCATCGCCTTCGGCGCGAGCGCGGGTGGATTTTTGGGGACGACCAACTTCTTCCTGAACGATGCGATGAGCTTCAGTGACGGCGCGGTCGTGTATGGTGAGGGCATCAGCGGCTTTGTGCTGTTCTTCTTCCAGTTCGCTTTCGCGGCGACGGCAGGCACCATTGCCACCGGCGCGATGGCCGAACGCACGGATTTCATCGGCAAGATCATCTACTCGTTGATCATCACCGGCTTCATCTATCCCGTGGTCGTCCACTGGGTGTGGGGCGGCGGCTGGCTGTTCGAGCGCGGCTTCCTGGACTTCGCGGGCAGCACGGTCGTTCACCTGGTCGGCGGTGTTTTTGCGCTTGTCGGCGCGATGATGGTTGGCCCGCGTCCGGGCCGCGTCTTTGGCAAGGCGCCCAAGCCGCACAACCTGGCGCTGGCGACGCTCGGCGCGCTCGTCCTGTGGTTCGGCTGGTACGGTTTCAATCCCGGTTCGGCGCTGGGCATGGGCAACAACGGCCTGGTTGGATTGGTCGCGGTGAACACAACCCTGGCCGCCTGCGCTGGCGCAATCACGACGATGCTGTTCGTTTACATGCGCACGGGCAAGTGGGATCTGGCGAATTCGCTCAACGGCTCGCTGGCCGGTCTGGTCGGCATCACGGCGGGCTGTGCCTTCGTCGCGCCCTGGGCATCGGTGGTGATCGGCCTCATTGGCGGCATTCTGGTCGTGCTGGCCGTCGATGTGATCGAATCGCTCAAGATTGACGATGCGGTCGGCGCGTTCGCGGTTCACGGTGTGTGCGGCGCGATGGGCACTATCGCTATCGGTTTCCTCGGCCAGCCGGAACTCGGCGCGGGCGGCTTGCTGCTCGGCGGCGGCATCGATCAGCTCGTCACCCAGATTATTGGCGTGGTCGCAGCCAGCATCTGGACGGCCATCGGTGGGGTCCTGGTCTTCGGTATCCTGAAGTCCATCGGCAAGCTGCGCATCCCGGCCAAGGCAGAAGCCATCGGCATCGACGCCTACGAACACGGCGCAACCGTCTGGCCGGATGTGCTGGGACTGGCAGGTGAGACGACTGAGGTTGGCGCGCCTAAGACGGCACCGGCAGTCGGCGACTAACGCATCCAGCTTCAATCGCATCTCAAAAAGAGCGGGCAACCACCCGCTCTTTTTGTGTCGACAACGGCGCAAGCTCACAGTTTATACAACAACACATTAGGCAACTTAGCTTGCAAGCACCATGCGAGAACATCCGCAGCCATCAGGCAGGTCATATCAGACAAAGACATGTATTTCAGAGACAAAAACACCGCGCAAGAATCATGATTTCGCACAATTACCTTCGTCACCTTGCCGATTATCGTAATGCTTGTGACACGCAATCATGTGTACTGTCCACAAAAGCGAGCGAAGGAAGGAGTTCTCATGTTTAGACTTGGTCGTCGAGGACGCCGTCTGGTGATCCTTATGATCTGTTCGGCGATCCTGGCGGTGTTCGGCTTACATGTCGCCGGCGCGCAGGATGCCGCCACATTGGAAGGTGTGGCAGGAGATGTTGGAACGCTCAAGATCTCCATCGACACAACCTGGGTCTTGCTCACCGGTTTCCTGGTCTTCTTCATGCAGTGCGGCTTCGCCATGCTTGAAACCGGCATGATCACGCAAAAAGGCGCTGTGAATGCCCTGCTGGAGAACTTCATCGATGCGGGTCTGACGGCAGTCGTCTGGTGGCTCGTCGGTTTTGGCATCGCTTTCGGCGAATCGAATGGCGGGCTTTTCGGCACTACGCTGTTCGCCCCCGGCATGGATGTCATGAACACCACCTTTGGTTCATTGAACATCACGACGCTGACGTTCTTCTTCTTCCAGTTCGCCTTCGCCGCAACCGCGAGCACGATCACCACGGGCGCGATGGCCGAGCGGACAGATTTCATCGGCGATCTGATCTACAGCGCCCTCGTCGCGATCTTCATCTATCCGGTGATTGTTCACTGGGTCTGGGGCGGCGGCTGGCTCGGCGGGCAGGGTTTTCATGACTTTGCTGGCAGCACGGTCGTCCACACTGTCGGCGGCGTGATCGCGCTCGTCGGCGCATTGATGCTAGGCCCGCGCGCGGGGCGTGTATGGGGCAAGTTGCCGCGTCCGCACAACCTGGCGCTGGCTACGCTCGGTACGATGATCCTGTGGTTCGGCTGGTACGGCTTCAACCCCGGTTCGACCCTAGGCGCAGTCGGCTACGGCAGTTTGATCGGGCTGGTGACGCTGAACACGACGCTGGCAGCGGGAGCGGCTTCGATGTCATCGCTGGCATTCCAGTACGTGCGCAGCGGGAAGTGGGACCTGGGAGCCACGCTGAACGGTTCGCTCGCAGGATTGGTCGGCGTCACGGCAGGTTGTGCCTTTGTTTCACCCTGGGCAGCGATCCTCATCGGTCTGACCGGCGGCGTGCTGGTGATTATCGCCGCTGAGATCGTCGAACGCGCCAAAATCGACGATGCGGTCGGCGCGTTTGCCGTCCATGGCACATGCGGCATGATGGGAACAATGGCGATTGGCCTGTTCGCCGAGCCGAGCCTGACCGTCGTCGGCCCGATGGCCGGCAAAGCGGGTCTGTTCCTGGGTGGTGGATTTGAACTGTTAGGCGTTCAAATTCTGGGATCACTCTCAACGGTGGTTTACGTCGCTATCGCGTCGGTGCTGATGTTCGGGCTGCTCAAGGCCATCCATCGGCTGCGCGTCAACCGGAAAGCCGATGCGGTCGGCATCGACGTTTACGAGCATGGCGTCAGCCTGTGGCCGGACGTGCTGCCCTTCCCTGAGGAAGGCGTCGAGGTCGGCGTGCCCAAGAAGGCTCCCGCTGTAGGCGATTAACTTCACCTGACCGTGTGTTACAGACGATTGTTGGGCGAGACATGAAACAGGTCTCGCCCATATTCATTTAGCGTAAAGCGATTATGATCAGGAGAGAGGAGATAAGGGAGGCCATTCGGTGCCGGACACACTCGCTGGAATTGTTCAGCTCTTGATAGCCGGGTTGATTGCAGGCGTACTTGCTCTGGCGTCAACCAGCAAAAGCAAACGCAAGCGGATTGACATTCTCGAAGCGCTGGTGATCGGCGTGGTAGGGGCAGTGCTTGGCGGCAGCGTATTCAATCTGATCGGGCTGACAGCGACGAATACCCTGGGGACGATCATCATCGCCTTTGTCGGTGCGATCTTGCTGCTCAAGATTTTGCAGGCTCTGCGCAAGAAATAACTGCCAGCACGCGATCAACGAACAGCTTCGACAGGCGCACCCAGGCGGAGCTTCTTGGTCAATAATCCGTGATAGAGACTGTTCAGATCGCGCACAAGCCGCTCGATGCCGTAGCGCTCCACCATCAATTCTCGCACAGGCTCAATGTCGGGCGGATTGTCCAGCACGGCGCAGATGCCCTCCGCGAGCGCGGTTGCATCACCTGACGGAACCAACGTCCCCAACGCACCATGTTCGAGCAGATCCGAGGTGCCGCCGACATCGGTCGAAACAATGGGGCAGCCCGAAGCCAGAGCCTCGATCACCGAGACAGGGGTGCCTTCGTTCAGGCTGCTCATGACCAGGACGTCCAGATCACTGTAGACAGGCTCCAATTCACGCAGCCAGCCGGTGAAGATCACGGCATCGCGTAATCCCATGCTGTCCACCTGGCGCTCAAGATCCGCGCGCAATTCGCCATCCCCGACGATGATGAAACGCGCATCAGGATAACGTTCGCGGACGCGCGCGGCTGCCTTCAGAAAGAGGGCGTGATTCTTGATCGGGACAAGACGGCCGACAATGCCCATCAGCGGCGCATCCGGCTTAATCCCATACTGCTGCCGGAAGGATCCCCCACGGCGCGGTGTCGAGACGAACGAGGACAGCTCCAGCCCAAGCGGCAGCACGGTGATGCGCCCTTTGCGCGCAACGTGATATTTGTCCGCCAGATCGCGGCGCAGGCTGTCCGTCAGCGTGATAATCGTATCCGACATTTGGGCGGCAATACGTTCCAGATTGATAAAAACACCGGTGGTTAATTTGCTGAAATAGCTTTCAAAAACGTGCCCGTGGAACGTATGCACAATGACCGGCACCCCGGCCATGCGTGCGGCGACGCGACCGATGAACCCGGCTTTCGCCGTATGCGTCTCCACGATGTGCGGCTTGATCTCACGAATCAAGCGATAGACCTTCCACAAGGTGAACAAATCCCGGATCGGGTGCAATTCGCGGCCAAGCTCCGGGATGATCACGGGATGAACACCGTGCGCCTCCGCAAAATACTGCATGTCGCCCTCGTCAGGGCCGACCGTGCCGCAGACGAGCGTGCATTCGTACTCCGGCGGATGCAGGCGCTGGGTCAGAAGAGTCACGTACACGGCAGGGCCACCGATATTCAGCCGTGCGATTAAACGAACCACCCGAATCGGGCGCGGATAGTCGATTGCCATATTCTGTTCAGCCTACGACACGTTGATAAACTGCCAGTGTCTGATCGATCATCCTATCAGCACTGAAATGCGTCTCCAGGCGATCTTCGCCCAGCATTCCCATGTGATGGCGCAGTGCCGAGTCCTCTACCAACAAGATCATCGCCTCGGCCAGCGCCACGACATCCCGTGGTGGCACGAGCAGCCCGGTTTCCTGGTGAACGATAATCTCAGGGATCGCGCTGACGGATGTTGCGACGACCGGCACCGACACCGACATCACTTCTAACAGCGTCAAGCCGAAGCCTTCCCACAGACTCGGCATCAGGAAAACGTCCAGAGCCGCCATCACTTGCAGCGCATTCGAACGCCAGCCCAGAAAATGCACGTTGTCCGAGAGTTGGAGGCGCTCGGTCTCCGTCTCCAGCGCCTGGCGCAGCGCCCCATCGCCTGCAACCACCAGATGTGCATCGGGGAAAGCGTCCACCACGCGCCTGAATGCGCGAAGACCGTCGTCAATGCCTTTTTGAGCGATCAGCCGCGCGACAATGCCAAAGATAACCGTGTCGGGCGACAGTTGAAGCTCACTGCAAAGATCCGCGCGCGCTGCTTTCTTGTCAATCACAGGTCGCTGATGCGCGATGCCATAGTGGACGACGTTCAGCTTATCAGCCGGCGCGCCTTCCGTGTCGATGCTGAAGCGCGCCACCGCCGACGAGATAGCGATGCCCGCGTCGGTGAGTTGCCAGAGAAAGCGAATAAGCTGCCGATAAGGCGTGACCGCCCTGAAGGGATCGTCATTATGCCGGCTGCTGATCACGCGCACACCCGTCCCCCACGCTGCCAATGTGCCATAGAGATCAGCATGGATCAGGTGCGTATGCAGGATGTCCGGTTTACGCTGGCGCAGACGCCCGTTCAACCAGGGAGTCAGCGTTGGGTCGATGTGGCGGCGGATCGTGCGGCGCTCAACAGGAACGCCCTCAGCTTCCATAAAAAGCGCGTAGTCATCCAGTATTCGATCTTTTTCGACCAGCAGAATTAGATCGACGTCGACACCGCGCGCCCGAAGGCCAGGGATGAGGGTCAAGAGGTGGCGTTCTGCCCCGGCAATACCGACGGCTTTGATGAGATGTGTGACACGCATAATGCGCTCAGGCACTCTGTCGATACCATTCGACGGTTCGCACCAATCCCGCATCAAAATCCACCACGGGAGAGAAATCAAGCAGCTCGCGCGCCAGTTCGACGCTTGCGCGTGAATGACGAATATCACCCTGGCGCGGCGGCTCAAAGATCGGCTTGCAAGCAAAATCAAGAATCCGATTGAGCTTCTCAACCAGCTCCAGCAGCGACACGCTGATGCCCAGGGCCAGATTCATCACTTTGCCAACGGCCTGGGGCGCATGGGCAGCGAGCAGATTGCCATGAACCACATTGTCGATGTAGGTAAAATCGCGCGACTGTCCGCCATCGCCGTAAATCGTCGGCGACTTGCCAGATAGCATCGCTATGATAAAGCGCGGGATAACCGCCGCATACAGCGAAGCAGGGTCCTGGCGCGGGCCAAATACATTGAAATAACGCAGCGAAACTGTTTCCAGGCCATAACATGCGGTAAATGCCTGGCAATAATATTCTGCGGTGAGCTTCGAAACGCCATACGGCGACAGCGGGCGTGGCGCGAGCGTTTCGACCTTGCTTTCAACGTCAATGTCACCATAGGCAGACGATGACGCAGCATAGACCACGCGCCGCACACCTGCATCACGTGCCGCGAGGAGCACATTCAAGGTGCCCTGGACGTTGATCCTGTCCGTCGTGAGGGGGTCTTCAACGCTGCGTTGGACAGAGGGCAGCGCCGCCTGGTGGAAAACGCAATCTACACCCTTGAAGATCGGTTCGATCGCTTCACGATCCAAAATATCAACTTCATGGAGCTGAATGTCATCGCGCATGTGCGCCAGGTTGGCGCGTTTGCCGGTGGAGAAATTATCGACCACACGCACCTGGTGGCCCTCAGCCAACAGACGTTCTGCGATGTGCGAGCCGATAAACCCGGCACCGCCTGTCACTACATACGTCTCAGCCATGAAGATGTCTACTGCTCCACATGCTGCACAGGCGTATAACCTGTAAATCACCAACGGCCACGACGATGATCAGCGTTTCTGGCGAGCGCGCTGCCAGATCATCGCCATAAGGACCAGCCAGATCGCGAGAGCGATCAAAGACAGCACACCCACTGTCCAGGCAATCGGTGGTTCCGCCAGACTCACCACCATCGCCAACGCCCCGAAAACAAAGCAAAAGCTGTAGAGCACAGCAATCGTCTTGCGCTGGCTCAGGCCGAGGCTCATGATGCGGTGGGACATATGATCTTTACCGCCCTGCGTCAGCGGCCTGCCCTCGACAAAGCGCGTGATCAATACCAGGACAATATCCGCGAGCGGCAACGCCAACACAAGCAGCGGGATCATCCAGGTCACGCCAAGCGGCTGCGTGCCGAACTCCAATTTGATCGCCAGGATCGCCAGCACGAAACCCAAAACGAGCGATCCCATATCACCCATGAAGGTACGCGCGGGATTGAAGTTATAGATCAGGAAGCCCACAGCACTGCCCAGAAGCGCCGCCGCCAAGGCGCTGACCAGACTTAGCTCTTGCGTGAAGGCAATCACCATGAAAAACCCGGAGGCGATGCCAGTCAGCCCGGCTGCAAGACCATCCATATTGTCGTTGAAGTTAACGGCGTTGGTCACAGCCAGAATCCAGATCACTGTGATGGGCACATCCAGCCAGAGAGAGCCGAATAATTCGACGCGGATACCCGCCGCGATCACGACGAGCGCAGCGATGGTCATCGCCACCAGACGAATACGCACGCTGAGATTGTATTTGTCATCCAGCGCACCGACGAGCGCCAGCAGCGCCGCACCGCTCAAGAGCGCAGCAAACTCGCGCATGTGCTGCGGTGGGCTAAAGACAATCAGGGCAAATGCCAGAGCAATGTAAATCGCCAGCCCGCCCAGTAATGGCGTCGATTCACTGTGCAATTTACGCGCAGCCGGTTTATCGACAAAGCCAATGCGCAGCGCAATCGCCCGTGAGATCGGCGTCAAGCTCAGGGATGCGGCAAAACCAATGACAAGAATCGGGAGGAAATTGAGCTGTAGGGTATCCATATCGCTCCGGCGTTTATGACGAGGGCAGTATACCACAGGCACATTTGCCGAAACAGACATTGTTTAGAGCGCATCAGGAAGATGGCGGTAACAAGCCACCACCGGAACGTTCGATCACGCGCTGAATTTCGCGCAGCCACCGTTCGGCATCAGCCTTGCGCTTGTCACCTGCACGCTCGAATGATTGGCGTGCGCGCTCCATGAAATCGATGGCGTTGGCGAAGTCGTGTTTGCGAAAAGAGGTCAATCCGAGGTAGTAGAGAGTCTCAGGGCGCGTTTGATCCGCATAGTAGGCGTCCTTGAAATGCGCCAACGCCTCTTCCCAATTCTCATCCTGGAAAGCAACTATGCCACGTCCATAATGGGCCAGCATTTCATAGCGATTCAGCACCAGCGCGGCATGGAAATCATCGAGTGCGCGTTTTTGTTCGCCATCTTCAAGATAGATGAAGCCCCGCGCGGCCAGATACTCTGCTTTTCGGGGCATCAGTTCAATCGCATCATTCATCGCGTCCAGCGCCACGTCGAAATCGCGCTTCTTGTAGGCGTCGAGCGCGTTTTTGTAGTACTCATCGGCCTCGTAACGGGTCAACCCGAGGCGCTGATTGAAACTGGGCATGGTCTGCTCTTTCGTTTAGTGCGAGCGCTGCTCCTGATACCCGTGAAGTGGAGCATTCCATCGTTTCAAGGTGAACACTCTACAGCGGCTAAAGCCGCGTAGCTTCTGAGGCAGATATGCGCTTACCTGTACCCTTCGGCGCAGGCAGAGGTGCTGTCTTAAGCCTCACGGGTGTGACCCACCCGGCCCGACGCAAAATATTCAATGCCGCATTGTGATCCCGGTCGAGCGAGAGACCACAAGCGCAAGTGACCCAACGGGTCGAGAGGTCGAAGTCTTGAAACACAGCCCCGCAGTTCGAGCAACATTTCGACGTGTTGCGAGGATCGACAAATTTGACCGTGCGCCCGGCGCTTTCAGCCTGGCCGCACAGATGGTCTGCGAAGTACCCCCAACCACTGTCGAGAATGCTCTTGCTCAGATGCTTGTTACGCACCATGTTTCGGATCGACAAGTCTTCGAGTGCGATGCCATCGAAGTGCTGCACCAGTGCATAGATGAGTTTGTTCAGATAGTCCCGGCGCTGGTTGGCGACACGCTCCTGGTGGCGCTGGACGGCGAGCAGCACCTGGCTTCGGTTTGCACTCCCGCGTTTCGCCCGTGCCAGCTTGCGCTGAAGCAAGCGCAGCTTCTTGTGGCCTGCCCGGTAGAAACTCGGATTGTCTACCTTCTCGCCGTCGCTGGTCGTGATGAGTGCCGAAATGCCCATGTCCAGGCCAACGACGCGCCCCGTCTCTGGCAGTGGTTTCGGTGTGGGCACTGCGCAGGTGAAACTGGCGTACCATTTGCCCGCTTGCAGCAGGATGCGCACGGTCTTGATTGTGCCTGCGATGGGACGATGCCACCGCACCGACACGCGGCCAATGCCAAACAATTTCAAACGCTTCCCATCCAGTTGTGCGCCATTGCCGAACTGCTTGAACTCGAAGCTGTTGAAGCGATTGCGCCCTTTGAAACGTGGATAGCCTGGCTTTTGACCTGCTTTCACCCGGCGAAAGAACGATTGATAGGCGAGGTCAACTTGCTTCACCACGCTTTGCGCCGTCTGGCTGAACAAAATGGCCTCACAACAGAATGTCGCCCGATAGCGTTTCGCCAGTTGTTCAGTGTCAGCCAGCGTTACCTTTCGCCCTTCGAGCTGATAGGCGTATTTGCGCTCGGCCAGCGCCATGTTGTAGAGGTTGCGGGCATAGTCCAGCACGCGGTACAGGTTCTGTTCCTGCACATGGCTCGGATACAGGCGGTATTTGAAAACCTGGATGCTTTTGCTAGACTCGCTCATGCTTCGACACTCGTTTTGTCGGAGAGCCAGTGGGGACGGCAATCCCGCGACTGGCCTCTTTATTTTTGCACGGATGTTCATTCTGTGCCATCTTCTCTCTGGCCCAAGCCAGAAGCGCTTTCATCCACTGCGGCTAAAATCGCGTGGCTTTCTCGCCGGCTGAAGCCCTTTGGTAATTTTATTGTAGAAAGGCACTTGGCAAAAACTACCGTTTGACCTTTTGAAAGGACAGCAACGACGCTATGGATTTTGAACTTAGCCAGGAACACCGCATGTGGCAGCGCGCCGTTCGGGATTTTTGCGAAGGCGAAGTCAAGCCATATGCGCAAGAAGTTGACGAAACCGGCCAGATACGCTGGGAAGCCATCCGTAAGATGCGCGACATTGGGCTGCTGGGGTTGGAAGTGCCAGAGGCGTATGGTGGCGCGGAAATGGACACCCTCGGCGTCGCCATCGCGATTGAGGAACTGGGGCGTGCCTGCGGCTCCACAGCGTTGAGCATTTCGGCACACAACGGCCTTGGCGTCGTGCCGATTGTGCGCTGGGGCACGGAGGCGCAGAAAAGCCAATATCTGCCCAAACTTCTGAGCGGTGAGCATCTAGGCGCCCTGGCGCTCACAGAGCCTGGCGCAGGCAGCGACCTCGCCGGCGGCGTCCAGACGAGTGCTGTGCGCAGCGGCAATGGCTGGGTGATCGACGGCAGCAAAGCCTGGATCACGAATCCTGGATTAGCGCCAGTGATCAACGTGCTACTGCGCACAGATCGGGAAGCAGGCACCAGCGGCTTCAGCATGATGTTGGTTCCCACCGATAGCGCCGGGCTGACGATTCACCCGCCGGAAAAGAAGATGGGCTTACGCGGCTCCCCCACACAGATGTTGAGCTTTGAAGGCGTTCACGTGGGCGCGGATGCGCTTCTTGGCAAAGAGGGACAGGGCTTTGCCCAGACGATGATGACGCTCGACAATGGGCGCATCAGCATCGGCGCGCTCAGCGTCGGCCTGGCGCAGGCAGCTTTCGAAGAAGCCGTGAACTATGCCAAACAACGGCGTGCTTTTGGCAAGCCAATCGCCGAACATCAGGCCATTCAATGGATGATTGCCGACGCCGCGCTTGAGATCGACGCTGCGCGGCTGCTGGTATACCGCGCTGCCTGGATGAAAGACCATGATCGAGACTATACTAAGGCGGCTGCGATGGCAAAACTCAAAGCAAGTGAAGTTGCCGAAAAGGTGTGCCACAATGCCATTCAGATTCACGGCAGTTATGGCTACAGCCGAGAGTTTCCCGTGGAACGCATCTACCGCGATCAGCGACTGATGACCATTGGTGAGGGCACCAGCGAGATTCAGCGGCTCGTGATCGCGCGGCGCGTGTTGAAGGAATTCGGCTAACCGGATACATCGATGAAACCAGCCCCATCTTTGACTCGTTATGCCTGGCTTTCAATCTTCGCGGCGCTTGCTACGATTGGATTGAAGGCCAGTGCCTATTTCATGACCGGCTCTGTGAGTTTGTTGTCCGACGCGCTCGAATCGTTTGTCAATCTGGCAGCGGCGATCATCGCTCTGATCGCGTTGAGCATCGCCGTCCGTCCACCGGATGAAGACCACGAGTTCGGACACTACAAAGTAGAGTATTTTTCCAGCGGCGTCGAAGGCACATTAATCCTTCTGGCCGCCGCGAGCATAGCGCTCACGAGCCTTGAGCGCCTGTTACATCCTCAGACCCTCGAAGCTGTGCCGATCGGCTTGCTCGTCTCCGGAATCGCCTCAGTCATCAACTTTGCAATCGCCCGGATTCTTATGCGCGCCGGGAAAGCACATCGGTCGATCACGCTTGAGGCGGATAGTCATCATCTCATGACTGACGTATGGACATCCGTCGGCGTAATCGGCGGCGTGCTGGTCGTCTGGTTCAGCGGCGTCCAGTGGCTCGATCCGCTGATCGCGCTGCTGGTCGCCGGCATGATTGTGCGTTCCGGGCTGCGGCTCGTGCGTAGATCCGCGCAAGGCTTGATGGATTCAGCTATCGATGGAATCGCGCGCGCAGCCCTGGAAACGGTGCTTGAGAAATATCGTGTGCAGGGGATAGATTTCCATGCGCTGCGCACACGTGATGCAGGCGCACGCCAATTTGTCACAGTACACATCCTGGTACCAGGTCAATGGAGCGTACAAAAGGGGCACAACTTGCTCGAACAAATCGAGCAAGATATGCGCCTGGTGTTACCTCAGGCGCATATTACGACTCATCTGGAACCGCTAGAGGATGAGGCAGCCTTGGAAGATGTCAGTCTCGACCGGGTAACCTGAGTGCCTGCTGTCACTCGGATTTCTTGTCTGCCTTCTTGCTCGGTGAGCGCCGTTTCCGTGTCGTGGAAGGTTTCGCGGCCCCTCCATCATCCGCCGGTGTCTCAGCGGCTTTTGTCCTGGTTGTCGTCGCTTTGGCTTTTGCGCTGGTCGCTTTCGTCGCAGATTTTGTCGTGCGTTTGCGAGCGGCCTTCGGCTTTGCAGGTGCATCCGCCGCCGCCGTTTCGACGGCAGATTCTGCGGCTTTCTTGCTGGTCGCCGGCTTCGCTTCTTGGGCAGCCTCTGCGGACTTGCGCCGTGTTGTGCGCCGCATACGGACTACGGGCTGTTCCGCAACGAATTCCTCTGCCTGCGCAGGAGTAGGAGTATCTTCGACCACCACATCATGTTCAGCCTCCGAGGGCACACTCGGTTTTACTTCCGCAGTCACCTCTTCGGCCACAGATTGAGCATCATCTTTCTGGACAGTGGCTGCCACTTCAGCACCGGCCTTACGATGACGCCCTCCGCGACGGCGGCGCTTACGCTTGGCGGGCGTTTCTGCTGTTCCGCCATCTGGCAGAGTCTTGATTTCGCCAGTTGCTGCCGGTTCGTCAAGCGCCGGCACGCTGACAGGTACAATCGAGTCTTCAGCCAATGTTTCCGCACCGGTAAAGATTTTCCACCCGCCCTTTAGCTCTGTCTCAGGAACGCCGTAGAAATAGCGAAAGCCATCTTTTGTCCGAAGGACAAGATCATAACGAACTTCAGCGAGACGGCGGTATTTTCGCCATAAGCCATAGTCACCATTCCAGCGCACCTGCTCAAGCACCACCGGATTGACTTCCTGTTGTTTGATGACGTAACGCCAGAGTTTGCTCGCCGACATGCGTGTGATGTTTTTGGTCACGCTGCCTGTTCGCAAGTCGCGTATGGCATAAACATTAAGCGAGCCGCGCGATTCGACCGCAACCACTTCGACGCCAATGCGAGGCAGTTCGTCCGCCGGGGTCGCGGGCACAGAGGCCGGTTTTTCACGTTGTGGTTCGTGCTGCTCGCGCGGTTCACGTTGCTCACGACGTTCGCGCCGCCCGCGACGATGATCACGATGGCGATCTGGCGGAGCAGGACGTGGGCTTTCCGTCAAAGCAGTCGGCGTCGGTGGCGCATCCTTCGTTTCTTCTACCACTGTCGCAACGACAGGCTTGGCGGGCGGATGCACGTCGCGCTCACTTTGCGATTCAATCACCAGAGCGACGATCTGATCGCGCGAGGCAAGGATGGATTCAGTACTTGTCCGAATGTAGATTTTGTTGTTTTCAAGCGTGTAGGGGCGCGTCGATCCGCGCGGCACCTGCACACGAACGATGTGTTTGCCCTGTGTGACGGGCGTATCGATGACAAGTTGCAGCGCTGGCGACAGCATGAGATCGAGCGCGCGCGTGATTTGTTCCACCAATACCTGTGGATCGTCGATGCCAGAAGGCAGACGAAACATCTCGGTGCCCATGCCCAGGTACAAAGTGCCGCCATGTGTATTGGCGAAAGCGCAAATATCGGCGAGCACGTTATAGCGCAGCACACCGCCCTGTGTCGGCGCATCATAGAAGGCCTGTACCAGATTTGCGCCCTGCACGCGCGCTGCCTGCACGTCGTCCTCTGGTTTCTCGCCAGGAACGTAGGGGCGAGAACTGGCGAAATCGGCACTTTCGAACAATTCGATCAGCGACTCGAAAGATTGGTCGCGAAGGCGCAGCTCGGTCGCGCGCTCGCCAACGCCAAAATTGATCACTTTCCCACGCCGATCCGCCTGAGAATCGAGGCGATGTGCATCTGATCCTTGAATACAGCGCATACGTCGCGGATATTCCGGCTTACTGCCATCGAAGAACGATTGGGTGGCATAGCGCCCATGTTTGGTGAGATCGGTGACTTCCAGAGCATGAAGGTTGTGATCTTGAGTGTATGCGATCCGGGTTTGGCCGCCGAAATCTATGTTACGCATGGCGACGCCGTGGGCGGCATTCACATGAGCTGCGATGCAGATGCCACCAACTTCACGGATGGCACGATAGGCCGTGAGCACGTCAGCAGATGCCCCAACTTCTGTCAGGCCGCTCTCTATGGCTTCGAAAGGCAGGCGCAGATTCAGCAGCAAATGCTCCAGGCGACGAACGGGCGTACTCGGGTGGAAGATACCAAGCACATGAAAGCCGAAAGTCGCTGTAAATTCAAACCCTGGAAGAACAAGTATCTTGTTGAGAAGCCGCCGGTATTCTGCCAGAGTTCGCTGCTCGTCCGCGGTGGCCTGGCCGCGCGCGGCCAGAAATTCTAGTTGCTCGACGATGCGACGCAGGGTGGCATAACCGGCTACTGTATTGTGGTCGGTAAAAGCGAGGATATCGATGCCGCGCAGTTCCGCACGCTGAAGAATATCAAGATAAGAAACCGTCGGCTGATGGTAATCGGCTGACGCCGGGGTGTGGATGTGTAAATCGACACGGTACCAATGTGCCCGGTCGGATTTGCGAGATGTCACGGTCTGCTCCAGATGGGATTACGTCGCCAAATGTGGCACATTCAGGTCTAAACTGTAATTCATGCACTCGATAATTGTCTCATATTCTTACAGAGTTGCAACCATGGTGATTGATATGGCGCAGGCTGCCGGGGACAAGAAAGGAAAAGGCGCTGTAGAGCGCCTCTTTGAACGTACTATGAGGATTTTGCACCGAGCAGGCGTTCGAACAATTCGGGAAGTGCTTCCGGTTCGAACGGCTTGAGCAAGAAGGAATTCGCACCTGCTTGCATCGCTTCGCGCTCAACATCCATCCCCGACGTGACAATGATAGGCGTCAGCGCGAAGGCCGGCACCTGTCTCAAATCGCGCACGACTTTATCGCCTTCGATGTCCGAAAGATGATAGTCTAACAGCACAATGTCTGGTCGAATTTGTTCCATCTTGGACAATACATCCAGACCACGAGGCACAGTACTCACCTCGTAGCCGTCCAGCTCCAACAGAGTTTGCAGTAGCTTAACGGTCGTTCGATCATCATCGATGAGCATTACCCTGGTCACAGCACAACTTCCCTTCACAACCACTCGTCTGCCGCAGACAAGAGCGTCGTCAGCAATCTCTATTCAGTTTACTGGCTTCTCTTGTGCCTGTCCATTAGGGGACAATTGGGGTTCCGAAGCCAACGCTGAATTCAGAACATCTTCTAACTGCTCCACAAGGACAAAGTGCAGTTTCTGGCGCACCTCTTCCGGCAGGTCATCGAGATCGTTCTCATTGCGCTTGGGCAGGATCACCGTATCGACACCAAAACGACTGGCAGCCAGAACTTTGTCTTTGACTCCGCCCACCGGCAAAACCTGTCCACGCAGCGTAATTTCGCCGGTCATGGCGACATTATGCTTGACGGGACGACCTGTAAGGAGCGATGCCAATGCCACCGCCATGGTCACGCCTGCCGATGGCCCGTCTTTCGGCACTGCGCCAGAAGGCACATGCAGATGCACATCATGATTGGCGATGTATTCCTCAGCGATACCGAGTTCGCGCGCTTTGGCTCGCACCGCGCTGAAGGCGATCCGAGCGCTTTCCTGCATGACTTCGCCCAGATGCCCCGTGTACTGGAAACCTTTATTACCCGGCATACCCGTCGCTTCGATGAAGAGCACATCGCCGCCGACAGGCGTCCAGGCCAGGCCGGTTGCTACGCCTGGACGATCAACACGCTCGATGACCTCATCGTAGCCAAACCGCGGTTTACCGAGCAATTCGCGTATCATCGCATTGTCGAGTTCGACCTTGCCAGTCGTACCCTCGGCAATTCGCGTGACGATCTTGCGTGCAGCCCGGCCAACCTCGCGCTCGAGCGTGCGCACGCCAGCTTCCCGCGTATAATCGTGGATGATAGCCTGCAAGGCCTCGCGGCTGAAACTGATCTCATCCTGGCGCAGACCATTCTCGCGAATCTGGCGCGGCACAAGGTATTGCTCAGCGATGGCGATCTTTTCCTGTTCGGTGTAGCCGCTCAACTGGATGATCTCCATACGGTCGCGCAGCGGGCCAGGAATGGGATCTAGCTCGTTGGCAGTCGTGATGAAAATCACTTCGCTCAAGTCGAAAGCAATGTCCAGGTAATGATCGCGGAACTCGTTGTTCTGCTCTGGATCGAGCACTTCGAGCAGCGCGCTCGCCGGATCGCCACGGAAATCGCGTCCCAGCTTATCGATTTCATCCAGCATGATGATCGGATTGCGCGACTCGGCGCGGCGAATCGTTTGCACGATGCGACCGGGCATCGCGCCGATGTACGTCCGCCGGAAGCCGCGTATCTCGGCTTCATCACGCACGCCACCCAGGCTCATGCGAATGAACTTGCGCCCCATTGCCCGTGCAATCGACGCGCCGAGCGAGGTCTTGCCGACACCAGGCGGACCAACGAAACACAGAATAGCGCCTTCACGATTGCGACGAATGTAATCCGTGACCTCGACTTGTTCCAATTCGTCAGCACGTTCGGCACGCAGCTTACGCACAGCCAGGTATTCCAGGATGCGCGCTTTGATGTCTTTCAGACCGTAGTGATCCTCGTCCAGAACGGAGCGCGCGTGGGCAATATCCAGATTGTCGTCGGTGCGCTTCGACCAGGGCAAGCTGGTGATCCAGTCCAGATAGGTACGAATAACGCCGTACTCCGCGGCTGCTGTCGGCAGCTTGGAGAGACGATCCAGCTCGCGTGAGGCCTCTTTGTAGGCTTCTTCGGTCATCCCGGCTTCGGCAATCTTGCGCCGGAATTCCTCGACCTCGACGATCTGTTCGTCACCTTCGCCCAATTCGCGCTGGATCGCCTTGAGCTGCTCACGCAGGAAATATTCGCGCTGAACCTTTTCCATCTCGCTCTGGGCTTCAGTTTGGATTTTCCGACCCAGTTCAAGCACTTCCAGTTCTTTGGTGAGAATACTCATCAACCGGCGTAGCTTGGCTTCGACGCTGTCCAGTTCGAGTAGTTCTTGCGCATCGACAAGATCGATGCGAATGTAGGTCGCAATGGTGTAGACGAGCTGCAAGGGATCATCGACGTTGAGCGCGTTCGAGATCAACTCCCCAGGGATACTGGGCACAAGATCGGCCAGGCGCGTGAAGAGTTCGACCACGTTGCGCGTGATCGCTTCCACTTCGAGCGACTGCTGGACTTCTTCCGGTGTAGCATGGACCTTCGCCCGCAAGAAGGGATCAGTGGAAGTGAAGTCATCGACCTCGAGACGTGCAATACCCTGCACGAGCATACGAATCGTGCCATCCGGCGCGCGGAAGAGGCGATGAATCGTCGCGAGCGTACCAACGCGATAGATGTCATCCGGACCGGGTGTTTCCAGGTCAGGGTCTTTCGAGGTGACGAGCGCGATCATGCGGTCGCCACTCACGACCTCATCAACCAGTTTGATGCTGCGTGGCTGCCCCACCGTGAGCGGCACCGCCGTCTGGGGATAAACCACCAGCCCACGCAGCGGAAGCAGCGGCAATTCCGGTGGAACTGCGGGCTGTTCCAATTCTTCAGCGTCCTGACCATCTCTGACGACAACATCAGGTAGCTGGATTTCCGCTTCTGTCTCTTGAGTATCCGTCTCTGGCGTGATGATGGTCTTCTCGTTAGGATCAGTCATCTCATCATTCCTGTGATTTTGTATCGTCGGTATTCGGCTCATCGACGTGAATTTGTACTGGAGTCCGACGCGGCAGCTCGACCTGCAAGAAACCTTCTCGATAGCTCGCGCTTACCTGATCGCGGTCGATGCTCCAGGGTAAAGTGATTTCGACACGAAACTCGCCGTAGCCAATTTCGACTTGATGATAGGCGGCGTGTTCGCGTACCGGGCGTTCGCGCAATCCGGTGATGATGATGCGCCCTTCCAGCAGCACGACATTGAAATCTCCGGCCCGCATCCCGGCGATTTCGACCACGACCACGAGTTTTCCCGGCAGTTCGATCACGTCTGTCGGCGGACTAAATCGACGATTACTTCCTCGCCAAACCATATAGCCCTCAACACGCCACGTCTGCCCAGTCGATTGGTTACTTTCAGGCAGCAGATCGTGCTTCTTTTCCTGCATACGTGTTTACCTCTGCTCTGGGAAGACGCGTTTACAACCAGATCATAACACGCGACGTTATAAACGCTCATGACGTAGTAGCAGAGACTACTCCCCCATGATGAGAATAGTAGCGATTCTGCATAAGCGAAGTGTTAGATCAGGCTATAGGTGAAAACTTCTAACGTGTTTTCAACAATTCACCGCCCGCTAGCGCAACAATGTTATCCGCCAAACGCAATCCGCACGACCAGGGGTGTGATATAAGCCTCGACGAAAGCGGCGAAAAACAGCCCAGGCAGAAGCACAGCCAACCAGAGTTTGACGGTGTCCCCCAGTGCTTGCGTCCATGCCTGCCCCAACGTCATGCCGGTCGGCAGGCGTGTCACGACGGCTCCGAGTTTGAGCACTACCGCAGTCGCGAGCACAATCACAGGGATTTCGATCACGCCGTGAGTCAGAACAGCGAGCGCAAATGGGAACGGGTTATAGCCCGCCTGCACGATCTGGCTGAGTAGATAACCCAACACGACATAGACGGCGGGCGTCAGCAGCAGCGCACCGACACCAAAAGAGAAGACAGCCAGAATGGAAGCCGCTGCGAGAATGCGCCAGTTCTGTAGGACGATGCCGACGATGGCCGGACGTTGGCCCCAGAAATACTGCGATGCCACTCCCATCTCGCCGGAAACACGATCAAGTGGCAAATCCGAAGGCAAGTTCAGACGCCAGTTCGGACTAGTGCCGAGCGCATAGCCTGCAATGAATGCGACCAGAAATACGAAGCTCGCCACAATAATTGCAGAGCGCACACGCTTGATACTCACCGGTATGCCCCGGCGATACCAGTCAACCAGGTTTCGAGCGCGCGTCCCGCGCTCATCAACTGAAATGACCTGCCGCCAGATGGTCTGAAACGAACGCTTGAGGTTGATCTGGTCGATCATGCGCCCAAGCAGCTCTTCGCGGTTGAAAATCGTATTGCCCACGCGGAGCAGCAAGATCACGACAATGAGCATACCGGCAATAATCGCCCAGAGCGCGCCGATACCGGAGGGTGATTCGGCATCAGGAGCCAGGAACATGATCGCGCTCTCGCCCTGGATGAGCATCGCCACCGGGATAATGATGAAGCTGGCCAGCAGATTCGCCGCGCGCGTGCTCGTGGTCTGGCTGCTGACCACGACCGCGCCTGTGACCATGACCAGAGCCTGTACCGTGGTCAGCAAAATGATCTGAACAACCAACGCGCCCTGCGGACGCCAGGCCAGATCGCCAAAGACGAGGCTGGCGAGATAGACGAACATGCCGCCATAGCTGGAGAGCAAAGGCGGAATCATGGCAGCGAGCATCTTGCCGATGTAGAGCTCGGTATTGCTCAGCGGCGTGCTCAACAACGGCTCAAGGCTGCGGCGTTCTTTTTCACCAACAAATGTCTCCAGCGCGATGACCAGCGAGATCGAGATCGGGAAAAAGCCCACGATCATGAGCAAGAACGGAATCGTGCGCTCACCGATGATTTGCGCGCCATACTCGCTTACGTAGTCGGTGAACTGACCGGCCACAAACTGCGCCAGAAACGGAAACAGGAATGTCAGGACGAGGAGCGGCGCGATAATCCGCCAGTCGCGGAAGCTATCACGCACTTCGCGTTCAGTGACGAGCAGCGCGTTAGCCAGAGTGCGGCGCCAGGAAGGCCGCGAAACCGGAGCGCGGCTGATAGGCTCAGCGATAGTTGCCATTCGCGTTCTCTTTCGTCTCATCCTCGTGCATGATTTGCAGATACACCTCTTCCAGCGTTCGCGAGAGCGGCGCAAGCGTGAGTATTTGTAATCCGAGATCGGTCACGCGCCGCACCAGGGCCGGATTGACGACTTGAGGTTCACGCACGCGATAGCGCAGCCAATCTTTGCCGCTGGCCTCGACCGTCACCAGGTCAGCCACGTCATTAGCGAGACCATTCATTTCGCCTACGATGCGCAGTTCCATCAAGGGATCGCCAGCGATCCGCTGCGACAGAGTCTCAAAACTGCCGGAGGCGATGATGCGTCCGCGCCGGATAATGGCGATGTGATGCGCCAGTTCCTGCGCTTCAGACAGATTATGGGTAGTGATGAGAAACGCGCGTGCGTCGCGCTGAAGTTCAATGACTGCGTCGCGCACCTGGCGCGCCGACTGCGGGTCCATCGCCGAGGTCGGCTCATCGAGCAGCAGCACTGGCGGGTTGTGGAGCATCGCCCGCGTGAGCGCCAGCTTCTGTTTCATGCCTTTGCTGTATTCACCCAGGCGTTTGTCCAGCGCATCTTCCAGGCCAAACCGCTCCATCAGCGACAGCGCTCGGCGTTTGCGCTCGGCTGGGCCAAGCCCGTAGACCCGGCCAAAGAACTCCAGGTATTCGAGCGCTTTCATGCGCTCATACAGGCCATGCTGCTCGGTGAGTACGCCCACATGAGCGCGCACTTGTTCAGGCTGGCGTGTCACGTCATAGCCTGCCACACGCGCACTGCCGGATGTCGGCGCGAGGATTGATGTTAACATGCGTACAGTCGTTGTCTTACCAGCGCCATTTGGCCCCAGGAGAGCGAAGACTGTACCGGCGGGAACATTTAGATTGACGGTATCAACAGCGATGAAATCATCGTAGGACTTGCTGAGTTCAAATGCTTCGATCATGCAAAAATCCAGTGAACATCATCAGGACACGCAGAAGCGACCCCCAATGGATCATTATCGCATGAATCGGCAAGGCGGACAGGTTAAGGAAGCAACAGTCGCTTTAGAATCGGTTTAGCGTCGGATCAAGGGCATCGCGCAGACCATCGCCAAGCAAATTGAAACCGAGCACCGTAATCATGATGGCTAAGCCCGGATAAAAGACGAGGTGCGGAGAAGTGAAAACATAGTTCCGCGCCTCGCTGAGCATAGCCCCCCATTCCGGCGTGGGCGGCTGCGCGCCAAGACCCAGGAATGAGAGCGCGGCTGCGTCCAGAACGGCTGTACCGATGCTCAGCGTCCCCTGAACGATCAGCGGCGTGAGCGCATTCGGCAGGATGTGGCCAAAGAGAATACGGCCATGGGGCGCGCCGAGCGTGCGTTCGGCGGTGATGTAGTCAAACTCTTTGATCGAAAGGACACTGGCACGCGCCAGGCGAGCATAAGCGGGAATCGTCACAATCGCAATCGCCAGCAGCGCGTTCTCAAGTCCCGGCCCAAGGACGGTGACAATCGCAATTGCCAAGAGCAGCGACGGAAAAGCGAGCAGCACATCCATAACGCGCATGATGAGATTATCCACCAGACCGCTGGCGTAACCTGCAACCAACCCCAGGGAAGAACCCACGATAATGGCGAACGCGACGCTGGTGATGCCGACGCGGAGCGAATTCCACGCGCCAAACAGGATGCGGCTGAAGACATCACGCGCATTCAGGTCGAGACCCATCAGATGTTCCGGCTCCTCCACGGAGCAGCCAAGTAGATGAATACACGGCGGTTTACGCGGTAACTGCCCAGTGTGGCCGGGCTGCCCAATCATTGATTGAATCGGATCATAGGGAGCGATATAAGGTGCCAGAAGCGCGATCAGAATCAACAAGCCGATGATGGTGAGGCCAAGGACGGCTGACCGGTTACGGCGCACGTTCTTGAGCGCATCGATCCACAGACTTGCACTGCGAGGATGATTCTTGAACGGATCAGCCTTAAGCTTGGTAACTGCGTCAGGTGCTGCCATAAGATTCTCTTCTCAACGTAGGCGGATGCGAGGGTCGAGGTAGCCATAAAGAATATCCACGAGCAAGTTGATCGCGACGAAAGCAACCGCCACAAAGACCGTGAACCCCTGCACCAGCGGATAATCGCGCGACGTAATGCCATCGACCAGGGTTCGGCCGACCCCCGTGAGGCCGAAAATCGTCTCGGTAAGCACAGCACCGCTGACGAGCAAGCCAAAATTCAAGCCGATAACCGTCACGACTGGCAGCAGCGCGTTCCGCACTGCGTGATTGAGCACAACCACCATCTCACGCAGCCCTTTGGCGCGCGCCGTCCGCACGTAATCCTGGCCCAGGGTTTCCAGGACGCTGGAACGGGTCATGCGCGCGATGATCGCCATTGGAATGGTTCCGACAGCCATGGCTGGTAACAACAGATGGCGTAAGGCAGCCAGAAGCAGTTCGCCGTTCAGAGTTAGTATCGCGTTCAGGATATTGAGGCGAGAAAAGAAGACCAGTAAACTGCTTGGCGTCTGCCCCTCAGCAACGATGCCCCACTGCTCAAAAAACGGGATAACGCTCATTCCCGGTGGCAGGCGCCCTGAGGGCGGCAGCGCAAACGGCGTATCTTTAAGCACGACGCCAAAAATGTAGGCAAGCATTAACCCCAACCAGAAGACCGGCATCGAAACACCAATATTTGCCATCAGCATCGTGCCGACATCCACCGATGTATTGCGCCGGTAGGCGGAGATAATGCCAAGCGGAACGCCGACGACGGTCGCAAAAATCAGGGCTGCCAGGGCAAGCTCGACTGTAACCGGCATCCGTTCTGCCATTAAATCGACGACAGAGCGCCCAAAGCGAATCGAGTTACCGAGGTCGCCGCGCAGCACATCGCCCACATAAATCGCAAACTGCACCGGCACAGGTTCGTTCAACCCGACACGCTCCATCCACGCATCGCAGATGATGTCCGTCGCGCGTTCGCCTAGAATGGCGCGGCAGGGATCGCCTGGAATTGCGCGGGCCAGGGCAAAAGTCACCAGCATGATTCCAAAAAGAACAGGGATCGAGAAAAGCAAGCGGCGCAGAATAAACGTAATCATGAAGCAATCCGATACGAATCAAGAGTTGAGCAGCGGGAGAGACCGAAGCCTCTCCCGCCACAACGCTCACAGCTTATGCTTCGGATGTGTTTAGCATCCGAACGGCTTACAGACACCTACTCAGACGGCGCATTCAGGAACTGGGTGAAGTATGCCTGGAAGTAGGTGAAGTTGCCGTCGCGACCGACGTGGAGCGGGCTGGCCGCATCCCACTGCACGAGGAAGCTCATCACCACGTCGTTCGCGTCAAGCGATGAACCGTCGTGGAACGAGACGCCAGGACGCAGATGGAATGTCCAGGTCATCAGATCATCACTGGCCTCGTAGCTTTCCGCGAGCGCAGGCACAACTGCTGTACCAGCGACCTCGTAGGCGAGCAAGCCTTCGGTGATCTGCTCGCAAGCGCGCAGGGACTCACCATCGGTCTCATCCGGGCAGTACAGGCCAATTGGTTCGGCGTTCTGCATCCAGATAACGTTGTCATCATCCGGGTCTTCCATGACGGCGAACTGCTCGTTGCTCAGCGGGCTGGCGTGAGCCCCGGCGATGCTGGCCTTAAAGGCCACACCCGAACCGCCGTGCGCAATCGGCACCATCGGCACCAGATCGCGAATCGCAGTATTGGCTTCGATATAGAAAGGATAACGATCCTCAGGAGCGGCCAGACGCGCACCTGCGGATAATGGCCCGGTGATTTCTTCGAACTTATCGCCGAACTGAGCGCTTGAGCCAGCGCCGAAATGATAATCCAGGAAGTTGGTGGCGTCCGGATAGTCCGCGCCCCAGCCGAGCAGATGCAGGCTCAGGTTGCCACCGTCGGCGTTATCGAGGAAAGTGCCCGATTCCTGAACGTCAATCGTCACGTTGATACCGATTTCCGCGAGCTGCGCCTGCAGATCCTGGGCGACGACACCCGGCTGCGGCAGGTAGCCGCGCACAACATCACGGTAGCTCAGTGTGGTTTCAATCGGCAGTGCCACGCCCGACTGCTCCAGCAGTTCACGCGCACGTTCGGGATCATAGGGGAACTGCTCAACTTCGGGTGTGTAGCCAAAGATCGCGGTTGGCATGAACTGGTCAGCCACCGACGATCCGGGCGGGTAGAAATTGTCAACAATACGCTGCTTGTCGATGCCGTAAGAAACCGCCTGGCGCACCAGCACGTTATCGAATGGCTCGACCGTGTTGTTGATACCGAGATAGAAAATGTTGAGACCTTCGCGCTCAAGCAACTGAAGGTTGGGGTCGTTGGCGATCACGTCGAAGTCACCAGGGCCAGGGTTATCGATACCATCGACCGTGCCCGCCTGCAATTCGACCAAACGTGCCGCCGCTTCCGAGTTCCAGCGGAAGATCAACGTTGGCTCTTTAGCAGGTTCACCCCAGTAGCCATCAAAGCGCGAAAAGACCATCTCGTTGCCCAGATCCCAATTCTCCAGGCGATAGGGGCCTGTACCGATGGGATTGCGGACGAGGTCGCCACCACCGCCGGTCGCTTCAAGATGCTCGGCAGGTTGAATATGTAATGAGCTGAACGCCACCTTCGAGGGCAGCGCCGGATCCGGGAAGCAAAGCACGAAGCGCACGGTTAGCTCATCAACCGCTTCAATCGTCTGGAAAGCACCGCCGTAGTCACAACTATCCGCGGAAACCGACATCGGCTCGAAACCCTGACCGAAAGCCGGCATCGCCAACCCCAGCGCCAGGACAACGAGCAGCATGAGCGGCAGTACGCGCAGCAATTTGCTCATATTCATGCTCCTTTGAGAACCATGTGAAAACAAAACAACAAATGCCTTGAGCCTGTATAGAGCAATAGCCATGAACCTCGTTTAAGGTTCGATGTATAGCCCTCATTCCTGGCTCATAGGCAAAGATTGTAAACAATGCACGCGCCAGAGACAAATCTTGATCGGCAAACAGTCCGCGGATGGCACTCACAGCCGCCCATATTCAGTCATGATGGCCTGGAGATCATCCAAAGGCAGCGCAGGTGCGACACGATTTTTGAAGCCAATCATCGTCTCGGCAGCAGTGAGGGCATTCAACACTGCCTCCTCGACGGCTTCTACTGTGGCTTCAAAGAGCGCGTTCATCTGGCTGTTGGGCAGCATCTGGACATCGTAGGCGAGCATCTGGCCGTAAGGGATGTGATTGCCCGTGCTGAACGCCAGAATGAGATCGCCGCTGCCGTTATGACCGATGCAGCCCACATGTGCCAGCCCCGCGACCGCTCGCTGGGCCAGGCGTTGGCACTGAGTGGGCAAGAGTGGGGCGTCGGTCGCTATAACGACAATGATCGAGCCTTCGACCGGGACAGATCTGGCCGAGGGCACGCGGTCGTAGCCGAGTTCGCGCCCGACAGGTACGCCATCGACGCGGAGGAGATGCCGCCGCCCATAGTTCGACTGCACGAGCACCCCGACGACGTAATCATCATTGTCGGTTGTGGCAATACGCGACGATGAGCCAATACCACCTTTGAATTCGTGGCAGATCATGCCGGTGCCACCGCCGACATTGCCCTCCGCCACGGGGCCAGCGCAGGCATTCTCCAGGGCATGGTAGACATGCTCCGGTTTAAGGTGGAAAGCATTGATGTCGTTGAGCCAGCCGTCATAAGTTTCGGCGACGAGCGGCAGGGCGAAATCTTCGACATGGCGCAGCTCAAATTCATAAGCGATGAGCGCGTCACGTACAATGCCGACCTGGTGAGTGTTAGTCAGGGCGATAGGTGTCGTGATCAAACCGGACTCGTCCAGCCAATGCGTGCCGGTAAAATCACCGTTGCCGTTGAACGAATGAAAGCCCGCAAAGACCTGATCGTCCCAGACTGCGCCGCCGCGCGGTTGAATGACTGTCACGCCGGTGCGCGCAACACGTGGCTTGTCGTAGACGAGCGTGTAATGGCCAACGCGCACACCGGGTACGTCCGTGATAGCGTTGTGTGTACCGGTAGGCATGACACCGATGTTGATCCCCAGTTCGCGGAGGCGCGCACGTCCCATAACTCAGGCTCCAAGATTCGCAAGCACCTGCGCAAACTGCGTCAGATCATCGAGCAAAAAGTCGGGTCTGCTAGCCTCCAACTCCCCCGGTTTACAGTAACCAGTGCGAACAGCGACTGCGACCGCCCCCAAAGCACGCGCACACTGGACATCGGCCGGCGTATCGCCGATGACGATAACCTGCTGCGGCTGAATGTTCTGCCGGTAATGCTCGACAGCGCGCGCGAGCGCCAACGGTGGTAGCGCATCGCGATTCATGGCTTCACTGCCGTAGGCCCCAACGGCGAAGTGTGCAGGATCGAAACCAGCAGCGCGCAGCTTGACCGGCGCGCCGCTGCGGACATTGCCGGTCACGAGCGCGAGGAGTGCGTCATCCCGCTCGCGAAGCTGTGCCACAACTTCATGTGCGCTGGGACAAGGCTCAACGTCGAAATCACAGATGATGCGCGCCAGATGCTTACCCATGGCGCGGTCATATTCCGGCATGATTCGAGCCACGTCTTCGTCGGTGTACCCATGCGGAGACAGAATTTCCTGGAGCAAGAGCCAGTCGGTTTTGCCGCCGAATTTAAGATCCTCAATGGCAGGGCTGAAGCCAAGAATATCCTGGATGGCATGACCCATGGCAACACGCCCTGCCCCCTTCGTCCACAAGAGCGTGCAATCGATGTCAAACAAGTACAGCCGCGTCGTCGCCACGTGAAATCAACCTTCTCTTAGGCATAGATGCACGGATAAAAAGGCGATTATAGCGAATTTTCGCAGCCGCTGGCCGTCGAAATTGTGTCCGCCGACAAGGCAAGAAAAGTGTGACCGGCTTACCAGCCGCGCGTACCAGGCCCACCTTTGAACGGTCCGACGATCTTCGACGTGATCCAACCGCCGTAGAAATCGCCTGCCTGTGGCTGCACGCGCTCAGCGCCTACGTAACATTCATCGACGCGCCCGGCATAGAAGGCGAGATAATCTTTGAGACTTTCGTAGCCAGCGCTGGGCGCAGGATAGCTCCAGGCGGCATTGGCCACGACACGGTCGCCAACACGCAGAGTCCAGTAAGCCGCCGTGCCCTTGAACTCACAATAGGTCTGGTAAGCCGGCACTCTGGCGAGCAAATCCATGCGCATATCTTTCGGCGGGATGTAATATACCGGCGGGTGGCTCGTCTCAAGCACCCGCAGGGCGCGAGTCGTATCGGCAATCGTCTCGCCATTGCAGATGATGCGAACACGCTCGGTCACAGGCTCCACGCGCGGCGGGCGTGGATAATCCCAAACGGATTCCTGGCCCGGTTGGGGTGGAATGCGCTTATTGTTGGTCATCTTTTGAAGCTCCATTACATCACAGATAGGATTTGACGATCTCGACCAATTGACGCGCGCGATGGCGCATGGTGTGTTCTTTGTGGACACGGCTGTAAGCAGCAGCCGCAACGCGTTTGCGATCAATATCGTTCGCCAGCAAATAGCGATAGCGGTCAATCGCTTCCTCCGCCGAGTGCACGATGACGATCTCTTTGCCCGGCTCGAACCAGGTTTCGATGCCCGCGTAGGGATTGCCGACGATACAGCAGCCCATGCTGGCAAGCTCGAATGGGCGTGAGGATGACGAAGCGTAGACGCTGGCATGAGCCATGCGCGTAATGCACAGGTTGAGCTTGCTGCGAGAGGCGTATTCACGCATCTTGTTAAAGCTGAGATAGGGTAAGGTCTCTGCGTGTCCGAGATCGCCGAGATTCTTGCCGCGCACAGCGAAGCGGGCGTCTGGCAGCGCCTGGCTGGGCTGCGTAATCATCGCGTCCACCCAATGCTCGCGGTATTCGCGCCCATGTCCGTAGAAGAATGCGTCGATGTCCTGCGAGTCGACGCGCGCCGGGCTGAAAACGTCAGTATCGACACCATAAAAGACCGTGTGAACCTCACGCGCGCCGAGTGCCTTAAGATACTGCATCCCCCCGGCGCTGTTGCTGATGAAGGCGGTGTACTCCGCCGGGTCCGCGCCCTGGTAGATGCGAAAGCCGGAGTGGAAGCCGCGCATGTCCGGCAGATTGGGCAGACTGGCGGGCACGTCGCCGTCGTAGTAGAAGACGGGCTTGCCGTGCTTGCGCATCAGCTCTGCTGGCACACCGACAAGCTGGTTGAGCGGCACAGTCAGAAAGATGACGGCGGCGATGTCCGGCTCTTTTGTCAGCAGCTTATCCAGATGCGAGAGCCAGAGCGGCGCGATCAGCGATTGCGCCGCCTGACGCACAACCTGATCCGAACGGCTCTCGGCAAATTCATCGGTGGCTGGCTGAGGCGCGGACGATGGGCGCGATTCTCCCGGTCTTACGAACCTGCGAGCGAGATCGCGCGCCGACTTGAAAACATCGCCCTGCCATTTGGCGGGGTTGGGTGCGGCGCGCCACCAGAGCGACTCGATGGCGGGCCCCTGGTAGGGCGTGGCGATGACTTCAACGCCAACTTCGTAAAGCGCTTTGAGTAACTGCCACCAGGCCGGAGTCGCGCTGAATGGCTGTGTGAGATCGAGTGACGAAACGACGATCAGGAGTTTCATCGGGCAGGTTTCTCAACTCCGATTTTCGGGCAGAGATCATTGATTGGACAAATCTTGCACTTCGGGTAGGTGGGCGCGCAGATGGCGCGTCCGAAGCGCACCATCAGGTCATTCCAACCTGCCCAGAGATCACGCGGGAGCACTATCTTGAGAATGTCATTGGCTCTCGGCGGCTTCTTGGTTTCGCGCGGGATCAGCCCCATACGGATGCCAATGCGCAGCACGTGGACATCGACGGTGATGTCCTCGCTGCGGCCATAACCAACCGCCAACGTCAGAACAGCGACCTTCCAGCCGACGCCTTTGAACGTCATGAGTTCGTCGATGGTCTGCGGGACTTCGCCGCCGCGCTCGACCAGCTTCTGGCAGATGTCGCGCACGTAGGCGGCTTTGACGAGCGGGTAGGATACGCGGCGAATCGAGCGCAAGATTTGCTCATCGCTGAGCGCAAGCATGTCCGCAGGGTTATCGGCCAGTGCAAAGAGTGCCCGTGTGGCGACAATCGTGTGCTCCTCGCGCGTCTGGGCGCTGAGCATGGCGGCGATCAGCGCCTTGAAGGGCTGGCCGACGTAGTACGAGAGCGCGGTCGCATCCCATTTACCCCGCTCTGCCGCCGCCACAATCCGGCGGTGGATTTCACGCACACGCGCATGTTCGCCGTTCGTCGTGGTCATGTCCGTTAATCGACGTAGCCCAGAGCGCGCAGTTGTTCCAATACCTCATCACTGACATCACGCACGGATGCACTTTCCATTTCCTGGCTGTGCAGACCGGGTGCGAAGGCAGCGATAGTCTGTAAAAGCACCTCGACCAGCTGCGGTTGCTCAGCGATAAGGTTATGCGACTCGGCCGGATCGGCAGCGACGTTGTAGAGCGATTCGGGTGTGTCGCCTGCCACCATAAGCTTGTGATCGCCCTGGTAGACGCCGCGCCGGGTCAGGCGCAGGCGCAAGCGGTCGATGACAGCCGGGTTGCGATGTTCGAGCACGTGCAGGAAAGTGCTCGGCGGGATAGCCTCTGAGAAGGCCAGTTCGCTTTCTGGATCACCGCCGCGAATTGTGTTCAGCAGCGACAGATCGCGGACATCGCTGCCGGGAATGCCCGTCTGCAACCCGGCCACATCGAGCAATGTGTGGAAAATGCGCCGGGTCGAAACATTTTCGCGGACGATGCCGCCCACCGGCATTTGATCTGCCCCGCGTATGATGAGGGGTACATGGACGAGTTCCTGGTGGACGGCGAACCCGTGTCCGAAGAGATCATGTTCGCCCAGACCCTCGCCATGATCCGCGACGATGAGCACCAGGGTATTATCCAGCGCCTTCGATCCGCACAAGTAGTCGAGCAGTCTGCCCAGTTGATCATCCTGGAATGCGATCTCGGCATCATAGAAGGCGCTCAACGTATCGCGCTGCCAATCTTCGAGCGCCGGGTCGGGCGGGCTGGCCCAGGCCGCGCCATCGGCATTGAAATGCCCCATGAACTGGTACGCGCGCCGGTCACCGCGCAGCTCCGGCGCAACCCGATCCACATACTGTTGCGGCGGCTGAAACGGCAGATGCGACTGCATCAGATTGAGAAAGGCAAACAGGGGTTGATCAGCACCGCCCGCGAAATAGGTCTGCCAGTAATCGACCAGATCACCAATGGAATTAACGGTATTGCCTTTGAAATTAATGTACTTCGACCAGATGGGCACCCAGAAGGGATTGAGCGAAACCCGAAAGAGCCAATCGCTTTTGGCGAATTGATTGCCAACGCGGCGGGCAAAGGGCTGGAAGTGTTTCATCCATTCGCGATAGAGACGGCTACGCTGCGCCTCGTTGGGGCGCTGCGGCACGGCGCTCGCGTAGTTGTAGAACTCGTCAAAGCCGCGCTGCAGGCCATTATCGAGCACGCCGACCAGGGGATTGTTGCACAAACCGACAGTGTGATAGCCGCCGAGTCGCAGCAGTTCAGCCACGGTCGCGTAACCCCCGGAGAGCAGGCTGTTGCCTTGAACGACCTGATGCTCGCCCGGATAAACGCCGGTGAACATCGAGGCGTGCGAGGGTACTGTCCACTGGGCCGGGGCGACTGCCCTTTCGAAGCGCGTGGCTTCGGCAGCGAATTCGTCAAGGCGTGGCGAAGTGGGACGGCTATGGCCGTAGATGCCGAGCCGATCACGTCGCAAAGTATCCAGGACGATAAACAGGATATTGGGCCGGGCTAGCGTCATGTTGCGTTCCTCATTCAACGCCGGAATTGTAGCACAGCGCAGGATATACTCTGAGGTACGATTAGAAGATGAGGATTGTGTGAGCATGAACACGGTTCGTGTTGCCCTGGTACAGGTGGCATGGCTCGGCAGTGTCGAAGCGATGCAGAATCAGTATCGCGCCCTCGTCAGTGAGGCAAAGGGACGTGGTGCGGCTATCGTTTGCCTGCCAGAATTCTCGCTCATCCCCTACTTCCCCGGCACAACTGACCCTGCTGGTTTTGCCTGGGCAGAGCCGCTCGAGGGCGGCGTCACCGAGCGCTTCTTCAGCGATCTGGCCCGTCAGCAGGCCGTGACCGTGGTGAGCAGCCTGTTCGAGAAAACCGCCGACGGCGAGCATTACGACACAGCAGTCATCCACGCGCCGGATGGGCATCGGATCGGCAGCGCCCGCAAGATCCACATTCCATCAGGTGAGGGCTACAACGAGACAAGTTTCTTCGAAGGCTGGCATACCTATCCCGTGTTCGATACCGGCAAGGTCAAAATGGCGACCCCGACGTGCTACGACCAGTGGTTCCCGGAACTGGCGCGGATTTACACGCTCAACGGCGCGGAGTTCATATTTTACCCGACGGCGATTGGCAGCGAGCCAACCGACCCGATGATCGACACGGCGGAAAGCTGGCAGACGGTGATGCGCGGCCATGCCATCGCCAACGGCATCTACATCGGAGCGGCAAACCGGGTCGGTGTCGAAAATGCCGTGACCTTTTACGGCAGCAGCTTCGTCTGCGATCCGACCGGGCGCGTGCTGGCACAGGCAGGACGTGACACGACAGAAGTAATCGTCGCCGATCTGGATGCGCAGACGCTGGCACACTGGCGCGAATTGTTTCCGCTGCTCAAGCAGCGCCGGGCCGCGCTTTATAGGCGGATTGCAGATTGTGATAGATAGGCTGTCGGCGGTCCCTCAGTTGTCGTTGTAGCTGATCCAATCGGCGTACATGCCGCTGTTATTAGTGATCTGCTGTACGCTGCCACTGTCAACATCGAGCAGAAAGAGTTCGTCATCGCCCGTCGCGTCCGAAGTGAACAGCAGGTAGCGCATATCTGGGCTGTAGACCGCGCCCCATTCATAGCCTAAGCCGTCATAGAAGAGCTGCCGGTCGCCACCATCGAGGTTCATGGTCATGAGCGCAGCATCGCCTTCGCCGAAGGTCAGATAGATGATGCTGTCACCCACCGGAGCGAACACCGGCGACCAATCGCGCACGCTGTTGTCCGTCAACTTAACGGTTTCGCCCGTGCGCCGATCCAACCGCATGATTTCCCAGGTTTCGCCCTCGTTCGGTCGTCCCCCGGTGAAGATGATGTACCGGTCATCGCGACTCCAGCGGGGATGACTATTGCGAAAGCCATCGGAATAGACCAGGGTAAGCTCTGTGCCATCCGGGCGAATCTGGTAGAGATCGTGTGTGCCGTCGCCGCGCGTATCCGACGAGAAGACGACCCAACGGCCATCTGGCGACCAGGAAGGAATGCGATCCGTTACGAAATTGTTCGTCAACTGGCGCAGATTGTTGCCATCCGTATCCATAAGATAGAGTTCATAGTCGCCATCGCGGTCGCTGACGAAAACGATCTGCCTGCCATCCGGCGAGACCTGAGGATACATATCCACCGATGGATGCGAGGTCAGGCGAATGTCTTCGCGCGTGCGCAGATCCATGCGATAGAGATCGTAGTTGCCGTCGCGCTCGGCAAAATAAATGATGTGAGCGGCGGGCAGGTCGCCATCTGCACCCACTTGCGGCGTCGCGCGCACGCCGATCGGCGCAATGCCGGACGGAGTCGCCACCGGCGGTAAACCGGTCGGACGCCCTTCGAGATCGCCTTCGAGGTTGCCAGGTAAGGGCGTGATGGTGGGGCCATCGACCGTCGCCAGCGCAGTCGCGGCTGTGGCGGTCAACGTCTGAGCGAGCGCTTCTGCCTCGCGTTCCGTATTGCTGATGAGCAGCGACACAGCGACCACCAGCAGCGTCAACAATCCACAGCCAATCACCCCGCCGATAGACACACTGACCAGCAGATTCGACCGGCGGCGCAAACGTCTCTTGTGCACCGGCGGCAGGCTGCCTGATGTGGGTGGCGGCGGATAATAGACCGGGGGCGGCGTGACAGGTGGACTGTCGTTCGGCAGACGCACACCACCCGGCTCAGTATCGATCTTGAAGATGTTGGATGTCCCCTGCGCTGCGGCCTTTTGCAGCGCATCCGCAAACTGCACCGCGTTATCATAGCGATCATCGCGGGTCTTGCTCATGGCCTTGTAAATCACCTGCTCGACAGCCGGCAGAATCTCCGGGTTGATGCTGCGCGGCGCGGGCGGCGGCTGCGTCACCTGCATGACGGCGATGCTGTAGGGCGTGTCACTTTCAAAGGGGCGCCGCCCGGTCGCCATCTCGAAGAGCATCACGCCGAGCGAATAAACGTCGCTGCGGCCATCGATTTCATGGCCCTGCGCCTGCTCCGGACTCATGTAGCTGGGCGTGCCGACGACACCCTGCGTGGTGATGCTGATGTTGGCGGGATCGCCCAGAATACGCGCAATGCCGAAGTCCGTCAGATACGCGCCGCCGTCGTCGTCCATGAGGACGTTGCTGGGCTTGATGTCACGATGGAGCACATTCTTGCTGTGGGCGTAATCGAGCGCAGGCGCAATTTGCAGCATGATGCTGACGGTTTGCTCGATGGGAAGCGGCCCACGGGCGAGCAGATCGTCAACCGAGCCGCCGGCCATGTAGCGCATGACGATGTAGGGCTGCTCGTCAAACTGACCGTAATCATGGACGGGAACGATATTGCGGTGTTCCAGCTTGGCGATGATCTTGACTTCGCGATTGAAACGCTGAAGGTAGGTATCGTCTTTCAAAAACAGGCGGGGCAATACCTTGAGCGCTACCGTGCGATTCATCGAGACCTGGTGCGCACGGTAAACGGTCGCCATGCCGCCATACCCGATCACGCCCAGGATTTCGTAGCCACCGATGGTTTGTCCGAGCAGCTCGTCGGTCATCAACTATCCGTCTGCGATCCGCTTACTTTATGCCGCGATTATATGCCTGCGATCCCGTTTGTACAATTAGCGCCTGATGTAGGATATGGGCGTAAAAGTAGCAACAGATACGAAGCTCCCTGCCGATTTTGCGCTACACTAGACAGGATCATCGAGAGGCTATTGGCAATGCACCCGATCAGCATCCTGAAATATGCGCAGCGACAGGTAGTGAATGCTGTGAAATATCTGCCGGATACAGCCTGGGATACACCGGGCGTGTGCGGATTCTGGTCGGTCAAGCAAATCATCGGGCATCTGATCGGCTGGGAGCATTATTTCGAGGAGTTCATCGCACCTTTCGCGGGCAAACCGATCCCAACGCCTCACATCGACGATTACAAGATCATGGACGAAGATGCTTATAACGACAAATATGGGACGGCGGCGGCGAGCCGGACGCCCGCCAATCTGATGGCAGAATTTCAGGCGGTCAACGCGCGCGTGATGGCACTGGCAGAACTGATTTCTGCGGACACGTGGCGTCAGGTTGGCACGCTGCCCTGGTCTGATTGGAATGACCTCGAAGATTTCGTGGTCTACGGTTATTACGGCCACAAATATGAACATGCCGCGCAGATAGTGGTTTTTCGCGATAAGCTGAACCAGCAAACGAAAGCGTAATTCTATGAGCACAACCTCTACCATTTCACACGCGCTGGTGCTTCCCGATCAAAATTTCTTCGATTGGCTGCGGGCGACCGATTCCTATACACGCGCCTTCGAGCGTGTTGTCGTCGTGCGCTCGCCCGCAGGCAACGATTTGAACCGCTATCGCGATGTCACCGCCATACAAACGCCCGGCGTCTGGATCAACAACGATCCGGTCGGCCACATCCGGCGCGCCTATCCGAATGTCGTGCGTATCGACGTCATCAGCGCGGCGACGCCGGATCAGCTGCGAGCAAAGTTGGAGACGCGGGTCGCGCAGGCGGATCGTTTTGGCGAGAAGGTCAATGACGGTCATATCAACGACCGTTTTATCATTATGTGGCCGAGCGACGCCCAGCCGGCGCGAATCCTGCGTAAATTCAATGCCGACCTCGGCGATGGCAGGCGCAACGAGGGGATCGACGTTTTCACTGTGCCGGGGTCGAACGTGCGCGCGGCTGTCGGCGGAACGGTCAGCGGCATCGTGCGTCAGCCATCAGCGCTGAATTATGGGGAATACGTGCAGGTAACGACCGTATTCAGCGGACAGACATACGTCGTGACCTATACCAACCTGCAAAACATCGGCGTCTCGTTGGGCAGGGTGGTCAAGCAGGGTGACGTTATCGGTCAGGCAAAAGAAGCCTATAGCCGGCTAGTTGTTCAGCGTCCGGGCAGCGGATCGAGCGGGTACATGCTGCCCGACATCGTCAACCCAACGCCGATGATCTACTGGGAAACGCTGCGCTTGCGCCCGACAGTGGACGGGCTGCGCGTGCGCGAACGGCCCGGCACGCAATTTGCAGCGCTCGGACAGGTGTACGTGCTGGATACGTTGGAATCTTTGGAGATGCACGGGCGAACGCTGGAAAAACTGGGCGAGACCGACAGTTGGATCAAGGTGCGAACGCCCAACCGGACGGAAGGTTTTGTCGCCGCGTGGTTCTGTCAGACGATCCCGCCGGACATGCTGACCGGCAACGTCAACGGCATGAATCTGGATCTGCGGCACGTGCGCGGCGGGCCGAGTGCAGAGCGACTGCGCGGGTTGGGCTGGCTGCGGCTGCCGTACAAAGCGACACCATCACAAGGGTTTCCATCGCTGAACGATGCGCACAACTTCTACCAGCCGCGCCTGGAAGCCTACGCACGCGCCGGTTTCAAGACGATGGTGATCCTGACGCACCAGACGTATGGTGAAGGCGCAGGCTATTTCTGGCCGCGCATGTATGCAGAAGATCGAGCAAAATGGCGCGAATTTGTACCGCAGTTTGCCGAGGTTTGTCGGCAAATCGCAGCGCGCTATGCCAATCGCAATCTGGTCGCGGCATACCAGATCTGGAACGAGCAGGATACACCGTTCGCGCTGGCACAGGCAGCCGTGCCGATCCAGCCCGAAGATTACGCCTACATGCTAACGGAGTGTATCAAGGCGATCCGCTCGGTCGATCAGCAGGCGAAGATCATCACCGGCGGGCATATGAGCGGGCCGAATACAGGCGGCACCTACGCGCGAGAAACGATAGCCGCGATGCCGGTGGGCATCCGACCGGATGGGATTGCCTGCCATTCTTATGGGCGCGGCGCACCGGACAGCCCTGAGCGATTCAAGAGCTTTGGCCTGATCGACGAAGACATCAATCGTTACGGCGCGATCTTACGCAGCCAACCGATCTGGATCACCGAGTACGGTGTCCTAGATCATCCTGAAATTCCGGCCAGCGAGGTCGCCGCTTATGGTGTCAGCTTCATCCGCTATTTGCGGACGTACTTCGCCCGGCGGGTCGCGACAGCGATGTGGTATGCGTGGGCTGACGGGATGCATAACGGCTACGGGCTAGTGGACGAACGTGACCAGCCGAAACAGCCGCTGCACGACCAATACTTGCGCGCATGAAACGCTGGCAATGGGGTCTGGTGCTCCTGCTGCCGATCCTGGCATTAGTCGCCTGGTTCGTCATCGAACAAGCGCCGCAGTGGAGCGCGCCTCGCCCACCGTGGGAACGTTATCCGGATCTGGTGGCACTGCCCGGCGGTTGCGAGGCAGCGAACGTCCTGCGAGTGTACGCAGCGGAGCGTGTGAGCGAAGCGCTAAAGACAACGGTCAATGCGGAGCAAGCGCAACAACTGAGCGATGATCTGCTGCGAGCACAGTATCCGGGACAGGCGTACATGTTCGCACTGCCGCCAGAATTGGTGCGCGGCACGTTCGGCGCAGGCAGCACGGCATGGCTCAGCCTGGTGAATTTCGCACCGACCGCCGAATCCTTGCCGCAGGGTGCGATTGTTTTGATCGATGCGAACAACGGCGCTGCTATCGACGTAACTCACGTGGTCGGCATCAGCAACGACGCAACAACATGCGGTGAGTTCGCGCCGCAGCCGAGAGGCTGGCGGGCACGGCTGCGCCCCTTTCTGCCGCTGATCCTGGCTGGCGGATATGTGGCACTGGTGGGAATTGGGGCAATTGCGCTGGAGCTGCGCAAGTGGCGACACAAATCGACTGTTTAACAAGGCAATCAAGAGCAATGGACACGCGACAACAGGACAGCTTACGCGAACTTTTCCTGGGAACAGCAGCATTCTACGAACGTTTTGGCTACGTGCCGCAGCTTGCCGACAGCGTTAGCAATTTTCGCGAAGAAACGCGCGAATTGATCGAAGCGGCAGAAACCGGCAGCGATGTCGCGCACATTGCCGAGGAGGCCGCGGATGTCTTCGTGACAGCGATTGGCGTCTGCATGTCCAGCGGTGTCGATATTGATCTCCTGATCGACCAGGTCTACGCTGTCATCCACAAAAACAACGCTAAAACTCACGCAACACATATTTACACCGACGGCAAAATCCGGCGGCGATCCTCGCTCAAGTAGAGCAGCAATGGAGACGGTCTATGAATCTCTCGCCCTTGTTTACGGGAGCGCGCGTCCGCCTGGGCGCATTTTGCCCTGAAGATGCGCAGACCTTCAGCCGCTGGTATCAAGACAGTGAATTCACGCGCCACCTCGACGCCGCGCCAGCCATCCCGAAGAGTGAGTCCCGGTTGGCGCGCTGGCTGGAAGATGAAGAACGCAGCCGCGACTCCTATGTCTTCGCCATCCGAACATTGGATACTGACCTGATCGTCGGTTTCGTACACATCGACGGCATCCAGTGGAATCATGGTGTCGCCTGGCTGGCAATCGGCATTGGCGAGCCGGATTATCGTGGCCGCAGCATTGGCTACGAGGCGATGCAGCTCGCCATGCAGTTCGCGTTCCACGAGATCAATCTACATCGTTTGCAGCTCACCGTCTTCAGTTACAACACCCGCGCGATTCGCCTGTATGAAAAACTCGGCTTTCGCAAAGAAGGCGTTTTTCGCGAAGCCTTGAACCGCGATGGACAGCGCTACCACATGTTCCTTTACGGCATTTTGCGGCGCGAGTGGGAAGACAGTCTCAACGCCTCCAGCTAGAAATCCCCCACCTGAATGAAGCGCAAAACCGTGATATTGAACTCGCAGATGTCACTCGTGAGAAAGGTGTATGGCTCGGAGAGCTGCGTCACGCCATCCGGTGCCAGCAGCATGGCGGCAAAAGGCCGAATCTCCGGCTCAGTACCTACAGGCAGGAGAAAGCCGCCTGCTCCATACGTATTGTCGCTGCCAGACACAAGGCGATTGTCAATATCTTCGCCTGTGATCCAGATGACGTAACCATTGAGCGGCTTGCCGTCGAAATCGACGACGGAACCGGCAATCCCCAGGAAATCGCAACCCTCCGCATTGACGTTGCTCATGCGCACAATGCCGCTGCGAATCAGCGCAAAAGGAGGCGGAGGCGGTGTCGCGCTGGGCGTCCCGGCCAAGAGTGTGAGCGTAAGATCCGGTGTGGCCTGCTGATCGACCGTTGAGGTCAACGCTTCAAAGCCAGCCGCGAGCGGTGTGAAAGTCGCTGTCGGGCGCGGCGTGCGGGTGGATGTCGCGGTAGCCGTCGCTGTCGGCTGCGGCGTTTCTGAAACGACAAGCGGTGGTGGCACGGGTGGCGAGAGCGGATTCAGTGGGGAATAGGGATTGTTCCAGATGTAGAGAAAATAGCCCCCGGCTGCAATCGTACCCAGGACGAATATGACCGCAACCAGATCGCGACAGCCTAAACGCGTGCGCCCTGGCACAGGTGCAGGCCGATCAGATCGTGATCTGGTCGTCGCAGCACTCGAGTTCTCCGTTGGAATAGGTGGAAAGCGCTCGGCAGGTGAGCGACGGCGCGGTTGCTGCTCCGCCGGGGGCATGGCCGGACGTTGCTCTTGAACAGGCGCAGGCGATGGTTCCGGTACGCGCTCGGACTCATCGTCTTCAGATGACATGTCATCCTGTGGCAGATCATCCGGCGGCGGCCCCGACAAATCGCGCGACTCGATGCGGCGCTTGCGATTGCGCGCACTCATTTGGCGGGAACCGCCAGACGGTTTCTTATACTCTTCGTCTGCCATCGCTGCCTCTCCAGATACAACAGTGCTCGTTATAGCACGTTGTCATCAGGGAGACAACCATCCTAGAACGGACGGGTCTGAATGAAATTCACCAGAGCGAGATTGCGCGTGCAATCACCGGGGAATGTGACCGCAACCTGTGACGAGATGCGCGTCCCCTGGGTTGTGACCAATTCAACGATGTAGCTCGAAGGGCTGGTCACTGTCCCGACCGAGATTTCCCAGCCGCCAACGCCGTAGAGGCTGTTGCTGCCGCTGACGGTGTATTGATCGAAGTTATTGTCGCCAAAAACATGCACCTGGATGTTGGTCAGCGGCGAGCCGTTGACGTCAAAGACCTGACCGCCGATCCCCTGCCAGGCGCAGCCCGCCGTATTGGCGAAGTTGGTGGTGAAATTCGCTCCCCCACCACGAACGTCAAATGGGAACGGGGACGGTGTCGGGCCGGTCGGCGAAGGCTCCAGTGTCGGGGGTGGCGTGTCGGTTGCGGTCGCAGTGGCTGTGCCCGTTTCCGTCGGCGGCAGGGTGGCAGTGGCAGTTTGCGAAGGGATGGGCGTCAAAGTCGCTGTCGGCGGTAAAGGTGTTGCCGTTGGGACGGGGGTCTGCGTGGGCACAGGGGTTATGCTGGGCACAAGCGTCTGCGTGGGCGTGGGCGTCGCTGTTGGCAGGTCAGTGGCCGTAGCCGTTGCCGACGCGGGGAGCGTCGGCAAGACTGCGACCGTCGGTACGGCTGCTTCTGCGGCTGATGAGGCCGGTGCGCTGGCGAACTGCCAGACCACATAGATGCAAGCAATGACCGACAAAATCAGAAAGATAATGGCAATGATGTTGTAGATAACCGACGAGCCTTTTGACATTTAACCCCTGCCTCCCCTGCGTGAACCCGCACAGCTTCCCTAAATATACCGCTCAATACGCGCGCTAGCCGTCAAGCTGGCGAGCCAGGTTTCGAACTGCTTCTGCGCCAGTTGTGCGCGCCGATCATCAGTGAGCGGGAGCATTGCCCGTTCGAGCGTCTGGATCACGTGATACCCAAGTGTCGTCCGAATGGGGCCAGCGATCTGCATCGGTTCTAGCGAAAAAGCGACGGTTGCCAGCACGGGATCAATCAGCTCATCCTGGGCAAACCAGCCGAGATCGCCACCACTATCGCGCGTAGTCAAATCTTTGGATCCCACCGCCAGCACCGCGAAGTCTTCACCGTTACGCAGACGATCGAGCAGCGCATTGGCTTCCTGTTCGGTATCGACCAGTATGTGGCGAGCGTGAACCTGTAAGACATCCGAGTTCAAATCGGCGGTCACAAGATCGCGCATTTTGGCGGTGAGTAACCCGGCGCGAACTGTCTCCCGAAACTCCGCTTCGGTGTACAGATTGTCGTTTAGCCATTCCTGCCAGTTACTGTCACCGCCTGCCAAGCCTTGAAGCGAGGCGACTTCCGTATCCACTTCGGCATCGCTGACAGTGATCTGCTCGCGTGCGGCGTCCTGCGCGATGAGAAGCTGCTCTACAAGCAGGTTGAGCACTGTCGCCCGCGCCGCTGCCGGGTCGGCTGCATTAACCTGCTGTTCAAACCGGGCTAGCTCGCGCTCAAACTGACTGAGCATAATATCTTGCCCGTTGACCGTAGCCACCAATTCCTGCCCAGCCACGTTTGTGGGCAGCGCAACGGGCGTCGGCGTAGGTTCAGCTACGGTACATGCTACAAGCGCAAACAGAAACACGATCAATAGACCCACTAGACGATGCACACAGGATCCTCTCAGCAAAGGCATATGAATGTGCCGAAAAATCGTATAGACACTCGGTTATTATAGCTGTGTTTGTTGATTGAAACACAAAAGAAGCCGTGCCAAAGACGACATACGTCATGGCACGGCTTGAAATCCCATTGCTTTGGAGACAGGGCTTAGTTTGCAATGTCCTGGCGCACGAACAGGTAACACGTAAGCGCGATCAAGCCGACAATCCAGGCAAGCACGAGCACAGTGGATGCCTCAACGCTGAATGCGCCACAACAGTTGTAGCGCTCGATGAACAACGGCATATAGCCATTGCCATAAGTTGACCAGGAACTGAGATTGGCAAGATTGTATCCTGGCGTGTACAGATAAAGACGAAACAAATCCCCCTGCTGAGTAATGCTCACAACCAGGGCAATCGCAACCGCAATGCCCTGCTCGAACAAGTTGAGCAGCGCACCCACAACAATTGCGCCAAGGATCGAACGTGTGATGATTGCGCCGACAGCGGCGTAGCAGGCAGCGATGATCGCAGCGGCGAAAGAGATCGAAGCCTGCGAGCCAACAGCTCTTAAGAACTGCAACCAGTCAGCACCACTCATGTCTCCAAACGCGGGGCCATACGGCGCGCCTGCAACTGCGGTAACGAGGCCACTCATGACGGTCACGATGATGACCATCCCGACAAAGGCAGTCAGAGCATAGACGGCGATGGTCAGGAATTTGTTCAAGATCAGCGGCAAGCGCCGACGGCGCGGCAGCAGGTTTTTCCACATCTGCCGCTGATATTCGCCGCCAAAGACATCAGCAGCAAAACCCACAAGCATGAAGCGCCCAATCTCAGAATTGACGAAGCTCCAGGTAGTCAGCGCCTGATTAGTCCAGGTAGGTGGCGCGGCGTTGATAGCCACACGAAATTGCTCCGATACTGCGGCTGAAATCGCGGCGAGGATCAGGAATACGAAGGCTGTAACCGGGAAGATCCAGATAAAGACACCTAGTACAATCCGATTGCCGGCAATTTTGCTCCACTCAGCCCGAAACAGACTGACCATCAGACTCCTCCTGTGTGACCGAGAGAAAGAACGATTCAAGACTCTGACGGTGGGCACTCACCTCAAAAACCTGAACATCCTGCTCAACCAGTTTCCGTATCATCGCGGGCGCGTCTTCACGAGCGGCCTCGGCCAACAGCACACCGTCGCTGCGCATGACACGCCAGTTTCTGGAAAGCACCTCGGATGCCACGTCTATAGGTGACGCATCGATGCGCAGGCGCGCATGTTCTGAAAGCAGATCGGCAACTTTTCCCTCGCGGACAATGCTGCCTTTGTTGATAATCGCGACGCGATCACAGACCTGCTCGACTTCGCCGAGCATGTGGCTGCTCAAGAAAACCGTCTTTCCCTGCTCTTTAACGAGCGAGCGGATAAATGTGCGCATTTCCTGAATACCCGCCGGGTCAAGGCCATTGGTCGGCTCATCGAGAATGATCAGGTCGGGGTCACTCAGGAGCGCGGCGGCAATGCCGAGGCGCTGCTTCATGCCCGTCGAATAACCACCGGCACGCCGCTCTGCCCGATCTTCCATGCCGACCTGGTGGATCAGACGGTCGATCCGCTCTTTGTCATAGTAACCGCCGGTGCGCGCCAACACCTCCAGATTCTTGCGCCCACTCAGGTAGGGGTAGAAAGTGGCACCTTCGACCAGTGCCCCAACACGGCGCAAGACCTCGTGGGCACGGAGGGTCGGCTGGCCGAAGAGTCGCGCTTCACCGGACGTTGGGCGGACGAGATCGAGCAAGATGCGAATCGTGGTTGTCTTGCCCGCGCCGTTGGGTCCCAGGAAGCCGTAGACCTGATTTGCCTCCACCTGAAGACTCAGCTTATTGACGGCAAGAACGGACTTTTTCTTGCGGCCAAATTGCTTGCTCAGGCTGTGAGTTTCTATCGCCAATGCCGTCATGCTCATCTCTTTCTAGGCATGTGAGCCACGCCATGGATTATTGGAGGATTGTCGGGCCGCGCGTACGAAGATCAATACAAGAAACGCCTGACGAAATAGTCCCGCGATAGTCAGCACCAAACCCATCTGGATGATGACGGCGGAATTCCGTATCAAGATGCCAAGACTGAGACCGACCAGCCCCAGGCCATTCACCAACAGTGAAGAGCGCAACAGCCCGCGAAAATGGATAGGCGCATCCACACCGAGAATGTCGGCCAGGAGCAGCCAACCAGAGCCGTTCATGATGATGCTCAACGCGAGTATGAAATGCACGAACGTGAGAGGTTGGAGGTAGGGGTCAAAACGAGCGAGAACGAGCGGATCGGCAAAGACAATGATGATTGGATACTGGTACGAGCCGAGTATTCCCAGAGTGCCGAACGCTGCCGCGCCCAGCAGGCCGATCTCGATCATGGTGATGGCGGTGCCAACACGCGCGCTAGTGCGCGGCGACTCAAGAAGCTTGCGCAACGACTCGAGTACGTACATGCCGCAGCCGATCCCAAACAGAGTGAACAAGAGCGGCTGAAAGGCAAATAACGCGCCAATGATGATCTCCACCAGAGAAATCATCGTCACCACAGCAGCCCACAAGAATTGTCGCCTGGCAAGATGCACTGCACACAGCGCGCGGCGCGTCGCATGAGGACTGCCCAGTTGTGCCAGTACAGCCCGATGTGCCTCCACAGGCAGCAGGCCAAGGCCGCGCTGCTCAGCAAAAGCATCGTCGTAGTGAGCAGCCAGTTCGTCACAGATCATCGACTTTATGGGCGAGGGTAATCCACGTGTCGCAGATGAAAGCCAGCGCTGAAAATCCTGTTGATTGTTCATGATGGTTGAGCACCTTTGAGTACATTGTCGACAGCACTCGAATAGCGTGCCCATTCATCGCGTTCTTGATCCAGCAGCGCGCGACCGTCTTGAGTCAGGCGATAGTAACGGCGTGACCGGCCATTTTCTGCCTGTTCGAATACCTCGATCATGCCCTGCTGTTCCAACCCGTGCAGGGTGGGATACAGCGTACCTTCTTTGAAATCCAGGATGCCATCAGACTGCTGTTTAATGGCTTTTGCAATCTGATAGCCGTGATTTGGCCCCTTCGAAAGAACGAACAAGATGAGTAAGGTGAGACTTCCGCGAAAATTCATCCTCTATCCTATACCTAGGTTATCTATGTATAAGATAGGCGTATATGTAGCTGAGTATCAATTAAGATTTGGGAAGCTGTGCCACAACCTGAGTGTCATTCGCAGCACATGACAACCGATGCTACAATAAGCGAAGTTTCGGGCGTGCTAACGGGAGAGATCGCAATGCCGCAATGGGCTTCGTTCGACGCTTTTCTGGAAGACACCAACCGGGCCAAAACCGACCGCGAACGCCAGATGATGGTCGATGAACTGATTGCCGAGCGACCTGAATGGCCCTGGATAGAACATGATCACGCAATTTTCGCTTATTTCTCCGCCGACGCAGAAAATGTCGCGCTGAATCTTGATACGATTGCAGCCGACCCACCTTTTGCGCCGATGACGCGCATCCTGGGCACGACCATGTGGTACGTTGTGCGAGAATTTGCGCCGGACGATCTGCTCGACTATATGATCGCGGTGGATGATCCAATGACGCCCCTGGCACAAGAGCCGGACATTATCACGCGCATTGCCCAACACTGGCAGTATGACGCGCTCAATCCTGTGCTCATGACCACCGCGCAAACATCCGTCTCGATTTTGCGAATGTCCCAGGCGCGGCCGTTCCCCGATTGGGCAGCCATGCCGAACGTACCGAGAGGGACAATCGATGAACACAGCATCGACAGCGATGAATTGGGTATTCAAGGGCGAAAACTGTGGATCTATACGCCACCAGGCTACTCCGGCTCCGGCATGGCCTACCCGCTGTTGATCCTGCACGACGGTCAGTGGGCAGTGAGCACGCTGCAAGTGCCAGAAATCGCCGACGCCCTGATTAAGCACGACCGATTACAACCACTCGTCATCGCCATGCTGCAAAGCGGCAGCCAGGCCGAACGCGACGCCGAATACATCGGCAACGACGCGCACTATGCCTTCCTGCTCAATGAGTTGCTGCCGTTCGTACAAACGCAATACCGCATCGACAGCGCGCATATCGGCGTTGGCGGCGTCGATGTCGGCGCGGCGGCGGCATCATACGCTGCGCTGCGCAATCCGGCGGTATTTTCCAGTCTGATGATGATTTCGCAGCCGTTGGGCAAAGGCGCTTTCAGCACTCAACTGCGCCAGTACAGCGCTCAGTTCATCGAGGCCGAAGTGCTGCCTCAGCGCATCTTCCAATCGGTAGGACGCTATGAAGCGCCAGGGCGTTTCTACAAACCGGCTCTGGCACTGCGCGATATTCTGCGCGCGAAGCCGGGGGTCTACTACCGGTTTGTCGAGTTGGGCAGCGGACATGGACTGGCCGGTTTCCGCAGTATTCTGCCGGAAGCGCTGGCCTGGGTGTTTCCTGGCGCGGCCTTCAGTTAAGCACAAATTCCGCGAGCAATGGTCGGTGATCCGACCCGGCGGAGTAATTCCACGTCCGGATTGAAAGCGGGCGTAGATTGGCGCTGGAAAAGGCATAATCGATCCGCGCGATAGGTATCTCGCCCATCGCATCCCGGGTGAAGCCAAAGCCCCAGCCACGGGCGCGATGCGCATCGACATAACCGGCGACAATGCGTGGATACAGATCTGACCACTCGGTCAGATTGAAATCGCCCATAAGCAGCACATCGCCCGAACGCTGCGCCGCTGCTGCACGCAAGAGGCCTAGCTGAGCGCCGCGCGCGTCGAAATTGAAATAGATGCCGCGCCGCCGGGGCTGGCGAATGGGGCTGCGCAGGTGGACGTTGTAGATCGTCAACGGCTGCCCCTCGACCTCAACCGTAAGGCGCTGGTATCCGGCGTCGCCATCGCGATAGGGTGGTTCCACAAACGGCAGGCGGCTGAATGTGACCCAGGCGCGCAGATCACGCATGTTGATAGCGACGAAGGGATACCGGGATTTGAAGGCGTCATTCAGGCGAATGACATTACCCGGATTGACATCCTGAAGCAGAACGACATCTGGATCTGCCTCATCCACAAATGACTCGATCACATCCGCAATGCCGCCAGACACGTTGTAGCTGAAGACACGGATCGACGTGTCTTCCGCCGCACGTGCTGACGGCGGCAGGAAGTTAGGTGCGTAGTAGACGACCAGCAGCAGCGCCGGGATCAGATTGAAAATGACCAACCAACGTCTGCGTGCAAACAGCCTGAGCGGTACTATGATCAGGCTGGTAGCAAGCAGGAAATGCAGGAACAGATTGATCAAAGCGATAACCGGCCAGCGTTCGCCGATAACCCCACGGAGCACGAGCAGCAGCACAAGCGCCACGCCATACATATCGAGAGCGAAGATTGAAAACTGCAACAAACGATGCAACCACAGGCGCATATTCACGCGCCATGGTAGCATCGTTAAGCCTCGTAACGACATTCCAACTCCGGGAACTCAGATAGCAAGTTGAGGAGATTTCTCCAGCACAGGGATAACCATAGTTACTGGTTTATATCAGATACGGAGAACAGAATACAGGTTCGAGATCACAGCGGCCTAAAACAACGACAAAGGCGCAGTTTTCTGCGCCTCTGGGCAACTTCATAGTTCACTGAATTTTCGACTTATTCGACGCCGCGCATCCTTGGATCAAGCGCATCGCGCAAGCCATCACCCAGGAAGTTGAAGGCGAACATAACGACAAAAAGCGCCAGCGCAGGGAAAATCGCCTGATTCGGGTAGCTGCTAACAGCACGCGACCCCTCGGAGATCATGCTGCCCCAACTTGGGGTCGGCACCTGCACTCCCAGACCGATGAAACTGAGGAATGCCTCGTAGGAAATGTACTGGGGTATGGTCAACGTCTCAGCGACGATCAGCGGCCCCATAATATTCGGAAGAATGTGCTGCCACATGATGCGCGGCGTGGTTGCGCCCATCGACTTCGCCGACTCGACGTATTCTTTTTCGCGTGCAGACAGCACCTGCCCGCGCACCAGACGTGCCATCTGCATCCAGGATGTCAGGCCAATGCCGACAAAGATGAACAACAAACCGCCCATGCTCTTATCGAGCTGCCCCATCGCATATGCAAAAGAGCCAGGTTCAGGTGTAGCTGTGCTGAACCGGAAAAACGTCATCAAGAGGATGATAAAGAGCAGCGTCGGAAAGGCGTACATGATGTCCACAATTCGCATCATGGTGTTATCGATCCAGCCGCCAAAGTAGCCGGCGACCAATCCCCAGCCCACGCCCACGGCGAGCGCCAAAATAGGCCCAACTAAAGCTACGGCTAAGGAGATGCGCGTACCATAAACGATGCGGCTGAAAATATCGCGCCCCAGCTTGTCAGCGCCCAGCGGGTAGTCATTGTTGATCTTGACATAGCCGCCGTTTTCGACAGGAACCATGCTCGTAAAGACCTGTGTCACCCAGTAGGGTGCGCTGTCTCCACTGGGCAGATCCGTCTCGAAATAGGGCTTGATGGCAATTGCATCGGCAAAGATCGCCAACAGAATAGTGAGGATGATGATGATGCCACCCAGCACTGCCAGCCGATTCCTGAGCAGGCGTTTGCCAGCGCTTGCCCAGAGGCTTTCGCCTTTTATATGTGTTTCGAGCTTGACCACGTCGGACGATTGCAGGTCTCGATTACCTTCTACGACTGCCATGTTGGTCGACTTCCCATACTAGCTGAGACGAATACGTGGGTCTAACCATGCATAGAGAATGTCGACCACCATATTCGCAAGCACTAAGAATCCGGCATACAACAAGATCGTCCCCATAACGACCGTAAAGTCGCGATTAGTGACGCTGGTAACAAAATAGCGGCCCATGCCCGGAATAGCGAAAATCGTCTCTGCAACGAATGTTCCCGTGACGAGTAGGGCAAAGAGTGGGCCAATGACGGTGACTACAGGAATGAGAGCGTTCTTCAACGCATGAATAATCACAACGACCCGCTCTGACAAGCCTTTCGCGCGGGCGGTGCGAACGTAGTCTTCAGTCATTACCTGCAAGAGACTGGCCCGCGTCAGGCGCGCCAGAAGCGCGGAATAAGTGAACCCCAACGCGAACGATGGCAAGATCGCCTGCTGGAGTGTTCCCCAGCCGGAAGCTGGAAGTAACTTCCACTGGACTCCAAACAAATACTGGAGCAACGGCGCGCTCACGATGATCGAAACTGAAACGCCGGTAATGGCGATGCCCATGCTGAGATAGTCCAGCCAGGAATTGCGGTTGAGCGCTGCGACCACCCCCGAAGGCACGCCAATAGCAACGGCCACCACCAGCGCAGCTATGCCTAATTGAAACGATATGGGCAGATTTTCCAGGAAGAGCTGGTTGACCGTGCGGCTGCGGACGCGAAGAGACGGGCCAAAGTTCATCCAGCGGAGATAGGTTTTTTCTCCCAGGAAAGGCAGAGGCATATTGATCAAATAGTCGTTGGTGAGAGAACGTCTGAACTCTTCGCCAGTGATTCGGGGAATGGTGATGTCAGTCAAGTATTTGAGATATTGTTCGGGCAGCGGGGCTGAGAGATTGAACTTTTCTTCCAGAGATCGCTGCACCGGCTCTGGCACGCCGCGCTCAGTATTGAACGGGCCGCCGGGTACGGAACGAAGCAAAATGAAGGTAATTGCTGAGACGACCAGAAGGACTAACATCATCCACAACAAACGGCGAATTATAAAGACTGCCATAGCGCCCGTTCATTTCTTTCTAGGCCTGGGACGCATGCCCCACAGCCTCTCAGTCAGTAGCGACGAGGGGCGGGCCTCGAGTGAAGGCCTCGCCCCTCCTCTCAAGCGTTATCCACGTGGGAGATTAGCGGTTGATGTCCCACTTCTCGTAGTGTTCACGTGTGATATTGGAATATGTGCGTGTGATGCCAGGTGCAGTAAGGTCGTCGGTCACATAGTAGTAGATCGGCGCCATTGCGGGGTCATCATGCACCAGAATCTGTTCCGCCTGCGCATACAGATTGATACGTTCTTCAACCGTCGGCGCGGCGAATCCCTGGTCGATGAGCGCGTCGTAATCGCTGTTGGTCCAGTGCGTGTCGTTCTCTTCGATCAGGTCGCTGTGGAAGCCAGCATCATAGTAGAAGTTGTGCGCATCTGGATAGTCATAGCACCAGCCGGCGCGGTAGACATCGTAGTTACCACGGGTGTCCAGGTAGGTCGCGAAATCGGCGGTGGCGATCTGAACGGTCACGCCGAGGGTTTCCGACCACATCTGCTGGATCGCCTGGGCGATGGTGCTGTGGAGCGTGTTTTCATTGTGGAACAGGGTCAGGTTGAAGTCGCTGGCCGACTTACCCACATCGGTAAGATACTCTTCCCACAGAGCACTGGCAGCCGCAGCGTCGCTGAACACGCCGCCTTCGGGGAACTGCGCCAGGACTGGCGCCGCGTTGAGCGATGGCAGCGCGAAGAAGTTCGCGGGGATTTCGCCGGCGCCGAGGACATCCTCAGTGATGGCCGCGCGATCGATGGCCATCGAGAAGGCGAGACGCGCACGCGCATCCGTGAACGGCTCACGCTCGACGTTGAAGCCATAGTAGTAAGTGCAGGTACCCGGCGAGACCGCGTAAGCCGCGCTCAGTTCGGCGCTCGCGCGAACACGGTCGATTTCCGTCCCTGGCACTTCCGAGACATCCAACGTGCCCGCTTCGAAGTTGGTGAGCTGAACAGTTTCGTCCAGGAAGACGAACTGAACTTCGTCGATGCTGGATGACGGAACGGCGTCGGTTCCAGGCCACAGCGGGTTCTTGATCATAGTCAGGCTGCCGCCGTCGCCGCGCACCCATTCCTTAAGGGCAAATGGGCCATAAGTCGCGATGTTTTCCGGGTCGATCCAGAACTCAGCATATTCATCGATAATCGACTGTGGTTGCGCCATGAAGCCCCACATACCGAAGATCAGCGGGGTTACCGACGAAGCGCGCGCCATTGTCACTTCCAAAGTGGTGGCATCGACTGCACGAATAGCGACATCTTCCATCGCACCTTCACCGCTGGCATAGGCCAAGCCACCGGCGATCCAGGGCTGATAGACATAGAGGTAGGGCGACGCGGTTTCGGGGCTGAGCGCACGCAGGATGCCATAGGCGAAGTCCTGCGCCGTCACAAACATTGGGTTGCCGTCGGCATCAGTCAGTTGTTCGACCGCGCCGCTACCGGCGTTGTAGCGCACCCAGGGTACATCCGGGCGAATGCTAAAGGTGTAAGTCAGGCCGTCATCAGAAACCGTCCAGCCAGTTGCCATTCCGGGTTCAGCTGCGGCAGTTTCCTCATTGATGCGCACAAGCCCGACGAACAATTCGTCGATAACCTGCACGGATGGCACATCTTCGGCAAGCGCGGGGTCAATCGTCGGAATATCGCTCGAACCCATCTGCCGCCCGGTGACCAACACCTTGGGCTCGTCCTGCGCGCCGACAACACCGCCGATGAGGGCGACGAAGAGCGCCAGGAGCAGCACAAAGAACAAACCCTTCTTCATAGAAATCCTCCTGAAGCGAGCACTATTTTGTGGTCGAGGGAGAAGATTCTGTTCCCTCATGACCATCAGCGATAGCTGAACTGACGGTGAAAACATAACACGTCTTCAAAGCTGTTGCAAACAGTTATTCCTCCCACGAACTGGCTATTATGAACACAAAAACTGCCTCTGATTCGCCAATCAGGGGATACGAACTAACTACTCAGGATAGCTGGGATCGGTTCAGTCTCGACGTGAGAACGAAGTTCAGTGCTTTCAATAAACGCCTGTCTCAGGGCAGCGTCAAAATAATGGGATCGCCATCGGTAACTGCGATAGTATGTTCGTAGTGAGCACACAGCGAACGATCTTTGGTGACGACCGTCCACTTATCATTGAGTTCCTGCAATTCGGCACGTCCGGCGATCACCATCGGCTCGATGGCGAAGGTCATGCCGGGCTGGAGCGGCACACTGATAAAGTTCAGGCGTCGCGCTTTTGCGCCACTCGGCCACCAATTGGGAACCTGCGGCTCCTCATGCATCATCTTGCCGACGCCGTGGCCGGTGTACTCGCGCGCGACACTGTAGCCATGCCGGGCAACGTAATTGCCTGTGGCTAGCGCAACGTCTCGGGTCTCGTGCGGTAAAACGGAGGCGTGTATGGCTTCGTAGAGCGCGCCTTCTGTTACTTCCAGCAGGCGCAGAACCGATGGCGCAACTTCGCCGACTGCCCACGTATAAGCACTGTCGCCGACAAAGCCCTGATAGGTGCAACCGCAGTCCAGACTGATGATGTCGCCCTCTTTGAGCACGCGTTTCGGTGACGGAATTCCATGTACCAATTCGTGATTGAGCGAAGCGGTGATGGTAGCCGGAAAATCAGGCGAATCCTTCTTGGGATAGCCTTTGAAGACGGGAGTCGCCCCATGATCGCGGATGACAGTCTCTGCAATCTGGTCTAATTCCGCCGTGCTGACGCCAGGGCGCACAGCATCGCGCATCGCCATATGCGCCTGATAAACGACCTGCCCTGCTGCGCGCATTGCATCAATCTCATCGGGTGTTTTGAGATGAATTTCCAACCCGTTGACAGAGATGTTCATAAGCAGCTTCCCAACTCTCGGATGTCAGTCTGCCGCATCCGCTTAATTGCGAGCGTCAATGGCAGCTTTGACCGCCGCACTCACCGTTTCTATCGATTGATCCGCATCGATGCGCACGAGCAGGCCCGGTCGCTTCTGTTCATAGTATGTGATCAGAGGTGCTGTCAATTCCCTGAACGTGTCAATGCGCTTGAGAATGGCATGAGCATTGGCATCGTCAGGCCGGCGGGAAAGCACGCCACCGGTAGATTCGACTGCACGTAATCTTGGCGGATACTCGTTCTGTGGGTGATCGACGAATTTCCATTCGGTGATGCCATCGTCGTTGAAATAAATGTTGTAGGTTTTACCGGTCGCATCCGACTTCACGCGTCCAAAGGAGCGTTTGAAAGCCGTGTAGAAATCCAGCTCCAAAAGCAGCACCGCATTGACGTGCGCGCCCCGCTTCTCAAGATATTGATCCAACCATGCGGCCTGGGCGGGCGTCCGCGGGAAACCATCGAAAATGACACCATTCTTCGCGTCGTCCTGTCCAAGGCGATCTTCGACCACGGCGTTGGTCGTGTCGTCATCGATCAGCTTGCCTTCCGCCATGATCTGCTGAATTTTCTGTGCCAGCGGATCTGTGCGCGTTTTCATCGCGCGGAAGAGGTCGCCGGTCGAAACCTGGGGAATGCCATAGGTTTCTTGAATGACTCGCGCCTGTTCGCCTTTACCAGCCCCCTGGACTCCCATAAGAATAATATACAGGCTCATGTCTTACCCTTGCGCTAAGCTGCTATGCAAAGAGGGCGAGACCCATGGCTCGCCCTCGATTTGTCGATGGTTCCGCTAGCGAACGTAGCGGTCGTAGTTGCGCATCGCAAGCTGGGCTTCGATCTGCCGCAGCGTTTCTGTGACGACGCTGACCACGATGATCAAGGCCGAGCCGCTAAGCACCAGTGCTGGATTTCCAGCGACGCCCGATACGGCTTCATTCGGAAACAGAAGACGATTGAACGTGTCGACGATGCCCGGAACGACGGCGATCAAGCCCAGGAAAAGCGCCCCGATGAGCACAATACGCCGGGTGACGCGGATAATGTAATCCTGGGTCTTCTTGCCTGGTCGGATACCGGGTATGAAGCCGCCGTTGCGCTGGAGATTTTCCGCCAAATTCTGGTTGCCGATCATGACTTCTGAGTAGATGAAGGTGAAGCCGACCACCAGGAAGAAGTAGAAGCCCCAGTAGAAAAGCCCTTGTTGCTGGCCGAAAGATTCGGTGATCGACCGACCAACCGGCCCTTCAGGGAACAGATTGACCAGAAGCGCAGGCAACGCGACAATCGACTGCGCAAAAATCAGCGGGATCATGCCGACAGGGTTGACACGTAGAGGAATGTGTGTTGCTGCCCCCCCATATTGTTTGTTGCCACGCACCCGCTTGCCATACTGAACGGGAATACGTCGAACAGCTTCCTGAATGATGACCACACCGATAACACTGAGCACAGTGATGACGATGAAGACAATCAGATGAACCTCAGGCCGTGGCGAGCTGGTCAATAGCTGTTGCAGATTCGACGGCGTACGCGCAACGATACCAGCGAAGATGATGATCGACAAGCCATTGCCAATACCGTCTTCTGTGATCAGGTTACCGAGCCAAACCGCGAACATTGTCCCTGCGGTCATTGTGATAATGACCGTGATGGTCAGGAGGAAATCAGCGCCGAAACCAGGAATGATCGACTGTCCGCCACCAATGAAAGCGTTGAAGATGTTGATCTGGCTGACCGTTTGCAAAATTGCCATCGGGATTGCCAGAAAATAGGTGTAGTTTTCCAGTTTCTCGCGCCCACCCGGCTCCCGCTGCATCTGTTCCAGGCTTGGAATGAGCGGCGTCAGGACCTGCAAAATAATGGATGCAGTGATGTAGGGATAGACGCCGTTGGCAATGATGCTGAAGTTCTGCAACGCACCACCGCTCAACAGGTTCAGCACGTTAAAAATCCCTGCTCCCTCACTGGTGAGAAGCTGAGAGAGCGCATTGCGGTCGACGCCAATCACCGGCACATGGGCAACAAACTGATAAATGACCAGAATCAGACCGGTAATCAGCAGCTTGTTGCGCAAATCCGGTAGTTTATAGGCATTGCGAAGAGCCGATAGCATTCTCGAATTCCTTGCTAACTTGCGAGTGAAGATCTGTCCATAACCGGCAAAACGGTACGAGTATAGCGATTATTTGCCGATCACACGATAAGCCGAGGAAATACCGGACCGCTTTGCTGGTGTCGTGAGAACATCAGCCCGATGCGAGCAGCACCGGGCGTATCCTCGACAGATATTCCTAGCTCTGCTGCTGTGCTTTGAGGGCAGCAAGCTGTTCTTTGGTGATCTTCTTGATCGTGGCCCGCGCACCTTTCAAGAGCAAAGGCAGTTGTTCGGTTGTACCGCCAGCATCGGCGATTTTCTGTGCCGCGCTCTTCGTGAACCGGTGGGCCTTGACGGTGAGCGTCTTGCTCAGCGTCCCATTGCCGAGAATGACGACCGGTTTATCCGTGCCGCGAACGAAGCCACGCTCCGCCAACAGTTCCGGTGTAACGACTGTGCCAGCTTCAAAGCTATCGAGTTGCTCCACCTTCACTTCTTGATAGTAAATCTTGAATAGATTGGTGAAACCACGCCGAAACGGCAAGCGCCGGACAAGGGAAAGCTGACCGCCTTCGAAGTACGCGGCTTTCATTGCGCCGCGAGCGCCCTGACCTTTGGTGCCGCGACCGGCAGTTTTACCTTTGCCAGCGGCGATACCACGACCAACGCGAGTCTTGCGCGTGACCGAGCCGCGTGCAGGCCTGAGTTCATGCAATTTCATGCGTGTACCTCTTCTACCTTGACCAGGTGCTGCACCTTGAAGATCATCCCTCGAATGGCGGGATCATCCCGATGCTCAACGGTCTGGTGCATCCGCTTAAGCCCCAGGGCACGCACGGTCGCTTTCTGGTCTTTCGCAAAGCCAATCGGGCTTCTCACCAGTGTGACCTTCAGCATATTGGTTTTAGTCATTTGTGTTCACCTTCCGATGGCGTTCCCAGAACGGGCGAACGTCATCGATCTCCTTTCCGCGCATGGCGGCCAGCTCTTCCGGGCTGCGCAGCATCTCCAGCGCCGCCAACGTCGCCATGGCAACGTTCAGCAGGTTGTTGCTTCCCTGGCTTTTCGTCAGGATATCGCGCACACCAGCGGCTTCCAGCACCGCGCGGACACCACCACCGGCGATCACACCCGTGCCGGGCGCAGCCGGGCGCAATAGAACCTTGGCCCCGCCATAACGCGCGACAACCGGATGCGGAATCGTCGTGCCAGACAGCTTGACGGTTTGCATCGAGCGCTTGGCACGTTCAGAGCTTTTGCGAATGGCATCCGGAACTGCACGCGCCTTGCCCACGCCCAAACCGACGCGGCCCTTGGTATCCCCTACGACGACAACCGTGCGGAAAGCAAAGCGTCGCCCACCCTTGATCACCTTAGCGACGCGCGCAATATCGATGACGCGCTCGTCGAGTTCTTCTTTTTCCTCGCGTTCCCGGCGGTCGCCACGTGGCTCACGCTTGTCGCGCTTGTCGCGTTTTTCACGCGGTTGCTTTCCTTTTTCGTCTGCCATAGTTTGCTCCAGACTCAGAATTCCAAGCCGCCTTCACGCGCGCCTTCTGCCAACGCCGATACGCGACCAAAATAGCGATAACCACCACGATCAAAGACTACACGGCCGATGCCCGCCGCCTTGGCGCGCTGAGCGACGACCGCGCCAACGAGTTTGGCTGCTTCTGTCTTCGTCTTGCCTTCGAGCTGCGCAGCGACTTCTTTATCGATGGTCGAGGCAGACACGAGCGTGTGCCCAGACTGATCATCAATCACCTGCGCATAGATGTTGGCGGTACTGCGAAAGACATTCAGACGCGGGCGATCTGCCGTGCCGCTGACCTTCGCACGTACACGACGATGGCGACGAAGGCGGTCTTCCCGCTTCTTCCTGGCTAGCTTCGTCATGTTCTATCCTTTATTTGCCCGTCTTACCTGCCTTGCGGCGGATGATTTCGTCCGAATAGCGAACGCCTTTACCGAGATAGGGTTCTGGTGGACGCAGACCGCGAATTTCCGATGCTATCTGCCCGACAACCTGCTTATCAATGCCATTCACGTTAATGTGCGTGACGGTGGGGTTGATCCTGTTGATTTCAAAGCTGGTGTGCGCAGGTGGCTCCACGACGATTTCGTGTGAATACCCCAACTTCATGACCAGATTGTTACCCCGAAGCTCGCCAGAATAGCCGACGCCTTCCACGATCAGCGTCTTGCGGAAACCGGCAGACACACCCGTAACAATATTCGCCAGCAGCGCGCGCGTCAGCCCGTGCAAAGCACGGTGATTGCGTTCATCGCTCGGGCGCGTTACTACAAGTTGCCCGTCTTCCTGCTTGACCGAGATGTCGGGGTGGACATCCAGCGAGAGTTCCCCCTTGGGACCCTTGGCAGTGATTTTCTGCCCATCAATTGCGACCGATACCTTATCGGGTACAGGGATGGGTTTCTTGCCTATACGGGACATTTTTACCCACTCCTTCCTACCACACGTAGCACAGGACTTCACCGCCTGTGCGTTCACGCCGTGCCTGGGCTGCCGTCATCACCCCTTTAGGGGTGGTGACAATCGCGATACCGGTGCCGCTCTGGACACGCGGCAGATCTTTGCGCCCACGATAAACACGGCGTCCGGGCTTGCTCACGCGTTCGAGATGCGTGATAACCGGCATCCGTTGACGACGAGCGCCATGATACTTGAGCGTAATTGCGATCAGCGAGTACGGCGTTTTCTCGACTATCGAATAATCTTCGATGTAGCCCTCTTCTTTAAGAATGCGGGCAATCTCGATCTTGAGCCTGGACACCGGAATTTCAACCGTTTCCCTGCCGATCATTAGCGCGTTACGAATGCGCGTCAGCATGTCTGCAATCGGATCATTGACCATGTGAGTGCCTCTTTTACCAGCTCGACTTCACGACGCCCGGAATTTGGCCCTTCAGCGCCAGTTCGCGGAAGTGAATGCGGCAGAGTCCGAAGCGGCTGATGTAGCCGCGCGGGCGACCGCAGGTCTTGCCCGAATTGGGGTCGACATATTGGCAGCGATTCCGAACACGCACCCGATACTTGCGCCGCCCTTCGCGCGCCGTGATTGATCTTTTCGCCATCGTCCCTATCCTCTTAGTTCTCGCGGAAGGGCATACCCAGCAGCTTCAACAGCCGACGCCCCTCTTCATCTGTCTTGGCAGTCGTCACGACTGTGATTTCCATGCCGCGCACTTTGTCAATCTTGTCGTACTGAATTTCCGGGAACATCAACTGTTCGCGCAAACCCAGAGTGTAATTGCCACGGCCATCGAAAGTATCAGGCGATACACCACGGAAGTCGCGCACGCGCGGCAGCGCAATTTGCATCAGCCGGTCGAGCAGCGACCACATACGGTCGCCACGCAGCGTGACTTTAACGCCGATAGAACGGCCCTCGCGGAGTTTGAAGGCAGCGATACTTTTGCGCGCCTTGGTGACAACTGGCTGCTGGCCGGTGATTTTTCGCAGATCTTCGACCGCGCCATCGAGGGACTTAGGATTATCGAGCGCTTCACCAACGCCAATATTGACGACGATTTTTTCGACGCGCGGCACTTCCATGATGTTGGAATAGCCAAATTCCTGCATCAGAGCGGGTACCACCTGCTCCTTGTAGCGCTGTTTGATCCCGTAATCGACAGGCATGGCTTATTTCCTCTTATCGATCTCGGCGTTGCATTTCTTGCAAACGCGCGTCTTGAAACCATCGTCGCGCAGCTTGAAACCAACGCGTGTATACTTGTCGCACGAGGGGCAAACGACCATGACATTCGACAGATTCAGCGGCGCTTCGGTAGTAACGATTTGCGCCTGCACCTGACGATTACCCGCCTGACGTGCCTTCTCATGTTTCTTGACAAAGTTGACACCACGGACAACGATGCGATTATCTGCGGGGTAGACCGCGAGCACCTCGCCGCGTTCACCCCTATCTTTGCCGGCGATCACCTGCACGGTATCGCCCTTCTTGATTCTCTGCATTACGAACCCTCTCCCTCACCTAGAGTGTTTCCGGCGCGAGCGAGACGATCTTCAGGAAGCCTTTGTCGCGCAATTCACGAGCAACGGGTCCAAAGACGCGAGTTCCCCTCGGGTTCTGCAGATCGTCGTTGAGGATAACTGCGGCGTTATCATCAAACTTGATATACGAACCGTCATCGCGGCGATATTCTTTCGCCACGCGAACGATCACTGCCCGCACGACATCGCTCTTCTTGACGCTGCCTTGTGGTTGTGCGCTTTTCACAGTGGCAACGACGATATCGCCAATGCCGCCGTAATAGCGACTGGAACCCCCGAGGACGCGAATAACGAGCAGCTCCTGGGCACCGGTATTATCGGCGACCTTCAGCCGTGACTCGGTCTGAATCATTCCTGCTCCTCCTCAGCGTCCGCCGCGGGTTCATCCGCCAGGACACCCACAGTCTCGGTGCCAGTGGCTTCGAGAACTTCTTCCACCACCCAGCGCTTGTGTCGGCTCAGCGGTTGACTTTCGACGATACGCACCAACGCGCCGACCTCGATTGCATTGCTTTCGTCGTGAGCCATCACTTTCTTAGTGGTTTTCACGACTTTCTTGTAGATGGGATGCATACGGCGGCGCTCGATTGAAACGACGACCGTCTTCTGCATCTTGTCACTGACCACGCGGCCCACTAAACGCCGCCGATTGTTTGCCATGTTCCGCTTCCTATTCCTGGTTCGACTTCTCGGCGGCAAGTTGCCGTTCGCGCATGACCATCAGAAGCCGAGCAATATGACGACGCGTGCGCGGAATGGCATTCACATCTTCAAGCTGCCCAGCCGCCTTCTGAAAACGCAGATTGAAAAGAGATTCTTTCTGGTCTTCGAATTCGTCCTGTAGCTTTTCGTCGCTGAATTTCCGGATTTCCCGAATATCCAATATCTCGCTCATGGCTAGGTCGTCTCCACACCCGAAATCGGGTCAATCCGTTTGACGAACTTGGTCTTGATCGGCAGCTTGTGGGCAGCAAGACGCAAGGCCTCGCGTGCCTCTTCTTCAGGGATACCGCCCATCTCGAACAAAACACGTCCCGGTTTGACCACTGCCACCCAGTACTCGACCGAGCCTTTACCGCTACCCATACGGGTTTCAGCAGCGCGCTTGGTAAACGGCTTGTCCGGGAAGACACGGATCCAGATCTTGCCGCGACGCTTGATGTAACGAACCATCGTACGGCGCGCTGCTTCAATCTGACGGCTGGTCAACCAGATGGGTTCCAGCGCCTGAAGTCCATAATCACCGAAAGTCACCACAGCACCGCGTTGGGCGGTACCGCGCATACGACCGCGCTGCTGCTTACGATACTTGACACGTTTTGGCATCAACATGATGTTTCTCCTTGCCGTTCAGCCGGTTACGGGCTGACGTAAGCATCGCGTGGTTCACCGGTCTGACGTTGTTGGGGCTGTTGCGAACCGATGACATCGCCCTTATAGACCCAGACCTTGATCCCGATGCGCCCGAAGGTCGTCAGTGCCTCAGCACGGGCAAAATCGATGTTCGCGCGCAGGGTGCTGCGCGGGACACGGCCTTCCGTAGCCCATTCACGCCGCGCCATATCGGCCCCGGCAAGACGCCCGGCAACTTCGATTTTGATACCCTGCGCGCCCTGGCGCATGGCCTGGCTCATGGCGCGCTTGATAGCACGGCTGTGACCGACACGCCGCTCAAGCTGACCGGCAATGCTGATCGCGATGAGATAAGCGTCGGTATCCGGCTTCTCGATTTCGGCAACTTCAACCTTGACGGCTTTGCCGGTCATCTCTTGCAAGCTGACGCGCAGTTTCTTGACCGCAGCGCCCTTCTGGCCGATCAGGATACCCGGTCGATGCGTATGGATATTGACCACGACCTGATTAGGAAACCGCTCGATTTCGATGCGTGAAACGCCAGCTTTCGCCGTTTCCTTCATGATGAAGCGACGAATGCGAAAATCTTCCTGAAGCTGGTCGCGATACTTCGCGCCTTGCGCAAACCAGCGCGCATCCCAATCACGTGTAACCTTCAGACGGAACCCTACTGGGTGGACTTTACGCCCCATGTTAATTCGCCTCCCGCTGTGAAAGCACCAGCGTCAGGTGTGAGGTACGGCGCTTGCGCGGCTTGTAGCGACCACGTGCTCCCGCCTTGTAGCGTTTGAGCATAGGGCCATCGCCGGCAAAAATGTTGGAGATGTACATCTCATCTCGTTCGAGATCGAAGTTGTTCTCCGCGTTCGCCAGTGCCGATTTCAGGAGCTTATGGATAAAATGAGCTCCCTTGTGCGGCATGAACTCAAGCACGACCAGCGCCTGTTCCGCCTGCATCCCACGCACTTTGTCACACACCAGACCAAGCTTCTGCGGGCTGATGAAAATGCCTCTCGCGTATGCGCGCACGTCCATATCACCCGCTCCTACTTCTTCTTCTTCTCGACCATGTGCCCGCGATAGGTGCGGGTGGGCGCAAATTCGCCCAGCTTGTGACCGACCATATTCTCTGTGACATAGATCGGGACGTGACGACGCCCATCATGCACAGCAATCGTATGGCCGACCATCTGCGGAAAGATCGTGCTCGCCCGACTCCAGGTACGCACGACCACCTTCTTGTTGTCCTGGTTCAGCCGCTCAATCTTCTTGAGCAGCTTGGGGTCTATAAAAGGCCCCTTCTTCAATGAACGCGACATGTTCTATCCTTCCCCCGTCTAGCCGCGTTTGGCACTGCGACGACGAACAATGAAGCGCTGTGTACGCTTATTGCGGCGCGTACGCTTGCCGAGCGCGGGCTTGCCCCAGGGGGTTTTCGGCCCGGGCATACCGATACCGGAACGACCTTCACCACCACCATGCGGATGACCACCGGGGTCCATGGCGATACCACGAACTTCAGGTCGCCAACCCATCCAACGTTTGCGCCCGGCCTTGCCGAGCTTGATGTTGCCATGGTCGGTGTTGCCAACCTGCCCAATCGTCGCCATACAGCGCTCATGAACCAGGCGCACCTCGCCGCTGGGCAGACGCACCTGAGCGTAGACGCCCTCTTTCGCCAGCAGTTGCGCAGAAACACCTGCTGAACGCGCCATCTGACCGCCCTTGCCGGGCAGCAGCTCGATATTGTGAATCTGAGTGCCAACCGGAATGTCACGGATATAGAGTGCGTTGCCCGGTCGAATTTCTGCCAGCTCGCCATTCGCGATGCGGTCGCCGACCTTCACACCGAGCGGCGCGATGATGTAACGCTTCTCGCCGTCTTCGTATTGCAGCAAAGCAATACGCGCCGAACGGTTCGGATCGTATTCAATCGCAATCACCTCGGCAGCGCAGTCGAACTTATCGCGCTTGAAATCGATGATGCGATAACGACGCTTGTGACCGCCGCCGCGATGGCGCACGGTGACACGCCCCATATTGTTGCGTCCGCCACGTTTGCGCAGCGGCTCGGTCAGGGAACGTTCGGGTCTCGACTTGGTGATTTCTTCGAACGTGTGTCCCGTCATCCCTCGACGCCCTGCCGAGGTGGGTTTGTAGACTTTTACAGCCATTTCGTTCTCGCCCCGCTAAACGTTGAACATCTCAATTGTGTCGCCCTCGGCGAGCGTCACAATCGCCTTCTTCCACTCGTTCTTGCGCCAGTACTCGTTACGACCGCGCATCCCCCGTTTGGCGGGCATCACCATCGTATTCACCTTGAGGACCGTGACATCGAAAATCGTTTCGATGGCCGCCTTGATTTGCGGCTTGTTCGCGCCACGAGCCACTTCGAAAACGTACTGGTTCAGTTCCATGAGCCGCTGCGATTCTTCGGTAATGACCGGGCGCAGCAACACGTCATAAAGGTGCAGTTCAGGCATTGTCCTGCTTCTCCTGTCCCCAGAGTTGCTTGATCACCTCTAGCGCGGCCAGCGGCACAATGACACGGTCATACTGGAGCAGATCACGCACATTCAGATAACTGGCACGCAACGTCTTGGCGTCGGGCAGGTTGTTGACACTGCGCTGAACGTTGTCGTCGCGCTCGGCCAGCAGCACCAATTTGCTGTGATCGCCCGCGATAGCCCGAAGCGCAACGTTCATGTCTTTGGTCTTGTGCGTCGCAGCAGCGAACTGATCAACGAAAATCAACTGACCATCGCGCAAGCACGCACTCAGCGTCGAACGAATAGCGCCACGCCGCATTTTCTTGGGCATGTCTTTGCTGTAATCGCGCGGCTTGGGTCCCATCGGGCGACCACCACCAACAAATTGGGTAGCATCGCGCGAACCATGGCGGGCGCGCCCAGTGCCCTTCTGGCGATACATCTTGGCCGACGTGCGGCTGACTTCGCTGCGGCGCTGGACGCTGTGCGTACCCAGGCGCAACCCGGCCATCTGGCGAACATAAGCCTGATGCATCAGGCCAACATTGACTTCAACTTCGAAAATATCGGCGGGCAGGTCGATAGTTTTCACCTGCTTACCGGTCATATCCACAACTGGAACTTGCATCGTCATTTCTCCTCACGCGCTCGCGCCGGGCCTACTTTTTTCTCGTCCAGCGGCGAGGACGCGCCGGTTTGAGGACGACGATCCCACCGTTAACGCCGGGCACCGAGCCGCGAACAGCGAGCAAGTTACGCTCCGAATCCACGACTACCACTTCGAGGTTCTCGGCTGTAACACGGACATCGCCACTGTGCCCCGCCATCAACTGTCCTTTGAAGGTACGGGCAGGAAACGTATTCGCGCCAATCGAACCAGGCGCACGCTCACGGTCGCTCTGACCGTGGGTCTTGGGCTGGCGGTGGAAACCATGCCGTTTGATCGTGCCGGTGAAGCCGCGTCCCTTCGACTTGCCGATTACGTCAACGCGCTCACCCTTTTCAAATACATCCGCTTTGATCTCCTGCCCCTCTTCCACATCAACTTCACCGTTCTTGATGCGGAATTCGCGCAGAACGCGCAGGGCAGGTAGGTTATTGCGCTTGAGATGACCAAGCTGGCCTCGCGTCAAGCGCTGTGGCTTCGTCTCTTCGAAGCCAAGCTGCACGGCCGTGTAACCATCGCGGTCGTCCAGGCGAACCTGGGTAACGTAGCATGGCCCTGCTTGGATGACAGTGACCGGGATCACGTTCCCGTTGTCATCAAAGATCTGGGTCATGCCGACCTTCTTGCCGATAATGCCTTTCATGCTTTTCTCGCCTCCAGAGGGGTCGCCGCTGGCGTTGCCCCACATTCACCCGCGTAGCGCATTGGCGGGCGGCATTTTGCCCGCATACGCACTCTAGATTTTGATCTCGATATCGACACCCGCAGGTAGATTCAAGCGCATCAACGTATCAATGGTCTTGCTATCCGGGTCCAGCACTTCGATCAGCCGTTTGTGCGTTCTGATCTCGAAGTGTTCATGCGAGTCTTTGTCAATAAATGATGACCGTCGTACTGTGAACCGCTCCCGATGGGTCGGCAAAGGCACTGGGCCGACCACACGCGCACCTGTCCGTTCAGCCGTTTCGACAATGCGTTGGGCCGACTGATCCAGGACGCGATGATCGTATGCCTTAAGCCGAATGCGGATCTTATTCTTCACCTTCAGCCTCCCTCGTGTTTTGCTGCTACGCACGCGCTGCCGAGAGCAAAGTGCTCGCTCCCGGCAGCGCAGAGCAGCTTTTCAAGCCTATGGCGCGGCAGACTAACCGATAATCTCGGTGATGATGCCTGCACCGACGGTCAAACCACCCTCACGGATGGCGAACTTAGAACCCTTTTCGAGCGCCACGGGCGTAATGAGCTCGACTTCCAGGTTGACGTTGTCGCCGGGCAGAACCATCTCGACGCCATCGGGCAGCTTCACGGTGCCGGTCACATCCATGGTGCGGATGTAGAACTGCGGGCGATAACCATTGAAGAATGCCTTGTGACGACCACCCTCTTCCTTCTTGAGCACGTAGACTTCGCTCATGAAGCGCTTGTGGGGGGTGATGCTGTTCGGCTTGGCAAGCACCATGCCGCGCTCGACCTCTTCGCGGGTGGTACCACGGAGCAGGATACCAGCGTTGTCACCTGCCTCAGCAGCATCGAGTTCCTTGTGGAACATCTCGACGCCGATGACGGTGGTCTTCATGACTTCATCGCGAAGGCCAATGATCGATACTTCTTCACCCTTGGTGACCTTGCCACGCTCAACGCGACCGGTAACAACCGTTCCGCGACCCTTGATCGAGAACACGTCTTCGACAGCCATCAGGAACGGCTTGTCCACTTCGCGAACGGGCGTCGGAATCCAGGAGTCAACCGCATCCATCAGCGCCAGAATTGGCGCATATTCAGGCGCGTCGGGGTCAGTGCTGGTCGATTCGTTCGCCTGGAGCGCCGAGCCACGGACAATGGGCGTATCTTCGCTGAACTTGTAGCTGGCGAGCAGCTCGCGAAGTTCCAGTTCGACGAGTTCGAGCAGCTCAGGATCGTCGAGCTGATCGACCTTGTTGAGGAAGACGACCATCGACGGTACTTCCACCTGGCGTGCCAGCAGCACGTGTTCACGTGTCTGCGGCATCGGGCCATCGGGAGCACTGACGACGAGGATGGCGCCGTCCATCTGCGCTGCACCGGTGATCATGTTCTTGATGTAGTCGCGGTGACCGGGGCAGTCGACATGGGCATAGTGGCGCGCATCTGTCTCGTATTCAACGTGACGAATGTTGATCGTGATACCACGAGCACGCTCTTCCGGCGCATTGTCGATTTCGCCGTATTCCATTTTCTGGGCTTTGCCCTTGAGCGCTAGAATCTTGGTGATCGCGGCGGTCAGTGTTGTCTTCCCATGGTCAACGTGACCGATGGTGCCGATATTCACGTGAGGTTTCGTACGCTCGAACTTCGCCTTAGCCATTCTTTTCCCTCTTGCTTCGTTCGATCTACAAATATCCCGGCAATTGCTACCTTCAACGCCCCGAAGGGCGCAGTGGGATCTATGGAATGAAAGTGCTTAAGCACCCTGCCCTGTCTTTGAACAGCCAGAGCAGAATGTTCCGTCAAATTAGGACGCCGTCCCCTTGATGACCTCGTCCGCGATACTCTGGGGCGCAGGGTTGTACTGCTCGAATTCCATGGTGAAACTGCCACGGCCCTGTGTCATGTTGCGCAGTGCGGTCGCATAACCAAACATTTCGGCCAGCGGCACATTCGCTCGGATCGAAGTCGTGCCCGATCCGCGCGGTTCCATACCACCGATCATGCCACGCCGTGAAGATATGTCGCCCACAACCGTGCCCGTATACTCATCCGGTACAACGACTTCGACCTTCATGGTCGGTTCCAGCAGGATCGGCTTGGCCTTGCGGAAGGCTTCCTTAAAACACATCGACCCCGCCACCTTGAAGGCCATTTCTGACGAGTCGACCTCGTGGAAGGCACCATCTACCAGCGTAGCCTTAATGCCGACAACAGGATAGCCTGCCAACACACCGCCCACCACTGCTTCGCGGATACCGTTCTCCGTCGGGCGAATGAATTCACGCGGGACAGAACCCCCGCGAATTGCATCCACGAATAGAAGGCCATCCTTGGCCTGGCCGGCTTCTTCTTCCGGCAGTGGTTCGAATTCGACGACGACGCGCGCGTACTGGCCCGAACCACCTGTCTGGCGCTTGAAGGTCGTGTCTTCACGCACCGCACGGGTGATCGTTTCGCGATAAGCTACGCGGGGTTTGCCCACAGACGCCTGCACGCCAAACTCGCGCATCATGCGGTCGACCAGCACTTCGAGATGCAGTTCACCCATACCCTTGATCTTGGTCTGGCCGAGCTTGTCGTCAACTTCAATCCGGAAGGTGGGGTCTTCTTCCGCCAGACGGCGAAGCGCGTTACCCATCTTGTCCTGATCGGCTTTCGTGTTCGGCTCGATGGCGACTTCGATCACAGGCTCAGGGAAGCTGATCTTCTCAAGCACGATTGGCTTGTTCTCGTCAGCCAACGTATCGCCCGTGAACGTCTCCTTCAGAGCGAGCACGGCTGCAATGTCACCGGCATGGACTTCTTCTATATCCTCGCGGCGATCCGCGAACATGCGGACGATACGCCCGATGCGTTCGCGCGAACCCTTGGTCGTGTTCTGCAGCATGGAGCCGGCCTTGACCACGCCAGAATACACGCGGAAGAACGCCAGACGGCCCACATACGGATCGGTGATGATCTTGAAGACCAGCGCCGCCGTCGGATCGTCGTCAGAAGCGTGCCGCTCAAGAGCTTCATCCGTCTTGGGATGCGTTCCCTTGACCGGCGGCACATCAAGCGGCGACGGCAGATAATCGACCACGGCGTCGAGCAGCATCTGCACGCCCTTGTTCTTGAGCGCAGAACCACACATAACCGGGTGAATCTTGCTCGCGATTGTGGCAGCGCGCAATGCGCCTTTCAGCTCGTCGTTCGAGATCTCCTCACCCATCAGATACTTCTCGGTGAGGAAATCATCATTCTCAACGATCTTCTCGATCATCTCGGCGCGCATGGTTTCCGCCTGCTCGCGGAAATTCTCAGGAATAGCCTGACGATCGATAGCTGTACCGAGATCGTCGCCATACGTGACCAGTTCCATCGCCATCAAATCGACGATGCCGCCGAATTCCGCGCCTTCCCCATAGGGATACTGGATCATGACCGGATTGCCATGCAGGCGCTCAACGATCATATCCACACAGCGGCGGTAATTAGCACCGACACGATCCATCTTGTTGACAAAGCAGATGCGAGGAACATCGTAGCCATTGGCCTGACGCCAGACAGTCTCGGACTGAGGCTCTACGCCCGCCACACCGTCGAAGACGACCACACCACCATCGAGCACGCGCAAACTGCGCTGCACTTCTGCGGTGAAATCGACGTGGCCGGGTGTGTCGATCAGGTTGATCTGATGCCCGTTCCACGCAGCAGTCACGGCGGCAGCGGTAATGGTGATGCCGCGTTCGCGCTCCTGCTCCATATAGTCAGTGGTGGCAGCGCCCTCGTGGACTTCGCCGATCCGATGCACCATACCAGTGTAATAAAGCACACGCTCGGTCGTCGTCGTCTTGCCGGCATCGATGTGCGCGATAATACCGATATTTCGCACCTTGTTCAGATCTAACGTCGTTTCAGCTTTTTTCGCCATGCTTTCTCACTTAGGTTCACGACTTACGTTGTGCGCACCGCAATTACGCAATTAGCGGAAGTGTGCGAACGCGCGGTTCGCTTCCGCCATACGATGCGTGTCGTCTTTCTTCTTGACCGAGTTGCCCTGACCATTCGCAGCATCCATGATCTCGGCAGCGAGCTTCTCGCTCATGTTGCGACCACCACGTCCACGCGAATTGTCAAGAATCCAGCGCATGGCAAGAGTCACCGCACGTTCTTGCGGCACTTCCACGGGCACCTGGTAGGTGGCACCACCCACACGCATCGGCTTGACTTCAATGGCAGGACTGACGTTGCGCAGCGCCTGTTCCATGACTTCGACGGGGTTGCGCTTCATTCTTTCTTCAACGATATCCAGCGCGTCGTACATTAGGCGCTGGGCCGTACTCTTCTTGCCGCCGCGCATCATGCGATTAATGATCATCTGTACATGAACGCTGCTGAACTTGACGTCCGGCGGCGTGATGCGCTTCGGCGGTTTATTCCGTCTCGACATGTCCTACAAATCCCTTACTTCTTGGCGGCCTGACCCGGCTTCGGTCGCTTGGCGCCATATTTACTGCGCCCCTGCTGGCGATTCTTAACGCCATCTGTGTCCAGCGTGCCACGCACAATGTGGTAACGCACGCCAGGCAAATCTTTGACACGACCGCCGCGCACCAGCACGACGCTATGCTCCTGAAGGCTGTGGCCTTCACCCGGAATATAAGCGGTCACTTCGATGCGATTGGACAGGCGCACACGCGCGACTTTTCGGAGCGCCGAGTTCGGCTTTTTCGGCGTCATCGTCTTAACGACGGTGCAGACGCCGCGCTTCTGGGGCGATCCTTTGGGTATACGAACACGGCGCTGGCTGTAGACATTGAAGCCATATTGCAGAGCTGGCGCTTTGCTCTTTGACTTTTTCGGCTTACGGCCATTGCGCACCAACTGATTGATGGTTGGCATATACGACTCCAGAGAACAAGCTTGCTACAGGCACGCAAAAAGGCGTAGTAGATGGACTCATTACGCCTTATGCTGCTTACCATATGGCGAGCCATGCCGCCGTGCGGACGCTTTCGCCACCTCACTCAGTTCGGTGCAGCATTGCCTTCAGACGTAAGGTTACGCACCGTACATTTCGGGGCGCATGATAGCAGTGAGCCATGGGGAAGTCAAGGGTGAGAGCTGCTGTGCTAACGGGGTGGCATGCCCCTCTGCTAGAAGAACAGGGCAAAGCCTATTGCAGAATCAAACGCCAGCCCTTTGCCAGCGATTACGTGATGCCAGACATCCTGAGGCCAACGGCCTTGGTTGAAGCATGCAGCAGATCTTCGACGCTGACCGGTTTTGTCAAAAACACATCAGCGCCAGCCTCAATCGCCTGATTGGTCTGGAAGCCTCCAGATGCGGCTGAAACGACGATGATGGGCACGCGGGGATGAGGGTGATTTTTGCGCACGTAGCGCAGAAAATCGAGGCCGTTGAAATCCGGCAGCATCAGATCAAGCACGATCACATCAGGCATATTCTGAATGACCATGCTCAAAGCGTTGACCACGTTATTCACGTGCGTGACGTTATATCCAGCCCGATCCAGAGTCGCGCTAAAGACCTCCGCAACGCTCAAATCATCCTCAATGACCAGAATGCGCTTGTTGTGCTCCATCCGCGCAAGTTCTTGCGTCTGTTTCTTGAAGTTCTCCGGCATATGATAGCGCCCGGTCATATCGTGCATTGGGACGACAGCAAACAAGACCTGCACACGCAGTTGTCCGAACGAAAGCTGATCGCCATGGCGCAGCCGGGCGGGTTCGTGCGGCGTCAGAAGCCCACCGTTCAGGCGCGTGCCGTTGGTGCTGTCGAGGTCTTTGATATAAAGGCGACCATCATGAGTCTCAATGACGGCATGACGACGGGATACGCCTTGACCAAAAGCGTTATAGGGCAGCAAGTCGATTTCCGGAAACACCCCCTGTTCCGCATCGCTGCGCCCGATCACCATCTTATCGCCTACCTGAACTTGTATCAGCGACGGTGTCCCTACGATACGCATCTCGATCACCCAGGGCAGTGAAAGATCCAATGGCCCGCTGTTACCCGCCGAAACCGGGCCGGTGGGGAGTTTACTCTCTGCGAGATGCCGCGTATGCATGTTGGAAGAATCGCCTCGTTTCGTCATCACAACTTCCATAACTGACACCATTAGCGGCCAGCCGCTTCTTCATATCATGCTGCGGAAGGGGCGGTGCTGAACTCAACCTTAAGTATAATCTATTAGACTAAATATCTTCATGGATAACCATTGAGACTTCATGGATGACCGTATACGTTCTGAGAGGATAAAGATGAATGAACTTCATAACAAAAATGCCCCGCTGTTGCAGGGCATTGAATGTATGAGGCTCACAAAATTCAAATTTTGAATAATTTTTTGCGCCTCACACAGTATTTTTACCTGATTGATAGGTTAATGGATTTTAAGAGAATGTCAAACTACGGCAGAGGGCCACAGATAATGCAATTGGGCATTTTGCTACGCCGAAAAGCGCGTAGAGCTGACGCTCAAACACTCCGACCACCCATTATGACCCCTCAAAACCCTCTGATACCGATCACGGTCGCAATAACAATGTGATCGACACATCCTTTACCCAAAACCTTACAACGAGAGTTGATGGTGCAAGATTGCTGAATTTCGTCCAAAATGCACAGACTTGCCCGTGGCTTTCCAATTAGATTCCGCCGGTCAAGGTAGCGGCAGCACGTCCCACATCGCTCTGGGGCTGAAATTCATTTGAGATAATTTCGACTACCGTACCCTCCGTTGCCCATTGATAAAGTTGCTGTGCCTGGTCGTCTCTGGACATAACGCAGCCATAGGTATACGGCTGCCCCACATTGCCGCCGCCTAGATATTGACCACCAGGCAAGAGTACTGCCCCATGGAACCCGTTCATCAAACCAGGGATGACCTCGTAGATACCCATGAACCAATACATCTGCCATTGCCCGCAACCACGATCACCGCACAGAGTGTAGCTGCTGCCACTGGCAACGTCATTATGTGTGAGGATCTGGAAGATCCCCGGTGACGTGGGCGCAGTGCTGATTCCGGATGAAATGGGCCAGTTGAAGACCTCTGCTCCATTTTCGTAGGCGACCAACGACTGGGTATTCAGATTGACGACGATGCGCTTACCCGGCACAGGATCGATTGGCAAAACCAGATCGCGCGATGGCAGTTGAATAGTATCGCCCACGTAGAGCGTCGTGGTCTCAAAATCGAGATTCGGGTTGGCCTGCTGAATCAAAAAGAACGGTATGCCGGTCTTGCGCGCAATGCGATTGCCTGTATCGCCGGACACGACTTCGTAGGTGGTGGAACGATAGCGAATGCGCACGGTTACGTCGGGAACGCCGGCGCGGATGGCATCACGCATCTTCTCCGTGACATCAGTTGGTTCTATGAACCTCAGCCCATTGTCAGCGTCGTTGAGCGTGCGCGCCTGGGCATCCAGGAACGGGCGAAACGCATCGGCTCGTAAGTCTAAGCCGTCTGCCCCTGCCTCGATCCAGGACGTGAACGTGTCACGATCCGTTGACCAGGTGATCTCTTGATCCACAAAGGGATCGTAACCAGTCAACTGGAAAGTCTGGCTGGTCAAGTCTCGTGCTGCCTCCAGATAGCGATCAGCGTCCTCCAGGCTGGGCGCAACTGGCAACATCACCAGATCAAGACGCCGCGTTTCGACGATTTCCTGCGCAGCGGTCATCAAATCGCTCAAGGTCGCAGCGACATCCATGGTCTTCCCGGCGCGCGCTGCGACCGGCTCCAGATCCTCGCCAACCCAATGGTAGCCGGCATTGAATGGAGCCAGATTGGCCTGCAAAGAGAGATCGAGCAGATACGTTTGCGCAGCCAGTTCGTCGCCGAGAGACACGTGTGGCGCAATGCCTATCCCAAATGGAATGCCGGACATGCCGGCTCCACGTGCGGCTTCTGCGGTGGCATGGGCATCGAAGCTCAGACCCAGGTCTGCAGGAGATGCTGTCCAGGAACGATCTTCATCGGTAAGGCTAATACGCAAACTCCGCTGCCAGAGCGTATCAAGCTTCTGCGTGGCTTCGTCAATGGTCATTCCGCCCAGATCAACACCCAGCGCCCACACATTCGGGAAAATACGCCCACCGAGGACATGGCTGAGCACAAAGATCACACCCGCCAGGACGACAAGACCACCAAGCGCATACAGCGCCTGCGGAGTATGGGTCGCACGCCACCACAAGTCGGACAGGAACAAGCGCACCGTATCGAGCCGTTCCCCACCCCGCACGCGGGAGGCATTATTCGAAGAGACATTGCCTGGAACTGCCATAGGTGAACGTCGTTGCTGGCGCGCACGAATTCGTTCACGTGCGCGCCCACGTCTTTGTTCAGTGTGATGACCGTTCATAGCACCCTACAACACATCAAACTCGCTAACGAAAATCCTCGCGCGGTGGCGAAAAGACTTCAATCAGAAGCGTATCGGCCAGTACCCGCACGCTGTGCGTCACGCCGCCGGGAATTTGATAGGTGTCTCCCGGCTGACAGATACGTACCTGACCATCAACCGTCATCTCAATCTTGCCATAAATAATATAGCCTGCCTGCTCATGGGGATGTTGGTGTTCCGGCACTACGGCATCGCGCTCCAGGAAGAATTCACAGAGCATGATCGAGGCGGTCGTCGCCATTGTGCGGCGGTACACGCCTGTGATCTGTTCTGACTGCGGCGCGTCTGCCGGGGTGACGAAATATGAATCTTGCATATTTAATCGCTCATCCTGACGTAACCCTTTGTAAGGTGAGGGTTTTAGCTTAATGAAACGTGCTGCGAGTAGCCTATTGTATACGATCATCGGAATGCCATCATGATTGGGTTGACATCCTGGATTCGCCCAAGTCTAATAGTTCTTTCGCATGATGGATCTGCATGAGCGTATGATAACGACATCGATGCCAACATTGCGACATTCGAGGCCTTAGTTAATGAGCTATTGGCGAAACAAGCACTTCATCTATCAGATCAACACCTGGGTGTGGTTGGACGAACTGAGCAGGCAATTTCAACGCCCAATCACATTGGACAACGTGCCTGACGACATCCTGGATGCCATCGCAAAGCCGGGCATCGACATGGTCTGGCTGATGGGAATCTGGCAACGCGGAGAGCAGGTTCGCGCCAACGCTTTGAAATACAAACACGAATATCAACGAGTCCTCCCCGATCTCACAAGTGAGGATGTGGTCGGTTCTGCATACGCAATCGCCGATTACCGCGTTGACGACCGGCTAGGGGGCCGCGCCGGGCTGGCGGCTTTGCGCGAGCGCTTGCGGCAGCGCGGTGTGCGTCTCATGCTGGATTTTGTTCCCAATCACGTGGGCACGGATCACGAATGGACGAAATATCCTGAATTCGTCATCAACGGCACATCGGCACAAAAACGCGAACGTCCCGATGTCTTCTTCAAATCCAGGCGTTACGACGGCAAAGAGTGGGTCATTGCGCATGGCCGTGATCCCTATTTCCCCGGTTGGTCGGATACCGTTCAGCTCAATGCATTTAATCCAAAAGTGCGCCGCGCAATGGCAGAAACGCTGCTTGACATCGCGAGTCAGTGTGATGGCGTGCGCTGTGATATGGCAATGCTCGTGCTTAATCACATCTTCGCCAATACGTGGGGCGACTGTGAAATCGGCGAGCGTCCTGAACTCGATTATTGGGAAGAGATCATCCCGCAGGTGCGTGCCCAGCATCCGGCCTTCATGTTTATTGCCGAGGTTTACTGGAACAAAGAATTCGACATCCTGCAGCAGGGATTCGATTATGCCTACGACAAGACGCTCTATGATCGCATTGTACGCGGCGACATCGAACAGATCCGATTGCATTTGCTGGCGGACATTCATTATCAGAAACGGCTGATCCGGTTTATCGAAAATCACGACGAGCCGCGGGCTTTTTCAGCGCTCGGCCACAAAAAGAGCATCCCGGCAGCGACGTTGATCTGCACCCTGCCGGGAGCCGTACTGCTGCATGACGGCCAGTTCGTCGGTCGAAAAGCCAAACTCCCCGTGCAAATTCGACGGCAACCCCAGGAGAAGCTTTATCCCGAACTCGAAAAGTATTACGAGCGATTGTTGTGGGAGACACTGGACGCCACCTACGAAAATGGGCAGTTCTATCTGTTCCAGGTGAATCCAACCGGCCCAGAAGATCAGAGTTGCAAGAATCTGATCGCTTATGGTTGGCGCGATCTGACTACAAGACGCTACCGCCTGATCGTCGTTAATCTGAGCAATGCCCATGCGTTCGGGCGCGTCAACCTCGGTTTCTGGGGCGAACTTTCGCGGCAAAAACGCTGGCGGCTCTACGACGTGACCGACGACGAGGAATATGTACGTCATGGCGGCGACCTGACCAACGAAGGTATCTTCATCTACCTGGAACCCTATGAGTCACACGTTTTCCGCTTCCAGCCGGACATCGAACTGCAACCGCTGCCGGTGCAAGCAGCAGAAGCATGAGCAGACCTGCACATGTACTGCGCTGGGTAACGCTGATGTGGGGTGCGGCAATTCTTTTCTGGCTCAGCCTGGAAGATAGCAGTCCGTTCCCGGCGGCGATCCTGGCGACCGGCGTATCTCTGCTTTTGATCAGCACGCAGATACTGCGTCAGAAAAAGTTGAACATCGTGAATGCGGGCTACATCTTCCCCATAGCGGCGCTCTTCGGCGCGCTATCCGGCGCGAGCGCAGCCATCACCACTGCGCTATTGATGCTGCTCAAGACTGGGATGCACGCCCATGGCGTCCCCGACTACTCGTTTGCGCAGATGTTGGGCATGATCGAACGCGCGCCAGTCTGGGCGCTCGCAGGTGTATTGCTGGCAATCGGGGCAGCGCTGGCTGTTCAGAGTGTGAAGCCTCAAGCTGGCGCATCGGACACATCACGCTAAACTCATGATCTAGTGAAACTGCATCGCAAAGGTGAGCGCCATGGCGTATGGATACGGCGGTGAACTTGTGGCGCGCGTGCTGGCGGCCCAGGGTGTCACCACGCTTTATACCCTGTGCGGCGGACACGTCGCACCGATCTATGACGGATGCCTGAATCACCAGATCCGCGTCATCGATTTCCGGCATGAACAGGCGGCTGCGCACGCTGCCGATGCCCATGCGCGCCTGACGCGCAACATCGGCGTGGCTGTGGTGACGGCAGGGCCTGGTGTGACCGATGCAGTCACCGGGGTCGCCAATGCCTATCAGGCACGCAGCCCAATGATCCTGATCGGTGGCGCTGCACCGCTCAAGACGAAGGGCATGGGCGCGCTTCAGGAAATGCCACAAACGCCGATGTTCGAAACGTTCACCAAGGCAAGTTTCACGATTGAGGACACAGCGCGCATCCCGGAACTCATGCTTCAGGCATTCGAAACGGCCCTGAGCGGGCGTCCTGGCCCGGTGTTCATCGAACTGCCGTTTGACGTGCTGTTTAACGCGGCGGATGTGCCCGATCAGTTGCCACGCGTGAACATCGCGCCGCTTGAACCGCTGCCAGGTGACGTGGCGCGTATGTTTGAACTGCTGCGCGCGGCCAAGAAACCACTGCTGATCGCCGGTACGCAGGTGTATTGGGACGAAGCGGATGCGGCTCTGCGCGAATTGACAGAACAAACCGGCATTCCGGTCTTCACCAACGGCGCAGGGCGCGGCACGCTGCCGATGACCCATCCAAACTGCTTCAAAGATGCGCGCGGCGCGGCGATCAAGGAAGCAGATGTCGTCATCCTCCTGGGGACGCCGCTCGACTTCCGGCTCAAATACGGCCAGGAAGGCTGGAATCCGGAGAGCAAAATCATCCAGATCGAAAATGACCCCGCCGAACTCAACCACAATCGCCCTGCCGACGTTGCCATGTGTGCCAACGCGCGGCTGGTGCTGGAGGCGCTGTGTGAGGGCTTGCAGGGCATCCGCTATGACGAGTGGCTGGCACAGGTACGCGCCCTGGAGACAGAAAAGCGCGCCCGGATGAAAGATTGGATGGCGCTCGACGATGTGCCCGTCAACCACTTCCGCTTTGCCGCCGAGATCAGCGCAACCATCGACGACGACACCTTGATCGTCGTCGATGGCGGCGACATCGTCAGCGCGTGTGCCAAGATCATCGACCTGACACAGCCCGGCCAGTGGCTCGATCCTGGCCCGCTCGGCTGCCTGGGTGTCGGCATCCCGTTTGCCATCGCCGCCAAGCATCTCTATCCGCAGAAAAAGGTTCTTGTCATCAATGGCGACGGCGCATTCGGCCTGAACGGCTTCGAATTCGATACAGCCATCCGCTTCGACCTGCCCATCGTCAGCATCATCGGCAACGATGCAGGCTGGGGGCAGATTCGCGGGCCGCAGATCAACATGCTCGGCGAGGATCGCGCAGTTGCGACCTCCCTCGCGTCGACGCGCTACGACCGCATCGTCGAAGCGATGGGCGGCATGGGCATCCACGTGGAGCAGCCCGACGAAATCGCGGCCGCCCTGCGCAGCGCCTTCGCCAGCGGCAAACCCGCCTGCATTAACGTGCCCATCGATCCGCGCGGCATGACCAAAACCGGCGCAAGCACGCCGTACATTGTCTAGGCGGACTATTCGAAGTTCAGCCGTTCGACTCTGGCGATGAATGCGCCACCGGCTTCGCCATAGCTGCCGACGCGCAGGACATAGACGCCCGTTGCAGGCAAATCGAGATCGAATTGCGGATTGAGACTCGCGCCGCTGTCGTCCACCTCGATCAACAGAGTACCATCTGGCGCGAACACAGCCGCCACAGGATCGAGCGGCGTGGCGTCCGTTCCGGCGACATTCACGCGGATGCGCTGCCCTGCCTGCCCCAGAAAGCGATACTCACGGGGAACACCCGGCCCAAGCGCATCGTCGGCGGACATCAGCGGCGATGCTACAGGCTGAGGCGTGGGCGTCGGCGCTGCTGTGAGATAACGCCAGACGAGGCGGTAGCTGCCAGCGCTGCCTGCGTTCGCGCCCGTCACACGCAGCAGGTACGTGCCGCTGTCCGGGATGACGGCCTGCTGGATGACCGGGTTCTGCGTGCCGCTGTCATCATAGGCGATGCGCAGCCCATCAGTGTTGGCCAGTTCCAGCGCCGGATCGAAACCCGCGCTTTCGGCGATGACCGCCGCCGTGATCACATCGCCGGCTGAAAGCGAAACAAACCACACGTCGCGCATCCCCAGTGCGGGCAGAGTCGCTTGCGAGGGGACATCAGGCGGCGCAAAGATCTTCGGATTATCGGCATAAGAACCATCGCGACCAAAAGCCAGGCTAAAGGAGCCGGTCGTATCGTTCAGACCAAGCACAAAGACGCTGTAGATGCCATCGACAGGCACACTGACCGCCGACGCGAGCGCCAGGGGTTCACCGCCTGACGCTGCTTCCGCACGCGCCAACAACGCGCCTTCGGGATCGTAAAATTCGAAGGCCGGGCGCAGACCGGATTCATCGCTGGCACGCGCGGCAACCGTCAGCACGTCGTTGGCCTGTGCCTCAATGGTGAAGCGGGCGAAATCGCCGGGGCGTTCAACCTGCCCGCTCGCAGGCACATGATCGCGCAGCACGCTGTCTTCCGACACCAGGGGTGATGCGAGCGCGCTGATGGGTGGGGTCGGCGATGGTGGCGCAGACGTGGGCAGCAGCGCAGGCTGAGCGTCCAGCCTGAAGGCAACTTGATAGTCTCCGCCGCCGCTGTCTGCACGCAGTTGGACAAAATAGTCACCCGTGTATGGCAGTTGAACTTGATTGAATAGCGGGGTATCCGCGCCGCCGCTCTCTTCATCCGTGAGCAGGACGGCTCCTTGTGAGTCGAACAGCGTCAGCGCCGGATCGATAGCTCCGTCGAGCGTTTGCAGTCGAAGAAACAGGAACTGACCCGCCATGCCTGCAAAAGCGATCACCTGGGTATCGCCAGTCTGTTCGAAACGTCCATTGATGGTCTGCCCGCTGACCGGCTGACCGAGGTAGGTACCAAGGGCAGCGTACACCGGCGTAGGCGTCGCCGATGGCGTGACCGTCGGTGTCGGCGACGCAGTTGTGGTGGCCGTCGCTGTCGGCGGTGGGACACTCTCCAGCGAGAGCGTGTAGATCGCCGTCCCTGCCAGGGAGCCTCGCGCGATGGTCGCAGTATACGTGCCGTCGGCAGGCGCATTGATGACGATACTGCTGCCCGATGCGATGAGCTGTCCATCCGGCGCAGCGAGTTGCAGCGAAAGTGCTTGCTCCGAGTCGATACTCAATTGGATCGGCTGCCCTGCGCGCGCGACGAAGAGCCAGTTCTGTGCCGCAAAACCTTCTTGCAAAGCATCTGCCTCCGCGCCGCCATATTCAAGGAGACGATCCGGTGCGATAGCAATTTCCGGCGAAGCTACGTCGGTGGGTGCGCAAGCGGCAGCAACAAGCAGTATCGCAGCGATCAACATCCATAGGCGCATAAAATCATCCCAGAGAGAACAGGAAAGAAACTGCCTCCTTTTTATCCCAAAAATCGCCGCTCGCAAGCCACTCACGCATACCGATCAATAACTGGATAGGCCGGGATTGGCTGGTACAATGATTGCGCATCATCTGCTAAAGGTAACGAACTGCATGGGCATTATTCCCGACATCATTCACGAATCCACGGATATTGCAGGCGTCTACACCGTATCTATCCGCGCTTTTGCCGACGAACGCGGCCAGTTCATGGAGACATTTCGCCGCGAATGGTTTCCCTGGATCGATTGGTCGCACATCCAGAGCAACCGGTCAGACAGCAAGGCGGGCGTCCTCCGAGGACTGCATTTTCACCGCAAGCAAGTCGATTACTGGTACGCGATGAATGGTCGTATTCGCGCGGGCATGATCGATCTGCGGCGGTCTTCGCCGACGTACATGGCAAGCTGTGTGCTGGAGATCGGCGAGGAAAACAACCTGGGTCTGTTTATCCCCGTGGGCGTTGCGCACGGCTTTTACGCATTGACCGATGCGACACTGACATATCTCGTCAATCAGTATTACGATGGCGCAGACGAACTGGGCATCGCCTGGAACGACCCCGATCTCGATCTGGATTGGGGCATCGATCAGCCGCCTGTGCTGTCGCCGCGCGATCAGAAAAATCCCCGTCTGTGTGACATCGCCGCCGAGCTGCTGCCGGGTTAGCCGAGCCTAATCTTCGCGCTCGTTGTCCTGCTGGCCACCGATATAACCGGCCATCCACTTGAGCACATCGACCGCGCTGTGGGGTAGCTGTTCACCCTGGATAAGCTGGCGATCAACCTCTTCCTCTCGCCGGATCAGGCTGGGCTTGGTGCGCCGATCCCCCAGAAGGCTGAGCAGTTCCGCCAGTTCCTTGAAATCACGCGCGAGGATTTGCTGTTCTTGCGGTGACAGGCTGCTGTCCTGTGCTTCCAACTCGGTGCGCGCAACAGTCAGATCGAAATTGATCTGGCGTTTGCCGTCGGCGTCAAAGGCGTTGGAGAGTGCTTCCAATGTACCAAAGGTCACATGGATGTCATCGGCAAACTGCTTGAGGGTACGTTTGCCCAGCATTCTGCGAAATGCCAGGATGGTTTGGAGCACGGCGCGCGGTTCATCGGTGAGGCGCTTGCCTTCGAGCGCACGCTCCAGCTTATTGAGACGGGCCGTCGGCAGTGACCGGGCAAACCCGCGCCACCAGGTCTGTACCATCTCACGCGCCTGTGGCTGCCAGGCTGACTGCTGCACAAGCTGTACGATGCCTTCGATCAGTGACTCGTCATCTTCGCGCTTTTCCAAAACGGTGCAGAGACGACGCGCTGCGATCCGCGTCGCGATTTCACTCTCTTGCTCCAGTCCATAATTCAGCATGTGCCAGAGCGTTTCCGCTTGCAGGACAATCGACTGATTCTGCTGTAAGAGGCGCGCATACTGGTCAACAATTGGCTGCGACGCTGCATCCCAGCCCTGCTGTTCCAGCAGTGCCGCGTAGAGATCAGATAGATCAGCCTGCTGAAGCGTTCCAGAGGCCACCAGCGCCGAAGCCAGCGCAGCCATCTCAGGTGCTGCACGATGCGCCCGGAAAAGGGCCGTAGCAATTCGTTCAGGTTTATCCTGCATGGTCGCCAGTTGGCTGGCAAAACGATGAAACAGGGGGTCACGCGCATCCCGCAAGCTAAGCGCGAGCAGCCTGTCAAATGCTGGCGTGCTCATCCAGGCAGCCCCGGTTTCTGCCAGTGTGTCAATGACATGCTCCGGGCGATACTGAGGTGGAAGACTCGCCCCCGCCCCGGCGACATAAAAATGCCACAACTGCTCGATCACTGCTGGTGTCAACGATGGCGCATTCTGGTGGTAGGCAGCCTGCGCTGCTGCCAGCAAGAATGCATCTGAACTATGCTCACTGAGTAAGGCCAGTAAATCGCCATCCCCACGGTCGATCATGCGCCGAAACTCGTCCGGCAGTGATTCCATCAGGCTTTTGTCGTTAAGAAGCAAGGCCAAAGCAGCCGGCGAACGCTTGAGGGCCAGCAGGATCAGCCCGCGCGCAAGAGCAGGATCTTCGTGAGCGCGGGTTTGCGCGGCCAGGATTCCGTGATGCAAGATCTCACCAAGATCGTAGTTCATCGGCTCTCTGGCGATAAGTGTCAGCCAGTTCAGAATTGTTTCCGGATCGCCATCGGTAATGGCAACGTGCAGCGCTGCCAGCGCCGCCTGTCGCAACCGGAAAAGCCAGCGGGCGTCGGACTTGGCAACCAGACGCGTTCGAACAAAACGATAGGCCGTATCGGGCTGGCTGTGAAGCGCATCATCGAATAACGGATTGATCTGCTGTTCGAGCGCTGGATCTCCGTCCATCGCCTGCGCAAGAGCGAGCGCAGCATCTTGCTCGCCGTTATTCAAAGCGCGGTCAAAAAGCTTCGTGGCGACGCCAAGACGCACAGATTGACCCGCGTCAACTTCCGCCAAAGCAGCAATCAACTCAGAAGTCGCTGGCGGCGCTGCGTCATTTGTTTCTTGCTGAGCCTGCAAATGGGTATCTCGTGAAGGTAAAGTGGAATCAGAAGGATGCAGTGAACAATTCTCCCTGCAGAGTAACCAACGTTCCTATCTTACGATAAACTCCCGTGCCGATCAAAGATTCTGGCGGTGATTTAACAATTGCATCAGGCGAGATTGCGAACTTTGCGAATGAAATCAACGCTCTGCAGGCGGCGTTCGACCAGATGCGTGACGTAGCCAAGCATGGCGCGCTCGGCTTCTTCATGGGTGCGTGTGGGGACTTTGAGAGAGGCTACCTGTTTCCAGGTGCTGCGCTGAAGATGGCGCAGCAATTTGAGTGCATCCACGCTCAACGACACGACACTGGCTGTGCGCAACACATGGCGCGGGCAAACGACACCGCCAGCCGTGTGATCAAAAAATTGATCTTCCGGCAGCAGCGGCTCATGCTCGACCACGCAGTTGATCAGTTCCGGGCGAAAACCGACCAGATCGAGCAGGCGCAGCTCGAAAAAGCGCACCACAAGGCGCAAATCCGCTTCCAGGCTCAAACGGATGAAGGTGTCATCCATGAGCCTGAAGAGTGCTCCGGCATCGGTTTCGCCCTCGGTCGTGAGTCTGTCCAATAGCTCCGCGCAATAGCTCGCGTGCGCGCCCCGGTTCAAATCTTCGCGCAGGGGCAAAAACGGAGCAGTCATCTCGGCCTGCACACAAATGCCCAGATCACGCCCGCGATGAATCAGCATGTCCGCACGGGTGTACAACTCGACGTGACCGGTTTTGCTGCTGTTAAGTTTACGTGCCCCCTTGGCAACCACATCGAGCTTGCCCTGGTAGGGCGTCAACACCGTCAGAAGACGGTCAGCCTCGCCGAAATCGCGCCGTCTAAGGATGAGCGCCGGCGTCCGTAAAGAGCGCAGACGATGTTGATCAGTCACAGATCAGGTCTCCAGATTGTCGGGGCCAAAACCATGCAGGAGCAGATCGGACAGCGGGCCGTCCCAGTGAACAGCGCCGTTGAAATCCACCATCAGCACGCGCAGGCTGGGCGCAAATTCATACAGCATTTGACGGCACAGACCACAGGGCGACCCGCCGTTGGGAGTCGCGACCACGATCACATCGAATTTGCGTACACCCTCACTGACCGCCTTGACGAGGGCGACGCGTTCGGCGCAAATCGTCGCCGGATAGGCGGCGTTTTCGATGTTGCAGCCCGAGTAGACCACCCCCGCTGGCGTGTGCAAGGCCGCCCCCACATGGTAATTAGAATAGGGTGCATAAGCCCGCCCGGCGGCGTCGATGGCGTCTTTTATCAAAGCTGAAAGTTGATCGTCGGTCACGCGATATACCTGCAATAAAGATTTCAAAGCTCAGTTCGCATTCGACATTATAGCGTGGATTGCGTGCGCGCCGCAGCGATTGCGCTGTTTGTGTTCGATTCCACCATAGACAACATATTCATCTTTGCTATAATCCTGATTCCGTTACTCGATTAGCTGAGTGAAAGTGATCATCATGCGCGTCACCGCATCTGTAAAGCGGCGCTGCCCGAAGTGCCGTATTATTCGGCGCAACGGGAACGTAATGGTGATCTGCGTGAATCCGAAGCACAAACAGCGCCAGGGCTAAGCGCAGAGACACCTGGAGGATAGTGAAACCATATGGCACGTATTGAGGGCGTGGACCTGCCACGCGACAAGCGAATTGAAGTTGCGCTCACTTATATCTATGGCGTAGGCCGCCCGACAAGCAATAAGATTCTGGCGCAGACAGGCGTAAGCCCGGATACGCGCGTTAAGGATCTCACCGAAGCTGAACTCCAACTCCTGCGTGAAGCGCTCGGCGGTATGACCGTCGAAGGCGATTTGAAGCGCGAAGTGCAGCTCAACATTAAACGCTTGATGGAAATCGGCTGCTATCGTGGTTTGCGTCACCGCCGTAACCTGCCTGTGCATGGTCAACGTACACGCACCAATGCGCGCACCCGCAAGGGTCCAAAGAAGACCGTACCAGGGCGTGGGCGTCGTCGCGGCGCGACCAAGAAATAACGCGCCATCATCATTAACAGTAGAAAACAAGGGCATGGTTTTTCGTGCCCTTGTGTCCATTTTTATCAGTGATCACATAGCGTCCTATGAACCCATAGGGCGCATGTTAGTGAAAGCGCCATTCAGCGAGGTTAGAGCATGGCACGTCAACCAGCACGCAAAGGCGGACGACGTACCGCTAAGCGCGTCGTCAAGAACATTCCCTACGGCCAGGCGCATATCAATGCGTCCTTCAATAACACCATCATTTCGATGACTGATCAGTCGGGCAATGTGGTGTCCTGGGCCAGTGCGGGCACTAGCGGTTTCAAAGGCAGTCGTAAGAGCACCCCATATGCAGCGCGCGTTGCGGCACAAGCTGCCTCCGAAACGGCGCAAACGCATGGGATGCAGGAAGTCGATGTTTTCATCAAGGGGCCAGGGCCGGGCCGTGAAGCAGCGATCCGCGCCATCCAGGCAAGCGGTCTCAAGGTGCGCTCGATCACCGATGAGACACCAATTCCGCACAACGGTGTTCGCCCCCCCAAGAAGCGCCGCGTCTAACGCTTTTTCGCGCCTGATTTATGGAACGTGTTTTGAGTAGGAGGACGCGGTCTTGGTCATGAATAACATGGTGCTGCCGCACAAGGTCGAAAGCGACGCCAGCACACGTAATTACGGTCGGTTCGTCATCAGTCCGCTGGAATCCGGCTACGGCTTGACCATCGGCAATGCATTGCGCCGCGTGTTGCTCTCATCCTTGCCGGGGGCTGCCATCACGAGCATTCGTGTGTCGGACGTACACCATGAGTTTTCGGCGATCCCGAACGTGCGCGAAGACATGACGCAGTTGATGCTCCAGATCAAGCAGATTCGCCTGAAGCTGGAAGATGTCGATCGCGCGCGCCTGCGCCTCGAACATCGCGGTGAGGGCACGGTGACGGCTGCGGATATTATCTGCCCGCCTGAGGTCGAAATCATCAACAGCGATCTCTATCTGTTCACTGCTGATTCCCCCGATGCGCACGTGGAGATGGAATTCAACGTCGAGATCGGCCGTGGTTACAGCCAGGCCGAAGAACGTGGACGTTTACCAATCGGCGAGCTGCCCGTGGATGCCATCTTCAGCCCGATCCGCCGCGTGAACTTCGATGTCGAGCGCGCCCGTGTCGGCCAGCGCACCAGCTACGACAGGCTGGTGATGGAAATCTGGACAGATGGCACTATCCGCCCGGAAGATGCGCTGCATCAATCTGCGACGATCCTGACGCGGCATCTGCAAATCATCGGCGGCGTCGAAGCTGACGATGGTTTCGACTGGATGACGCAGGAACAAACGGCGTTCGGCGGACGCGACGAAAAGAGCCAGCTTCACGAAAAACTGATCGAGGATCTGGACTTGAGCGTGCGCGTGTTCAATTCACTCAAGCGCACAGGTATCATCACTGTGGGTGATGTGCTGGACATGCTGGAACGCGGCCCGGATGCAATGCTGGCGATCCGCAACTTTGGCGAAAAATCGCTTGACGAACTGGTCGCCAAACTCAAGGAAAAAGGCTATCTGCGTGAAGACGCAGAATTTGGCAATCTGACGACAGGGGAATGAAGACACCATGAGACACCGGGTACACGGTAAGCATCTAGGGCGCGATATCAAAGAGCGCAAAGCGCTGCGGCGGGGACTGGCGGCGCAGCTCATCACGCATGAGCGCATCCAGACCACCGAAGCAAAAGCTGATTTCGTTCGCGGCTACGTCGAGCGCCTGATCACGACCGCCAAGCGCGGCCTGGCGCACAGCGACCCGAATCGCGCCATTCACGCACGCCGCATTGCCGCGAGCAGACTCAACAACGACCGCGAGGTTGTCGGTAAGCTGTTCGAGACCCTGGCTCCGCGCTATCAAGATCGCGCTGGCGGTTACACACGTGTCGTCAAGCTCGGCCCGCGCAAGGGTGACGCTGCCGAAATGGTTGTGCTGGAGTTGGTTGACCGCCCTGAGTAGCGATGGTCGCTCGCTTTCGCGCTACGCTGGCCTATGATGGAAGCGCTTATCAGGGCTTCCAGCGCCAGGTGGGCAATACACCGACCATTCAGGGCGTGGTCGAAAGCGCGATTGAGAAGGTCACGCAGCAGCGCGTGACGGTCATCGGCGCAGGACGAACGGATACCGGCGTCCATGCCGAGGGCCAGGTCATCTCGTTCGATGTCGTGTGGCGACATGATGATGAAACGCTCTTGCGTGCCATCAACGCCAATTTGCCGGACGACATCGCACTGCAAAACATTCGACAGCACGAGGGATTTCATCCCCGGTTTGATGCTGTCGCGCGCGTTTACAGATATACCGTTGTACAGGCGGCGCAGCGTCAACCGCTCTTGCGCTGTCGAGCATGGCAGATTATGCGCCCGCTCGACGACGCGAGCATGGTTGAGGCGGCGTCGCTGCTCGTAGGCGTGCATGATTTCGCTGCCTTTGGCAAACCGCCCCAGGGCACAAACACGGTGCGCGAGATTTACCGCAGCCAGTGGGACACAAAGCCAACGCAGTATGGTATCATGCACGAGTATCGCATAGAGGCGACTGCCTTTTTGCAGCACATGGTACGCCGGATTGTCAGTTCGCTGATCGCTGTTGGGCAGGGCACACTCACGCTTGCTCAATTCAGCGGCGCACTGACAAGCGGTGAGATGTTAGATGGGGTAACGCTCGCACCACCCCACGGCCTGGTGTTGGAGGCTGTCCGTTATCCGACCGATGAGCAATTGATGGGCAGGCGGGGGAGACGACCGCCAGAGGAAATCTGAAGATGTATAAAACCTATTCAGCCAAACCACAGGAAATTCAGGCCGAACGCAAGTGGTATGTCGTCGATGCAGAAGATCAGGTGCTTGGCCGCCTGGCTTCGAAAATCGCCTACATCCTGCGCGGCAAGCACAAGCCAATGTATACACCGCACATGGATACCGGCGATTACGTCATCGTGATCAATGCCGACAAAATCCGTGTGACCGGCAACCGTATGGAAGACAAGATCTACTATCGGGCTTCCGGCTATCCTGGCGGCATCTATAGCCGCCGCTTGAAGGATCAACTCGATCGCTTCCCTGAACGCCCCCTGGAAGATGCCATTCGCGGCATGCTGCCCAAGAACGTGCTGGGACGCGAAATGTTCAAGAAACTTAAGGTCTATGCGGGGCCGACGCACCCGCATGAGGCGCAGCAGCCGGAAAAACTCGAACTCTAGTCGTTTGATTTCAGCGGATGCAACCGGGACGCTGAAAGACAGGCGTGCTGGCGGAACGCTAAGGGAGACAATGAATGTCCGCACAATATTATGAAGGCATTGGCCGTCGAAAAGAATCCAGCGCGCGCGTGCGTCTTTTCCCTGGCGGCACTGGCAAGTTTGTCATTAACGACAAAGATGCCAACGAATACATCTCGCGCGAAGGCGACCTCGACATCATCCTGCAGCCGCTGCGGGTGCTCTCGCAAGAACGCGCCTACGATATTTCCGTGCATGTCACCGGCGGCGGCGTCACCGGTCAGCGTGATGCGATTCGCCTCGGCATCGCCCGCGCACTGCTCAAGCTCGACCCTGAGGTCAAGCCAACACTGCGCCAGTACGATCTGGTCACACGCGACGCCCGCGTGAAAGAGCGTAAGAAGCCAGGTCTGAAGCGCGCGCGCAAGGCCCCGACCTACACCAAACGTTAGTCCGGCGACGGATTGGCTATTCAGCAGTCTACACAGGCAAGGCGATGAGTCTTGCCTTGTTTGTTTCTGGCACACGCCCGCGTAAAATCTGGTACCCGTCCATCAGTATCCTGCGGAGATCCGCCTGTGACTCTCACCATCCTCGGCTTAGGGCCGGGACATCCCGACGATATCACGCGCCGCGCATGGCACGCCCTGGAAACGGCAAAGACTGTCTATCTGCGCACCAAAGAACACCCCTGTGTATCTGATTTGCCGATTTCGTCGTTCACCAGTTTTGACGACGTGTATGACTCCAGCGCCGATTTTGAGCACATCTACGATACGATCTGCGCGCGCGTGCTGGCGGCTGCACAGGCAGAGGATGTCGTCTATGCCGTGCCCGGCGACCCGATGGTGGCGGAATCGACCGTGCAGCGCCTGATCACGCGCGCGCCGGAGCGCGGCATTCAGATCGAGATCATCAGCGGCCTGAGCTTTATCGAGCCGGCCCTCGCAGCGCTGGGGATTGACGCCATTGACGGCCTACAGGTCTACGATGCTCTGGACATCGCCTCGATGCACCATCCGCCGCTCAACCCGGATCGTCCCGCGCTCCTGGCGCAGGTCTACAGCCGCGCAGTCGCGAGCGATCTCAAGCTGACGCTGATGAATCAGTATCCCGACGAATTTGACGTGATGCTCGTACACGGCGCGGGCACGGCTGAAGCGCAGATTGAGCGTGTGCCGCTGTATGCCATTGACCGGAGCGAGCGGATTCGCTATCTCACGGCGCTCTACGTGCCGCCGCTCGGCCATCTCAGCAGCTTCGAGGCGTTCCAGGAAATCATCGCCCACCTGCGCGCGCCAGAGGGCTGCCCGTGGGATCGCGAGCAGACGCATCTATCGCTGCGCCGCTATCTGCTGGAAGAAACGCACGAAGTCCTGGAGGCGCTCGACGCGGAAGACCCACAGGCACTGTCAGAAGAACTGGGTGATTTGCTCTTGCAGATCGTGCTCCATGCCCAGATCGCGACCGAATTTGGCGAGTTTCGCATGGGCGACATTCTCAGCCACGTCAGCCAGAAGATGATCCGCCGCCATCCGCACGTCTGGGGTGATGTCAACGTCGATAGCGCAGGCCAGGTGGTGCAGAATTGGGAGGCGATCAAGCAGGAAGAGAAAGGTAACCCGAAACGCCAATCTCTCCTGGATGAAGTTCCTAAAGATCTGCCTGCCCTATTCCGTGCATTGCGGTTGACCGAAAAAGCGGCCAAGCCGGGTTTCGATTGGCCGACTCCTGACGATGTGCTCGCCAAGCTGCATGAAGAATTGGACGAGGTGCTGACCGCGAGCGACGATCCACACCGCGCGGAAGAGATGGGCGATGTCCTGTTCGTGGTTGCGAATTGGGCGCGCAAACTCGGCATCGACCCGGAGAGTGCGCTGCGAGCCGCCAACGCTAAATTCGAGCGGCGTTTCCGCTATGTCGAAGCGCAGGCGGAAGCCCAGGGCAAGCCGCTCAAGGACTTCAACCTCGCCCAGATGGACGATTGGTGGCGCGAAGCCAAGGTCAATGGCTTATGAGCCTGACAACACAGACAGCCCATAAGATTTTCCATGTCTGAACAGCTCGTACTTGAAGGCTTCATCTCTGTCGCGGCGGCGTTAGAAACACAAAGCCGTCCATTTCACGCCGTCTACATCCGCGAGGATAAGCGCGACGCCGACACACTGAAAATCACACGGCTGGCGACAGCGAGCGGCGTGCCGGTGGAGCGCGTCGGCACGACAGTGATCGCGGAATACGCCAGCGGCACGTCGCATGGTGGCATCATCGCGCTCACAGGCGAACGACAAACGCTCACCCTGGATGCCCTGCTGGTGAACGCCGAGCGCCCCTTCATCGTCATGCTGGATGGCGTCGAAGATCCGTTCAATTTTGGACAGGCGGTTCGCGCCTTCTATGCGGCAGGTGCGCATGGTCTGGTCGTTCGCCCACGCAACTGGATGAGCGCCGCGAGCATTGTCGCACGCGCCTCCGCCGGCGCATCAGAACGGATTCGGGTCGCCGTCGCCGATACGGCAGAGGCAGCGGCAGCATTCTACCGTGAGCGCGGTCTGACGATCGCCGTTGCCGATGCGCAGCGGGCGATTTCGATTTACGAAGCAGATTTGACTGTGCCGTTGTTCCTGCTCGTCGGCGGTGAAAAGCGCGGCATCACGCGCTCATTTGCCGACAAAGCTGATCTGCGCCTGAAAATCCCTTATGGACGCGCTTTCGATCACGATCTGGGGACAACCGCCGCCTCGGCAGCGCTGGCTTTCGAAATCATGCGCCAGCGCCAGGCGACATAAAACCCCGCTGCATGTGCGGGGTTTAATGGATAGTCGGAGCGGCGGGATTCGAACCCACGACCTCAGCGTCCCGATCGCTGCGCGCTACCAAGCTGCGCTACGCTCCGAAGTAAGGTACAGTCTACTGGACACGCGGGAGAATCGCAAGTCCGAGTTCAAATATAGCCATAGTTTGTAGAGCGTTCCTATGTCAACGCATCCCATCACTTTGACCGATCGTGTCCGCGCGCTCACGTCCCGGTTCATGCAGCGCGCTGGCGCATTTTTGCACCGCCTCGGTATTCATCCTGATGTCATCACCATTGCCGGGCTGGTGGTCGTCGTGATTGCCGCTGTGCCCATCGCGCAGGGAGATCATCCGCTGGGCGCGCTGCTGCTCGTGTTGGGGCTGCCGCTCGACGCGCTCGACGGCGCAGTCGCACGGGCAATGGAGCGCAAAGACCGATTTGGCGGTGTCCTGGATTCGACGCTCGACCGTTACGCGGACGGCATCATTTTTGCGGCGCTGGCCTACTTCTTTGCCGTGCGTGATGAATACGTCTATTTCCTGCTTGCGCTGGCAGCCCTGAACGGTAGTTTTGTGGTAAGCTATGTTCGCGCTCGTGCCGGGGAAGCGGATTTGTCGGTCAAAGTCGGTCTGTTTTCACGGATGGAGCGCCTCGCCGTACTGCTGATCATGTTTCTCATCCCCGGCTTGTTGATACCGGGGTTGATTTTGCTCGCAGTCGGTACCAATATCAGCGCAGTGCAGCGCCTGTGGTATGTCCGCAGGCATCTCGATAGATAAGAGGTTCATTTCACCATGGAGTTCGGACGCGAATTCATCACCCTGTTCGACCGAGTGCAGATCCGTTACTACGGCATCATCATCGTGCTGGCGATGTTGGTGGCGGCGACAATGGCAGCGCGGCTGGCAAAACGCGATAGACGCGATCCAGATCATGTCTGGGGCGCGCTCACGTGGGCGATCATCCCGGCCATTATCGGCGCTCGCTTGTGGTTTGTCCTCTTCCCGACGGCGGCACTCGTGGCGCAAGGACAGGACACGGCCTGGTATTTTCAAAATTTCTTCAATCCCGAAAACGGTGCCATCGCCATCTGGAGCGGTGGTCTGAGCATTTTCGGCGCGGTGCTGGGTGGTTTTCTGGGCGCGTATCTTTATTTCAGCCGCTTGCACAACCCGATCGGGCGCTTTTTCAGTAGTTTCTGGTGGGTTTTCATCGGCATCTTCGGCATTATCGCGGTCGTGTTGGGCGCGAACAATGCCGCTACCTGGGCGATCGTACTCGGCGCTATCCTGCTGATCATCGTCGTCCTCTGGTTGATCCCGCCGACACGACGTATCCTGCGCCGTATCTTCGGCGAAGGCGAGGGCGAACGCTTTCCTGAAAACGGGCTGCCAATGGCTCCATGGCTTGATATTGCGGGCGTCTGCCTTCCCCTGGGTCAGGCAATCGGGCGCTGGGCGAACTACATCAATCAGGAACTGTATGGCCTGCCCACGTCGCTGCCCTGGGGCATTGAGATCGAGGGCGCGAAGCGTGTCGGTGATTTCAAGAGTCTGGTCGACTTTCCTGTCGCAACGACTCGTTTCCACCCGTTGTTCCTGTACGAATCGATCTGGAATTTCCTGGCCTTTATCGTGCTGCTGAACCTGTTCCTGCGCAACCGGCAGAACTTCCGCCCGGGTGACTTCTTCTTGATCTACATCATGCAGTATGCGTTCATTCGCTTCCTGCTGGAGTTCATTCGTGTAGAGACGACCATCATCACCGGTGTCAACTTCTCACAGGTTGTGAGCGCCGTCGTCTTTATCGTGGCTCTGATCATCTTCGTAGCGCGCAGACGCGGCGCTCCGAGCAGGATGGAATCACAGGAAGCAGCATAAGCTGAATGAAGCGGGGGTGCTCTCAGGAACACCCCCGTTTGTCTCTATGAGCGTGTGCGAATGCTGCTGGTAAAAACATCTTCGTAGATATTTCGGGTGCGTAATCGCGCGAACAACGTATCCAGGCGGGCGCAAACAGCCTCATCTCGCAGATCCAGCCGCATGTCGTAGGCGTCTTCCCCGTTGTTATGGTAGTAGCCTTTTTTGACATCGACCGTGACAAAGCCATACTTGTGATACAGCGCCTGCGCTGCGCCGTTGCTCACACGCACTTCCAGAACGACATAAGCAGCGTTCAGCAGAACCGCTTTTTGCACCATCCCGGCTAACAGCAGTTCCCCCCAACCTCGGCGGCGAAAATCCGGGTGCGTGGCAATCGTGCTGATGTGAGCTTCGTCCGAAATGAGCCACAAACCGCCGTAGCCGACGATTTGTGCGGATGCAGTGCGCGGCGGAGAAAAGAACCAACGAAAGAATGATTTCGTCTGCGGCTGATCCTCAGTTTGTTCGAGCACGACCATGTGGCTGTAGGTCGATTCAGCAATCTCGTAAGCATACGAACGCGCCGACCACGGCGGCACGAATGTCACCTGATCAATGGCGACGACCTGAGAAATATCGGCAAGGCGCATGTAGCGAAGCGTGAGCGTCATCTTTAGCCAAGGTCTTTCGTTTTCACGTAGAGCGGGATCACCCTGGCAGGGTCATGATCGGCGGATTCCTGTAGCTGCGTCCACGCTTCTTCCGCCAGAAACCCGGCGCGCCGTAATCGCTGGGCAGCCGGGGTGATGGTGATGGGCATTTCCTGCTGGCGCGCATTCTCTAGCGCCATCTGTCCATCCGCGTCAATCTCACCTGTCACCGTTGCTGGGCCGTCAATACTCTCGATGAGCGAGGCCCACGTCATCAGCCGTGGCTCGCCGCGACGCTTCCAACGCCCCTTGCGCCACTGATATGTGCCCGCCACAATGCGACCACGCCCAGCTTGCACCAAAGCGATCAAGCCGCCGCTGACCTGGGGATGACCGGCAGCGACGATGTCGAGCGATGAAACGCCCACGAGTGGCAGTTGGCGTGCCGCTGCAATGCCTTTGGCAAGCGCGACGCCAACGCGCAGCCCGGTAAATGAGCCAGGGCCAACGCAAACGGCCAGCGCAGTCAGATCTTGAATGGTCACGTCACCCTGACCCAACACCCTTTGCACAGCAGGAGCAAGCTCGACAGCATGATTGGGAGACGGTGAAAGCCAGGTGTGTTCTGCGATCACCATGCTCTTGCTGTGAAGCGCCAGGCTTGTATATGAAGTTGCGGTGTCGATTGCTAACAGCATAATGCTTGTGTTTTGACTGGTGGTTTAGCGGCCAAAAGCATACACGCGATATTGTTCGATCAACTCCGTATAGCGCGCGCCTATACCGTCGAAGACAATATTGCGCTGGGAGTTTTCCAGAATCCGAAACTCGATCCACAGACGTTCGTTTGGCAACGCCTCTTGAATGTGCTCAGGCCATTCGAAGACGGCGATGCTCACATTGCTCAGAATGTCATCCAACCCGATTGACTCTGCATCCAGAACACTGGAGAGTCGATAGCAATCCAGGTGATAGAGTTTCAGCTTGTCCTTACTGCGACGATGAACATGGACAAGGCTGAATGTTGGACTGGTAAGGGCGGGGATTGCTCCCCAACCTTTGCCAATGCCGGCGGCAAAGACAGTTTTCCCTGCTCCCATATCACCTGACAGGCAGATTACATCCCCAGGCTCAAGAAATGTGCCGAGACGCGCGCCCAGGCGCATCGTCTGCTCGGCGCTGCGACTGATGATATCGAGCTGCCCCTCGCGAATAATTGGCACGACTCCATCCCCATTGTCAGACCTGACCTTTTGATTATAACCTGAGGCTGTAAAGACGTGGAAGTGTAATGACAATCACAATCAAAACTGAAAATCTTCCCAGTTCGTACACTAAACCAACATTACGATGATGTATAAGCAGATCGAGATTTTTATAATGAGAGTCATGCTGTATTCGAGTGTCATGTTTGTCGCTTTGGATAGGATAACTTCATGACCGCTGGCTGGAGTATCCGCCGCCGCCTCGTATTACTCGTTATCTTCATCAGTAGCCTGATCATTGTGGCGACTGTCCTAATCATCCTGCAATCGAGCGGCACCACAATCCGCAGTCAGCGGCAAGCCATTCTCTACACAGAAGGTCGCGACATCGCCTTGCGCCTGGATGAGCAGATCCAACGCATGATCGAGCCGCCGCGTCTCCTGGCAAACATGCTTGCCGATCCGGCATTAACGCCGATCCCTGATCTCTGGCGTACTGCTAGCAACATCATGCTCGACTCGCCATGGATCGGGCGCATTGGGATGCTTCGCCCCTACCGAGACGGCTATCAGATCATTCAGTTTCGGCGTCCGTTTCCGTCAACCAAGATTGCACCCATGTCTAGAAATTATGTGCAATCGATTGCGCCCGACTCATGGTATGCGCAGGCGTTGTCAGAAAGCGGCGTGCATTGGCACAGTGTCGTATCCAGCACAATGCCAAACGCAAGTCCATCGCGCTACGTCATCGCCATACCTATGCCCGGCAGTGGAAGCAGTGCATCTGGCCTGGTATGGATCGAGGTCATGGCTGCCAACATGCGCGAGGCCATCCAGGGAATGCTGGCAACGACCGATAGCGACGCTTATCACCTCGTGCTGGATGGCGACCGTGTGATCGCAGCCTTTGGCCTGACACGCTCGATGGCGGATCGCACCGGATTCGCTAGCGATGCACTCCTTAGCTCACCCGCTTTTTCTCAGTGGGTCGCAAACCTACCCAGCGACAGCTCCAGTTGGATCGACGCCAACAATCCGTTCAACGTCGGTGACACCCGGGATTCATTCGTGACTTATCATGAACTGCCGACCAGTCACTGGCGTATGATCAGCGTTTTCTCGCCGACGGCGCTGCAGGAAGCCGGTGTTCAGGTCACGCTGTTCGTGTTGATCGTCGTGCTGGTAGGGCTGTTATTGTTGGGCATGGCGGTGCGCCGGGCGGTCAATTATCTTGTGTCGCAGCCGCTAATGGAAATCTCGCGCGCCGCCCAGGAAATCGGCAGTGGCGACATGCGCTATCACATCGCCAATGTCAGCCGGGGCGATGAAGTTGGCTCGCTGGCACGCGCGCTGGATGCGATGCAGCGCAACCTGGCAGATACCTACGGGCGACTGTCGTTGTATGGGCGCACGTTGGAACAGCGCGTCACAGAGCGCACAAGCGAACTGGACCTGGCGCGCCAATTCGCCCAGAACAATGCCTCGGAGATGCGCGCGTTATACGACGCATCCATCGATCTCGTCAGCGAGTACCATCTCGACGTCATGCTGCAAAAGCTGGTCGGCTACGTTCGAACACTCTTGCGCGCCGATTATTGCAATGTCTGGCTGCTGAATGAGGATGGCCGCCAGCTTCGTCTGGTGGCAACCACACCGGAACACCGGCACATCGTTGGCATCGTCGTCCCTTCCACAGATGGCATTGCCGGGCGTGTCGTGCGCATCAAGAAAGGTATGACTATCGAAAACTATTCTACCTGGACAGGTAGAATCGGTTGGATCATGCCACAAATGCACCGGGCGGTGGGCGTTCCCCTGCTCTATTCCGGTAACGCGATTGGCGCAGTGGTCGCCGGGCGTGGCGCGTTGGGAAGCCCGTTTGAAGAAGCTGACCAGCGTCTCCTGAACTTGCTGGCGAACGTGGTGTCGCCCATTATCCGCAACGCACAGTTGTTTTCCCAGTTGGAGGAGACCAATCAACGCATCGAACTGGCGAATGACGTGAAGACGCGCTTTCTCGCCAGCATCACGCATGAACTGCGCACGCCGCTCAATCTGGTCATTAACAACATGGATTTTATGCGCATCGGCATCTTTGGCGATGTCAATGACGAGCAGCGCGAGCGGATTGACCAGACGATCCGCAGTGCCGAAGGCCTGCTGTATCTCATCAATGATCTGCTGGATGTGAGCAAAATCGAAGCCGGTGAGATGCAGTTGTTCATCCAACCAACCGATGTTTACCCGGTGATCGTGGATACATTGGACGCAGCGATTGCGCTCATCCCAGAAAACAGCCCGGTCGCGCTCCTGGCGGACATACCGGAGACGCTGCCTCAAATTCCCATGGACGCACGGCGCATCCGGCAAGTGCTGCTCAACCTGCTGAGCAACGCCATCAAGTTCACGGAGCAGGGTGAGATTTGGCTGCGCGTGCGCGTGCTCAGGACCGCTCTCGAATTCAGCGTTTCGGACACAGGCTCAGGCATTCCACAATCGGAATTAGAGCGCATCTTCCAGCCGTTTGAGCGCGCCAGCCACGCCAAACAGATGGGCATTGAAGGTACAGGCCTTGGGCTGCCAATTTCGCGCTGGCTGGTGGAAGCCCATGGTGGCACTATGAGTGTCGAAACACAAGTGGGTCAAGGCAGTGTCTTTAAGTTCAACATCCCCATCAAGCATGTAAGCAGCCCGACAGCAGTAGAGATAGAGGCTGCGACAATCGAAGAAACAGGATAAAATTGTCACCCTATGAGGATGAAATAAGTCTGCCGAGGATAGTCGAGAAGAACAGCGCATGACTCTGAAATTTCCAACGTCTTCGCCCAGCGATAACACCTTTCACAATGTTAGCGCCCTGGCGGTCGAAGATGATGCCGGTGGCATGGCGATTATTGGCGTCATGCTCCGCTACCTGGGGATCAAGGCCTACATCAATACCAGCGGCGAGGGGGTTATCGAGCTTGCCCGCGCGATGAATCCACGACCGACGCTGATCTTGATGGATCTGAATTTGCCCAAGACCAATGGCTACGAAATCCTCAAACTGATCCGCAGCGATGACCTGCTTCAGAACACGATTGTCATTGCTGTAACCGCGCAGGACGCGGACACAGAAATCCCCAAGTGCAAGGCAGCAGGTTTCGACGGTTTCATCGGCAAACCTCTCAGCCGTTCGCGCTTCCCACGCCAACTTCGCAGGATCTTAAATCACGAGCCGGTGTGGGAGACATACTAGGCTAATCAGACAGCACGTAGCATGGATTCGTGAGTGTACCGACGCTGCTGACGCTGACCGCTACGACATCGCCGTCTTTCATGAACACCTGGGGTGTGCGCCCTTCGCCGACGCCTTCAGGCGTCCCCGTCAGAATCACATCGCCCGGTTCGAGTGTAAACATGCGCGAGATATAGGCGACGAGCACAGGCACGGTGAAAACCATGTCATGGGTGTTGCTGTCTTGCATGAGATCGCCATTGAGCGTCGTGCGCACGGCCAGATTTTGCGGATCGGGAATCTCATCGTGGGTGACGACAGCCGGCCCCAGCGGACAGAATGTGTCCAGCCCTTTGCCGCGCGTCCACTGGCCGTCGGTGCGCAGTTGTAGATCGCGCGCACTGACATCATTGGCGACGGTATAGCCGAAGATGTGCTCAAAAGCAGCGGCTTCTGGCACATCCTTGCTCCGCTTTCCAATGACGACGGCCAGCTCCGCTTCCCAATCGACCTGAGTTGTGATCGATTCGCGCCACGTGATCGCATCCCCCTGCCCGATAACAGCGCTGGGAAGCTTGGCAAACAGCAGTGGCGCTTGTGGCACGGCTGAGCCGGTTTCTTTCGCGTGAGCGGCGTAGTTCCTGCCGACGGCGATGATCTTGCCCGGCAGCAGCGGCGCTTCCAGCTTGACGCTGTCAAGCGCGTAGGTCTCACCTGTGCGTGATGGCTGCGCCCCGGCGCGAATCAGCGCGAGCAGCGTGTCATCCCAAGCGAGCGCGTAGATAGTGTCGTTCTCAAGCACGCCAACGCGCGTTTGCGTCTGGTGAGTAAAGGTGACAAAACGCAAAGTCATTTGCCTTTCTGACGCAATTCTCATGATGTTTGTGACGAAATAGTATAGCCAGTCTGTCACCTTTTGGCGGCAAATTGGCTCTATTCTAAAGCAGCGTGTTCTGGGAGCGGCAAAGATGGACTACGAGCAACTGGTGTTCATAGTGCAGGAATCCAGTGGAGAGGCGGCAGAAGAAGCCTTCGCAGGCTTGATCGACCGTTTCTGGAATGCCGCAGTGAGTTGGGCATTCGTTTGCCTTGGTGATCTCGATCATGCACAGGACGCGGCACAAGAAGCATTTATCAGCGCTTATTGCCAACTAGCGACCCTGCGCGACCCCAAAGCCTTTCCAGCCTGGCTGCGCCGGTTGGTGATCACGCAGGCTTCTCGCAGCTCGAGGCAACAGACCGTGCCCGCGCAAAGCCTGAATGAAGAAGCGGTGGCCTCCGACGACGATGACCCGGCCAAAATCATCGAGACGGAAATCCAGCAGAGCGGTGTTCGAGAGGCCGTGCGCGCCCTGCCCGATCACGAGCGTTCAGTCACCGAACTGTTTTACCTGGATGGCTACTCGCAGCAGGAGATCGCCGAAACGCTGGCGCTGCCGCTCACCACGGTCAAGAAACGTCTGCAATATGCCCGTGAGCGTCTGCGCGGTTCACCCCAGTTGATCGACCAGATCGTCAACCAGGTAGGCGTGTACGGCACGCTGCCAGATGAATGGCTGTCCGACTGGGAGCGCATGTTCGAGATCGAAGCAACAGAGGAGTGGGCTATGCCGGTAGGCATTATCGGTATCACCCATTTCATCCCGAATTCTTGAGAGTCAAATCATAGACAGGCGGTTAATCGTGAGCTACACAGTCCCCATGGTGATCGAGCGCGGCGCTCATGGCGAGCGCGCTTACGACATCTATTCACTGCTGCTCAAAGAGCGCGTGATCATGCTCGGTACGCCGATCAATTCTGATACGGCGAACCTGATCGTGGCGCAGCTACTATTCCTGGATCGCGAAGATCGCGATCAGCCGATCCAGCTCTACGTCAATTCTCCGGGCGGCGAAGTCTACGCGGGGATGGCGATCTATGACACTATGTCGCAGATCAGCGCTCCGGTTGCTACTACCTCGGTCGGGTTTACCGCGAGCTTCGGCACCATCGTGCTAACAGGCGGAACGCGCGGAATGCGCGGCGCGCTGCCGAACGCGACCATCCACATGCACCAGCCCCTCGGCGGCGTTCAGGGACAGGCTACGGAAATCGTGAACTATGCCAGAGAAACCCAGCGCATCAAAGATCGCCTGCTCGACATTCTTGCAGAGCGAACACAGCAGCCGCGCGACAAGATCGAGCATGACATCGAGCGCGACACCTATCTATCGCCATCCCAGGCTGTGGCATATGGACTGATCGACCGCGTTGTCGATCCACAGCTTGTGAAGAAGAACGGCCATTATCCCAACGGACACAGCGGCTAACGGCGTTCCAGGTGGGCGGCAGCCAGCTTCCCCCATAACGTCGCAGGAAAATCACTCCAGAGCGCATAGTATTCGCTGCGGGCCAATGCTCTCTGGCCGGTGATGTCGTACAAGAGGGCGCGCACAAACGTGAAATCCGGCGCGGTGATAGCCCCTGGTTGATCGCGCAAGGTGTTGTCAATCGCCAGGAGTGCCCCCGAAAGATCGCCCCGGAACAAAGCATCGACAGCCGTCGGCGGCACACTCAGGACGCGAACGCTGCGAGCCTCCTGGGCATACCCCGGCGGCGGCTCGATTTGTTCTGCTCGATAGGTATCGCTGTCCAGCGGCGCGAAAGCCCACCAGCGCGCCCCGGCCAGATCGAAGCGTACTGCCTGCCGGTCAAAGCGCCCCACCTGGCTAATCGTCACCTGGTCGCTCACGCGAATGCCCATGGCCGCAAGCTGTTCTGCAATCGGCGTGTCCTGGCGAAGTGGATTTTCTTCGAACAGACGCGTCAACACCTGGTCAACGTCGCACAAAGCCGTCTCCGGTGATGCTGCAGCACGCACGACGGCAGCGCAGATCTGCGCAGGCGTGGCATCACTCGCCAGGGCATCGCGCAGTGCAGCAGCCTGTCGCGTCAAGTCGGGATCGTCGCTATCGGCTGCCAGGCCAGCAGCCACCTCCAACTGACCATCCAGCGCGTAAAGCACTGCCAGCGCCAGACGCGCACGTGGCGCAACGGGATCATCGGCGAGCGCTGACAACAGGTTTTCGACAACGGAAATCGCCTCAGCCGGTGCTTGACCGAAAAACGGCTCGGCACGATAAAGCGCGCAAGCGAGCGTCCTCTGGTCGGCAAACCCACCACCATCAGATATTGGGCGAAAGAAATTGGACGCAAACTGCCACTGCACGGGCTGCTCGCTCAGGCACTGCCAGCGTGGGGACTCCAGGCGCAGTATAGGAGTCATAAAGCGCCCGGAACCTGGCTGAATATCTTCGACATCGTCCACCAGAGCGGTGATGCCGGGTAAGACGAGATCTGTCACCAGATCGCCGCGCCAGCCAAAGACGTACAACCACCGATTCAGATCACCGGTGTCAATCAATAGAATGAGATCGTCTGTGCCATCACCGGTGATGTCGCCCATGAACGGCGCGGTTATGTCTCCCGCGGGCACAGCCGGAAAATCTGCGTCAAAGACGCGATAGGCACCGGAAGCTGTACTGCTGACAAAAACATAGTCTTCATAGCGGAGGTCGCTGAAGCCGCCAGCATTTGCAGGAAATAGGCTGTGGACAATCGCATCTCCCGGCGGGCGATTGTCAAGGTTCGCGGGTCTGACCTCAAAGCGCCAGCCATCCCCCTCGTACACGCCCTCGACAGTCAGTGATGGCATGACTGTCGAAAACACATCTTCCAGATGGCGCCGGGCAACCGTGCGCATGTCGATACTGCCGGGCGGCGCAGACAGCATCGCATTCAAAAGCTGCGCGCGATCTTGCACGGCATGGGGTGCGCCAGGGAAACGACGCTCAAGCTCAAACTGAGTCAGGCGGATGGCAAGCTGCCCGTCAAGATCGCCCTGCCGCAGCGTGCGCGCTTGCTGTGCCAGTTGTTCGACCAGCCCCGGTTCGCTCCAAAGACGCAGGGCATAGTTTTCAAGCGGCGCATCCGGCGTCACGGGAACGGGCACAGGCGGGCGTGGGGTATTGGTCGCCAGAACCCGTGGCGTGTTCGTTGCTAATGGGATGTCTTGCGCCAATATGGGTGTGCGCACGCCCAACAAAGCGACCGCAATTGTCAGAACAATCAAGGCTAAGATGCCGGGAACCATACGATTCCGCATCATATCCCCCTCAAAGTGCAATCTTCACACGATCAATGAGGGAAATATGCCACGAAATACACCGCCGTGCTACTTGCACGCTTTTCCAGGGTGAGATCGCTGCATGTGTGCGTGATAATCGCGGATGAACCCGCCTGAATCGCTGGCGATCAGGACACCGCTCAGCTTGTTGATTACTAACTCGCCCTGCAAGGTGATCACCCGGCTGACCTGATCGTACATGGCTTCCATCAGCGCATCCCAGGTGATGTCCGGCGGCAGCATCTTTTCGCGGATCGAGCGCAGGCTTTGCAGATAAGCCATGACTGGGTCGATCTCTGGGAAAACCAACGCGCTGGGCAGATCATGGCGGACGACGGCAAAGAAATGCCGCGCCAGACGACGAACGCCATTTTCGAGGGTAAAGGGTTCGTGAGGCGGCAACAGATAGGGGCTGTTCGGGCGAACGTGTGTGCTCAGGAGAAGTAATGCACGTCGGAACAGCGCCTGAAATTCCGGCATCGTTTGAATGCTGTTCGTCGCGGTCAACAAGACGCCATCGGGATGGAGCACCCGTTTGAATTCGACAATTGCCTGCTCAATGTCCTGGACATGAAATAACATGTGATTCGCCATGACGACGTCAACCGATGCCTCCGCAAACGGAAGGTGTTGAGCATCGCAAACGATGCGATAATCCTGAGCTTCATGCCGAGCCAAAACGCCGTAGGAAAAATCAGTCGCAATGTACTCAATGGCCGGATAGCGTTTCCGGATCACACGGTAATAGCTGCCGCTGCCAGAGCCTACATCCAGCACCCGTTTTTGCCCCACCAGGCCGCCACGTTCAAGCACCCAGGCTGCAAAATCCACGTTGGGAATCGAGTATTGCTCATGGATTTCTTGACGCACGCGCAAATGGCGATCATCGGCATATTGCTGCCGAAGCTCATCGACATCATTCACGTTACACGAAACCTCTCAGGCGTAATTACGGGTGGTAAAACTATCTAATCACTATAACGGGTATTGACGGATATTTCATGTGCGGATTTCATGAAAGATCCGCTAGAAACTATCTTTTATGAAAGATCTGAGGGGATGCCAGTATCGAATGAGAAGATAGTCATACGTAAATGAGATTGTGAGCATGACTCCTGAGATCGAGGCTCTGGCTGCCCAGGTGAGCACATGGGACGGCGTCAAGGCAGCGCCCCATCGCTTTGGTGGCGTCGAGTTCAAGTTGGGAAACGTCGAGATCGGTCATATACACAGCAATGGCCTGGTTGACGTGCCGCTGACGCGCAAACTGCGGACGGCGCTCGTGAATGAGGGCGAAGCGCTCCCCCATCATCTGCTGCCAGACACCGGCTGGATCAGTTTCTACATCCGCCAGCCGGACGATAGCGAAAAAGCTGCGCGGCTGCTGCGTCTCTCCTACCTTCACAAATACGCTCGCCGCAATCGCCAATTCGATGTGGCGGCAGAATTTGAGCTGCTTGGCTACGGCGCACAAGTACGCACAGCATTCCTCGAACAAACAGCCAACCGCACCTGATCATTCGCTCGGCCTGCCAAGCCGAATTCGTCCCTCCGGACGCAGCGGCGTAGCATCCGTTTGCGTCATGTAGAACGTGCCCGGAATGGACGCCTCCGCGCCAAAGCTGCCCAGCCAGAGTTGATAAGTCCCGGCTGGTGCATCAATGACATTGAGAGTCGGGTTGACCGCATTGTAGGAATCGTCATTGCAATACCAACGTCCCTCCGGCGAACGCAGGACGAGTGTTGCGTCGCCATCATTGCTATCTGCCAGAAAGAACAATCGGATAAAGGTCAACGGCACATTCAACCGAAAGATAGCGTTGGGCGCGGCATTATAGAAACCGGTGCAGTGTACCTGCGGTTCTAGCGACGGATTGTTCGCCTCCAGGTCGATTGATCCACCTGCCGTCATCGGCAGTGTGAGAGGATCGGGCGTGAAATCCGCGCCCAGATCGAGACTACCCTGAGTCGGTGGCCCTGCGGCATCCAACCCCACGAGATGATCAACGGTTGCGCTTGCCACCACTGGCACATAGGTCGGATAGTACTGCTTTTCTGTAACGTAAAGGACGCCGCTGACAAGCATATTTGGCAGGGACTCGTGCGCCACCCAGATAGCGTAGTTACCCGCGACCGGATTGATAAACTCGACCTGAGGCTGAGTGAACCCGGGGGCGAAGTCCCGATTACATACCCAGCCCTGCGGTGAAAGGACAGCCAGGCTCACATTGGCATCTGCAGCGCTTGAGCTGGACGGCACAAAGAAGATGCGTAGGCGCGTTGAGTCACCTGTCCATTGCAGGCGCACCTGGGGGCGACCTGTCGTATAGCCGCTGCACTGCGGTTGGTCGGCTGCGTCAGCCTGTGCATCATGCGGCGGCACGGCGACTGCGCCACCCCCGACGATCACCTCCCAGAATGGATCGGGCAAAAATCCGTGTTCAAGCTGGATCTCACCAAATGCAGGTTCAGCCCTCTCATCCATAAAGGTTCCCGGAATGGGCGTTGGCAGGATGACGCCCGCAGGGGTTGGCGTGATGACCGGCGCAGCAAAGGGCATGACAAGCCCGGTGGAGCTGGGATAAATGGCTTCACTGACGGTGATGTAGAGCGTGCTCTGGGCGGCAACGTTCGGCGCAATCGTGCCAACCCAGATGTTGTATTCGCCCATCTCCATGTCGTGGAAATCGAGCGTCGGGTTATCAACGTCGAAGGAGTCGTCGCTGCACGTGTAGGTACCCCCAGGGCTGCGAATGACCAGCGTGGTGTCGTTCAGCAGCGAATCTGAAACCACGATCAAGCGTAAGAATGGAAAAGGAAAGACAACATTGATGCGGAAATCCGGCTGCGCGGTCACAAACCCGCGACAGTCCTCTCCCATGTCCTCCAGGCCGAGATCAATCCCGCCGCCCGCCAGAATCCCGGCTATCGAAAGTGGATCAGGCGCAAAACCAACGCCCAGAGCAACGCCATCGTGATCAGGTGCGGCGTTGGGGCTGAGCACTTCCTGCGCCTGTACCAACGCGGCGATCAGCATCAGGCAAACTAAACAACACGTAGCAACTGCTTGCCAGCGGCTCATAGACTCTCCACTGCTTCTCCGCGCATTTTAGTGTGGAGCGGCGCACAAGCCAAGGTATATACTTACGCGCCAGTCTCTCTGGCATGGTTGTAAATGTAGCCAGGCCTGCTTTTTGGCGCTGCCTGTGCGGGTGCAAAGCTGACCGGTTCAGGCCTATCTGATCGAGAAAGTCTACATCTTGCGTCTTCCCATCCGCTTCGATTACGTGCCGTATCCCCTATGGCGACGAACAATGCCTGCGCCGCTCAAGCGCATCGCCCCTGGCTTGCTCAAAGCGTTCTATCCGGTGAGCCTTGACCACAACCCGCCGCAAAGCCCGGTGGAACTGGCTCGGTTCATGAAGCGCTGGTCACTCCTGCCACATGGCGTAGATGTCGCCGACGCAGCCACCGCTATGGCAGCCACTGGCGCGCCGGTCGAAGTTGCGCCACAAGAGGGGCCTTCTGCACCTTTGAGCGAAGCCATCCGCTTGCCAGCCCAATGGGAACCTATTGAGAAGATCATGCTGACGTTCCCCGTCATGTATCCGCCACTCTGGCACACACATGCGCAGATGATAGAGGCGATCACGCCGGTCGCAGAAGTCACCTGTTTAGTCCCGGCTCCAGAGTGGGCCACAGCAGCACGTTATTACTTGCAGACGCGCGGTATCGCGCAGATGGAGCACGTCCACTTTCTCCACCTGCCCACAGATGACATTTGGGTACGCGACTATGGGCCATTCGTCGGCAGGACAGAAATGGGCACACGCGCAATCGTCGATGCCACCTTTGCCCCACTGGCAGCCTATCCTCAGGCGCAGGACAACGCGGTTGCCTCCCGCTGGGCAGCTTACACAGGGATGACTGCTCAGCACTTTGACTTTTACACCGAGGGCGGCAACTACTGGTCGGATGGTCAGGGAACGCTGCTGGTCAGCGATGAAATGATGGCGCGTTATCCACGCCTCAGCCGGGTTGAAATCGAGATGCGGCTGCGTGAGGCATTTCAGTTCGACAAGCTCATCGTGCTGCCCCGGCTGCTCGGCGAAGAGACAGGCCACGTCGATCTGGTGTGCAAGCTGGTGGATGCGCAGACGGTGCTCATCAACCGTCCCAACGGAACACACAATGATGACCGGCTGCTCGATGCGGCTCAGCGCCTGCGTCGAGAGACCAACGCGCAAGGACAGCCATATCAGGTGATCGAACTACCGTTCCCACCACGCTATTTCAACTGGGGTTTATTTGCCGTCTGGCGAAGCTATACCAACAGCCTGACCGTTAATGGCCGTGTGTTAGTGCCGGTCTTCGGTATCGCCGACGATGTGCAGGCGCTCAATATCTATCGGGAGGTGATGCCTGACTTCGAGATCGTCCCCATTGACTGCCGAATCGCAGCCAATGGTGGCGGCGCGGTTCACTGTTTGACCAAGGAGATCCCAGTCGCCTGACCTGAGACTTGTGTGCCTGCCCACATAGTCATCTCTTGCGCAGATTGCATTGTTAAGTATTCGTCAGAATTCTTGACTTGCACTTAAAGCGCGCATAAACTAAAGGTATCATGGTCGGAGCTTGGAATGACGAAAAGCAAGCTGACAGACAAGAAATCCTCAAGGGTCACATAACACGCGGTGTCGCTGTGGAGCGCACCGCGTGTTTTTTTAGTGCATCAATTTGGAGCAGGAGGTCTAAGCCATGGATTATGGAATGATCGGAAAGATCGAAAAGGCAAAGCGTTATGCCGAACAACCCCAGCGAATCACCTTCCATCATTTTGTAGCCGAATTCAAAGGCGATAACAGCCTTTATACCATCCAGTTCACACCGGAAGGTTGGGATTGCACTTGCCCAGGCTTTCGCGCACACGGGATTTGCCCCCATGTCATGTCGTTAGAGAAACTTATGCGGCCAATGCTGAAACGCGCGCCCCTGGCATATGCGCCGGGTCAAAACGTCGTCAGCGACGTGGAAAAAGCGAAGCGTTATGCTGAAGAACCAGATCGTATTCAATTCATGTCGTTCGACGTGTCGTTCGCGGGCGATAACGGCGAACACAAGACCAACTATCACGCCCAGGAGGGGTGGGATTGCGAGTGTGATTTCTACAAGAGCCGCCACGTCTGCTGTCACACCATGGCGATGGAACGCTTGCTCAAAAACATGATCGTATCGAAAAACGCCCTCGCCGGCGGATAGCTTCTCCCCCAATGAAAATCATTCGAGGCACGCTGGGCGTCCCTCGACTCTTGTATGGTTTGAACCCCGTTCGCCTGGAAACAGTATTTTGGGGTATTACAAACAAAACCATTTCTTGACAGTAAGGACATTATCTTGCATATTCTCATATCATTCTGTAACAAACCGAATGTGGCAGCAAAAGTCACATTAAGGAAGGGAACAATTTTGTGGGCGTCTTGATGGATGTGAAAGACCTCGTGACGCGCTTTTATACACAAGAAGGCGTGGTCTATGCGGTCAATAATGTGTCATATCAACTCCAGGAAGGCGAAACGCTTGGGGTTGTAGGAGAAAGCGGAAGTGGCAAGAGTGTTCATGCGCTGTCGATCATGCGCCTGATCGCGACCCCTCCAGGAAAAATTGAACAGGGTGAAGTTATTTTCCAGGGGCGAGATCTGCTGAAACTTTCGCAGGACGAGATGCGTGCAGTGCGTGGCGCAGAAATCGCCATGATCTTCCAGGACCCGATGACTTCGCTCAATCCGGTTCTGACGATTGGCACCCAGATCACGGAAGCACTGAAACTCCACCTCGGCATGGGCAAGAAAGAAGCCGATGACCGTGCCGCCGAACTGCTGTCGATGGTGGGCATTCCCGACGCCAAACGTCGCTTGAAGAACTATCCTCACCAATTTTCCGGCGGTATGCGCCAGCGCGTCATGATCGCTATGGCGCTGTCGTGCAATCCCAAGCTGCTGATTGCAGACGAGCCGACAACAGCGCTCGACGTGACGATTCAGGCGCAGATTATCGACCTGGTCAAGCGCCTGCGTGAGCAATTTGGCATGGCGATTATCTGGATCACTCACGATCTCGGTGTCGTCGCGGGCATGGCAGATACGGTGCAGGTCATGTATGGAGGGCGAATCGTCGAGCGCGGAACATCGGATGAGGTTTTCAAAGATACCCGTCATCCCTATACCCTGGGCTTGCTGAAATCACTGCCTCGCCATGACCAGCGCCACGCTGAAGAACGCCTGACGCAGATCGAAGGCGCACCACCGGACATGCGGCAACTGCCGAAAGGCTGTCCATTTGCGCCGCGCTGCACCTACAAACTGTCAATCTGTGAGGAGGTACTGCCGCCGCTGATTCCGGGACCGGGCAGTGATCCAAGCCATCTGAAAGCCTGTCATGTTGATGTCCGTACAGGCGAACAACTGCCGCTGGCGGAAGGAGCGCACTGATGTCCGCCGTAACCACCATGTCCTCCTCGAAATCGGCTTCCACAAACAGCGGTCGCGAAGCCTTACTCGAAGTCAAGGGGCTGAAGAAACACTTCCCCATCATGTCCGGCATCATCATGCAGCGGCAGGTTGGCGCAGTCAAAGCCGTGGATGGCATTGACTTCCAGGTTCTCAAGGGTGAAACCCTTGGGTTAGTCGGCGAGTCCGGCTGCGGCAAGAGCACAACGGGGCGCACGGTCCTCCAGCTTTACAAGCCTACCGAAGGCTCAGTGATGTTTGAGGGCAAAGAACTGACCACCATGCCATCCGACGACCTACGCAAGATGCGCCGTCGTATGCAGATGATTTTTCAGGACCCGTATGCGTCGCTCAACCCACGTATGACTGTGGGTAATATTGTGGGTGAGCCGCTGCGCATCCACAAAGTGATCGATAACAAGACGGAATTACAGGAATACGTCGAAGCCTTGTTGGAGCGTGTGGGGCTGAACCCGTACTACATCAATCGCTACCCGCACGAGTTTTCCGGCGGTCAGCGCCAGCGCATCGGCATCGCGCGCGCGCTTGCTCTGCGCCCAAGCTTTATCGTCGCGGATGAGCCGATCTCGGCGCTCGACGTTTCGATTCAGGCGCAGGTGGTCAACCTGCTGGAAGATCTCCAGGCAGAATTCGGGCTGACATACCTGTTTATCGCGCACGATCTGAGCATGGTACGCCACATCTGCGACCGTGTAGCCGTGATGTACCTGGGTAAAATCGTCGAGTTGGGCACAACCGATGATGTCTATGAAAACCCACTCCATCCGTATACACAATCGCTCCTGTCCGCCGTGCCCGTACCTGATCCACTGGTCGAAAAGAAGCGTCAGCGTATCATTCTCAAGGGCGATGTGCCCAACCCGGCGCGCCCGCCGATTGGCTGCAATTTCAATACACGGTGCCCCGTTTCAGTGCCCGGCATTTGCTATCAGGAGCCTGATCCACCGCTGATCGAGGTTTCCCCCGGACATTGGGCGGCGTGCCATCGAACCCTATAAAGCACAATCAAGCCCCTTCGCATCGTCGAGGGGGCTTTTGATTCCCCCACGATTCTCCGACGGCTTTGGTCACAACAGATGAATAACGCTACAATTCCAGAGATACAGGGCATTGCGGAGGCCCCACTCGAATATGGCATATGGTCGGCTCGACGTATTTTTCCCGGACGGCACGTTCAAGACGTTCACGCTGTCGGCACCCAACACGACCGTGGGACGGGCAAGCTCGAACACGATCACACTGGACAATGAGACGGTCGCCCGCAAGCACGCCCAGATTCGTTATCTCGATGGTCAGGCTGACATCGTTGATGCCAGCACCTCCAGCGGCACGTTCGTTGATGGTGTCAAGCTGACGGCAGGCGAGCCACGGGCGCTCTTTGGCGGCGAAGAAATTCAGCTTGGCAATCTGCGTCTGATCTACCACTTCTATGACGATACCCCCACGCGCCCGGTCGTTGTGCCTGAAGAAACCACACAGCATGTTGAAATCGCCGCCCCAGATTTCACGGTCGATGTGATCGGCCCGGATCAAGCTGTCGCGCCGGGGGCACACATTGCTGCGCAGGTGAGCATCCGCAATACCAGCAGTGTCAAAGAGCGTTACGAAATCGAGGTCAGTGGCCTGCCGCGCGACTGGGTACGCCTTGATCACAGTGAAATTGAAGTTGCGCCGGACAAATTTGGCGAGGTGATCCTCAACTTCAAACCGGCCCGCCGCCCTGAAAGCACACCGGGAATTTACCGTGTTCTGATCACAACACGGTCAACGACCACGCCTGACGCCGCCGTCAAATGTGAAGTTTTGCTGGAAGTGCTGCCTTTTAGCGGCTTTGGCATCGCCTTAGAAGACTCGCACATTGATGCTGGGGAACGCTTCAAGCTGTATCTGCACAACCAGGGGAGCGCCACACTCAATCTGCTGCTCAGCGCACGCGACCTGGACAACAAGCTCCGCTTCAATCTCCCGAATTCGGCCATCGCCCTGGGACCAGGGCAGCGGACGATCATCGCTGGCACAGCATCGGAGCGTGCATTTAGATTCCTGGGCGGCAGGCAAGAACATCCCTTCGATCTCATCATTCGCGCACGGAACGCAGCTGCCTTTACCACAGCCGTGCGTGGCTATGTCGCCGTGAAACCCTCCATACCTGCCTGGGCACCCCTCGCCATCCTCGCCGGACTGGCTACAATTGCACTATTCCTGGTACTGCTCATCGGATCGATGCTGAACACGTCAAAGCCTGTGATTGAAACCTTCAATACCAGCAGCACGCGAGTCACCCAGGGCAACCCGCTTACCCTCACCTGGAACATCGAGAATGCTGACGCTTTACGCGTCCTCGTAAATGGCTCCGTGCTACTGGACAATATCGATCCCGCCACGGGCAGACTTGAGATTGACACGCGCAATTCTACCGGCGTGATGCTATTTACTGTGCAGGCGCGGAACAACGCGGGCGAAACGGAGGCCAGCCAAGTGGTCGAAATCGCCGAGCCAATCCAGGTGAGCTACTTCACCGTCGAGCCTCCGCAGTTGATACGCTATGTGGTTCAGCCGATAACGATCAACTGGAGCGTCAAAGGCGCAGTGATGACTCGGTTGAGTGGCCTGGAATCATTTGCACCGTCACAATTGACTGAAAGCTATGGCGCGAGTGGAACGGTCCAGGTCGTCGGTATCCCATTGGATCAACTGGTTCTCAGGTTGACAGCACAAGACGCCGAGGGCAGCACCATCGAACAGGTGCTCACGATTGAGGCAATCGACCCGCAATGCCTACCTTCCGGCACAGATATTACCCTCTACAGTGAACCTTCTACGTCCAGCCAGGTCATTGGCACAGTACCGACCGAGACTGCCGTGACAGTCGATGCGCAAGATGCAAGCGGTTTGTGGCTCCGCGTCTTGCTACCCGATGCTTCACAGGGGTGGGGGGCAAGAAATCTGTTTGTCTGCGAAAACACCTTTGATCCGGGTAATTTGCAGAAAGCGATTCAACTGCCACAGCCACCGACGGCGACGCCAACAGGCGTATTTCCACAATCGACGAGCGCGCCCGCAACTTCGACGCCCCTGACGCCCATCGCACCGACAGCGACGGGAAGACTCGGAGGATAGTTTCAGTCGTTCAGTCACTGATACGCCGGGTTGCCCGCAGCGTGCTCTGCATCTTGTTGAGAGGAATCGGCTTCGGTAGCCAGATACAATCCAGTTCCTGGACTATTTCGATTTGGGGTGGCTGAAACGCGGTTGTAAAAGCGATCACACCCGTATAATTGATTTCGCGTGCTCGCCGGGCCACGCCAATACCATCCGTCGAGCCGGGCACGCGTACATCCAGCAGAAGTAGATCGATCTCATCTTTGTGCGCTTCGATGTACGAAATCGCACTGTCGGCATCGAAAAATTGGCTCAGTGAACATGTCGGTTCGAGCAAGAGGATCGTTGACTTGACGATTTCACTGACGCCGATCTCATCTTCAAGATGTACAATTTCAAGCGTATCGTTCATCCCCATACAACCCTTCGCGCCTCGTCTCTGGATCACCTCATTTGCACATTTCCTGCAACCTGAGACACCCAGCTTCTGGTACAACGTGCTCGCGTGACAATCCAACAGGTACGCAGCACATTTTCCCGCCAACGCCGTGTGCATTCATGTTCTTCGTTCGCTACTTCTAAAGTTATCACACTCTTTCGTTCTCAATAAAACAGGTTTGTTCGAGATGGCAACTGCGTACGAGATGTACACGCATTTCCGGCGACCGCTGCATTGTGTACATGTCACAATATGTGGGTTTTGATATAATAACCACTCTATAAAACCCCGGTGGATTCAGAATTCTTTCTCATGCACGTTGAGCATCTCTCGCTCACCAACTTTCGCAATTACGCCCGGCTCGAAATCAGCCTGCCATCCGAAAAGGCGATTGTCCTTCACGGCGCGAACGCGCAGGGAAAAACGAGTCTGCTCGAAGCCATCTACTATCTGGCTGGCGCGCGTTCGCCCTATACCGTCAGTGATCGCCAGCTCATTCACTGGCGCGTCGAAGACGATCCGATGCCCTATGCGCGTATCAGCGCTGAGATTCATTCGCGCAGAAACGGCCTTTCGCGCCTTGAGATCACGATGATGATCGAGCCAGGCACAGATGGAACCCGTTTGCGCAAAATCATTCGTCTGAACGGTGTTGACAAGCGGGTGATGGACATCGTTGGCCTCCTCAATGTCGTCCTGTTTCTGCCGCAGGACCTGGCACTTGTCGAAGGCACACCTTCCGACCGGCGCCGCTTCATGGATTACACCCTGGGACAGGTCGATAGCGCCTATCTCCAGGCGCTGGATGTCTACGAGCGCATTTTGCCGCAACGCAACGCCCTGCTGCGGCGCATTGCCGACAGACAGGCGGCCCCCGGCGAACTCACCTACTGGGACGAGCAGTTGATCAATGCCGGCAGCATCATTATTGCGGAACGCCAACGCTTCCTGCGCGAGTTGGAGGTGAGCGCGCAACGCGCCCATCTCGACCTGACCGGTCGCCAGGAGCAGCTCACCCTCAGCTACCAACCGAGCTTTGCGCCCACCGTCCACGGCGATGGACAGATGTCTTTCGCAACGCTCGGTCTCGATTTGCATCGCGAGCTATCTCCCGACCAGATCGCGCCCCAATTTGCAGACCGTCTGCAAGCGGAATTGAAGGATTCAATCGAACGTGGTGT
>JAHDWN010000001.1:164344-298694 GCA_023382675.1 Anaerolineae bacterium
AACGCTCAGCGGCCCGCACCGCGACGAACTGCGTTTGATGATCAATGATCGCGACTGTGGCCTGTACGGCAGCCGTGGTCAGGCACGAACGACCGTGATGGCGATCAAACTCGCGGAAGTTGACTGGATACGTAGTCACATCGGTGAACAGCCTGTCTTGCTCCTGGATGAAGTCGTCGCGGAACTGGATGCGCAGCGCCGTGCCTATTTGCTCGACCGTATCCAGAGCGCGACGCAGACGCTCGTCACGACCACCGAGCTTGATATTTTCACACGCTCGTTTCTTTCAAATGCGGTTATCTGGCGTGTTCACGATGGTCAGATCGAGACGCACAGGGCGCCAGAAGATTGATCACGGACTGACAAGTGCGAACAGCAGTGCAGTCATACTGCCACCGACCAGCGCACCAGCGACAACCTGTGCCAGCGTGTGCCTCCGCAGCTTGATCCGTGCTGCGCCAACCACGATGATCAACGGCGTGAACAAGAGACCTATCCCCACGCCGAATAATGCACCAATCGCCATCACAGCGCTCGTAATGCCCATCGCGTGCATACTGATCTGCCAGACCGTGGTGATGCTCAGCATGATCGCCATTTGCAGCAGGCTGAAAAGCGCGAACATCGGCACCAGAGTCGGCGCACCCGCAATCAATAACAGTGTCACAGCAACAGACGTACAGATAATCGAGACAACAAATGGCAATATCCGCTGGCGGCGGAGGCGGATGTGAATATCTGTGATACGGCCACGCTTGACCATATAGGCAATAAACAGCACCGGGATAATACAAACAAAAATGCTGTAAATGGACGCCCAAAGCAGCATCTGCCCGGGGGTCGATGCTACGTGCCCGGCAATTGGGAAAGACAGCGCAGCCCATACGACTGGCGGACTCAGCACATCAGACACCAGTCTTGCCCATGAAAACTCATATTTGCTCAAACTAGAACGTACAGCCAATTTGCTCACTTCATCCCCTGCATAACATCCGCAGTGTACCATACAGCCATACAGATGGGTGTTAAAACCGCTATATTCTTTGCATAACATCATGTATCTTGTCATACAGACCGAAATTGTGTTAGACTTACGGCTGAATGAAAACTCAGTGACATCATACTCGTGACTGACGAAAGTACAGATCAACCACCCCCTACGCGGAAGAATATAGCTGTGATTTGAATACCGGGACGCAGCAATGAGATTGCTGTGCCCGGTATTTGTTTTGTGTGGTGGATCTGCTGGAGCAAGGAAAGGAACACTTGGACGATAACAGCCAGTATAACATAATCGCGCTGGTGGGATTGATTGCGCTCCACGCAGTCATTGCCCTCGCAGACACGGCGATCAGCCGGAGTCGACAATCCGCAATGCGCGATCGTGCCGAAGATGGCGATCTGCGGGCGCAACGTGTGTTAGAGCTTCTCAGCGCGCCCGACCGACTGGCAATCGCAACCGATTTGTTCCTCACATTGATAAAAGTCGGCATCGTGGCCCTGGCGTTCGGTACGTTCACCGCTTCTGCAGATGACCTGACCACCGGGCTGCCGCTGCGCCAGATTGCCTATGGTCTGGTGATCACAGCGGTTATCTATCTTGTCGGTTCGCGGATACCTGTCAGCATTGGTCGTGCCTTTGCCGATGGACTTGCCCCCCACGTCGCCTTGCCGATGCAGTTGGTTTTGACATTGACAACGCCGTTGACGCTGGTTGTCGGCAAGCTCGAAACCTTCATTCTGAGCCAGAGCACCGATGCGTCGCAGACAAAAACGGCCATCGAGGCCGAGATCATCGATCTGGTCGAATCAAGCGAGCGCGAGAGCGCCATCGAAAAAGCCGAACGCGAGATGATTCGGTCGGTGCTCGAATTTGACGAGACGATGGTGCGTGAGATCATGGTTCCGCGCCCGGATATTACAGCAGTCGAAATCGATGATCCGCTGCGTCAGGCGCTTGGCTTGATCATCGAAAGCGGACACTCGCGCATCCCCGTCTACGAAGACGAAATTGATCAGATCAAGGGCATCCTCTATGCAAAAGATTTGCTCGCGGTCTGGTACAACGGCAAACAGGATGAGACGACGCTGCGCGACATCATGCGACCGGCACATTTTGTCCCCGAAACGAACAGTGCCGAAGACATGTTCAAAGAATTCAAGCAAAGCAACGTCCATCTTGCTGTTGTGGTCGATGAATATGGCAGCACCGCCGGCGTCATCACCATCGAAGACATCGTCGAAGAGATCGTCGGTGACATCCGTGACGAATTCGACGCGACCGAGATCATAGAATTCACCCAGATCAGCGAGAACGAGTATCGGGTTGACGCGGCGATCAATCTCTACGACTTCAACCAGTTGGTCGATGCCGAACTACCGGATGAGGAACACGACACATTGGGCGGCTTTCTGTACACTCAGTTCGGTCGAGTGCCTGAAATTGGTGAACGCCTAGAGACCAATGGGCTGCTGCTGCGCATCGTTTCCGTCGAAGGGGTTCGCATCCGCACCGTTCATGTCACCCGTCTGCCTGCCGCGCCACCTGCCAGCGCCAGAAGCGACGAGGCCAACGAGGCTGCGCTGCCCGCGAACTTGCAGCCTCGCCAGACGACTGAGACGTAAGACATAACGCTGTTCAAAAGCTGCCGCTCAAGAGCGCTCACGCATAAAGGCCAGTGCCTCCGCGCGGGTCGGCAGCGCCGGGATCGCGCCTTTTTTGGTGGTTGTGATCGCGCCTACCGCATTGGCAAAACGCAGCATGTCCGGCAGCTTTTCGGCATTTTCTGCACCATATTCGAGCACTCCAGCCAGCATCCCGGCAACGAAGCCATCACCAGCGCCGGTGGTATCGACGGAAGTCACTGCAAATCCGGGAGCATCAACCCGCGCGCTGCGGGTAAAGGCACTGGAGCCGGCAGCGCCGCGAGTAACGACGACCAGCTTCATGCCGTCCCGCCACAGCGGGGTGACATCATCACCACCAGTGATAAATTCAAGCTCTTCTTCGCTGACCTTGAGGACGGTGGCGTAATCCAGACCAGCGATCATCCCCGCGCGGGCGGTCTCGGCATCCGGCCACAGGTTGAGGCGCAGGTTCGGATCGTAGGAGATGATGAGACCGTGATCGCGCGCATATTCGAGCGCCGCCACCAAGGCTGAACGGCTGGGTTCATCGATCATGGTGATCGAGCCGTAATGGAAGATGCGCTTGTCGTCGATCACGTCATAGATGACTTCCTCCGGGCGCAGCAGCATATCCGCGCTTGGATTGCGATAAAAGCTAAAGCTCCGCTCGCCATCTGCCCCCAGGCTGACAAACGCCAGCATCGTGCGCGCCTCACGCGAGAAGAGCAGCCCATGCACGTCAATACCTTCACGGCGCAGCACGTCCGCCAGATGGTGGCCGAATGGATCATCACCCACCTGCCCCAGGAACGCGGCAGGCATCCCCAACCTCGCCGCCGACACACAGACATTGGCGGGCGCGCCTCCTGGCGCTTTGACAAACCCGGAGGCTTCCCCCACCGTGACCCCGCTTTCGAGAGCGACGAAATCGATCAGCACTTCGCCCATACAAACAATGCTCATGACATCATTCCTTCTTCACCACAATTGCCAATATGTCGCATAATGTACCCATGGAGAGGCTCGGATCGCTACGCCCATGCGCTAGACCAATTGTGCTATAATCTTTTGAGCATCGTTCGCCCTGTTGGAGACATGCAGCCATGCCTTTTATTGAAGCGCCCACCAGCTTTTACCTCGGTCGCCGTTATGACCCGGAAAACCACCGCCTGACAGAAGACATCGTTTACTATGACTCACGCGATCTGACCACTCATGCGGTCGTCGTCGGCATGACAGGCAGCGGCAAGACAGGCCTCTGCATCAACCTGCTTGAGGAAGCGGTTCTCGATAACATCCCGTCGATCATCATCGATCCAAAAGGTGACATCACGAATCTGCTCTTGACGTTCCCGGACTTTCGGGAAGAAGACTTCGCACCGTGGGTCAACGTGGACGAAGCCCGTCGCGCCAAGATGAGCGTCGAAGACTATGCAGCCGATACGGCGCATCGTTGGAAAGAAGGCCTGGCAAGCTGGCACATCGTCCCGGATCGTGTGCGCTGGTTGAAATATGCGGCGCGTTACAGCATCTACACCCCTGGCTCGGACGCAGGTCTGCCGGTCAGCATCCTGGCATCGCTGCGCGCCCCTCGCGAAGGCTGGCAAGCTGGCAACGAAGAAATGCTCCGCGAGAAGATCAACGGCATCACCACCGCGCTCCTAGGGCTGATCGGGCGCAATGCTCAGCCGGTTCAGGATCGCGAGCACGTATTGATCGCGAACATCTTCGAGTATGCCTGGCGCAACGGCATCGACCTCACGCTCGAAGACATCATTCTTCAGGTTCAGAAACCGCCGTTCAACAAACTCGGCGTTTTCCCGTTGGACGAGTACATCGCCGAAAAAGCCCGCCTCAAGCTGGCGATGGAACTCAATAGCATCGTCGCCGCGCCCTCGTTCCAATCGTGGATGAACGGCGATCCGATGGACATTCAGAGTCTCCTCTACCAGCCGAACGGCAACCCCCGGGTATCGGTGTTCTACATCGCCCACCTGAATGAGGCCGAGCGCCAGTTCGTCATCACCCTGCTGCTGGAAAACATGCTCGGCTGGATGCGCACCCTCAGCGGAACGACGAGCTTGCGCTGCCTGCTTTACATCGACGAGATGTTCGGCTACTTTCCGCCGTTCCCGCGTAACCCACCCGCAAAAGAGCCGATTCTGCGTTTGCTCAAGCAGGCGCGCGCGTTCGGCATCGGCTTGATCCTGGCGACGCAAAACCCGGCGGATCTGGATTACAAGGGCTTGAGTAACGCGGGAACCTGGTTTATCGGACGGCTGCAATCCGACCAAGACAAAGAACGTATGGCCGCCGGACTGCAATCGCTGGCCTCCGTCAATAATGAATTGACCTTACGTGACGTGCGCGCGTTGATTTCGGATATTGAGCCGCGTGTCTTTCTCATGCACAACATCCACGATCAGAATGGGCCGGTGTTCGTCCACACCCGTTGGGCCATGAGCTATCTGCGCGGGCCGTTGACACGCCAACAGGTGCAGATCCTGATGGCTGATCAGAAAGCGCAGGTCTTGGGCGCAAGCGGCACGGGTTATTCGGTCAATCCATCCGCCAGCCAGGCGCTGCATAACCCCAAGATGCCGCCGAATTCTCCGCTCACCCTGCCGGAGATGCCGATGACGCTGCCTGAACTGCCGGAGATTCCCACACAATCGGCACCCGCTTTCCCGCAAGCAGCGATTGATTCGGGGATCGGCGGCGCCGGTGCAGCTTCCACCCATGCGACCGTCCAGAGTCAGAATGCGCCGCCTGGTTATTCGGTCAATCCGCCGCCCATTTCCAGTTCCATCTCCCAGTATTACCTGCCTGCCGAAGTCACCAGCCAGCAGGCGATTGCCGAGTGGCAGCAGCGCACCAACTTCGCAGTGCAGGGCTTCTTCGGCGCGCAGATGGCCTATAAACCGGCGCTGCTTGCGCAGGCTTCGGTACGCTACCAGGATGCCAAACGCCGCATCTACACAACGCGGATGTATGCATACCAGATTCCCGGCCTCGAACGCGCGGGTATCGTGCATTGGGAGCAGCATCAAACGCCAACCATCGATCCGCGTCGCGTATCGGGTGTCCCGCTGGAACAAGGCTTGTTCGGTGACCTGCCGCCCGGCCTGACCGATCAAAAGCGCATGTCTGCACTCCAACGAGAGCTTATCGACGTGCTGTATGCGACAGCCTCGCTCAAGATTCCCTACAATTCGACGCTCGACATCTACGGCGACCCGGACGCCGAGTTCAGCGCGTTCCGCGCAGCAGTGGCCCAAGCGGCGCGTGAACAGCGCGACGCCGAAGTCGACAAGGTCACTGCGAAATACGATGCCGCTCTGGAGAAGCTGGACGACAAACTGAAACAGAAATCGCGCCGTCTTGATGCCGAACGTCAGGAACTCAAAGATCGCAAACGCGAGGAACTGTTCACGACGGGTGAGGCGATTCTCAGCCTGCTCAATCGCAGGACAGCCTACACCATGTCGCGTGTCAGCCGCTCGCGCGTCTACGCCAATCAGAGTAAGGCGGATATTCGCGATTACGAAGCCTCGATCAATGAATTGGAGCAATCCGCCGCCGCCCTCCAGAGCGAGTTCCAGGAAGTGGTTCGCGACGTGAATGAGAAGTGGGCCAAAATCGGTGCCCAGGTCGAGGAGTACGTCATCACCCCCTACAAGAAAGATATTTCGACCGATCTGTTCGGCATCGGTTGGATACCTTTCTGGTACGCCAACATCAATGGACAGCTTGTGCTGCTGCCTGCGCTGGCAGCGCGCTAGCCAGATTGCCTCTCGTAGGTCATACTGGACAGGGTGCGTGCTTTCGCACCCTGTTTATTTATCGCAAGGTAAGCTTTAGGCGTCTCGGTATATTGTTAGATCAAGAAAGTTGTTTGGCGGAATAGTGCGGAGATGATCATGAACGAATCTTATCGGACCGGCACGACGCTCGTTACCATCGAACGACATATCCTCGATCAGCAGCAGCGCTTCCCTGAAGCGTCGGGCGAGTTCACGCGGCTGCTCTACGACATGGCGCTCGCTGGCAAGATCATCGCCAATGCCACCACGCGCGCCGGATTGGTCGGTGTCCTCGGCAGCACTAATCTTCAGAACTCGTATGGCGAAACGCAGAAGAATCTCGACATCTTTGCCGATCAGACGATTTTCCGTATGAACGACCATACTAATCGTCTCTGCGCCATGGCATCTGAAGAACACGAAGAGTTGCTGGACATTCCCCCGCGCTTCGGTGCAGGCAAGTATGTGCTGCTTTACGATCCGCTTGACGGCTCATCGAATGTCGATGTCAATGTTTCTGTGGGCACCATCTTCGCCATTCATCACAAAATCAGTGATGGCGAGCGCGGCACACTTGAAGATGTGCTGCAATCCGGACGGCGTCTGGTCGCAGCCGGTTACATGACCTACGGCCCCAGCACGATGATGGTCTACACAACTGGGCAGGGTGTACACGGCTTTACGCTCGATCCCGGTATTGGCGAATTCCTGCTCACACACCCGGATATTCAAGTCCCTGATCCGCCGAAGTACTACAGCGCCAACCAGGGCCAGGAAAAGTACTGGACACATGGCGTCCGGCGCTATCTTCACTGGTTGCAGGGCATCGACGGTGAAGGGCACGCACCGCTGTCACATCGCTATATCGGGTCGATGGTGGCGGATTTTCACCGTAATCTGCTCGAAGGCGGCGTTTTCTTCTACCCCGGCGATCTTCGCCAACCGGACAAACCCTATGGCAAGATGCGCTTGATGTTCGAAGCTCAGGCGCTGGCATTCATCATCGAGCAGGCCGGTGGTTACGCTTCGGACGGCATCGGCGATATTCTAGACATCGAGCCACACAACCTGCACCAACGTGTCCCCCTCTTCATCGGCAATCGAGCGACTGTCGAACTGGTGGAACAGTTCATCCGCCAGCACGATCGGGATTGGGTCGACGCTTATACAGCCTACCGGAATCGCCAACGCATCCCGGCTTGAGCGCCCAAAGCGGGACACTGTGCATCCAGTGTCCCCCTCAAACGGCGGTTTGCCGCAGGTTTGACACCCCAAGTGCCCATGATATAATGCTGCCGTCCGCGCGGGCTGCTATCGATCATGCTCGCGTGCATTGATCTGGTAAGCAAACGCAAGAGAAAAACATGCAGCGACGAATCGTAATTGCGCTGTTCCTGATGAGCCTGCTGCTCATCACACAGATCGTGAGTGCGCAAGATGGAAATCTCCTCCGCGACGGCGGCATGGATGGCGCTTATACAGCCCGTGGGCGTGTGGATTTCAATATTCCGGCTGATTGGAGCGTCTGGTACGCCGACTCCCCGCGCAGTGAAGCCTGGATGAATCTTCAGCCCGTGGCTTTTCCTCACAACGGGCCATCGCCAAGTCCCCAGGGTGGCGCACACGCCTTGAATATGAACAAGGGTTACGCCACTTTCACCGCAGCGATATATCAGCAGGCCACGGTTCCTGACAAGGCCAACGTCGTCGCCAGTGCCTGGGCTTATCTAAAGACATGTAATCTGGCCCCCGGTTTTGATAACTGTGGCTCGGCGGTTGAGAGCGGCGCATTCACGCGCATCGGTGTCGATCCAACCGGCGGCACTGACCCGAACAGCCCGAACATCGTCTGGTCTGGCAATTCGCAGCCTCATGATCGGTGGGAGCAGATGAGTGTATCTGCGACCGCTTCCGGCACGACAGTCACGGTCTTCATCTACGTCACCCAGCGCTGGCCCTCGGATTTGAACAACGTCTACTTCGACTCGGCCAGCCTGACCGTAGGTGGTGCAGGCGGCCCGGCTCCCGCAGGGGGTCAGGCAGCAGCACCGCCACCACCGCAGACGGTGCCGTTTGTGGTGGCGCAAGGTGAGCAGGAAGATGGCTCAATCGTGCATACGGTTCAGAGCGGCGACACCATTGACAGCATTGCCGTTGCCTACGGAGTCACGCGCCAGGACATCATGGCGCTCAACAACATATCTGATCCACGCATCATCCAGGTTGGGCAGAGATTGACTATTCGCGCTGCATCAGGTGATCAAACTGACGCAGCCGCAACAGAAGAACCTGCGACGACGCCTGAGACTGGTGACAATGCTGAAGCATCTGTCAGCGACACGAGCAATGCGAGCGATGCGCCAGCCCAAGAATCGTCCGAAACACCGGATGAGGCAGCATCTGATACAGAGCCAGCACCCGGAGCCGCGCCAGTCTTTGATGCCGCGGCGCTGCCGCCGGCACCTGTACGCTCGGCATCGAATGGCGACGTTAGCCCAGCGCTCGATCCGTCGGCGACAGGTGGGCAGGTCTGCGTTCTCATGTTCGACGATGCCAATCAGAATCGCCTGCAAGATGCCGACGAAACACTCCTATCCGGTGGCAGCGTCATCATCGTCGAATCGGGTAACGCCGTCGCGGAACATGAAACCGATGGTTCAGAACCCTTCTGCTTCACCGATTTGGCCGCTGGAGATTATGTTGCCAGCGTCGCCGCGCCCCAGGGCTACGGTTTGACCACGCCGGATCAACTCAGCCTGCGCGTAACTTCCGGTTCGATGGTCACGGTAGCCGTGGGTGCAGCCGAAAATGCCCAGGCTCCAGCACCGCCGCCCGCCGATTCAGTTGCGCCGATCACAGAACCTGTCTCGACCACCCCTGCGCAATCTTCAAATCCGATCCTGGATAACCTTGGGTTGATTGCGTTGGGCGCTGGCGCGATTGCGCTGCTCGTCGGAGGCGGCATCACCCTGGCTTTGAGAAGGCGATAATCATGCGACAGTGGCGTGTACGTTTGATCATTATCGCGCTGGTTTGTATGGAGCTGGGCGCACTGCCTGTCCTGGCACAGACCGGTGGGCAGTTCTGCGTGCGCGCCTTTGAAGATCGAGATGGCAATGGCGAATGGGCAGGCGCAGGCGTCGAGCCGCTGCTGACCAGCGACGTTGCCGTCAATCTGCTGAATGCGGATGGCGTCGTCGTCGATAGCGGTCTGATGGAGAATTCACCCACCGCCGCCCAGGGCACCCTGTGCTTTAGGTTCCTGCCCGCAGGTCAATATACGGCGATTATCACCAGTGGCGCGCTGACGCCAACCACTCCGATGAGCATCAGCGCGGCGGTCAGCGAAACCGGCGAACCGGTCGTGGTCATGTTCGGTGCCCAGATAGACACGGCTGCTGTGGGCACAGCAGCCGAGACAGCAGACGCGGTTGGTTCAGAAGACCAGATCCTGCGCCTTGCACTGTCGGCAGGCGGTGCGCTCATGACCATGCTGGGTATGGCAGGTATCGGCGTTCTTGTCTATGCACTGTACCTGCGGCGCCCCCGCGCCAACCTCAGCATGGTGACCACCACAGGCACAGGCTCACTGCCGCCTGTCACGCCAGACGACACGCCGACACACACCTGATAGCGCAAATCCGAGCGTCTCAGTATCAAACTTCAGTTGCCCGCTAACAACGATTGAATATCTGGCCCAGCGACGACCATCACGTCGGCGGTTGTCGCGCCGTCCGCGCCCGGCTGCACACGATCAGGCGGCAACCCCAGAAGCGCCGCCAGGTAGCGTGCCGTCCAGACTTTGCCACCATAATCGCGCACGACCGTCGGTGCGGAATTGGGGGTCGCGGTATTGCCGACATTGGCGACGGGAACGCCCCGGCTGGTTAACCAGTCGCGCGTCTGACCGGCAAGACCGGCAACGTCGGTGTTATTGAAGACCACGATCTCGGCATTTTCTGCTTCGGCACGTGCGCGCAGGTCTGACAGCGACAGATCGCCCTGCGGATTGAAGACCTGTTGCAGTAAGAAGTTCATCGAGGTCTGGCGCGGCAAAAGCACTTGATCGCCGGTGTTTGTCTGCGCCAGATCGACATAGAGATTGTCAATCACACCGAAGGTGATATTCGAGCGAGGAATATCCTGCGCAAGCTGAGCCAGACTCAAAATCTCGTTCAGCGAGAGATTGGTTGTTACATTGCTTGAGACCTGTTCCCACAGCGTGGGGATTTGCCCGATGATATTCGCCAGGCCGCCCGCGCTCAGAACTTCCTCACGGAAAGCGGACAAGACTTCTTGCTGGCGACGGGCACGGTCAAAGTCAGCGCCACGAGTTGCGCGGGTACGTGCGTATTGCAGCAGATGTGTCGCATCCAGCCGCTGGCAGCCCGCATCGAAATGCACGGAGATCGTGCCATAACCGGCGTCAGGGTACTTCGGATCGTCAATCGGTTCCGTCGGGCAGACTTCAATCCCATCCGGCGCAAGCGTGTTGACCACCTGGGTAAAAACGTCAAAGTTCACCCGGACGTAATTGTCAATTTCGATACCGAGATTAAGTTCAACCGTAGCGGCTGCCAGCGCCGGGCCGCCGCCAGGGAAGCCATAAGCATCACCGAGTTCATTGGCGGTATTGATGCGTCCACTCTGATAGCCGGGAATCGTCACCCAGAGATCGCGCGGGATCGACAGAACACCGGCCGTCTTGCGCGCCGGATCAATGCTGACGAGAATCATCGTGTCGCTGCGAAAAGACCCCGTCTCGCCAGCGCGCTGATCAATCCCAAGGATAAGAATCGTGATTCGGCGCGGATCGGTGATCTCCGGGATGTCTGCCAGCGGATCGAGCGTCGGCGTCGGTACGATTTCGGCGATTGTTGTTGGTTCGCTCGTCGCGTTGGCTGTCGCCAGAGCCGATTGGACGACGGCAGTCGGGGGAAGAGTCGGTGTCGGTTGAGCGCGTAGAAAGCCGTCAAACACAGGTTGTTGATCGAAGGTTTGGACACTGCCGACCGAAAAACTGTACGCGGTCGTGTAGCCAACGATAGAACATACGATTGTCGCTGCAGCGAGCGCGATAATAGCCAGCAAAAATGTAAGCGGTGAAAGACGCATAACCTGCATACCTGATGTGCCAGATTCGGCGGCATTATAGCGCAGCCTATTCTGGTTTGAAGCCTGCGCTTGCCCCACGCTGCACAGCGCGCGATTTTGACGTATCATTGGCAGGTAAATCGAACGATCACCCTGGAAGGCGTGCCATGCTTGAAAATCTGCGCAAGATCAACTGGTCCCAACTTGAAATCGCCAGCGGCCCGGCGGCTGCCGTTCCGAACATGATCGAGGATCTGATGGATGAAGACCCCGACGTGATTCAGGAAGCGCTGATTGCGCTCAGCACCAACATCTGGGAGCATGGCATTGTCTTTGATGCCACCATCGCCGCTATTCCATTCCTGATTGAACTGCTGGATGAGGACGCAACTGACGACCCGGCAGGCATCCTCGACTTGCTGGCACAGATTGCCGAAAGCCGCGACCTCGAAGAAGTGATGCTGCCGCCCGCGCATGAGTACCAGTTCATGCCTGAGGAGGGTGAGGCCTACGTCAAAGATGAGCAGGAAATGGAATGGTCGCGCGATGCCTATGAAGCGGTAGGCAAAGGTCTGCCCGTCTACCGGCAGTTGCTCAATGACGGCGATCCGCTGGTGCGGACGAGCGCAGCGGCACTGCTGGAGCAGTTTCCCATCGGCGCGAAAGACAGCGCGGCGGCCCTGCGCGAGGCCATTGACCAGGAAGATGATATTCCGACGATGACGGACATGATGTTGAGCCTGCGCGATCTGTTGAGTGCGGCTGTGATGCTCGACGACGACCGCGCGACCTACCGGGATTTCTTCGCCACGATCTTCCAGGATGAAACCGATCCCGCGCTGCGCCTGGGAGCAGCGATTACCATTGCTCAATTGAATGCAGACGCGCTCACTCAGGATATGGTGGATGTGATCACAGATGCAGTCAGAGACCCACTGTCATACTCCGAACATGTAGAAGATACGCTTGAAAATCCGGTGCATGAGGCGCTGCCTGTTTTACTCCAACTCGCGCCGGAAAAACGTACTGAGGCAGTGTTAAAGGCGATGCGCGATACGCAAGATGTGGCGAATGCGCGCAGCCTGGCACTTGCGGCGTTGGTCGAGGTTTTTGGCGGAGAGCCGCTTGAAGGGCGCACGCCGCTGCGCCAGGTGCAGCCGGGTGGCGTCAGCGTCATCTATACCGCCCCACCAGATACCGAAGACAATGTTCCGCTGCGAACATCACTGACAGACAAACAGCGGCTGGCCGTCGAGACTATCCTCGATAATGATGCCTTTTGGCTTGTCACCAGCAACTTGCTGACGGTCTTTGGTTTGCCCGAAGCCCGCCGCGATCTTCTGGAATATCTTGACGATCCGGCTGCATATGCAAGCCGTTGATCGCAATTTAGGCGCTGAGACGTCCTAAGACAATCGGATAAACAAGATGGCTTTACCGGCGGCGACAGGTATCGCGAATGTCCACCTCCAGGTTCGCGATCTGGCCAGATCGCTGACTTTCTACCAGGATGCGCTGGGGATTCAAGTGCTCCGCACTGAAGGACAAACGGCCTGGCTTTCTGCAAATGGAGAGTCTCCGTATCTGCTTCAGATCTCGGCTCTATCGAACGCACTGCCGAGGCCACCGCGGACAAGCGGCTTATTTCATGTCGCTTTGAGGCTGCCTGATCGTCCGGCTTTAGCGCGCCTGTTTTACCGTCTGACGGCCCTTGGTGTGCCCTTCCAGGGATTCGCCGATCATGCCGTCAGCGAAGCCCTTTACCTGGCTGATCCGGACGGCAACGGGCTCGAGCTGTACCGTGACCTGCCACGCGCGACATGGCCGTTCGCCAACGGTCAGGTACAGATGACAACCGAAGCGCTCAACGCGGATAGATTGCTTCGCGAAGGAACCCATGCGCTGGAAACGTGGCAAGGCATCGATGCCAGAACCGACATCGGCCACATCCATTTACAGGTAGGGGATCTGGAACGCGCCGAACGCTTTTATGTCGATCTGATTGGGCTGGAGGTGATGCAGCGTTCGTATCCCGGCGCGCTCTTCATTGCTGCCGGTGGCTATCACCATCATCTTGGTCTTAATATTTGGGCGGGTCGCAATGTCCCGCCTGCGCCCGCAAATGCCGTCGGATTGCGCCATTTCAGCATCGCAATTCCAGACGCTGACGCCTGGCACGCCGTACTCAATAGAATACAGGCCGCCGGTAGAACCATCAGGCAGCTTGTCAAGCCTGATCAGGACAGTTTCGTCGTGCAAGACGGCGACAATATCGAAGTACGGCTGATTCACCAGCGCGTACCGCTGTGAATTGCGAGTCTAGCTTTCCTGAATAACACTGAGGATCGTGCGCAGGGCGGCGTCAGCACTTTGCGATTTAATCGCCTCGCGATCACCACTCCAGAGATGCCGCTCGACGTGCTGTAAGCCCGTGCGTGTAACGACGCTCAGATATGTCAGTCCCACGGGTTTGTCGATGCTGCCACCGGATGGGCCAGCAATGCCCGTCACCGAGACGGCGACATCAGCATTAAAGCGATTCAACGCACCTCGCGCCATTTCCTCAGCGGTTTCTGCGCTGACAGCACCGTAAGTCTCCAGTGTCAATAACTGCACACCCAGCAGGGCCATCTTCGCCTCATTCGCATAGGCAACGATGCCACCCAGTACATACGATGAGCTACCGGGCACATTGGTGAGACGATGCATGACTAGCCCGCCTGTGCAAGACTCTGCGGAACATACTTTGAGGCCACGCGCAAGCAAAGATTCGCCGACTTGCACCTCCAGATATGTTTCAGCCATGGGCGCCTGCTCTCCTCAAGGTTGACGATCAATCAATATATTGCAGACCATTTTAACGGTTTTTGGCTATAATGTGGGATAATAGATGTTGATATTGGGATAATGAGGGATATTTGTTGTGAACGGACGTTGGGGGTGGCGACCGTTGACATTGTCGCTGTTCATCAGCGTTTTTGTTGTCGCCTGCAACGTCGTGAGCAACATCTCCTCGACCATTACACCAACCGAAGTTCTCCGTGTCACCCTGACGCTGCTTCAGCCACGTGGCCCGACGGAAACCCCGACACCTCGTCAATCGCAATCGACGCCGGCGCCTGCCCCCGTCACCCCTGGCGGAGACATCAGCAAGGAAGCTTTGCCCGAACTACTTGATCTGGAACCCCCGCGCTGTTATGCGGAAACGCCACAGACAACAGTCTGTCTTGGGTTGGTAAATAACCCACTCCCGCAAACTCTTCAGCGAGTATCCCTGCGCATCGCCGTCGAAACATATGATTCAGAGCTTCGCGCAGAGCGTGTTATCACCCTTGAGCAGGCGTTAATCCTCCCGAATACCAGCGCACCTTACCGCTCATCTTTTCCCGTACATTGGTCGGACAATCTGATGTCAGCCGTCTCGCTGGTCAGCGTTGAACTTGCACTCGACCAATCCTCTTACATGACACTCGTGACCGAAGCTGAGCAAGGTGAGTCCACCGCTGAACGCTACAGCGTCTCCGCAACGATCTACAATCCCGGCCCCGATGCTGCCGTCAACATCCGCGCAATTGTGATGCTGCTGGAGAGTGATGGCAGCGTCGCTGGTTATCGGGTTGTCAGCTTCGACAACAGATTGTCTCAGGGCGAACGAATGCCGCTGCGCATCGACATTGTCCCTTACAGCCGCAGCCGCAATCTCAACCATTATTTATACGTAGAGGCACAGCGCGAACCCATTGAAAACCCGGAATAAAGTCCCAATCGTCGTGCTTCGCTGTCCATTAGCGCATGTCTGCATTTCACATAATCAGAGTGAAGGCTATAATCAAACCATGAAAGATGCTCCATTCTGGAAGAAGGGCTGCGCATGATGCGATGGCATCACCATACTTGGAAGCTTGCGTTGCTCATGATCTTGCTGCTGATAGGCAATGTCCTGGCATCAGCCGCAGCGCAGAGCACCCCGTTTGAACAGATCGTGTTTGATACACGCTCCGACCTTGAACTGCTTGCAGACAGCTTTTTTGGCACAGACACCCGCCCTGAGGGCTGGCTGGGGAATATTGACACCAGTTCTCCCACGGTCATTACCGATCTCTGGTTCGATAATGAAGTTGTCGCCAATGCACTCTATGGCGAGGGTACGCGCCCTCCGGCGTGGATCGGCGCGACTGCACCTGTCCCTGCCATCCTGGCACGCAACGTACGCCATGATCTGGAAATCTCCGCTGATCTTCAGTTTGGCGGCGGTCAGCGCCCCGATGGATGGCGTGGTGATGCCCCGCTGCTGCGCTGTGACCGCAGTCTGCAAAACGCGGTTGCGCTTTTGAGGACTTTCTACAGCCTTCAGTCCGATATCCCGGCGTCCACTTTCAATTATTGCCAGGCAATCGCCGCCGATATCGAGGATGAACTGACGAACATCTACTTTGGCACGCAGCTTGCCGATCAAGCACTGGTCGATCCGCTCGACTTGATCCTGGCGGTTCGCGGCGATGTCGAACGCCTGGCCGACGAGGAACTGGGGCTGAATAGCCGCCCGGCGGACTGGATCGGCAGTCGCGAACGCGATTCCACATCGCTCATTAGCGATGTGTTCCTCGACTTGCAGCTTCTGGCGGATGATCGACTGGGTGTCAACGAGCGACCTGAAGGCTGGATCGGTGCCGTTGGCGTTTCCCCATCGTCGTCTTATTTCACGCTGCGCCATGATCTGGAATTGTTGGCCGACGCAATCTATGCCAGAGATCAACGCCCCAATGGCTGGCAAGGTCTATTGCCGCTGGCACGCTGCGAACCGCTCACCCAGCAAATTGTGTTCATTGCCAGTGTGCAATACAATTTCAACCCCACTGCGCTCGATGCACAATCGCCCGACTTCTGCACGCAGGTTTCGAATGAAGCAAACCTGCTGGTCGAAAATCCGCCGCGGGTTGAAGTCAGCGAAGAAATGATTGCGGAAGAAGATCTCTTCCGATCCGAGAATGCTTTTGCCTACCTCGATGTCGCGGCGACGCGCTACATGGGGATCATGCCCGAAGGCACGTTGTTCCGCCCGCTGTACCGCAATTTCAACGAATCGTCGATGTTGTTCATCGCCGGCGAGGATTTTGCGCTCTATATTGACCGTCGGTGGACAAATCTGCCGGAACCGATTTATCGAGCGCTGCCGACGCTTGAAGGTGTAAGTCCGATAGCTTTTTGTAACGCGTACTGGTGCAGTGGCCCTGGCCCGACGCCCACACCCACTGGCGGTGGCCCACTGATTGCGCTGCTGGTTCAGACCACGCCGAATGCAACACCGGATACAGGTGAGCTTTCCATCGAGAAGACACAGATCTCCTGGACGAATGTGCGCGTCACCTATCTCGCGGACAACGCAACGACACGCACCGCGCAGGTGACTTTGGAAGTCTGTGCCCAGCGCGCCGACGTTGCGACGGCCTGCGAACCGGTCACTCGCGTCTTCGACAATGCTACCGGCACAGAACGACCACCGCTCGGCCAGTCGAATGGTTTGAATATCTACGAAATAAGCTACGGCTACAACACCAATCTCATCATTGAGGGCGAAACGCGCTTCTCAACCGATGTCTGGATCAGCGATCCGACGATCCGCTGACCGCACAAGGCTGGATCAACGGCATGAGGGCGGACTATAATCCACTCTCATGCCGCCAGGCAAAACGCAATCTGTCTTATCTCATCGAGTAACTACGAAAAGCATGTCTCCCAAACGTATCAGTCTCATCGTGCTGCTTCTGCTTCTTTGCTTTATCGTCTCCGTCGGCGTGATCGGCGCGCAAGATGATGCCACGCCCCAGGGTGGAACCGATAGCCTGGATACGGTTGCCGGTACTCCTGTACCTCTCCCAACTCAAGGCGCGCGTTCAGCACCCGTTCAGGTCATTTCGGGCGAAAATGCGCGCGTCAATCTCTTCTTTGCCAATATGGGACAGGGGACAATCCAGCTTGCCCAGGTAGAAGGTCAGAATGTCACCAGCGCTACTGCGAGCTGGCTGAATCATCTGATCGATTTCTTCCCTGTCGAAGACGAAGGGCTTTTCGGATTACTCTCTGTGGGTATGGAACAAACGCCCCGCCGTGATTATCCGCTCGTGATCACCGTCGTCTACGCCGATGGATCACGCGAGACGATCAGCACGCCGATTGAAATTGTGCTGGGTGGATTCATTCGACAAGAAGTGTTGCTTCCGCCCGACAAAGCCTACCTGCTGGATGCAGAGACGGAGCGGGCCGAACTGGCGCGCCTAGAGAGCATTTTCGTCCAGACTTCCTCCGAACGAAAGTGGGATGATACGGGGTTTGCGCTACCGATTTCAGCGGCACTCACGTCACCGTTTGGCGCATTTCGTGTGTTCAATTCGACGCTGAACACGCGGCACACCGGCTGGGACATTCGCTGCACCATCGGCACGCCGGTGCTTGCATCGGCAGCCGGGCGGGTCGTATTCGCGGGCACCCTGCCGATTCGTGGCAATCACGTCATTATCGATCACGGCATGGGCGTCTATTCAGGTTACTCGCATCTTTCAGTGGTGAATGTGACTCGCGGCCAGATGGTGACTAAAGAACAGGTCATCGGCATGGCAGGCAGCACTGGCCGCACCAGTGGGCCACATTTCCACTGGGAAATTGCCGTCAATGGTGAGTGGATCGACCCGGTGGAGTTTCTAAGAATGTGGATGCCGTGAGATCAGGATGTGGGAGCGCCAAGCAAGATTCGAAAGCACGAACCCTTGTTGAGTTCGGTCTGCACCTGGATCTCCCCACCGTGCAGATTGACAATCTCTTTAACGATTGCAAGCCCAAGCCCGGTGCCCGGAATCGCTGCATCTTCGACGCGACGCCCACGATGAAAGCGTGAAAACAGTTGGGGTAAATCTTCTGGCGCAATCCCCAGTCCTGTATCCTGAATATCGACGTAGATCCGGCGCGATTCAGAATCCCAGCCACTTGCGACAATGACACTTCCTTGCGGCGTATATTTGATGGCATTATCGATAAGATTGGAGAAAACGCGCTCAAGTTGCTCACGCTCACCCCGCGTAGCTGGTATAAACGTACCGGGCTTCCATTCAAGAACCAGGCCGGCAGAGCGTGCGTTTGGAGCAAATTGTTCAATCACACTGCTGACAAGTTCGTTGATGCTAATATCAGAGAATCTTTCGGCAGGATTGGACATATAAATGCGAGATAGGTCAAGAATGTTCTCGATCATGTCACTAAGACGATGCACTTGCTGGCGAATTTCTTGAACGTAACGCGCCTGGTTTTCTGGCTTCCCCCGTTCGAGCAGATCGAGTTTGATCAACATGCTAGCCAGCGGCCCGCGCAACTCGTGCGCTACGTCGCCTACAAGTCGTGTCTTGAGCTGATCGATTTCCTGCAAGCGATGATTCGCTTCCTCCAGCGCACGGGTTCGTTTTATCAGCTCATCATGAACACCGAGCATTTCGTTCGCAAAGAAGGAAAGAATTTCCCTTTCTTCGTTTGGCAAATCGGGGCTGTTTTGATCGGTCTTTGTTTGTCCAGACCGCCTTGCAAGTTGTGTCATCGCCTGGAGGCGAGTCCGGTCGATCTTGTTGGTCACAAGTCGCGGATCTTGAGAGACTTCAGCGTCCTTGGGAGCGGAATGTAAGGTTTCGGCCTGCTCCGAGAGTGTGCGCATTTTGCTCATTGCTTCCGTCCATCCATGTGTCTCACACCGAGAAGCAGGGTTTACAGCGAGTTCGGTCGATAATCTCTCAATTGCTATTGTAGATGCAGCAGAGGGGTGGGCGTCAAAAGACTTCCACAAGGTTACAGAAATCAAGCCTTGCAAGCTGAAAGATCAGCCTTGAACAAAGAACCGACGCCGAGTCTGCCGGGTTCCCAACCGGGTGTGCAGCGCCGCCCCCAGGCCAAGCGCACACAGCAGCATGGCAACCGCGGCTGCCAATAATCCCGCGGTCGGAAAGAGTGCGAACAACAACAGGGGCAAAGCAAGCATCACCCCGCCAATCATCGCCATAACCATCGGCGGTGATTGCCAGCCCAATCGGCGCACAACCCAATCGCCGACCATCAAAGCGAGAGTCACGGTTCCGGCGAGACCGGTCGCGCCCAGCACAGCGATCAGGATCAGATACAGGGGTGTCAGGATAATACCCAGCAACGGCCCAGAGGCCAGGGCAATCATCAAGATTCCGGATAAGCCGGCCGCAAGCGCCAAAGTCGCTAAACCCAGCCCAAACATCCCACGCGGACGCCTGCGGATAACGTCTTCCATCTGGCTGATCTGATGCGGAAACAAGGCTACACTGAGCGCAGCAAGTCCGGCGAAAGATATACCGGCCACGCCCGCAAAGATCCATTGGCTGAGCGGGCTTCCCTGATCGGCAAAGGTTTTGCATGAAGCAAACCCTGTCGGCGATTCGCGCAAATCGTCCACCGCATCAGATTGAACACCACAGACTTCAATTGGGCCATTTAATTGTGCGCTCGAATCCAGCGTCACCCCACTCCCACTCAACGTTAAGGCACCGCCAATGTGTCCTTTCACTGTGAGCTGCGCGCCAACGAGACTCGTTTCGCCCTCAATGACGCTGGTTTGCCCCAGAAACACGTCCCCACCCATCACAGTGAGATCACCCAAAATGTGCCCATCAACCACGATCGGCGCTCCGGATAACGCGATGAGCGCTACATCGTCATTGATCTGGCTGCCCTTTTGCAAGGTGATCGTATCGCTGGCAATGACAACCAGCGAGTCGCGCTCGCCGGTGAAGGTAAAGGGGGTGTTGGCGAAAACGATGTTGCTTCCAAGCTGCATAGACGCCAGATCGCGACGCTGCCCGGCCAACAACACGATCATCACCACGATGACGACGAGAAATATCAGGAGAAGGATTCGGCGACTACGCATCTAAGTACCTTACTGGCTCAGGCATCTTCCGTAGGTTGGTTTCGCTGTTGATTGACATAGCGCGCAATCCACAACAGCGCAATCGGAATCAGTACGAGGACTGCCGCCGGAGTCTGTGGATTGTTTTGAAGAAGTTGCTGAGCCGATTCAACCAAGGTCTGCAACCCATTCATAAGATACAGCAGCATCGATGAAAGGCTCTTGATCAACCCGCTGAGAACGGCTGCATTGCCCAGGCTGTTCAATATGAGCCAACCCAATGCCGCTAACAATGGCATCAAGAGCAGCGCCAGCAACGCCAGAGCAAGTGAGAGCGCCAGCCCTGCCGTCTGTGATAACGGCTGCGCTTGCAGTCCCTCGGCTAACTTCGCCATGATCTTCAGGGCAAGGCGTTCCGGCGCACGTTCCATGGGCGCGGTGCGTAACAACCTGTCCACCTGGCGCAAGCGGCTGTAGATCTCGGCGTCCTCGGGCGCTTCATCGAGCTGGCGAAACAGTTCCTGGCGTGCATCCAAGGACAGTTGTTCATCAAGCGCCTCTTGCATGAGGCGGCGGTGACGTTGATTTGCCATCAGGCATTCTCCAGTAAGAGCTTGTGCATACCCGGCACAGTCTTTGGATCGATATGATCGGCGAGCATTTGCCGCGCCCTGAACAAGCGACTCTTAATCGCGCTCTCTGTGGTATCCAGAATATCGGCGATTTCCACGTAGGAATAATCGTACCAATAGCGCAAAACTACCGCTGCGCGGTAATCGGGTGGCAACTGCCCCAGCATTTTTTGGATAGCTTGACTTTGCTCCCGCAATATCGTTACATCTTCAGGCTCAGGTTCGTCTTCGCGCAGGGTGAGATTGGGCAATGGGTCTTCCAATGACAACCACTGCATTCGTCGGCGACGAATACGATCGATGCAGTAATTCGATGCAATCGTCAAAAGCCAGGTCTTGAATGAGCGTGAGGGATCGTATCGATGCAGATTCAAAAAAGCGCGCAAGAAAGCCTCTTGTGACGCATCTTCTGCTTCGCCTCGGTCGTATAACATGCGATAGCATAAGTTATAGACAGCATCTTGATAGGTATAGACAAGCTCGGCAAACGCCGCTTGATCACCATCAAGCGCAGCACTCACCCACTCTAATATGACCGGATCCGACGTGGACACAATTTCGCTCCCAGGTTCTGGGGCATCTTGACCAAACTCTGTCCTGACCTCCACGCCATCTTGTACTTGGACGGCGTTAACCCTCTATACGCATTAGAATGCAGATGAGTTGCATAGAGTGGAACGGAACGAACACGACCTACAGGACTGAGCTGTCTCAAACGCCACACTACCAGTGGATATACTCCCCCGTCATTAATATGACTCGAAAGATTCAGTTTGTGAAGTTACGGTTATCCTACCTCCGGGTGTCGTTCGATATGATCACACGAAACCAGCGTTCACCTGCCGCTTGAACTATCTTCAAGCAACAGCCCTCCGTCACGTGATAAAATGCTGCACATGAGCCAAACATTTCGCACCCGTCTGACCTTGATTGGCGTCGCGCTCAGCCTGTTGATCGCGGCGCTTGCTTGTAATCTGACCGATAATGCAACGACGCCAACGCTCGTTTTGCGACCGACGGCGACGCCACCGCCGACTATCGGTTATGCAACGTTGAGTCCAGAGGAACTGCCACAGCAAGCACCGACGCTGGCCCCACGCACAGAGACTCAGATGCTGAGTTTGATCAACCAGGTTCAAACGGATCGTCTGATGCAGAACGTGTGGACGCTGGTCAACTTTGGCACACGCCACATTCTGTCGCCCTCAAATCTGCCCGATCGCGGCATCGGCGCAGCCCGGCAGTACGTGTTGGATCAGTTCAACCAGATCGCAGTCAATTCACGCGGCAATTTCTCTGTCGATCAGCAACCTGTTCCCGTGAATTTTGCTGGAACTAACGTGACCGGGGTCAACATCATCGGCATCATTCCAGGCGAAGAAATCGGCGGCGGCATCATTGTTCTAGGCGCGCACTACGACAGCATCACGCTGAACGTGGAAGATGGCAACGCCTATGCGCCAGGCGCAAATGACAACGCCACCGGCATTGCGGCGCTGTTGGAGATCGCGCGCATTTTGAGCCAGGATCGCTACCGCGCGACCATCGTTTTTGTTGCGTTCGACGCAGAAGAAATCGGGCGCGAGGGCAGCAAGCTTTTTGTCGAACAGTACGTGCGTCCGCAAGGGCTTGACATCCGTGGCATGATCAATCTGGACATCATCGGCAGCAATACCGCTCCCAACGGCGCTATCGACCCGACCAGTATCCGCGTGTTTTCTGAAGGCCCGAATGACTCGGCATCACGTCGACTCGCACGCAGCCTCGGTCTTCTGGCACAGCAATACATGCCCGACCTGCGCATTTACGTGGAAAACAGCGTTGACCGCCCAACGCGTTATGGCGATCACATTAGCTTCAGCGATGCCGGTTATCCGGCTGTACGTTTCATCGAAACGCTGGAAGACACGAATCGCCAGCACACTGACCTGGATAACCTGGACGATATTCAACCCGGTTATCTGACACAAAATACTCAGATGCTGCTCACGCTGATGCTATCGTTGGCGGATGGCCCGCGTCCGCCAGCCAATATCGTCCTGCGCGAAGAAGGTAATAACCTGCGTACCCTGCTCTGGGACCCGGTGCCGGATGCGGCGGCCTATATCATCGCCTTTCGCCGTCCCGGTTCAACCGAGTATGCGCAAGCACTCCGCTGGGCAGATGTCAGCAACCGAAGCGTGACCTGGGACGGCTTCATCCCACAGAACTTCGAAGCCGTTGCCATCGCCACGGAAAACAGTCGTGGCGTCGTCGGTCCCCTGTCATCCGAGTACATCATTATTCGCTAGGTGGATTTAAAACGAGGCGGTCGTCGCGACCGCCCCGGTATTTCTCTAGCCTTCGCTGCTCGCACCACCGCTCAACAGGCGGCGACGGCGTTCGTCAAGCTGCCGTTCGATTTCGCCCGTGCGGACGACCTCGTCGATCTGTTCGGAGATGTTGCGTGTCGCCATTTCCAGGCGAGCATCCTCCGTATCCAGACGGGTGCGAATTTGATCGGCCAGGCTGCTGATTTCCTTGTCGCTCGTGGACGCAAGGCTATCCAGGCTCTTGATCGTGCGGGTCGTGACCTTCTTCGCTTCAGTGAGTTCAATCAGCGCGCGCAGATGTTCACGTTCCTGGCGAATGGAGGTCAGACGAGACTCTAGTTTCAGGCGCATGTCCAACATTGCCTGATATTGGCGTTCCTGTTCCTGCCACTGCTCGTAGTACTCCTGCGAGAGCTGTTGCTTGGTGTTCAGTTCCGCCTGGGCCGCCGCAGCAAGATCATCCTTCCCTTTCAGGATCAGGGTATCAATATCGCGATCAAGCTTTTCCGCAGCCGCCGCGAACTCCTCATATTTGCGCATGAGTGTCTTGACGGTGCCGCCAACCGACGCAGCAGAATCTACTAGCGCTTCCAGATTTTTATCTGCCTGGCGAATATATTCGTCCATTACGGCAACAGAATTCTGTTCCAGCGCGCGATCTACAATGCTGTGCAGGTTCGCACTAACGAGCGTCTGGACTTTTTCGATGAGCGATGCCATCTGGGCGCGTCTCCTCTAGAATAGCAAAATTTCATATCTGAATTACGCACATCAGTGTAACATAGTTGCGGCTCGTTGCGCTCATATTGATCGGCAGCGGAGCGGCACTCGGCACGCATAAATTGACCTAATAAAAGGCGACTGAATGAGAGACCACCATAAGCAAGATCCTGTTTCATCATCAGTGCGGCTGAGGCAAACCAGATTGCCGGAGCGCCCGTAAGTAGGCTATACTTTGCGTTATTGTTAAGGTTGTCACAAATCAACATCGAGAAAGTTTAGCCATGAGTCGTTTGCTACCCCGCCTGTTATGGCCTGTGTTGGCCGTCTTGCTTGCTGCCTGTGGTTCAGTCGCAGAGCCAATCTGGGAACAGGCCGGTACTGCGACAAGCGAAGCCGAGATTCAGGCTGCAAACGCAACAGCGATCGCGCTTGGTCTGCCCTCGCCGACACCGGTGACACCCACTGCCACCGCCACTGAGACATCGACTCCTACCACCACCCCGACCCCGATTCCTACAGCTACTGCGACGTTCACCTCCAGCCCGATCCCGCCAACTGAACCGCCAACGCTGGCACCCACGTCGACCACTGCGCCTACGATCAACGCAGAAACAGCCGGGGCTATGCCGGTGGGTTTCGAAGACAAGGTGGCGTCTGCGAATCCGGAAGCAGGCATGACACTCTTCAACACTCCGCAGAATCTACCGAGCGGTCAGGTGTGGATGTGCTCACAATGTCATTCGGTTACACCTGACGAAGCACGGCTGATTGGCCCAGGGCTGTGGAATATCGGTATGCGGGCAGAAACGCAGGTCGCAGGGCAGGACGCAATCACCTATATTTACACGTCGATAACGCATCCTGGTGACTTTATCGTGCAGGGCGATCCGCCGTACCCGGAAAACTTGATGCCCAACGACTTTAGCCAGGTCTTCAGTGAAGATAATCTTGCCAACCTGATCGCCTATTTGCTGACCCTGAAGTGAGAGGCTATGCTGACTGACGGGCGTCAGACTTGACGCTCGTCAGTGTCCATGCGGCGGCTCATTGATCAGATGACGATGGTGGCTGTCCGGGAGGATTCGGTTCGATCCATGCGGCCAATTGCTCGTCGGTCAGATAGATGTTCTTACTCAGCGGAAAGGGATCGACCGGCGATTCAGCACCCATCATCCGGCGAATGGCACGCATCTCCGCGGTCGTAATCTTCGACATCACACCAAATTCATTGTCCTGATGCGCCTTGCCAAATGCGCGATGAAAAGCAATTCTCTGGAACTGCACGCTCGCCATGTCGCGCACCAGCAGCGCGCTGGGGTTGACGCCGCGCGTGGTCAGGTCGGTCGAGCGCACCAGCAGCAAGCTCGTCAAGAGCACAGCGACGCCCACCCATTGTACGAGAGTGAGCCGTTCATCAAGAACGACAAACGCGAGTGAAAGCGCGACGGCGATTTCTGCCACGGCAATGATGACTGTCCGTAAACTGCCAAATACCTGGACGCTGGCGAACATCGCTAACCGTGAGATGGCGGTCGTGATTCCCAGGAAGATTATCGGTGTGAGCGCGCCGCGCAGGGAGAACCCGGCAGCAGGCCCGCTGACCGCCCCCCAGACCATCACAACCAGGACGCCCATCGTCGTCAAGATGTAGAGCGTAACCGTGGGCGAAGGCATTTCAAACAGCACGTACTGGCTGAGAATCAGGGTTCCGGCAAACATCAGCGCGCTGCCGAGCATCAGGCCAACGCCTAACCAGTTGACGGGTTGGGTGCTGAAGCCGGTTATCAGGCACAGCGCCAGCATTGACAGCACCACACGGCTAACCATGGCACGCGAAATCGGCTGGCCGCTCAGACGCGCCAGCAGAACAGCAAAAACGATGTACATGCCATTGAGGAGTTGAACCAGCGAAGCATCGAGCAGCCCCAGACCGCCATAGTAGAAGAGCGATCCAATGCCATTCACCGTGCCGATGACGATGCATCCCAGCAAGCCAGCCGGGTAAATATAGACATAGCGCCGGTAAAACACGATATAGATGACCCATAACAGAGCAACCGCCACGACCGTGCGGAGAGCAGCCACCGTGAATGGATCTGCCCCTTCGGTGATCGCCATCTTGCCGAAAATAGGTGCAACACCCAAGAACACCGGTGTCAGAACAGCGGCGGCGACATTATGAGGGCGTGGTGATGGTCGGGATGTCATCCTATGCAGCACAACCCGTGGGTCTCAAGAACACAAGCTATGGAAAGTCGGCTGTGATACCACCCTAGAGCGTCGAACGATTCTGGGCTACCAGGGGCATCTCAATAATAAACTCACTACCTGGAAAACGCTGTTCATCGAAGCCAGGACTTTCTACCCAGATGCGGCCCCCATGAGCGTCAACTATGCCTTTGCAGATGGCTAGTCCCAGGCCAATACCTCCACCCCGATAGGCTGTCTTGCTGGTCGAGTGGAGTTGGACATTATGTGTAGTCTGGAATCTTTCAAAAATCGTCGCCTGAATTTCAGGGGCAATACCAATTCCAGTATCTTTGATGCTTATCTTGACCTGCTCATCTTTGACAAACGTCCGCATCGTGATTGTACCACCGTCCGGTGTGTACTTAATAGCGTTACTGAGGAGGTTGGCAAGCGCAAGATGCATGAGTTCCCAATCCGCCTGCATCCGCTGAGGCCACTCTGCCGGATCGAAAACCAGGGTCAGCTTGCGATCCTGGAGCGCCGGGCGAAACTGCTCGATAACCTGCATGGCAATGCGCCCCAGATCCATCATCCCGATAGCGAGATCGATCTGATTCGTGATGATGCGGCTCATGGTCAAGATTTCATTGATGATCTTCTGCATCCGCACAATAGAATCGTTCATACCTTGCATCAACGCGAGCGTATCTGGATTTTGCTGGATCACGTTCTTGACCAGCGGATTGTCTTGCAGTAAACGGGAGTAACCATAAACCAGGGTCAAGGGCGTGCGCAGCTCGTGGGCCGTGAGCTGAATGAAGATGTCTTTCATTTTGTCGAGATGCAGCAGAGATTGATTGAAGGTCTCCAATTCTCGAATGCGCCCTTCGAGCCGTTCAACCAGCTCCCGCATATACTGTGTGCGCGCTGCGGCCAGCGCGATTGTATCCAGGCTGCTGTCGCGTGCGCCTCGCAGGTAATGCTCGATCTGTTCAGGGAGAGCTTCAATATCGACAGGCTTGGTTAAATAGCCACTGACACCGGCCACCATCGACATGTCACGCTGATCACGCTGAGTCTGTGCGGTCAGGGCCACAATCGGTGTGTTGGCAAAAGCCGCCTCACTCCGCAAGACTGTGGTCACTTCACGCCCGGTCAAATCAGGCAAATTGATGTCGGTCAAAATGAGATCGGGATGTTCCCGCCGAGCAAGATCAATGCCCTCCAGACCACGGGCAGCAACCAACACTTGATATCCCGCAAAGCACAGTGCGCGTTCGACCAACATCCGGCTCGCAGGATCATCTTCGATGTACAGGATCTTGGTTTTACGTGTAGCTTCCAACCTTGAATGACCTCGTCAAGCACGGGGATATAACATAATTTAAGCCTACACCAGTTATAGTCAGGCAACCGCAAAGACTTCGGGCGATAATTGTTAGTGAAAAATATTTAGTTTTTAATTACGGGAACTATGGTATAGTTCCCTTGCATGTGTACTTACGGAAGTACGCTCTCAAAAAACGAGGGCGAAACGGGCAGCTATGGTCAAGTCATCTACGTCTCAATTTCAAGCAGCGGAGCGTTCTCAAGCGTTAAACAGACTCCGTGGGTTAGATCTGGCAGCCAACCCCGCATTTGAGCGTTTAATCCACCTGGCGGTACGCGTGCTCAATGTTCCTATCGTCATTTTGTCACTTGTCGATGGTGACGAGCAGCAGATCATTGGTGCATATGGGCTACCCAAATCCGTCAAACCCCGCACTACCCTGCCAAGCAATGCGGCGTTTTGCAACCAAGTTGTGATGCAAAGTCAACCGATCATCATCGAAGACGTACGTGAGCACCCCCGCCTTGCTGAAATGCCTTTTGTCCAACAAATAAGTCTGGCTGGCTACGCCGGTGTACCGCTGCGTACAAACGATGGGCACGTCATCGGTGTCCTGTGTGTTGGCGACCGGAAGACACGTCAGTGGAGCGAAAACGACATTGCCATCTTGCAGGATCTGTCGCGTTCGGTGATGACAGAGACAGAACTCAGCCTTCAACTGATCGAATACGAACAGGTCAAAGCAACACTAGCACAGGAACGCGATCTTCTGCGCGCGCTCATCGACAGCTTTCCCGATTACATTTTCGTGAAAGACGCACAAGGTCGCTTTGTGATCAGCAACAAAGCTCATGCAGAAGCGGCGCGGATCGCTGATCCAGAAGAATTGGTCGGCAAAACCGCCTTTGATACGTTTCCACCGGAACTCGCCGAACAATATGACGAAGACGACCGTGCCGTTATTGCGTCGGAAGAGCCGCTTTTCAACCTGGAACGACAGACCGTTGACTCCAAGGGGCATTTCAAGTGGGTCCTGACGACAAAAGTTCCTTTCACAAGTCGCGACGGCAAGATGAGCGGCGTTGTGGGCATCAGCCGCGACATTACGGATCGTAAGCGCGCCGAGCAAGCCCTGCGTGATCGCGAGCGGTTCATCGAACAGATCCTGATGACCAGTCCCACATTCGTGTACGTTTACGATGTGCGCAGCGCGAGAAACGTCTACAGTAATACCGAGATTGCCGCTGTCCTTGGCTATCCCGCAGAAGAAATCCACCTATTCGGTACACGCTTATTCGCAGAGTTAATGCATCCTGAAGACTTTGCGCGTCTTCAGGAACGCTATGCACACCTGGACAAACTCAAGGATGGCGATGTCATCGAAGATGAGTACCGAATGCGCCACAAGAATGGTCAGTACCGCTGGTTATACAGCCGGTCGGCAATCTTTCTGCGCGACGAAGCGGGTGAAGCGATCCAAGTCATCGGGACGGCGCTCGACATTACCGAACGCATCCAGGCGGAAACGGCGCTCAGAGAGAGTGAACAGCGCCTGCGCGCGATTATCAACCACGCGCCGGTCATTTTGTTCGAACTGGACGAACGTGGCACGTTCGTGCTCTCAGAAGGCAAGGGACTGCGTTCGCTTGGCATCGAGCCACTGGTGGTAAACGGTTCTAATGCACTGGAGGTTCTGGCTCATCACCCTGCGATAACGCAGCGCATCGAACGCGCACTCAGCGGCGAAACCGTCGAATTCATCTTCGATGACGATACAGTCGTCTTCCAGATGAGTTTCACGCCGGTGAAACAGGAACCTGAACACGTCACGGGCGTGATCGGGGTCGCGACGGATGTTACAGAGCAAATCCGTGCGCGCGATGATGCCGCCGAAAGCAGCGCACGCCTGCAGCTACTTCGTGATATTGATGCCCAACTTACCGCAACCCTCGACCTCTCCAACGTCTTGCGAGCGGCGATGCAAGCCGCTGTCAGCGCTGCGAATGCGGATGATGGCTATATCGCCCTGCTCAGCGAGGGAAAGCTTGCCATCACTGAAAGCATAGGACACTACACTGTCGGGACGAAGATCGCACTCAAGGGCACCTCGCTGGCTGAAATTTTTAAGCGCCAGATACCGGTACAGATAGAACATGACAAGCAACATCAGGCGGCGAAAGACGGCGTTTTGCCTGGCACGCAATCACAGATGGTCATTCCGCTCACTTATGGTGAAAATTTGATCGGTGTGCTCGATCTGGAGTCGAAACACAAACATGCTTTTGACGTGGATACCTTCGCTTTTATCAAATCGCTTGCCATACGGGCGGCAGCAGCCGTCGAAAACGCCCGCCTTTATGCCCTCTCACAAACTCAACTCGTGACTTTGCAGGAACTCTACGACAAAGTGCGTGGCCTGGAGCAGATCAAAACCGACATGATTCGCATCGCGGCGCACGATCTGCGCAATCCGTTGTCCGCTGCGATGGGGTACTTGTCGATGATCTCGAATGAACTCCAGGGAACATTATCGAAAACGCAGCAAGATTACATCACGATGCTGGATAATTCGCTGCGCGCCATACAAAAAATCATCAGCGACATCCTATCCTTGCAGCGCATCGAAGCCCTTCAAGAGCGTGCCAGCTACGAACTGATCGAAATCAACAAACTGATCGAAACCGTCTTCACCAACAATCAGCCCTCCGCCAAAGCTAAACAGCTTGACTATCTTCTCAGCCTGCCCTCACATCCGATCATGGTGTGTGCAGATAGCGCTCAAATGCGCGAGGCCATCGACAATCTCATTTACAACGCGATCAAGTACACGCCGGACAGAGGCAGTGTGCATGTAAACGTGACGACAAGTTCTCAGACCATGACGCTGGAAGTCACCGATACGGGCTACGGCATTCCAGAACAGCTTCAGGATCGATTGTTTCAACCGTTTTTCCGTGCCAAAACGGCCCAAACACGCCATATCGAGGGCACAGGGCTTGGGCTGCATCTAGTCAAGAACATCATCGAGCGCCATTCCGGCAAGATGCACTTTCAAAGTAAGCAAGGCGAGGGCAGCACTTTCGGCTTTGAAATGCCGCTCATCTCCGAGGAAGCCGCTTACGCTAAGAAGAAGACAGCCGCACCCTGTGGTTGACGCGCAAGAGAAATCCGTCCATCATGAAGCAGCGGCGTCAATAACCGGATAGCTTCAAAAGGCGAGCACAATGACCGGAAATCTGCCACCGAACCAGGAAACCATCAATGAGTTCGTCATAGCAGCGCATCACGATCTGCCTAAGGTCAAGGAGCTGCTGGCGTCAGATCCACTGCTTCTGAATCAGAAAGCACAATGGCAAGAAACGCCGCTTCAAGCGGCTGCTCATGTGGGTAATCAGGCAATCGCAGAATACTTGCTCGCGGCGGGTGCGCCGCTGGATATTTGCACCGCGACGATGTTAGGCAGACGAGAAGAAATCGCGGCTATGCTCCATGAAGATCCGTCGTTGATTCACACGCGAGGGGCGCACAATCTGCCGTTGTTGTATTACGCGACGATCTACGACAGGATTGATATTGCCGAATTGCTCCTGCAAGCCAGCACTGCTGTTAACGCCGGAGCGGGAAGCAACACGGCTCTGCACGGCGCGGCAACATTCGGACAGGCAAATATCGCCCGCTGGTTGATCGAACACGGCGCAGACATCGCCGCGAAAGATTTCAACGGCAAAACGCCACGTGAAGTCGCGGTCGAACGCGGTCACATGACGATTGCCAATCTCATTGCTGATGAAAGTGGAACAGAGTCATGACACCTGAAGATGCTATCCAACGGTTGTATGAGACACCGAACTTATTCGATCAACTGCGCGACGATGAAGCATCCGCCTTGCTCAAGTGGGCAGAGACCGAAGTGATGCGCATCGCTCAGAGTGCGCCAGATGATTCTGCTTTCGAAACGCAGTGCGATGCTCTGAGTGACCTGGCACAGCAGATCAACCTGTTCGTAGGAATGCGCCAGGAGATGTCGTTCGGCGAACAGCAAGAAGCGCTCACGAAAATCACGGAGCAGGCTGCGCAGATTGGTTTACGTCCGGTGCCGCTGAGCGCCAGCGCACAAGCGCAAGCTGACGAAAGCGATGCGGCTGTGCTACACTCGCTGCTGGATATGTTGAAACCCGAGTCAACGGCCTCAGATAGCGCAGAAAATGACGCAGAAACCCAGCCCAAGAGAGACAGCGTCTCCAACGACTTCTTCGACATCTGATCAAAAACCTGGCTGTCTGCGTATTCTCCAGATTGTGGGCACAGCGCTCGCAGCGCTTGCGTTGGCAATCGCCGGGCTGCTCGCCGGCGGTCTGGGAATTGATGTCAGTGGCCGGACATCAGAACCGACAGCCACTGTTCAACCCCTGCCGACCGACGCCGTACTCGTTCCCGGACGCGGTGTCACGGAAATCACGCTTCCACAGGGTTTTGGCGCGCAAAAGGGTTTTTGGAGCGTATACTTTACCGCGCCGACAGGTGACAGCCGTACGAGTACCTATCACGATGGCATCGAAACGCAACTGATCGCCGCCGTCAATAGCGCCCAACGCACGATTGATATTGCCGCCTATGAATTCAATCTGGTCGATCTGACCCAGGCGTTGCTTGCCGCCAGGCAGCGCGGCGTTCAGGTGCGGGTGGTCACCGATGATGATGCCGGTTTTGATGCGCCTACTGGCACACTGCGCCAATTGGTCGAGGCCCGTATTCCCGTGGTAATTGATGGCCGGCGGGCGCTCATGCACAACAAATTTGTGATCATCGATAGCCTAACGGTCTGGATGGGGTCATGGAACTTCACGGTCAATGGTACATATCGCAATAATAACAATGTGCTTGTGCTGCGTTCTCAAGCGGCCGTCCAGAATTATCAGGCCGAATTCGACGAGATGTTTAATACCCGTCTCTTTGGCCCCAGTTCACCGAGTCGGACGCCGCGCCCAGACTTCCGGCAGGATGGCATCCCGATCTTGACCTATTTTGCCCCAGAAGACGACGTGCTCGATGCTATTCTGGCCACAGTCAATAGCGCTCAACATTCGATCAAGTTCATGACGTTCTCGTTCACGGTCGATCCGATTGGGCAGGCGATGATCGCGCGCGCCGGACAAGGCGTGAATGTGCAGGGTATTTTTGAAACGACGGGCAGCGAAACGCAGTTCAGCGAGCTGCCCATATTGTTTTGCGCCGGGCTGGATGCTCGTCAAGACGGCAATCCGTATCGACTGCATCACAAAGTCTTCATCATTGACGATGAAACCGTAATGACCGGATCATTCAACATCTCGCAAAACGCGGTTCAATCCAACGACGAAAACCTCGTCATCATCACCGACCGCGATCTTGCGGCTGAATATCTGGCCGAGTTCGACCGACGCTGGGCAGAATCGCGCCTGCCGCAGGGTATAGTCTGTAACTAACGGCTATGTATGCCGAAGTAGCGCTCAACATCCCGGTCGATAAGACATTCGATTACGAAGTGCCGCCCGCGCTCACGGGTACGCTGCGTCCTGGGCATATGGTACATGTGCCGTTCCGCACGGCAGCCGAGCCAGGGATCGTCGTTGCCCTGAACGAGACGACCGACGTTCCACAAACCAAGCAAATCGTCGATTTACTCCATCCAGAACCTGTCGTCACGCCTGAGCGCATCACACTGGCCTACGCCATCAGAAGTACCTACCTTGCCCCCATCGGTATTTGCATCTGGCTGATGCTGCCGCCAGGCATCGCTGCGCATCATGATGTGAAAGTGTCATTGATCGAGCCAGCCATCCCAGAGGACGCACTTCAGCGCGAGATTGTCACCCTGCTCAAACGGCGTGGTGCGCTCCGGGGACGCCAGTTCGATCTCGCGCTGCCGGGCAAACATTGGCGGCCTGCCGTCGATGAACTCGCAGCCGCAGGCATCGTGCACCAGGAGACCATTCTGACACCGCCACGTGTCCGCCCGAAGGTGGTGCGTACAGCGCTACTCGCCATTGAGCCGGACGCCATCGAGCGCGAGCTTCAAGCACTGGCACGGCCTTCGCGCGTGGCTGATCTGATCGAAGGTGTGCTGATGGCGGAGACGCCGCGAGACGCAGAACTGGCGCGCAAGGACGCAGGTGCTACGCGCGAGCAGTTAGATCGCCTCGTCGAGCAGGGCTGGCTCACGAAATTGCCGGATAACACGCTCAAGAGCGAACGCAGTGAACAAGACCTGCTCGCCTACCTGGCCGAACTGCGCCATATCAGTAAACCTGCGCGCATCCTCCGGCAGTTGGCGCACGAAAACGAGCCGGTCGCGGTCAACTGGATCTATGCCCAGAGCGACGCCAAACTGAACGATCTGAAACGGCTCGAAGAATTGGGCTTGATCGCATTTAGCGATCAGGAAGTCTGGCGCGATACGGTGGCGGCGCGCGAATTCGTCCCCACGGCTGCGCCGCCGCTCATTGCCGAGCAGGCACGTGCATGGGCTGCCCTGGAACAGGCTGTCAACGGCGCAGGCGGCCTGTACCTGCTCCATGGCGTGACCGGCAGCGGCAAGACAGAGCTTTATCTACGCGCCATCGACGCCGCTCTGAAACGCGGGCGCAGCGCAATCTTTCTCGTGCCAGAAATTGCTCTGACGGCTCAGACCGTTCATCGCGTGGCGGCGCGCTTCCCGGGCCAGGTCGCGGTCGTACACAGCCGTTTGAGCGACGGTGAGCGCTACGATACCTGGCGTCGCGCGCGCATGGGGCTGATCCGCATCGTCGTGGGCGCGCGTTCGGCGTTATTTACACCGCTGCCCGACATCGGTCTGATCATCCTGGACGAAGAACACGATCAGAGCTACAAACAGTCTGCCGACCAATTGCCACCCCACTATCACGCGCGCGACGTGGCAGAAATGATTATCCGCGAGAACCGGGGTGTCTTGATCCTCGGCAGCGCTACCCCGTCCATAGAAACGCAGTACCGCAGCGAGCATGGCGAGATCACACGGCTGGAACTTCCCAACCGCATCATGGGCCACCGAGAGCGGATTCACGAGCAGGAGGGGCGTGCCGGCGTGATCGCGCGCTACCGTCCAGATGCGTCTGACGATGTGCTGACGATTGACCTGCCGCCTGTGCATGTGGTCGATATGCGTGCCGAACTCAAAGCGGGCAATACGAACATCTTCAGCCTGGCGCTTCAGAAAGCGCTGGCGGGCGTGCTGGCGCGCCGTGAGCAGGCGCTGCTGCTGCTGAACCGGCGCGGGCAGTCTACCTACGTCTTTTGCCGCGACTGCGGCTTTGTCGCTAAGTGCCCGCGCTGTGACACCCCCCTGACCCATCATCGTGAAGGCAGTGCCCTGCGCTGTCATCGCTGTGGGCACAACCAGCCGGAACCAACGGTTTGCCCCGAATGTGGCTCGCGCCGGATCAAGTATTTCGGGGCGGGCACGCAGCAGGTTGAGCAAACCGTCAAGACACTGTTCCCCAAGGCGCGTGTCATTCGCTGGGATGCGGACAGTGCCTCAGCGCCCGGCGCGCACGAAGCCATCTTACAGCACTTCATCGACCGTTACGCGGATATAGTTGTCGGCACGCAGATCATCGCCAAAGGTCTCGATCTGCCGCTAGTCACGCTGGTCGGTATTGTCAGCGCGGACGTGAGTCTCAATCTGCCGGATTTCCGCGCGGCGGAGCGCAGCTTTCAATTGTTGACGCAGGCCGCCGGGCGCGCCGGACGTGGCCTGCTGGGCGGGCAGGTCATCCTGCAAACCTATCAGCCCGAGCATTATGCCATTCGCACCGCCGCCAACCACGATACGCAGGCTTTTTATGCGCGTGAGATTGCCTATCGACGCGAACTGGGCTACCCACCCTTCAGGCGCTTGCTGCGCATCGTCTTCAGTTTCCCACAGGAGACACGCGCGCGAGCAGAAGCCGAACGCGCGGCGGCCACGCTGCGCAGCCGCATCAAGCAGCTCAACATGAGCGGCACAGAATTGATCGGGCCTGCGCCCTGCTTCTTTACGCGCACCGACCACGCTTATCGCTGGCATTTGATCTTGCGCGGGCCAGATCCGACGAAGGCGCTGCGCGGCATGACCATTCCTGCGGAATGGCACGTCGATGTCGATCCGCTCGATTTACTCTGATCACGGAATTGGCCGGTAGTTGAGCATCTCGTTGATGGCCTTCAGCAGCCGGCGCAGCTCGAGTTCGATGTCCTCGGTAATGTCGTCCTGAATCACCGCTTCACGGAGCAGATCGCGCGCTTCGCGAATGCTGTCTTCGCCCTGACGCAACCGGCTGAGTCCGGCACGCAACTGTGTGCGCGCATCCCGGCTGACTGGATTGGTATAGCGACCGGGGAAATCCCAGCCATGCAGGGTTGCCACCTCCTGCAACTGCTGAATGAACTCGTCGATATTGTCGAACTGCATGGCTGCCCCGCGCTGGAGCAAACCGCGAAGCGCTGAGCTGAGAGTCGGCTCGACACCGAAATCGAGCGATGTGACATCCTGGTAGCGCATTTCAACATCCGTCGCGTTGCCGGGCTGAGGCCGCAGTGTCGTCTTTTGCGGGGATAGGCCGGTGAAAATCGAATACAGAATGCCCACGCACAGATTATGAATGTCCATCTGGAAATAGCGGCTGTTCTGGCGGTCGCCGGAGTCAAGCTGCCGTGAGCTGTTGAGATCGATGATGCGCAGATGCACACCATCCCAGTAGACATGCTCCAGCTTGTGATCGAGATAGACAATGCCCTGGCGATGCGCCAGCCGCAAGGTTTCGCCAAATTGAAGCGCCAGCGCTAGCCCTTCTTCGGTTGGCAGACGCATTCGCATCTCGACCCGATCCGGACGCATTAAATAAAAGAGATTTATCGTTCGAGGGAGATTTTCGAGCGCCAGATATGGACGCCAGCCATATTCGGCAAAGGTATGAAGATTGCGCGCAAAAGCCGAGATATCGCGCCCGAATGTTTCAATCTCGCCGCTGGTGGGCGCTTCATGCGCCGAAGCAACATAGCCGCAGTCAAGCAATTCCACAACATGCGGACTGCCATCGAGGCGCGAAAGAAGCTCAGCCTCATTAGCAAAAGCGCGATACTCCCAGCGTATCTCTCCACCAGGAACCAGATGTTCGGGTCGCAACACCTTGAAAGCAACCTCACGACCAGTGCGGAGATCGGTCGCATCAAGAACACGTGCATAATGCCCTAAAGCGAAGGTATCATTGAAGTTGGCAACCTGATAGATGTCTGCGAGATCAGTCATAATCCATCCATATCGATATATCCCAAATTCTTGCTGTATTCTTGGGATATATCAAGTCCTACTCGAAAGGTCGAGGGAATTCGTTGGAGAACCTCATTTTGTCCTTCCAGGTAGATGTGTGCTTGCATCCCTCAGTAAGTGTCCTAGAATTGAGAAAGAATTACTCGTTTGGGCTGGAGTTCAGATATGCAATTCCCTGGACGTAAACGCGGGCTACGCAGCGGTGCCCGCACCAGCGTGGGTCAAGTGCGTGAAAACAACGAAGACAGCATCCACCTGGAATCTTCTGACGATTACGTCCTGGCTATCGTAGCAGATGGCATGGGTGGTGCCGTCGCGGGCGAAGAAGCGAGCAGGCTGGCGGTGGAGGCAATCCGCGAAAAGCTGGCCCATTGGCCCGGCAGCGACAGTGACGCCAAGCTAAAGACCGAGCAAATTGCTGGTCAACTGCGGGCGGCGATTCAGTGGGGCAATGATTCGATTGTCCAACGGGCTACGGCGTCGCCGGAACTGCGTGGTATGGGAACCACCGTTACCCTGGCCTATGTGCGCTACTCGCAAGCTGTAATCGCACATGTTGGTGACAGCCGCGCCTATCTGGTCAGCATGAATAGCCTGCCCCGCGTCCGCCAAATCACAGACGATCACAGTTTCGTCGAGGCGCTTGTCAATTCAGGGTATTTAACCCCCGAAGAGGCGGCGGAACACCCTATGCGCAACGTGCTTTATCGTGCGTTGGGGCAGACCGAAGAACTCGACGTAGACATCTATCATACGCGCCTGAGACCCGGAGATCGCCTGGTCTTATGTTCTGACGGTTTGACGCGCCATGTCAAACCAGCCGAGATCGCCGAAAAGGTTTTGACAGAGACAGACCCCCAGAGCGCAAGCGACGTGCTGGTTGAGCTGGCAAATTCACGCGGCGGGGAGGATAACATCAGCGCCATCGTCGTGATGGTCGATGGCGAGTATCTCATGGATGAAACGCCGATGCTGGTCAAAGCGTTTAATCCGCTGCTTCTCTTAGAGAACGCCGAAGATAAGGATGATGGCGATACGCTGCCGGTCAAGGACACGGAAGCGACTGAAAAAAGCGATCCGACACTCCAAAAAGTCGATAGTGAACAGTCGCCTTCACCGGAACGGCCAGACGAGTCCAATACCCTGCCGAACCGTGACCAGCTCGATAAGCGTGCGCGCTTGCTCCAACTTCAATGGCTCGTTGACGAGGTGCTCCTGACGCCCGATCCGCTGGACAATGTGATTACAGATCGCACGAATCTGGTCGAAGATCACCTGGCAGCCTCACACCGAGATACAGGCGACGACGAAGACGGAAGCGACGCCAACATCCCGAAACAATAAGGGCATTGCCTATCCCAGAAGCACTCGTGTCAGGTCGAATGTTGGCCCCTGCGTGCAGGCCAACAGATTGTCATTCTTGGTTCGCACCATACACGAGCTGCACGCGCCTGTGCCACACGGAAGCAAGGGTCGAAAAACACCGAACAGATAGCCACTGGGGATTTCGGCACGCAGTTGTGTAAACAAATCCCAGATTCGCGAGAAATGTCCCAATTCATCCGCCTGGGGCACGACGACAAAGACCTGATCCGCCCAACCGACGGTCGTCACTCGATTAGACCAATTCATATCAGCATCGCCGCTGATCACTTCCACCTCTGGCGGAAGGTGGCTGGTCGTATATAACGCTGCATTGCCGAGGAGCACCACCGTGACACTGACACGGGCGGTCAACAACGAGGGAATCATCGACAGCAGTGGAGCCGGTTCGGTCTCATACACCAACAGCAGCACATTTCGCAAAGCCCGGCGAAAACGAAATGGCTGACCGACCGCCCCTAGCAAATTCACCACCTGTCCTGGCTCGTAATGGCTGGTGGCAGGCCGCTCGAAAGTGAGCGTGTCCTTGCCCATTGAAACACACCACCAGGGTTCACGCAGGTATGGAGTCCAATCGTCGCCGACCCGCGCAAGCAAGAATTGCCCCGGCTTCAATTGCATCAACGACGGGTCAACCGCGAGATCGAGCTGCTGGTGCGTTTCGTTGACTCGCCGGACACGCTCGATAATTGCCTGTGTCTCACGCATAAGTCAGCCTCAATCTCCTGTCGCCACAACAAGAGCGTATACCTGCGCGCCGTCTTCATCGAAAACCAGATCGAGATAGTCGGCGTCACACACGCAGGATTGCATCGGCAGCGCATCGGTAAACGGTGTCCGCCAGCGGTACATTGTCGCAAAACTGTCAGGGTTGCCGATCACCTGGGGCACCAGGACGTAATCAATGCCAGCTTCGGTCAACAAGGCTGAATTCTCCGCATCAGCCGGGTCGCGCCAGAATGCGAGCATTTGCTCCTGGCGTGGTGAGAACGCATCTACTGTCCCCACTTCGCCGCTGCCGTCGTCACGGAAGAAAGGCTGCGGGCGGAAATAGATCGTCTCCCGTTCCGCGATGACAGGCGCCCAATCGGCCTCATGAGGGCCGGGATGATTGAGGATCAACGTATCGGCGGGTGTGTTCTGCTTCAGCCACTGCATCGCTTCGACATCCGCCGCCGAAGAAAATGCGCCATAGATTCCCAGCACCTGCCTGGTTTGCGCCAGCAGCGACGGCGCGGCAAGAATGCCAATTACAATCACAACCAGACCGGCACTCAGCAAAACCGGCGCTGCCCGGTGCAGGGTGACGCCAAGGCGCTGCTCGAAAAAACGATCCCAGAGCGCAAGTAGTCCCTGCCCACCCAGGATCGCGAGCGGAATGATCGGTGCGTGCCAGGCGATGCTAAAGGGATAGTCATAGCGGAAAATCGGGGCGAGCAGTCCGCCAAACACACTTTCTACGACACCGGTCACGGCAAAATCAAAGGCCAACGCCAGCCAACCGACTGCGAGCAAAGCCGCCTGATCGCGGCGGCGCAGCCCGACCACTGCGCCGATCAGTGCCAGCGGCAAAATGACGACGCCCTGGTAGACAGTCATCAGCCGCCAGTATTCCAGGCTGCGCGTGAAGGGTGAAACAATATCTGCGCCGAGCAATTGGCGAATGCTCAAGAGCCAGGGGAGCGTCGCCAGCAGCGCCACCAACGGCACGCCCAAAGCGAGCACCAACCACGTGCGCAGCGTAGGTCGTGGTTTCCCCAGCCACATGGTCAAAAGCCAGGACACGTAGCCCAGCGCCAAAATGATCGTCGTATCGGGATGTGTGATCACGACCGCGCCCATGAGCAAACCGGCGGCGACGGCGTCGAGTGTCCGCGGCTCACGCAAAAAGCGCAGCACACAAATGAGAAACGCGAACAAGAACACCAGCGCCATCATCGCTGTGAAATGCGAGTCGAGATAGGCTGTATACAGACCTGTGCCGATGATCATGGATAACGCCATCGCCCGACCCAAGCGCTTGTCGCGCAGCTCGCTGCCGAAATCATAGGCCAGCCAGACCAACACAACGCCGAAGGCCGCCGCCACCGCAAACTGCACCTGATGCAGCCCCAAATTCAGCTGCTGGCTTAAATAGGCGATCAAGGCAGTATACGCAGGGGCATAGAGATACTGCACGTTGGGTTGGAAAGGTGCCAGGGTATCAAACGTGCCGCCGAGCCGGAGCATCAGGCCCAGATAACCGAAACCCTGCGCATCGGTATCCAGTGGCACGGGAAAAACCAGCACCGGCGCAAGGAAGAGCAGCGCCACCACAGCAAACAACAGCAAATCGCGCGGGCTTGTCCAGCCTTCATCAAAATCTTTTAGATCGATGCCACGGGCTTCCGCTCGGCGCTGCCCCAAGGTCAGTGTGCCGAGCAGGAAGATAGACGTGACCAGCGCAAAAAGCAGATAGTCAAAGACGAGTGGCACCCACCCAAACAGGGTGGCGATGAAGACAGCGCCGCCAACAACCAGCGCCAGCGCTAACGCGGCCGCCAGACTGATGCGCGGCTGCAAGGTATTCCAGGCAGGCGCGAGCATCGAACCCGCGCCAATCACGACGGCAACGAAGACGAACCAGATGAAGAGCGGCATACGACCCCAAAAGTGAAATGAGCCACAATGTTGGAGAAGTATACCCAATGCCCGATTATCCGAGAGGATCACTTCTCACGCAAAGCGATCAGTCCTCGCTCTCAGCCTCCTGCGCTGAAGCATCGCCGAGCAAGCGCCGATACGTCGCCTGAAGCGTGAGTGCGTCCGACGTGTGGAAGGGCGCGGGTGCTTCCACGCCTGCCGTGCCGCCAACGCCAAAGTCGATGAAGGCTTGCAGCAGTTCGCGGTAATGCAAATCGGCCTCGTTCAGCGGCAGATGCGCTTTTTCACCTTTGGCGGTGTAAGCGATGCCACTCAGATGAAAATGCAGGCGTTTCATACCGTCGTCTCTGAGCGCAGCCTGCGTTCTGCGCAAGGCGTCGGCAAATTCGTCGTAGCTATTGAAGGAGCCATCCCCCGCCCGTGCGTGCAGATGCGCCCAATCGATACACGGCATCACGCCCGGTACGTCACGGCTGAGTTGCAAGACTTCGTCGAGCGTGCCAAACATGGCGGATTTGCCCATCGTCTCCGGACGCAGATTGACATCGACTCCCTCTTCGCGCAGAATGCCGGTCAATTCCACCAGCTTCTGCCGGGCACGCTCGTAAACCTGCTCCGGCGGCTGGCTGTGATAGCTGCCCGGATGAAAGACGATGTCACGCGCACCCGCGAGATAGCCTTTGCGCGCTGCCGCTAACAGGCGTGCGTCGCTCTTTTCCATCAGTTCCGCCGTCTGACTGTTGAGGTTGATGAAGTAGGGTGCGTGGATGCTGAGCGTAATATCACAGGTGATCGCCGCCTGCTTGATTTGTGCGCACATCTCATCGCTCACGCGGACGCTCTGCACCCAGGCGATCTCTAGATGCTGAAGCCCCAACTCGCGCGAATGATAGATGGCTGCCACGGTGCCGCTTTCGCGCGCCGTCTGTGGCGAACCGACCGTGCCAAAGCGGATTGTTTCTTGCTCGCTCAAACGAATCCCTGCGCTTTCACGTATATGTGGATATGATGAGGTTTGCGAACTCTATTCTAGCACTCAGGCTGTTTCTATGTTGAACACCGACACGCAGTTCCGCAAGCGCGCATTATTGGCATCTTTGGGGGCTTTTGCTCTGGCACTCATTATCTGGAATATTCCGCAGTTGAATTTTCTGCTCTACCCCATTCGCCTGTTCGTCACATTTGTCCATGAAAGCGGACATGGCCTGGCGGCGATTGCGAGCGGCGGGGCGCTGAACGGCTTCCAGGTGTTCGCCAATGGCACAGGCGTTGCCAGTACGTCAGGCGGTAATCTCGTCTTGATCCTGCCAGCAGGCTATATCGGCGCTGCCATATTCGGCGCGCTATTGTTCTATCTCGCCAACAGCCTGCCCTATCCGCGCACTATCTCCGTCATGCTCGGCGTCATTCTGGCTGTGATCACGCTGTTATACACGCTCGGCGCACCTGTAGCGCTTGTCGTCGGTGGTGTCAGCAGCGCTCTGCTGATCTTGCTCGGCTGGCGCGGCGGGCGCGGGCTAAATCTTATCGTGCTCAATTTCCTGGGGTTGATGACTGCTCTGCACGCAGTGCTGGATCTGATCTACCTGGTTGGAGCAAGCGACTCACGCCTGGGCGAGGTGCGCAACGACGCAGCCGCCTTCAGCGCAGCCCTCGCCCCGCTGATCCCTGCGGCGGTATGGGCAGCCCTGTGGGCATTGTTGGCGATTGCTGCCTTAGCGCTAGCCGTCTATTACAGCGTTCTCCGGCGTCTGTGGCGTGCGTAACGCGTCAACAACGAGGTGGGACAATCTGTTGTGACCATCCCACCTCACGCGACCTCGCCGAAGCCTGGATTTCACTGCCCAGGCAGCAAGTCATGCACGGGGTACTGGGTCGGGAAGTATTGCCCGCTGTAAGCCACGCTCAGATTGTCCGGGTTCGGCACGATGTCAAAATTGCAGTGACTCGTGATCTGTGGATTGTCCGTGCCGGGGCCATAGTTGTCATAGCCGTCAAAGTGCGGCTCAGTCCATGTCACCTTGTACTCGACTTCATAGTGCCCTGGCCGCAAGAAACCGACCTGCCCGGAGAAAAAGACCCAGGTATTTGCGCCGCCACGACGACCCGGCTCGCTGCGCGCGACATTGGTCAGTGGCGCGCCGTTGAGCTTGACCGAATATTGGACGGTCACCAGATGCTGATCCATCTGGGCGCTGGTACGGGTGAACCACGACCAGAAGATGACGATGTTGTCATTGTCGTAGACAATACCCGGATTGGTCAGCTCGTAGCCATCGCACTCAGCAAAGATCAAACCCGGTGTCTGCGAGCGGAACGTCAGGCTTGGGCGTGCGCCGACGTAAACATCGCCTTCAGGCTCCAGGTTGGGGTTGACGTAACCGCTGCCCGGCGCAAGCACACGCACTGCCTGCGTAGTCGAACTCGACGTTGCGCCGGTGCCGCTATCTGCGCTGGTAACGCTCGTGTTTTGCGGCGTGCTGCACCCATCCTGGTTGTCGTTCACGGTCGTCTGGAAGTCGATGTTGCTGCTGTCGGTCTCGCGCGCGATGAGCACCCGCGCGCTGCCGGTCGCCCCCGCAGCCAGAATCGTCCCGTTGGCATAGGGCAGGCGTTCGCTCACTGCATAGCTACCGCTGACAGATAACTGCCGCAGCGTGGAAAGCGCGTTGCCCGTGCCATTAGGGCCATCAAAAAGCTGGTAGTAAACATCCCACCCAGCCAGCATCGTGCCACTGACATTGATCACCCCGGCATCCGCACAGGCGACATAGAAAATTTGCACAGAACTGGTGGCAGTGGTGTCCTGTGCCTGAACAGGTATCAGGCTCAAGAGCGCTATACCTAACACCATGATTGTCACAAGTAATCGCTTTTTCACGCGAACCCCCTATACAATCTCACAACACCCACGCAGCGAGTTGCGCTGATGACCGGAAAATTGTAGCAGATTTTAACGGCGTCCATGCGGACTGCCAGCGACAAAGGTCACGGCTGATACCACCGATTCCCCGCCGAGACGAGACCGGACTTGGGATATGTTGGGATATGTTGGGATATAGGATCGGGCTATTCTCGATTCTCAAGTTGCTCCGCCATTTGTGACAAGGCTTTCATCAGCATGTCTTGAGAACAGCCGAAATTCAGGCGCACGAAACCCTGCCCGCCCGGCCCGAAAGGCACGCCATCATTGAGGCCAACTTTCGCTTGTTCGAGAAAGAAGCGCTGCGGATTCTCAAGTCCGAGGGCGCGACAATCGAGCCACGTCAGGTAAGTTCCCTCCGGGCGCGTCGCGAAGATTTGCGGCATACGTGTCTCAACGAAATCGACCACTGAGTCGCGATTCTTCTCCAGGTGCGCGAGCAGCGCGTCCAACCAGGGCTGTCCTTCACGATATGCGGCCTCTGTCGCGACATAGCCAAAGGCATTGGGGAGAATGCCAAAGCCATGCGACACATCTTTTAAGCGCGCGCGCAGCTTTTCGTCCGGGACAATCGCGGCGGAGCAGACCAGCCCCGGCATATTAAACGTTTTGCTCGCCGCGAGCAGCGTCACGGTGCGCCGCTCAATTTCAGGTGAGAGCGACGCAATCGGAATATGCCGATATCCTGTAAACACGAGATCGGAATGGATTTCATCCGAGCAAATAAGAAGATCGTGTCGCTCGCATAGTTCGGCAATAAATTCCAGTTCGGCTCGCGTAAACACGCGCCCCACCGGGTTATGTGGATTGCAGAGCATGAGCAGCCGTGTTTGCGGCGTTATGGCCGCTGCCAGCGCCTCCCGATCAAGCTCATAGCGCAGAATATGCCCGTCGCTCACCGACACCAGACTCACATATTGGATCGGGCGCTCGAAGTTCTGGCACGCACGCATGAACGGCGGATAGATGGGCGGCATGATCAACACCGCATCGCCGGAAGCTGTGGCGCTGTAGATGACCAGGTTCAGCCCATTCACCAAGCCTGAGAGGATTACAACCCAATCGGGATCGACCTCCCAGCCATAACGCTGTGCCATCCGTTCGGCGATGACGCCACGAAGTGACGGAGCATCGATCTGATAGCCAAATATAGGGTGATCAAGCCGGCGGCGAATGGCTTCGGTGACAGCGGGTGGCACAGCAAATTCCATATCGGCCACCCACATCGGTAGCACGTCCTCACCGTAGAGATCCCATTTGATGCTGTTTGTGCCATGACGGTCGAGATCATGTTCAAAATCGAAGTTCACAACTCACCCCTCAAACCAGATCACGTTTGACCAGGCAGACTCCCCATGTCGATCGCGCAAAGTCACTCGACAATACGGGCTGTTCCAGCGACGCATGCTCAACTCCGCGCTGATCATGCCATTGCCATGAAGACTCACGGCTTCCGCGCCTTTTCCAGTGACGACAACATGGTCAATCGGTGAACAGCGCAGGCTGATCCGATTGCTGGGGAACACCTGCAAATCCAGAATCTGTGGCCCGGTTGTGCTGTAATAATGACCAGCCATTAAAGCGCCCAGAATAGCCGCAGGCGTCAATTCCTCAGCTTTCACCCAGACCCAACCGCGCAGAAGATCGGCATGATGCTCATGAAAATGCGCGTCATCCGTCGCCAGCGCGCTGTAACGATTGCCGAGCGCCGCCATGCGATCCACCATGTACCACGATTCGAGCCGGTCATTATGATCGGCAGAGATGCCATTGATGATCTCTATCGCATGAATCGCGCCGAGTGAAAGTACATCCGCTTCGCCCAGGTTGTACCACGCGGGATGCGCTGCTGCGACGAATGCGCCGGCATCAAGTGCGCGACGCGCGATCTGCGGCCCTGTCTCACCGGACAGATTGGGCGCAAAATCCCCTGGCAGCCCCACCGCAAGAATATGCCATAACTCGCCGATCTCAGTGCGTCCGGCATGTAGCTCTGCGCCGGCCAACGTTATGAAGTCCTCGCCCCAGAACGTGCTTGTATCGGTCAGTGGATAACCAAACCGCTCCATGAAATGATCAGTGATCGCGAGAAAGTGATAGCCCATCTCACGATAAAAACGACACACCTCCTCCGGCGAACGGCGACCGTCAGAGCGAGTCGAATGCGTGTGAAGATTGCCACGAAAGAAACGCCCCGATTGACCGAACGGGAGAGTGTGCATGGAATGTCCTCAAGTCAGGGATTTTTCAGGAAATATCGCGTAATTTTAGCGTCAGTCAAGCAACCTGCACACCTGCGGAATCCGATGCCGATGCGCTATACTCCGTGCCGCCTGAATACTATGACTTGAGATAAAAGGGGTTACTTGCATGGACGTACTTGGCATTGATATTGGCGGCAGCGGTGTTAAGGGCGCGCCCGTTAACATCGATGAAGGCACGCTTCTGGCTGAGCGCTATCGCCTGATAACGCCTGATCCATCCACTCCTCAAGCAGTTGCTGACTGCATTGACCAGATTGTCAAGCATTTTGGCTGGGAAGGGCGCATCGGCTGTGGCTATCCCGGTGCCGTCAAGAACGGCGTAACCTTGACAGCTGCAAATGTCGATGAAAACTGGATCAACTGTAACGCCAAGATGTTGATCGAACAGGTGACGCAATGCAAGACGAGCGTGATCAACGATGCGGACGCAGCAGGTTTAGCGGAGATCCGCTTCGGCGCCGGCCGTGACGTAAGCGGCGTCGTCATCATGATCACGCTGGGCACAGGCATAGGTACAGCGCTGTTTGTGGATGGTCATCTGCTGCCGAATGCCGAACTCGGTCATCTCGTCATTCGCGACAAAGATGCCGAAGTCCGTGCCTCTGACCGAGCAAGAGTCAAAAAGAATCTATCCTGGAAAGCCTGGGCAAAACGACTTGATGAGTACCTGAGTTACATCGAGCGTCTGTTCTGGCCGGATCTGCTCATTATCGGCGGTGGCGCCAGCAAGAATCACGAGAAATTCATCCCGCATCTCACCATCAACACACCGATTGTCTCTGCGCAAATGTACAATGAGGCAGGTATTGTTGGTGCTGCGTTGGCGGGAATAGAGCTGGCGGTTGACGAACCCAAATAGACGGCGGTTGGCTCCGACGAATTTTCAGGATCGCCATTGCCAACCGCCGGCCAGATCGGTGAGAGTGAATGCGGGCACAGCCTAGCGGGTGAAGTTGTTCCCCGCTGATCCAAAGATGCGGCTGTTCAGTCGGAAACCGTACTGTTCAAAACGATCAAGGAACTTGGGCCGCATACCCGTGGGCTCCAGCTTGCCACCGCCCTCGTGTGAATACCCCTGTCCCTGATGACCGGGTGTTTTGTAGACGAAGACATCTTGCAAAACGACCTGCTCACCTTCCATGCCCTGGACTTCTGTCACCTGGACAACTTTACGGCTGCCATCGCGTAAGCGCGCTTGCTGGATGATCAGGTTGACGGCGCTCACGATTTGACGTCGGATGACAAACACGGGCAAATCCATGCCTGCCATCAGACACAGGGTTTCCAGACGGGCGATGCAGTCACGCGGACTGTTGCTGTGAACGGTCGTCAGCGATCCATCGTGGCCGGTATTCATCGCCTGGAGCATATCCAGCGCCTCACCGCTGCGGCATTCGCCGACGACGATGCGATCCGGGCGCATACGCAAGGAGCCGCGCACGAGGTCGCGAATTGCCAGCGATCCCGTCTTGCCATCGCCATTGGGCATCGGCGGTGCGGTTTCCAGCCGCACGACGTGTCGCTGACTGAGCTGAAGTTCCGCCGAGTCCTCGATAGTCACGATACGTTCGCTGCTGGGAATGAAGGAGCTGAGCACGTTAAGAAGCGTGGTCTTGCCGCTGCCCGTACCACCGCTGACCACCATATTGAGCCGCGCTACAACGCATGCCTCTAGAAAGTCGGCTGTTTCGCGCGTCAGCGATCCGAAATTGACGAGATCGTCGATAGTCAGGCGCTTTTCAGGGAATTTACGAATGGTGATGGTGGTTCCATTGAGCGCAGACGGCTGGCTGACGATGTGGACACGCGAGCCGTCGGGCAAGCGGGCGTCCACCATCGGATTGGCGCGATCAAGCTGGCGCTGAAGGGGTCGGACGATACGCTGTGCCGTCCAGAGCACATGCTCCTCATCGTCAAAGACGAATTCCGACTCGGTCAATTTGCCCCGATGCTCGGCATAGATCATATCAGCGCCATTGACCATGATTTCAGAGCAGCTTTTGTCTCTGACAAGGGGATCGATTGCGCCAAAGCCGAGCACATCGTCGAGAATCGCTTCTTTGAGAAGTTCGAATTCATTGGGTGGGAGCGCCATTTGAGGATTCTCTTGTGCCATCTGGCGAAACAGAGCCTTCAAACGATCCGCGATAATGCGCTCTTTGTCCGCATCACCACGGTGCCATTGATCTGCTTCATCCGGCGAACGCAGCACTTTTGCCCGCAAAGCTTTGCGCAGCATCGTCAATTTGGAAGACAGGTGACTCTTGTTCGGTTCTACTTCCGGTTCGTCTTCCGTAGTTGCGACTGGCACAGCAACCGGTGCGGTCTCTTCTTCCAGTTCCTCTATCGACACACTGCGCGACTGAAGTTCGCGCTGTGCCTCCCGTTGAACCTGCTCGTTCAGTTTACGCTGTAGAAATGATGCCATTGAAAACCCTCAACCCAGCATTGTGATACAATGAAGCCTAGAACCATTCTAAATGGTTGTTAGTGGGTGAGAGCATTGACATTTTATGGAGCTTGATTAGGGGCTTCCGGGTTATCGGCCATATCGCGCGTGGCAGGATCGCCGCACCAGGCGAATCCCGCCCAGCGATCAATCCGCCATTCATTCTCGGACTCGCGCGTCACATGCACGTAGATGCAGACGCCGCTGAAACCGCGATCTCGTTCCCAGGTACCGATCAGATCCACGTTCCAATTCACGCCATCGGGTGTAGCCCGGCGGAAGACCACACTCTGGAAAGCGCCCCATTCATCCGGGATGTAAGCATCGATACAGGCAGATATTTTGCCGTCCGCGCAGTTCTGATTCACGTAGGCAGAGAGATCGTCGCTCAAGAAGGTTATCGCCTGATCATCGTTGCCGCTGGCTGCTACATCGACAAACGCGACGGCTGCCGCGTAAGCAGGATTGGTCTGATCGGGCGTATAGAATGCCGTCGCGACAACGATCGCCCCCACCACAACCAGGAAGGCAAACGCAACCACGGCCAATGTTGTTTTCGTCATAGCTTCAACCTGTCTCCACTGGCTCAGCATCGCGCGCCGCTTTCAGCGCATCTCGCAGTTTCAGGCTCTCGCGAAGTGCATCAACCTTCATCATCCCATGCCAACCAGGAATATTCATCAGTTCGATACAGACGACCTCATCATAGTGCGCGGCACGTAGGTCAGCGATCACGCGAGCAAGATCGATGCGTCCGCGTTCAAACGGCGTCTGTAACTGCTGGCGCGCCGCCTGCCTGATCTGAACGTGACGCACGTGAGGCAGCAACTTTACGATCTCCTCGTGAAAGATGTCCTGACAGACCATATGCGCCCAATCGAGTGTGATCTGCAAGCCGGGGACATCCTGCATAAGTCTGAGTGCCTGCTCCGGCGTCGTAGCCATCGAGTCCAGATGCGGCTCAACGCTCAGAGCTAACCCGGCCTCGTGCGCGTCAGTATACATCTCGCGCAAGGCGGCGACCGTTCTATCCCAGGCTTCCTCGTCCTCGGCAGGCTGAGCCACTCCCGGCGAAACCGTGATGCCAGGCGTCGATAAGGCACTCGCAAACGGCAGCAGCGCCTTGAACAATTCAAGCTCTTTCTGACGCTTATCTTCTTCCGCCGCAGAAATACGCGGCAGCATCAAGTACAGATCGCTGACCTTGAGCTTGAAAACGAGCAAATCCTCGGCGATTTCGGCGGCGGCGCGCTGCGGATTCGCTGCCGCTTTGGCGGCGTTGAGATTCTGCCCGCTGCCAATATCGACGTAACGGAAACCCATCCGGGCAATCGTGCCCAGCGCTTCACTCAACGTCAAATCATTGAATGCCCAGGTGTGACAGGCGAATTCCATGAGCGATGTCCGTTTTCATTTGCAGAAGGCGGATTATAACGCCGTTGCGCCCCACAGGTGCGCGTGCAACAGCGCTACTTGGGCTGCATCCGCAGCGCGCCATCCAGCCGGATGACCTCGCCATTGAGCATTTCGTTCTCGACAATTGCCTGCGCCAGATGCGCGTATTCCTCCGGCCTGCCCAGGCGCGACGGAAATGGCACCTGCTGCCCAAGCGAGATCCGCGCTGGCTCTGGCAACGCTGCCAGCAGCGGCGTGTCGAAGATGCCGGGTGCGATGGTTGCGACGCGAATACCGTCACGGGCGAGATCGCGCGCAATGGGCAGAGTCATGCCGACGATGCCACCCTTAGACGCCGAGTAAGCTGCCTGGCCGATCTGCCCATCAAACGCCGCGACTGAGGCCGTATTGATGACGACACCCCGTTCACCAGCCTCATTTGGCTCATTGGCCGCCATGGCCGCCGCTGCGAGACGAATCACGTTGAACGTTCCGATCAGATTGATGCGGATCACAGTTTCAAACACATCCAGGGGATGCGGCCCCGTCTTGCTTAGCGTTCGCAGCGCCATCCCTACGCCGGCACAATTGACGGTGATCCTGAAATCCCCCAGTGCCTGTGCCATCGCTACAGCCGCGCTGACATCCGCTTCACTGGTGACATCGGCTTTGGCGAAACGCGCGTGCTCGCCCAATGATTGCGCCAGAGCTTCGCCCTGCTCCTGGTTGATGTCCACGATAACAACACTTGCGCCGTGCTCCGCAAAGCGCCGCGCGACCGCAGCTCCCAACCCCGACGCGCCGCCCGTCACCAATGCTGTCGAACTCTGTAATTTCATGATCGAGTCTCCCTGATGAAAGATTATTCCTGCCGCAAATCGCTTTCCAACACGTAGCAACCGGCATTGCTCGGATGATCCAGAACGTGCGCGCCGCCTGGTATCGTGCGCAGCACCCACAGAACGATGAAGTCTCCAATAGCCGCTGACAGGAGAAATGCGCCTACAGCAGTCAGAAATGCGTGTGCGATCAGGATTCCTATGGCGGCAGGCAGCAGACCCAGCAATATTCCAGGCAGAAGCGCACCAATTCGGTAGGCAGCGGCGGTCATCGGCACACTGGCGTGGCAGTAAGGGCTTAGCGTCGCCCGATCAACACCGAAACTCAGATCACGCCAGCGCAAATTGCCAAAAGTTCTCCAGCCCAACGCATGAATACCCTCATGCAAAACAATGCCAGCCAGAATAGCCGCTATCCAGGTGATGAAAGAGATACCTGACAGCCCTGCCCAGAAGGCTGCGAAGCCATGTAACCCCCAGTAGAAGATGATTGGCAGCGCCAGCAGCGCAAGACTGAGCAGCGTCCCCTGGATGACAACCTGCGTCAACGGCACGGAAACGTCGCGGTAGCCAGAAGGCACATTAGCGGGGGTTGGCTGTGTCGCCATAGCCAGTTAAATCTGCCCCATGATCTCGACTGAAAAAGCCAGCGCGATGATATACGTCTGGTCGATCAGCAGCAGCTCGCTCAGACGCGAACGCCCATGCTCATCGGTTTCGTTGAACGGTTCGGCTGCCTGCATGGTCGCGGTCATGCCGTGATGCTCCAGCACCCGTACCATGCGTTCCGCCAGTGGCTTCGGCATCACGCCTAACAGCCCCTCACCGCTCGACAGTAATTCCACCAATGGCACAGCGCGATTGATGTCGGCGCTGATCTCGGTGATATGACGCCAGACGCCGAAAGTGGAGGCATAAGCCTGGGAAATGTCGAGGCTGGCTTCATGCAGACGGGTCGGCTTACCCTGGAAATTGACGGCAAACCGCGGCGTGTTGTGATGATATAGCAGCGGATGATCGCGTGTGAACTGTAAGCTGCCGAAGACGCCCAACGTGATCCGATGTTCGCGCACACCTAGCGCACGAACAATGTAGTTGTTCCGTGGGCGCAGGCCCTCAGCCGCCGCATCATAAACCGCCGTTTCGACGATCAACTGAAGCTCGTTGGGCACTCCGCCGACCTGGGCCGCCAATAGAATGCCATAGTCTTCCGAGCGCTGAAGTTCGCTGAGGAGTTGTTCGCGTTTAGTCATGTACGTATGTCGCCAAGATCGATTTTGGAGAGTATAGCACGCTGCCCTCAGTCGTCATCCGACCCACCGGAATCACTGCTGCCACTGCCTGAATTTGACCCATGGGAATCGCCACCGTTGTCATTGCTATTATCGTCGTCGTGATTGTCATTCTGATTGTCATTTGATGCTGATTGATTATCGTTCCCGCCGGGCGGAGACACGTTTTCATTATTATCGCCTGGGCCAACAGGTGCCGCCGTTGCAAGTGGGGTCGGGGAACTGGGCAAATAGATCACCTGCCCAACCACCACGAGACTGGCGTCCGGGATGCAATTCACCTCTATCAGAGTCTGTAGACTAACGCCGGTCGCCGCCGCAAGGCGGGAAAGCGTGTCGCCAGCACGAATCGCATAGGCAATCCAACCTGCCGGGCGAGTCGGAATGCAGATGTCTGGTGTCTGCGTGGGTGTCGCACTCGGGAGCAGCGTAGAGGTCGGGTTTGGCGTAGGTGTCTGACTGCTGGTGGGTGTCATTGTCGGCGTCGCAGTGAACGTTGGCGCGAGCGTTGAAGTCGGTGTAGAAGAAGGGGATGGCTCAGGTAACAGCGTAGGCACTGCCGTCGGCGGCGGTGTCAACGTCTCGCGGCTGAGATTGACGAGCATGGTTGCTATGAGAAGTCCATCGCTGGTCGTCTCGCCAGAAACACTCACGAGATCGCCAACCTGGGTGAATTGACCATCCGACACCTGCTGCGGGACGCGCACCGGTAATGACGCGATGCGCCAGTCTTCGCCTGAGATCTGCTCAACAGTCCCCTCGAAGGTTACGCTTGCGACCTGCTTGCGCACCAGCAGCAATGCGATCTCTTCAATCCGACGCTGCGCAAACTGATCCCGCTGGAAATCACCGCCAGATAAGGCAAGCTGAACATTCTCCGTAAGCCGTTTTAGACCCCACAAGGGTTCGCCAGGCAGAGCGGATTGCGCTGCGACGGCCAGTCCGGCAAACACCAGAATGAACGCAGCAGCTACAGTAGCCACCGCCATAGGCCAGCGGGTGGGTCTGCTTCTGAGCAGCGGGCGGGCTAGCGCCTGCTCAAAACGCCCCTGCGCGCGCATTTTGGCCGCGCGCACCTCCTGCACGCTGTATTCGGCTCTGCTGGAGGCAAGACCAGCGTAAAGCAACGGCCGCAAAGCATCCGCGTATTCAGGATACGCGCGCAAGCAATCTTCGACGCTCTGGCCCATGGCGAGACGATCAATACAGATATTCAATGCCTCGCTCAATTGACGTTCATCCATGGGCGAACTCCGATCTCAGTTGAGTGAGGGCACGGCGCAGCGCATTGGTTGCGCGGAATTGAAGTGCCTTGATTGCATTGACGTGTTTTCCCATGATGGCTGCGGTTTCCTGAAGACTGAGCATTTGCCCGAAACGCAGAATGAGGACCTCCTGCTGCTCATCGGTCAACAGCCGTAAAGCAGCGCGCAAAGACTCAGCGTTGAGTGTCTGCATGAATTGGACTTCCGGTTCGTCTCCTTCAGCAGGAATCCAATCTTCGAGATCGGTCAATGTAAGGCGCTTGCGTTTGCCATAGTGATCGTAAATACCATTACGCGCGACCTTAAACAGCCAGCCACGTAAACTTTGGCGAGGAGCCTTGCCTTTCCGGAGCGAATCAAGCAACTTGACGAACACGTCGCTTGCCATGTCTTCTGCCTGAGGTGCGTCTTCTACTCGTAACCGAATGTATTGATAGACGGAATCATAATAGAGATCGAAAATCTGACGCAGTGCCTCGTGACTGCCATTGCGAGCCCCGGCCAATAATGTGTCTTCGAATGCCAGGTCAGGTAAGGTAATCAGTATCATCAAATGTCGCTTTGCGTGGTGCCAACTCCACGAGGGCAAGTGTAACGCATTGGCACTGATTCGTATGTGGTTTGTGCAGGTAGTCGACTGGAAACCTTTCTCTCCCTGGCGGACATCTCTTCAGGCAACACCCGCTTTCTGATACTCTCCACCAAATACCTCATCCACGCACGCTACGAAGAACGACGCCGCAGCGGGAAAAAGGTTACTCGGCAGCAGAATCTCTAATCAATTCCTTATCTAAAAGGGCGGCTGTTGGAAAACGGATAGACTTTAGTTCAGCATATATAAATTTTGCTGTGTAATATCACGAAAAATAAACTCTTTGTTATACTGACAATATGAGGTGTCATTCGTAGATATTTTCACAGACGATGCCGTTATCGATTATCCGGAATGCCGTATGCCGATCCTGGTAGGCTGGGATGACAAAGAGTCGAGTATCATCCTTTGGAATTACACTCAAGAATGGACATGGCAAGAGTCTGTGGAAGCCGCAGAACAGACTCAGATACTGCGGCAATCGGTAAACAAACGATCGATAGTCGTGATCTTGAACATGGAGTTCGTTCAAACAATCCCGCGTGATAGTATTCGCAATATGCGCCGCCTGCTCCACAATCTTCAGGGTGGGGATTGTGTGATCCTTTGCGGGAGTAATTCGGCGGTCAACGTCATCACATCTTTCCTGCGCACGTTATTTCAGAATGAGGCAGATCGTATTCTGATGGTTGCGTCGCTGGAAGAAGCCCGAACGTTAGCGCGAGAAATCCTCTCTGGCTCCCCTCCCAACGGGTAAGAACAGGCTCGCCATCACCCCATTATTCACAAGTTGGTATGCTATAATGCGTTGCGTTCGCACGCATGTATAGATGCATCATGTCGTTACTTACAGCCCACGATCTGAGCAAATTCTACGGACCTGACGAAATCTTCAGCGGCATCAGTGTCGACGTGCCTCACCAGGCGCGGATTGCACTGGTCGGGCCGAATGGCGCGGGCAAAACCACCCTCCTCAACCTGCTGACCGGGCGCGATATTGCCGATACCGGCAGTGTCAGTCTGGCACGCGGCGCAAAGCTTGGTTTCTTGCCTCAGCGCCCAGAACTGCACGGCGCAAACACCCTCTATGCGGAACAGTTAGGCGCGTTCGACTCGCTGCGTGAAATGGAAACGCAACTGACTGCGCTGGAACATGCGCTGGCTGATCCGGCACGCCACGACGAAGCGCTGGCCGCTTACGGCGAGCTGCAAGAGCGCTTCGAATATCTGGGCGGCTACACCTATGAACAGCGCATCCGCACTGTTCTCCATGGCCTGGGCTTCACGCCTGAAGATTACGAGCACCGCCTGATGCACCTTTCAGGTGGGCAGAAGACGCGCGCCCTGCTCGCACGACTGCTGCTTGAAGCGCCAGATCTACTCGTGCTGGACGAACCAACCAACCATCTGGACATTCAGGCCATCGAATGGCTGGAAGGCTATCTGAGCGAATTCCAGGGTGCAGTGCTGGTTGTCAGCCACGACCGCTACTTCATCGACGTGATGGCGAAGACGGTGTGGGAGCTTGACTTCGGCTCACTGGAGACCTATCGGGGCAATTACAGCCACTATGTTCGCCAACGAGAAGAGCGTCACGCGCGGCGTCTGAGCGAATATGAGGCACAACAAGCTTTCATTGCCAAGGAAGAGGATTACATCCGCCGCAACATTGCCGGTCAGAATACGCGGCAGGCCAAAGGGCGACTGAAACGCCTGGAACGGCTAAAACGTGACGACCTGGCACTGCGTCCGCGTTCGCGCCGCAAGATTTATCTCGACCTCGGCGATACGCAACGCAGTGGCGATAAAGTGCTGATGACACAAGATTTGCTTGTCGGTTTTCCGGGAAAGCCATTATTCAACGTGCCCGACCTGGTTTTGCGACGCGGTGAAGTCGCGGCGCTGATCGGCGCGAACGGTGCCGGCAAGAGCACGTTGGTCAAAACGATCACCGGTGATCTGGCACCGCTCGCAGGCGAGATCAAGATCGGCGCGGCGGTCACGATCGGCTATTTTGCGCAGGCACACGAGTCACTGATCGAAGCTAACAGCATCCTGGATGAAATCCTCAGCGCCAGACCCATGCCTATCAGCCAGGCACGCAACTATTTGGGACAGTTTCTCTTTTCGGGCGATGATGTTTTCCGTCCGATCAGCTCTTTGTCCGGCGGCGAGCGTGGCCGTGTCGCGCTGGCAAAACTGGCGCTGAGTGACGCCAATCTGCTGCTGCTCGACGAGCCGACCAACCACCTCGATATCGAAAGCCAGGAGATTCTGCAAAACGTGCTCGCCGATTTCGACGGCACAATCCTGATCGTCAGCCATGACCGCTATCTCATCGAGGCGCTGGCGACTCAGATCTGGTCCGCATCTCCAGGATATTTGACCGTCTTTGAGGGCAGCTATCGGGAATTTTTGGACGCACGCTTGCGTCAGCAAACGCTGGTTAAAGAGGCGGTTAGCGAGGACAAATCTGCCAATTCAAGCCGTCTTGGGACAGCCTCGGCACGGAAACATGGCATGAATCCCTACGAATTGAAGCAGCGCTTGACGCAGCTGGAATCCGAGATCTCCTCGCTGGAGAGTCGGCTAGAGACATTGACTTCAGACATCGAACGAGCGAGTCTGGATGGCGATGCTGCTCAAGTTCGTCAATTAGGAGAAGACTACAGCCGCATCGAAGCTGCGCGCGACCAGGCGCTTGCGCTCTGGGCTGAATTGGGCGATTAGGTTCGTTATCGCAAAGCGTGACAGATAGGCAGACAGAGACGGAGCGCCGTTGCGGCGCTCCGTGCTAGGCATCAGGCCTCGGTGGCTGAGAGCAGCACATCCTCGAAGACAACCGGGTTTTGCAGGATACGCGCGACGGGACATTTGCCTGCGATTTCCATAAGGCGCGTTTTTTGATCGTCCGTCAGTTCCCCGTGGAAGGTATAGTTCTTACGAATCACGTACAGGTAGCTCGCATTCCCGCTCTGCTCTGGATAGCTCGCCGGATCGACGCGCTCCATTTCCATGGCGACTTCCATCTTTTGCAAGTCCCAGCCCTTGCGCTGTGCGTACAATTTGGCCGTGATTACCGCACATGCCCCCAGCGAACTGAGCATGATCTCGACCGGTTTGGGGCCTAGATCCGTGCCACCCGCATCCAGAGGCTCATCCGCCAGAAATGTGAATTGACGCACATCGATTTTCGCCTGCAAACCTTCCTCAAGCGATACGACTGCTCTGGTCATCTCTATGTTCCTACTTCCAATTGTCCAATGTCTAATTGAGTGGACAGGCTTAGACGCTCAAACCTTACGCGCGCTTAATACGGCGTAATCCTTGAAACTGCGGCTTGCCCTGGATTTCTTTCCAGCGGGCTTCACCACTGTCCGTGTGCCATTCCACACAATACATGCCATCACTATTCTGATAAGCGAACACGGGTCGCATCATCAAAATCTGGCGCAGGACGCCGATGATTTCCTTGGTTTCTTGCGCTGTGCGCAAAATAAACCACTTGCCGGGTTGCCACTCAAATTCAACCGGCATATCGCCCCAGCGCCCCTCCATGTGAATAGGAGTATCGGCTTTGGTGCAGATCATATGGATGTTGGACAAACGATTCTTCCAGAGCGTCGTATTGACACGCTCTTCAATGAAGTAGGGGCGAGCAACAGGTGTTGTGTAAAACCATGTACGCGAATCGGTTGCCATCGAATTCTCTCACTGTAGGCTGTACTTGTCCCAGAATGCGCCAAGTGTACCTGTTTTACCACGAGAACTCTAATCTGGATTTTCTACAACCCGATAGACGCGAATATATCCCAGTTCAGGGTATGCTTCCGGCATTGAAGCCACCGCCTGCAACCCTTCCGGATAACCCGCCCCCATAAACACGCCGTATTCATTAGCAAGCGCAAAATCTGTATCGACAAAATAGCGGATACCTGCGGACTTGATGAAATCGAACAGACGGGACTCCTGGATGGCAGCGAATGCCTGCGTATTGACGACACCATCGAGGTTTACCGTCGGACGCTCCCCATAGTAGCCAATAATGCCGGAGTTCAGGCTGCCTATCAGCGTACCGGGCGGCGTGTTATCGCGCACCCACAATGCAGCAGCATATTGATGTCGTTGCTGCCAAGGATAATAGCCTATGCTCCAGGTCACAACGCCCATTGTCACCATCCCTACGGCCAATGTCGCCAGGGCGATGAGACGCACTCGTGGCCAACTCAACGCCGACCAGAAGCACATCAGGGCAAATGACAAGCCTTCAGCCATGACAGCAAAATACCAGATACGCGGGAAATGGCGCACAAACACATGGACAGCGATCAGGCTTAAACCGCCCAAGATAATCAGTAGGGTATACATCGCCAGACGATTGCCACGCTGCCGCCAAACGCCCCAAAGACCCAAAGGCCATAGAACGATGCCAATCATGAGGGGCGCGCCAAGATAGTCACCCCGCAGCCAATACTTACCGTCTGCCAGCAACGTCCATGAAAGCTGCCAGATTGAAACATCCGGGTTGTGTATTCTGAAGCGCGTCTCCGCCGCCCAGGGGACAGCGATGCTGCTGCTTTGAGTGAGCGCAGACCCAAAATTGGCCTGATTCCACAGCAGCCAGGGCGTGACCAGTGCCAGCGCGAGCAAAGCTGCGAGCGGAATCAGACGAACACGTTCACGCATATTCAGACGGTAGAGCGCGTATATCCCGAACCAAACCAGAACAAGCGCGGTGTCGGTACGAGCAAGAAAGCAAAGGCCGAACAATACGCCCCAGAGTGCCGCTCGCCGAGGGGATGGTGCTTCGATGAGTGCCAGGGTCTGAGCGCCAGACAAGGCGATAAACAGCGCCGCCAGTCCTGTCTCCAAACCGTTGACGGCTTGAAGTAACGGCATTGCATTGATGGCGTATGCCCCTGCACCTACGAGAGCCGCGCCATTGCCAAGATAACGCCGCCCGACCCGAAACAGAACGACCGCTACAAGCGAATCGCATATTGCTCCCAGCGCGAGCAAAATCCGTACAGGCACATCCGGATCGTCAAATCGCAGCGCATAGACACCGACGTTAATGAGCATCCAGAGAGGATGCCAGCCATTGCTAGGATGTATGCCGTCAACCGCTGGGACGCCTGTATCTACAATATTGCGCGCGGTCAGAAAATAGTAGTAGGCATCGTCCGGCAACGTGCGATCCAGTTGCGTGGGAATGGGCACGAAGATGATCGAAAGGCGCGGCACCAGCGCCAACAAGAAGAGCACCCAGGCATATTCAAAGCGGAAGCGCTTCTGGCTGGCAGAGATGGACATTGGCGCAGAAATTGACACGTGAACTCCGGCGGTTTCGCCATGACAGGCTGCTTCTTCAACAATACAGCCGCTTCTGCCGAAGTTCGATAAACACTGTAAGACCGCGACGCCAGATTATGCGCCGTTTTGTCCATTGCGGCGGCGGGCTATTTCCGCGCGGACGCGCTCGACAAACGGCTCAATGTGGGGCGCGGTGCGGCTGCCACCAAGGGCTTCAGTCAGCCGCCCCAGGGTATCGACCAGGAGTTCCAGGACGTAGGGCGAGTCCACTGGCGCGACATCGAGCACCGATTGCAGGGCGTCTTCGGCCTGATTGACCTTGCCGAGAGCTAATTGCGCCGTTAGTAGATCTGCGTGCGCCCAATAATTATCGACATCTGCCTGGGTTTCGCCGCGCGCAAGCCGTTCGACACGCCGGTATGTTGCGAGCATTTTGTCGCGGTCAGAAGCCTGCATATAGAGCAGTGCCAGATTGCTGAACGGGTAAGAAGAATGGGGTGTGACTTCGGCTGCGCGTTCATAGGCGCGGATGGCATCTTCAATCTGGTTTCTGCGGCGATACAGACCACCGAGCGACCCCCACCACGATTCACCGTCATCATCGACCAATTTGGGTGATTTGTTTAACGCTTCGAGGAGCCGCCCCTCAGCCTGATTGAGCATGGTCTCGCGCTCAACGCCCTGCTCCATCTTTTCGGCAATCCGCCGGTAAACATAGCCGAGCGCCGCCAGCGCCGCCGCAAAATCCGGCTCGATGTCGAGCGCGCGCGTCAGGTGAAAGCGGGCCTCGTCGAGCAAGCCCGACTGCGTGCAGACATAACCCAGGCGTAAGTGCGTCACCGGGTTCTGATCGTCGAGTTCGAGTGCGCGCCGATAAGTATCCATTGCGCCCTGAAAATCCTGCGCGCGGTACTGGCGCTCGCCCAAAGGCAGCAGCGAGAGCGCCAGCGTCGCCTGGCTCAACTCACGATGCTGAAGTGCAGCGCTGGTGGCGATGTTCGCTTCCAGGCTCTCTTTCATCTCGTCAAGCTCGCGCTCCTTGGTTTCGATTTCTTGCTCAAAACGCTCACGCGCTTTTTGCAGTTCTGCCTGTGCAGAGAACAAGCGCAGCACGCCAAAAGCCGCGAGCAGACCACCACCGACAGTCACGAGAAAGCCAATCGCCTCAAAGATGCCCAGCATGTTGAAGGCGATGTCCAGCGCACGATCCGAATCTGCGCCGCGCGCCGTGATCTCATCGAGAAGCCGCTGCGCCTCGTCTAACTGTGCCTGCAAATCGCCCGCCTGATCCAATGCAGGAGTCGGTGTCGGTGTGGCAACCGTGTCTTGAGCGCCGGCAATTTCGGGCAATGACAAGAGTGAAATAACAGTGATTAGCAATAACCAGCGGCGCATCCCATCCCCCTATTCGTCAGTTCACAGCTCAAAATAGTGCGTCAGACGTTCGCGAAATGCGTCAGCCCCCTCACCAATGGGGAAGAAGTCTACATCAGCCGCCAGGATAGCAGCGAACTCTTCTTCGGAACCGGACGGGAACACACCCGTATGTTTCGCTTCCGCAAGCTCATCGGCAAAGCGGCCACTGCCTTCCAGAACCAGAATTGGAAATGTCATCTGGCCTGAAGCCGAGCGCATGAAGACCTCGTGCCGGACAATCTGCCCGCCATTGATCACGATTCCAAGCGCGGACAGCCGCTGATCCAGGCTGATGGCGGTTGCCAACATAGCAATCGTATGCGACTCAGCGCCGAATTCATCCCCATCTGTCAGCACGAAATGTGAATGTGCGGCGTCGAGTTGGGCGGTTTTATCGCTGCCTGCATGTCCCGGATATGCGACCTGCGACTCGGGCGCAACGCCGAGCAGCGGGAAGGTCGCCCCGGTCTGCTTGCGGGCTTCGCCAATCTGCTCCATGACTCCGGAAACCGTCCCGCCATCGATCACTACGATCTGGCGTTCCTCCGCAAAGCGCACCAGGCCTTCCTCGATCAGGGTTCGTGTGTCTTGCAGCGCTTCGTCGTCCATAAGACTCGCGCCGCCCATAATGAAGATGATCGGAGATGGTTTCAGTTGCAGCGCGCCGAGGATGCTTTCCGGATCGCCAAATTGGGGCACCCGAACTGCCCGTGCGTCCGTCTCTGCATCGAACGTGATCACAAAAGGCTCATAGTAGGTCCGCGGCACAGACGAAGAGAATTCGGTGTCTGGATACAAATATCGATGTCTTGGCATTGGCGTATTTTCTCCTTACCCCATGTGTACCACGTACACGCTGCGCTTAGGCACAGCATACAGCGCATTTCGAGCCTGCGTGCCCTAAGAAGCGGGGTTATCTCGGTGAAAACCATAAAAACGTTAGCGCGAGATGTATAATCGCGCCAACCATAATCCAGGTCGTGGTCTGTGTTGTATGTCTATATCCAATGAGTTCGCTGTCGATCTTCTGGCATGGTACGACCATGCCGCGGTCGAAATGCCCTGGCGTGGAGCGACCGATCCATATCACATCTGGCTGAGCGAAATCATGCTCCAACAAACCCAGATCGAAACGGTCAAGCCCTATTTCGCACGTTTCCTGACCACCTACCCGGACGTAACCGCGCTGGCTGCGGCGCGCCTTGACGACGTACTTAAATTGTGGGAGGGGTTGGGTTATTACAGCCGCGCGCGCAACCTGCATCGCACGGCACAGAAAATCGCGCACGAGTTTGGCGGGGAGTTTCCGCAAGACGTGGACACGCTGCAAAGCTTGCCCGGCATCGGGCGCTACACCGCGGGCGCAATCAGCAGCATCGCCTTCGGCAAACCCACACCGGTTGTCGATGGCAATGTCATCCGCGTGTTGTCACGAATTGGCGACATCGCAGACGATGTGACGCTGCCAGAGACTCAAGCACAGATATGGACATTGGCAGAAGCCTGTCTGCCGCAAGCGCGCGTGGGCGAATACAACCAGGCGCTGATGGATCTGGGGCGATTGATCTGCAGGTCACGCGCGCCTCAGTGTGATGCCTGTCCAGTCCGCCGTCACTGCCAGGCATATGCCCACGGAACGACCCAGGAACGCCCGATCAAAGCGCCTAAAGCGGCAACACCGCACTATGACGTGACTGCGGGGATCATCTGGAATGCCCACGGTGAACTCCTGATCGCCCAGCGACCGCTCGATGGTCTCTTGGGCGGACTGTGGGAATTTCCCGGCGGCAAACAAGAACGCGGCGAGACGTTGCCGGATTGCCTCCGACGTGAACTGCGCGAAGAACTCGACATCGAGGTTGAAATTGGCGATTTGTTCGCCAGGGTGCGCCACGCATTCACGCACTTCAAGATCACCCTGCACGCCTTTACCTGCCGTTACATGGAGAACGGCGGAAATCCAAAAGCGCTCGGCGTGCGCGCTTGGGCGTGGGTCGCGCCGCCTGGGCTGGATGACTACAGTTTTGGCAAAGCTGATCGCATGATCATCGCTGAACTCAAGAAACGTCCAACAATGCTCCTGTGATCACGCGACATTCATATTCGCAAGCCTGATAGCTTCATTACGAGCACTGAAAGTGCAGCGTGTTCATAGAAACGCACAGAAAGTGATAGCCAGCGGTTACACTCTTTTTACAAATTCGTATTCATCCCCGGCATTCCCACCCCAACACGCGCACGTTATAATGCTCTCCGCTAGAATCCGCGACTCAGCTTGATTCGCTGCTTTGCAGGTCTCTTCCGGTGAATCATCCGGCCGGAACGGGGAGAAACGCCACATGATAGAAGTCCAGAATCTGACCAAGCGCTACGGCGAGGTGCTCGCGATCAACGGCGTCTCGTTTATGGCGCAACCGGGACAGGTCACCGGCTTCCTGGGTCCTAACGGGGCTGGGAAAACGACCACCATGCGTATCCTGACCGGATTCATGCCGCCCACCGATGGCAAAGCCACGGTCGCGGGCTACGACGTGTTCGAGCACAGCATGGAAGTGCGCCGGCGCGTCGGTTATCTTCCGGAGACGGTGCCGCTCTATCGGGATATGACCGCGCAAGACTATCTGACTTACATGGGCGAGATCCGGGGCGTAAAGAATCGCCGGACACGCGCGCAAGAAGTCCTTGAGCGCGTGGGGTTGATTCAACGCGCACACAGCCGCATCCGCACACTGTCCAAAGGGATGCGCCAGCGCGTGGGGTTGGCACAAGCGCTGATGCATAATCCGCCGGTGCTGATCCTTGACGAACCGACCATCGGCCTCGATCCGATCCAGGTTCTGGAACTGCGCGATCTCGTTCGTGACCTGGGGCGCGATCACACGGTGCTTTTCAGCACCCACATTCTGTCCGAGGCCGAGCAGGTTTGCGATAACGTCATCATCATCAACCAGGGTCATATCATCGCCGAGGGGTCGCCCGCGGGTTTGCGCGCCGAGTTGGAGCGTGGGGGTCGTGTCCTCGCACGCATCGATGGCGATTTAGAGCAAGCGCTGCCCGTCGTGCAGGGTGTGCCGGGGATTGCCAGCGCGGAAATCCGTATGGATGGCATTGTCGCTACACCGGCGAATCACGATGATCCGCGCGCACAGATTGCCCAGGCGCTGGTCAGCAACGGATTCAAACTACTGGAACTCCGACCGCTGGCGGTCAATCTGGAGGAAATCTTCCTCGAACTGACGCGCCACGAGCGTAATGCCATGACAGAGGTATCGGATACGGCTACGCCTGAAGAAAGTGAGGTTGCATCCTCATGACAGATGCTCCTATGCCCTATGACGCACAAACTCATCATCTCTCAGAAGAGGTAACGACCGGCGGCTCAATCCCCTTTTGGGCCGTGTTCAAACGTGAAGTGTCGCTGTATTTCCGCTCACCGGTCGCTTATGCCATCGCGTTTGCGCTCTTCTTCTTCCTGAGTCTGGTTTTCAATGGCTATATCGCACAGGCCAACCAACGTGCCCCCGCTCAGCCAGCATTGATTCCCAATCTCGTCACCTTTCTGTTGTTCTTGATCGGCCCCCTGCTGACAATGCGCTTGATCGCCGAAGAAACACGCGAAGGCACGCTCGAAGTCTTGATGACGCTGCCCATGGGTGAATGGCATTTCATCGTAGGCAAGTTTCTGGCGGCCTGGGCCTATTACACAGTGTTGGTGCTCCTCTCGCTTGTCTATCAAATTATCTGGACGCAGGTCGGCGTGCCTGACCAGGGGGTCGCATTCGGCGCATACATCGGCGCATGGCTTTACGGCGGCGCGGTGCTGGCTGTTTGCATGATCTGGACAGCCGTGACCGAAGACCAGATCGTGGCAGCCTTTCTCAGCGCGGCGACGGTGCTCGTGCTCTACCTGGCGGACATTGCGGCTAGCGCACTCGCTGCCCAGCCGAACCTGAGCATGTTTGCCGAAATTCTGCGTGAGCTGGGATTGCAGGCCCATTACGGCAGCACGCTGGCGCGTGGCGTCTTGCGCCTGCACGACATTCTCTATTTCATCTTCATCATTATCGGCGCGCTGTTCATCACGACGCGCATTGTGGAAACGCGACGTTGGAGAGCGTAAGCTATGAATGACCAAACGCCCAATACCACTCCTGAAACGGCGCAAGAACAGGAGCCGTTCATTCCACCGAGCTATTTGCTCATTCTTGCCATCATCGGTTTCGCGGTCGCACTGATTGTCCTGCTCACCCAACCGTCATTTGGCGTCGTCGGCTGGGGCAGCCTGATCTTCGGCGCGATCTTGTTCGTCGGCTGGCTGGTGATGACGCCACAGGGTGGCCGCAGCCCGATTCGTGGCCGCACCCTGCGCTATGGCGGCACCAGCGTGCTCATGACCATCCTCGTCCTCGTAGCGCTCGGCGCGCTGTACGTGGTCGCACGCGGAATGAATGTCCGCCAAGACCTGACCGAGAGCGACGAGTTTTCACTGAGTGCAGAGTCACGCCAGGCGATGGAACTGCTCGGCGCAGACCCCACCGCGCCAAACGTTCGGCTGCTGGCGTTCTACGGCTTTGATCAAGTGAGCGACCGTGACCGGGATGCTCTGTTGTTTGACGAATACGTCGCGGCCAGCAACGGCAAGGTTAGCTATCAATTCCTCGATCCCGATCTTGACCTTCAGATTGCGGATCAGTATGGAGTTACCCGTTCGGGCGCGATAGCCGTCGTGCCGCTCAAAGACGGCGAACCGGATGTCGAAAACGCCGAGACAATGAACGTCCTCAGCCAGACTACGCTGACCAACGACATACTCAAGGTCGCGGCACAAGGCAATTTCGCTGCCCTCTTCCTCGTCGTTGACGAAGGTCTTGGCGATTCGATGAGTTTAATCAAGGAAACCTTGACAACCACATTCGACTGGACGGTGCGCGACCTGCCATTGACGCAGCTCATGTCACCCGAAGCCGAGATCAGACTTGGCGACCCGGCGCGTGACGGCGAAGTCGTCGTCATCCCTGGCGGCCGTCGTCCACTCTCGGCAGATGAACTGCAAGTCCTGGAAGACTACGTCAACAATGGCGGCGACCTCATTATCTTTGCCGGCGATCTCTTCAATGAAGATGCAGAGTCGCTGGCGACTGACCCGGCCTTGAATGACTTCCTGTTTGCCAACTTCGGGCTGCGCTTCAACAAAGATATGGTCATCGACCAGGTGCAGGCATTCCGCAGACCGCAAACGCCCGTCGTGACCAATCTCGACTCCCAGAGCTTCATCACCAATTCCAGCGTCTTGCCGAATGGCGTCGTCGTCTTCGATCTCACCGATTCGATCACGGTGGCCGATACGCTTCCGCCGAACGTGGAAGTCAGCCGACTGGCACAAACCAGCCCGGATTCGTACACCAAGACTGACATCGCCAGCCTGCTCACAGGCGATCCCAATGCGCTGATCAAGACTGACAGCGACGCCAGCGGCCCGTTCGTCGTCGCCGCGTCCGCAGAGAACACACAGACCGGCGCGCGTATTGTCCTCTTCGGCAGCGTTTCGCCGGCATTAGACGCGATTGCGCAGCTTTCGGATCAGACCAGTCTGACCGTCGCTTTCAACAGTCTGTTCTGGACGACTCAGTTCAACGATTTCTTCCAGAGCATCAACGTGCCACAGCAGGATCGTCCGCAAGATCAGTTCTTCGTCGCCAGCCAGCAGCAGCTTCGCAACATCAGTTTCGTGACGCAGTGGCTGCTGCCGTTCGGCATCCTGGCGATTGGCGGCCTGGTGGTGTGGAGTCGGCGCGAACGGCGTCATGAGGCATAGAAGCGATTGCGCTACTGGAACACGATAAGGAGATAAATCGAACATGCGCCTCAATCGAGGAACGATTCTGCTCGCAATTGCATTGATCGCCATCATTATCGTCGCGCTGTTGGTCAACAACAATCAACCCGATACGACGACCCCGACGGCGATTCCAACGCAGGAAACAGTGAGCGTCTTCAGTGGACTGGACAGCACCCATGCAGTCAGGCTGTCCGTCCAGAACAACACATCGAATAACGGCACAGTCCTCGAACGCGATGCGAATATGCAGTGGGCGGTGACGACGGCGACCGGCTCAGCGGAACCCACCGAAAACCGTGAGGTTGACCAGACGGTGATCCCAGGCCTGCTCAGCGCCTACGCGCAGCTTGCTTCGCCACAGAGCTTCGACAGCGATCAGTTGGAGACGTATGGACTGGCAATCCCTGCCTATACCATCAGTTTGACGACCGACGACGGTACGGTCTACACGACCTACGTTGGCAAGACGAACCTGAGCGGCGGACGTTACTATGCCGTCGTCAATACAGCACCTGGCAGCGGCGCACCGGCAGCGGCGCCGACGGCGAGCATTGAAGCGACCGAAGCTCCGACAGTTGAGCCGACAGAGATCAGTGCGGAAGCAACCGCCGCAGGTACGCTTGAGCCAACTGCGACCCCACAGCCCGCCGTCCTGCTGAGCGGCACCCAGACGATCTACCTGTTGTCGACCACAGACATCAGTTCGATCACGGCGCTCGTCTCGACACCGCCCTATTTGCCCCTGCCGACTTCGACGCCGACGCCATTCCCGACGCCGAATCCCTACAGCGAAGTTGAGCAAACGGCGACAGCCGCAGTCGAACAGACATCGACAGCCGAAATGATCATGGCGACGCTCACTGCCATGGCGACAACGACCCCGACTTCAACCGAAGCACCCGCCATGTCTACGCCTGAAGCGACCTTGGCACAGTCGTCACAGGCCACGGCCACACCATAATCCGAGATCCGAGGCGTCAATCGCGCACGGAATAACCAGGGCACACCGCACAAGTGTGCCCTTTTTTTCTTGCTGATCGAGCCGAGATTAACCGGGCGAAAATCATACTCGTCACGTCTGGACAACTGAGGCATGAACGCGATCAAACAGGAAATCACCTTGGCTTGAATCGCGAAATTAATCACAAGCGTGGAAATCCCCTGCGCACTCCCTGCATAATAAAATCCATTCTCACGATAACTATCCACTGTGTACTGCATCTTGCAGATAGCACAGGGTTTTATTCGATACCGTCCAAACTGTGAACATTCAAACAGAGTGTTCCGAGTCACCACAGGTAGTTCTGATGACCGTTTTGCGCTGGAAATTTCGACTGCTCCCCTTCGCCCTGCTCACCCTACTCATGGCTCTGCCGGTTGGCGCACAAAATGCAGGCCCACAGGTGGTCAATATCTATTCCGCCCGGCACTATGGTGCGATGGAAGCGGCGTTCACTGCCTTCACCGAAGCCACCGGCATTGAGGTGCGCCTGTCTCAAGGCTCCGCACAGTCGATCCTCGAACGACTGCGCGCGGAAGGCGATCAGACGATTGCTGACGTTTATTTCACGATTGATGCGGGTGGCCTGAGCCTGGCGGCGGAGGAAGGGCTGCTTCAGCCCATCGAGTCCGAAATCCTTGACGCGGCGATCCCTGCCGATATGCGCGATCCGGAAAATCGCTGGTTCGCCGTCAGCCAACGCATCCGCACGATTGTCTACAATCCCAATGCAGTTGACCCAACTGAGCTTTCGACCTATGAACAGCTTGCCGATCCGATGTGGAATGGCCGTTTGTGCCTGCGTCCGGCAACACATATCTACACAATTTCGCTGGTCGGCAGCCTGATTGCCGATCTGGGCGAAGAATCCGCGGAGAACGTCGTCGCCGGATGGGTCGCGAACAACCCGCACTATATCGACAGCGACACGCGCATTCTGGAGACGATTGCGGCGGGCGGCTGCGACGTTGGGCTGACGAATCACTACTATCTGGCAAGCGAGCTTGACCAGGACCCGGGATTCCCGGTGAAGTTGTTCTGGGCCAATCAGGGCGAAGATGAGCGCGGCGCTTTCCGCAACGTCAGCGGTGTCGGCGTTACGGCGGCAGCGCTCAATCGCGAAAACGCCGTCCGGCTGATCGAATGGATGGCAACAGACGGGCAGGCAGCAGACGTGACCGGCATCCCCGGCGGCAATTACGAATACCCGGTCAATCCCGATGCCGAACTCAATCCGATCATCGAGGCCTTCGGTGATTTCAAGATCGACCCGCTGCCGTTGAGCCACTATGGGCAGTATCAAGAGCAGGCGGTAGCGTTGCTGGAACGCACGGGCTACGGCTTCTAGGATGATGAGATTGCCTGCCGCTCATAATATTGGTTGCCTGCGAGAATGACTTTATGAGCATTGTCACACGATCCTTGACCACCATCACCAAACCGGTTGCCCCCGCCATCACGGGCCGGGGCATTCGTGTATCCTGGCGCATCCCCCTTCTGCCCGTGCTCATAGCCGGGCTTATTTCCCTGCCGATACTGCTGCTGGCGGCGGAATTGCTCACACCCAAGCTCGATCTGTGGGCGCAGTTGTGGTCAACCGTCCTGCCGCGCATGTTGGGCAACACGCTGCTGCTGATGGCAGGCGTTGGCGCAGGCACCTTGATCATCGGCACAGGTCTGGCCTGGCTGGTGACGATGTACCAGTTTCCTGGCTGCGCATTCTTCGACCGTGCCCTGCTGCTGCCGTTGGCGATGCCCGCGTTCATCATGGGCTTCATCTTCATGTCGTTGTTCGATTACGCCGGGCCTGTGCAAACCGCCTGGCGCGCGCTCTTTGGCCGCAGCGCACCTTTCCCGGACATCCACAGCGGCGGCGGCGCGATCATCGTCATGACGCTGGTGCTGTACCCCTACGTCTACATGCTGGCGCGCTCGGCCTTTCGCGAGCAAGCCGGTGTCACGCTGGAAGCCGCGCGCGCCCTGGGCTGCGGACGCAAGCGCGCCTTCTGGCGCATCGCCATTCCGATGGCACGGCCATCGCTGGCGGCGGGCGCGGCCCTCGCTCTCATGGAAGCGATGACCGACTTCGCAACGGTTCGCTTCTTCAGCTTCCCAACGATCAGCGAAGGCGTTGTCCGTCTCTGGGAAGGCCGCATGGATCGTGTCGCAGCCACCGAACTGGCCTCGCTGCTGATGATCGTGGCACTGGCGCTGCTGGTGGTCGAGCGTCAACTTCGCGGTCGCGCCCGTTATCACCAACAGGGTGGCAGCGGACGACGACCTGTGCGCGCGGCGCTCAAAGGTCAGTCCAAGTGGGGCGCATTTGCCGTCTGCGCACTGGTTTTGTTCGCTGCGTTTGTGCTCCCCATCGGGCAGTTGGTTCTGTGGGCCGTCCATGAGATCAACGGACATGTTCCGGGCACGTGGGAAACGGTCTACGGGCAGTATGTCGGCAACAGCTTTGCCCTGGCAGGCATTGCCGCCGTACTCACGGTTGGATTGGCGCTGCTGCTGGCACACAGTGCGCGCATCTGGAAAAGCCGGTTCGTCCACGGCCTGACCCGGATCGGCACGATGGGCTATGCCCTGCCCGGCTCGGTGATCGCGGCTGGCGTGCTGCTCACGATTGCGCCGGTCGATCATACGCTGCACGAGTGGTTGGGCACGGGTCTGCTGCTGACTGGCTCGGTCGTAGGGCTGATGTATGCTTACGTCGTCCGTTTCCTGGCCGTAGCACACAAGAGCGTCGAGTCCAGCCTGGACAAGGTCAAGCCGAGTATGGATGAAGCGGCGCGGACACTGGGCGCACGACCGTGGGACGTACTACGCCGCATTCAGGCCCCGCTGGTCGCCAATGGCGTCTTGGCCGCGCTCATCCTGGTCTTCGTCGATGTCATGAAAGAACTCCCGGCCACGCTGCTGCTGCGCCCCTTCGGCCTGGATACTCTGGGTGTCTGGGCGTACATGCTGGCAGCAGAGTCCTTCTGGCAGGCAGCCTCTATCCCGGCGCTGACGATTGTCGCCGTCGGCCTGATCCCAGTCATCCTACTCATGCGCACGGGCGACCGCGCATGACAGACATTTCTGCCATGTTGACACAAACTGCCACACATACGCTCGAATGCAGCAGGCTGACCAAGCACTATGGCGCACAACAGGTACTGCGCGGGGTCGATCTGCACGTGCGCAGCGGGCAAATCGTCGCGCTCCTGGGGCCAAGTGGCTGCGGCAAAACGACCACCCTGCGTCTGATCGCCGGCTTCGAAGAGCCGGATCGCGGGCGCATTGCCATCGACGGGCGCGTGGTCACGGACGCGAAAACGGCGATCGCGGTGGAACAACGTCAGATCGGCATGGTCTTTCAGGAATATGCGCTGTTCCCGCATCTCAGCGTCGCTGACAACATCGGTTTCGGCCTGCCGGGGAATGCGCGCGACAAAGCAGGGCGCATTGGCGAGTTGCTGGCACTGGTCGGCCTGGCCGGGCTGGAAAAACGGATGCCGCACGAGCTTTCCGGCGGCCAGCAGCAGCGTGTTGCGCTGGCGCGAGCGCTCGCGCCCCAACCGCGCGTCCTGCTCCTAGACGAGCCGTTCTCAAATCTGGACACGGCCTTGCGCGCTCAAGTGCGCAGCGAAGTCAAAGCGATTCTACGTCAGGCGGGGATTACCTGTGTGCTTGTCACACATGACCAGGAAGAAGCGCTCAGCCTAGCCGACGAGATCGCCGTCATGTTTGACGGGCAAATCGCCCAGATGGCCGACGCGCAGACGCTCTATCACAAGCCCGCAACCCGCCAGGTGGCAGCGTTTGTCGGCGAAGCGAATTTCCTTCCTGCCATGGCGCACGGCGACCAGGCCGCCTGCGCCCTTGGAACGGTCGGCCTACACGAAGCCGCCACGGGCAGTGTGGACTTGATGATTCGCCCGGAACAACTCCAACTCCTGCCGGAAGTGAATGGTGTCCGTGCGGTCGTGCGCTGGCAAGAATTCTACGGTCACGATCAGCGCATTGGCATCGCGCTCGAAAGCGGCGAAGCACTGACCGTCAGAATGGATGGCGACGCCCATTTTGTTGTTGGCGAAACGTCAGGCGTGAAACTCCGCAGCGCCGCCCACGCTTTCGCGGGCGCAACCGTTCAAACCACGTAGACACTATCGCCAATCATGATCTCTCCATCCTGCACGACGCGCGCCAGAACCCCCATTCGCTTCTGGGCAAGTGCCGGGGATAAGCCCTGAATGCGTTCGAACCGTTCACAACCCGTCCGCGGTTTGATCACTTCGATGCGCGCCGTCGCCCCAAACTGCACAATTGTCCCAGGAAGCAGATCGACCAGTTCCAGCCCTTTGACGATAATCTGCTCGCCCATCGCCCCTGGGTCGGTCCTAAACCCTTCGCTGCGCAGGCTTTCGAGCGTCTCCAGACACATGATATTCAACTGGCGGTCAGGATGTCCGCCTTTGCGATCACCGTCAATCCCCCAGCCGGTGCGCAGCGTCGCCTGTTGTATGGAAAGGCGCGTATAGGCATCTTCCCGGTCTTTTCCCGCAGACTCTGGTTTGTAGACAATACTATGAATTTCAGGCATAGTTGGATCACTTTCGTCTGCATAACCCTGCACATTGAAGAGAGTTGAAGCTCATGAAGAAAGCGTTGTTCATTATTCTCCTGATGTGTCTCCTCGTGAGCGTCTTACCTGCTGCCGCGAAGGTCAGCCCGTGGTCAGTCTGGCTGTTCACGTCGGAGATCGGGCGGCTGCGCGAAGTCGATAGTACCGGCTCGGTTTTGCGCGATTTCACGCTGCCACTACCGGGCGATGCTGATCCGTCACAACCACCGCGCTCGGTCGCCATTTCGCATAACGGTAATCTCATGGCCTACGTGGTGCGCGGTGCTGACGGCACACCGTCGCTGGTCGTCTGGGATGCCTCACTTCTGACCTTCGTCGGCAATTATGCCATGCCTGCCAACGCCAATGTCAGCCTCGAATACAACGCAAGCCCGTTGAACTTCAGCGAAAACGACACGCAGATCGCTTTTGGCTATGGTACTGAACCGGTTGGCTGGCAGCTAATCATCTTTGACCTGCCAAGTGGCGATACCTATATTGTAAGTTCCGATAGTCCTGCCGCGATCACGCCCGGCTTGGACAATCTGCCCTTCAATGTGCCTATTGTGCGCATGTATCGCGGCGCTCAGGTCTATTTCACCATGCTGCCCGTGCCGAGCGACGCGCCAGGCGGGCCAGGCTACATCTGGGACACGATTCGAAACGTGATCGTGCCGACCGCCGCCTACTACAACATGGGTGGAGACACGCTCCTGATGTCCGGCGAAACGATCAGCGGCGTGAGCGATTCGCGATTCGCCTACAGCGCGAACGTGGAGGCGTACCCGATGATCCAGTTCAACGCGCTCCACGTTTACGATCCGGCAGTCGATGGCGTCTTCCCCTTCTACGCTGACCCGGAATTCTCCGCCTGGACGCCGCGTTTCGTCCAGAATGGTGAACGTGTTGCCGTCATCGGCGAGCGCTCCAATGGGCAGGCTGAGACTCGGCTGCTGGAGCGCAATGGCGTTCTGGTGGGCAGCACCGGCGTCCGCATGACGAGTATGCAGGGCGTTTTCGACGGCTTCGTCTTCACGACCGACGATCCTGCGCTGGTCGGCACGGACGCTTCTGCCCTCTTTTACGCCGAAACACGCAGCGGGTTGCCCGCCGCCGCCGGTACATTCATCTGGGAAAGCCCGGCGGGTGAGAATGTCAGGATTGTGTGGAACAGCGACAATTTCACACCCGGGCCGAGCGTCCCGACGGCCTGGGCGATGCTGGCCGCGCCGATCACGGCTGAAGGCTTGACGGCACCAGCGCTCGGCGCGCCGCCACTGCCATCAGAAACCCCGGCGGTGTTTATTCCGCCAACGGTCGCGCCGGCTGCGGGCAGCTTAGCGGTGGGTGCGGATGCCATTGTCAACACGACCGAGGGTGACCGGCTGCGTCTGCGCAGCGGCGCTGGCCTGAGTTTCGCGGTGATCCGGGAACTGACGGATGAAACACGGGTGACGTTGCTCGAAGGCCCACGCGCGAACGACGGCTACATCTGGTGGCGTGTCCAGTTGGCAGATGGCACGAACGGCTGGATCGTCGAATCAGCCGATGGTATCCAAACGCTCCTGCCCGTCTTTGCCGGTTAGACTCAGCCAAAACGGCGGTTGACCACGACGCGATTGTCAAAAATGCGGGCGACGGTGCCGAGATCAACCGCTTCAATCAAATCAAGATAGGCGTTCGGGTAGGGTAACGTCACCGCTCGGCGCAAGGTTCCCATCAACTCAGGCGGGCTGATAACCGTGATGGCTGCGCTCTGCTCAAACGGTATGTAATCAACCAGGCTGAGATCAGTTGTGACGATGGGCCGGAAACGTTCCCAATAGGCGCGCGAAGTATCGAAGAACCAGTCTGCGTCGAGGCCGGGAGCCAGCAACACAATGTGAAAATCCGCTTGCCCCTGGATCGGCCCAGGGCCATACTGTGGAACCGGTCGCGACCCTTCGAAAAAGCCACTCCCCATCACCTCGATAGCGGGCACTTGCTTGGTATACACCGGCAGCTCTCCCAGTCGTCCAATAGCGCGCACCGGGCCGGGGATATAGTATTCATCTTCTTTCCACAGCGTCAGGCCGAAAAACCACGGCGGCGCTTGCTCGGCGCACCAGCGGAAGAGCGCCGCCGTCGCATCACCGTGATTGACCTCGCTGTAGGCGGGATACCGCGTATCCTGCTGGAAATCGCCCCCGCGGAACGGGAAGATTCCGCCCTCGGTGCCGACCACCGGGACCGCCTGTGTGCCAAAGTACTGGCCGCAGCGCTCATTGAACATGCGACCCATCGCGATCAACCCGACGGGATCGCCGTTCGGCGTCAGGGCAGTGCCACCGTAGACAGTTCGCCCCGGATCATTCCGTTGCGAGATTGGGTCGTAGGGATACTCGAAGTGCCAGCCGCCCTCTTCAGCACGCTGATCTTCGGCTCTGCGCGCGCTCCATGGGCCGCCGCCGGGCGTCTCCTGATAGAAGTGGTTGAGGATGTAGGGGTGTGTCGAACACCAGGCCCCATTCGCCAGCACGGCCTGAAATCGTTCGAGATGGGCGTCACGCTGATAGCTCAAAAAAGCATCCATCCAGCGCACGGCGGCATAACGCGGGTTATCGCTTTCAGCCAGCGGAATAAAACCCGGATAAGCACCTAATGTAATCGTGAACTCCGCCCACGTCAGCCAGTTATCCATGAGCGGGCGAATGACATTCTCGAAGTCGCGCCAATCCGGATCGAAGCCCTGCGGCCATTCGACATCGAGATTCGGCTCATTGTAGAATTCGAACCACTTCACCCCAACACTGGCAAACGAGAACATGATGTCGCGCCAGAAGCGATCCATCGGTCGCGCACCCCACCGCCCCAGATACAACCGCACAATCGGCGTGATTCCTTGGGCCAGCAGCGTCGCACAGTCATCCACATATTCGTAGCCCGCAGCGATAATCTTGCACCACCCACAATTCATCGCCCGGTAGCGATCAATGGGCAATGGCGTCTCGTAGATGGTCGCAACATGCAATCCGCGCGGATTGTGCGACCATTGGTATTGGTCAAGGCGCACGCTAATCTCCTAAGAATCTGCTCGTTTCGCGGTCTGTGTTACCCACCGATCAGAGAGCCGGGCGTGGGTTGAACAGAGGGTATGGTTGCCCCCGGCTGCGTGGGTTCGCTGGCCGGTTGGGTCTGGGTCGGCGAGGGCGTTGGCGTCACAGTCACCCAGCCTTCGCCGGACTGCGTTGGCACCATCGGCGTCGGAATGGACGGCAACAGCGACGACGTATCCGGTGTCGGCAGCGCCAGTGGCACACCAAAGGGTTGATTCGTCGCTGCGCGCTGATCAAGCATTTCGCGCACTTCCGCCGCCGTATCTCGCACGATGGGGTCGTAGAGCGCGTTCGGACGCAACAGCCCAAGCTGTACCCCCAGGGTCGGCGCAACATCACGCCGAGCAATCGTCGTTATGGCGATCCGGCGATCTGGCGGAGCCAGTTGGACAAAAGCCAGATCGGGAATGATCGTCGGGCGAAACCGGTCGAAATAGGCGCGCGCGGTATCAAACAACCATTCTGCACCCAGACCCGGCGCAATCATGAGAAAGTGATATTCAGGTAGAATGTCAGGTGTTTGTGTCTGCATTACGCCTCATTATACCGTTCAATCTGCACGTCGCCCATTGTTATTCCAGCGCTCAATCATAGTCTTCTTAACTTCTTTCACAACAATTGCGCTATACTCATGAGGTATTCGCGATGCCTATTTTGAGTGAAACTCGTGTCTTCTTCACGTGATACCATTCTCAGCAAACTTCGCTCAGCACGCAGACCTTTTGATGCTGCGCCACCGCGTCCGGCAAACTACCTGCCCGTGCTTTCAATAGAGGATACAGGACGAGCAGCCCTGATCGCGCGTTTTGAAAGAGAAATGGAGACGCTCAAGGGCAGTGCACTTGTCGCGCAGGGAGATGATGCCGCAAGCGCAATTGTCATCGATTTGCTGCATAAACACAATGTCACCCACATCCTGGCCTGGGATTTTGCGCACATTCCGGTGGCCGATCTCGAAACAAAACTGCACGAGGCCGGAATCACCATCACTTTCCCGAATACGCACGAAGCGCGCTCCCCTGACACCATGCAATGGTATGGCAGCGCGGGCGCAGGCATAACGGGTGCAGATGCCGCAATTGCCGCTACGGGGACATTGGTGCTCAGTGCCAGCGCTGGCAAGGGACGTATTCCCACGGTGCTGCCGCCTGTTTGGATCAGTATTATCAACAGCGAACAAATCTTTGCGCGTTTGGAAGAATGGCTTGCGCACGAACGAACACAGGGTTTGACGACGATACAGGAACGTTCGAATCTTGTCTTTGTCACCGGCCCGAGCCGCACAGGTGACATCGAAATGCAGCTTATCCTGGGTGTACACGGCCCTGGAACTCAGTACGTGGTGATAAAGCAATGAATGAAGCCCTTCAAAGACTGATCGTGCGCTGGGAGTCATTTGCTCAGGAAGCCAATGCACAGCTCAGGCAGCCTTCCGCCGATCCGCATACGCGAATTCATTACCATGCGGTGGCAGAGACATATCGGCAAGCGGCTAAAGATTTGCGTGCTGCCCTCGAAGGCATTTCGCCCACGTCTGACGATCAAATGCCCGCTCCAACCGCTTTTTTGCAGATCACGCTTGACCAAGCAAATGCGCTGCTGCGCCGGGCCGGGCTCAATATCAATACGATCTACATTCATGATGACGGCGCTATGACCGCTGTATTTCCGCGTTTGCAGCCGTATTCGCAGGAAGAGCGCTCGCGGCGGCTTTATGCCGCAGAATCGCGTGTCACCATCCTGAACATGGGCAAGATGCCGGATACCGGTGATCCTTACATCGATTTTGCAGTAATTGATGAGCAGTAATCGCGAAGGCACGCTATGACCACTTATATGATTGTCGAAGACGAACCAGATCTCTACGACATGCTGATGGCAATGTCCAGTGTCCTGGGAGTCGACGAGGTTGCCTTCTCCACCGGCGAAGAGGCCGTCATGTGGATCGAGGAGGCAGAGGCCGGTCACTTCGAAGAAGAAATTCCGGTGTTAGCCTTGATCGATCTGCGCCTTCCCGGTGCGATCGACGGCGTCATGGTCGCGGAGCAGCTACGTCAGAGCAAGCAGTTGAAGAATATAGCGGTGGTTCTTATGACTGCTTACCATCTGTCGCCCGCTGAAGAACGTGAGTTTATGGAACGTGCCGACGCCGATCTGCTGATTTACAAGCCGCTGCCCTCTTTCCCCGAACTGCGTGATATTCTGCGCTCAATTGCCCGTGAGCGGAGGATCAGTCTGCATAGCAAAGCACCTCGTAGGCGCCGTGTGATGCGAAGGCATTAGGGAATCGGTTTGTTCTGAAATGAAAACAGGGCTTCCTGAACCAAAGGAAGCCCTGTTTTGATCATCGTCAGTGCTGGGTCGCAGCTTGCATGATCTGTGTCAGCCGTTCAGCCATGCTCGCCGGATCTGGATGGATGCCGTCCTGCAGCAGCGCCGTCTCAAAGACTTGCTCCATCACCATATCGATGAGCGGATTATCAGGCTGCGAGGTGATCATGTCGCTCAAATTGTGTACCAGCGGGTGGCGTGGATTGAGTTCCAGGATTTTGACTGGCAGTTCGTACTCCCGATCCAGCATCCGATTGATGCGATACATCTGGCGCTGTACGCCGCTGTCGCTGCTGATGAGACGCGCCGGACTGCCAACGAGATTTTGGCTGCTGCGCACGTCGAGCACACGCTCACCCAGAAGATCAACAAAGCGCTGGCGAACCGTCGTGAAGGCGTCTTCGGGCAGCGGTTCTTGCGCTTGCGTATCGTCTTCCTTGAGTTCGCCGACATCGCTCAAATCGATGTCCGCTTCATCGACGTTGCGCAGCTTGTAGCCCTCATACTCGGTGAGTCCCATCAGCATGACCGGGTCAACCGGGTCAGAGAAATACAAGACCTCGATGCCGCGCTGACGGAATGGATCGAGATGAGGACTGCGGCTTGCCGCGAGATCGTCATCAGCGACGACATAATACATTTCCTTCTGCCCGCGCACCATCCGCGTCGCGTACTCACCCAGGGTCGTCAAATCATCTCCGATTGTCGCGGTGCTCTTGAACAACAGCAGCGGCATGATGTCATCGGCATCGGGCGGGCTGGTGACGAGGCCCTGCTTGATGAAACGCCCAAAATCGTGGAAGATCTTGCGATAATCCTCCGGCTTGCTTTTCATCAGGCGCTTGAGTTCGCTCAAAACCTTGCTGGTCAGCGTCTTCTTCAGATTGACCATGATCCGGGTCGCTTGAACGCTCTCCCGGCTGACCGCCAGAGGCAGGTCTTCGCTATCGACCACGCCCTGCACGAATTGGAGATATTCCGGCAGCAGCTCTTTGTTGTAGTCTTCGATCAATATCTTGCGCGCAAAGAGCTTCAAGCCCGGTTCGCGCCTCAGATTGAAGACCGATTGCTGCGCGCTCCCAGGGATGTAAAGCAGCGCATAGAACTGCATCGGCGAATCGACACGCATGTGAATCCGATGGCTGGGCGCTTCGAAGTCTAGCGTCAGCATCTTGTAGAATTCATCGTACTGCTCGTCGCTGATTTCTTTGCTGTCCTGCCGCCAGATCGCCACCTGCTTATTGGTCGGCTCTTCATCGTCGCCCACATGGATCGGAAATGCGACGTAGTTGGAATGATGGCGGATGATCTCCTTCAGCTTCCAGGGCTGCAAATATTCTTTCGCATCATCCTTAAGGTACAGGATGACATCGGTGCCGCGTGTCTCGCGTTCGGAAGTTTCGAGCGTGTAGCTATCACCGCCGCTCGACTCCCAGGCGAAGGCCGCCTCGTCAGGTCGATAGGACTTCGAGATGACGCGAATGCGATCAGCCACCATAAAGGCGGAATAGAAGCCGACGCCAAACTGACCGATCATATCAGCCGGATTGATGTCTTTGCGCTCGCGCATGGCCTGGATGAAAGCGCGTGCACCGCTGTGCGCGATCACGCCAAGGTTCTCGATCAGCTCATCGCGCGTCATACCGATGCCCGTATCACGGATCGTCAGTGTACCCGCTGCCTCATCGGGAACGACATCAATGTAGAGATCGGCGGATGGGTCGGCGATTTCGTGCGTGGTCAGTTGCTCGAACTGAAGCCGGTTCAGAGCGTCTGACGCATTCGAAATCAACTCGCGCAAGAAGATGTCACGGTTTGTGTAGAGCGAATGGATCAGAATATCGAGGAGCTGTTGGATTTCGGCTCGAAATGCGTGTTGTTCTGTCATAAGGATTGTCTCACGTGCCAGGATCAGGAAGCGTTTTTTCGCTCCTATTTCTAGCACGACCCTATAAGAACAGAATAAGAGCCACAGCCTGTTTTACGTGTAACACATACCCAGATTGGTGGTCTCACGTCAATCGAGGCCTAGTTGTCGTAGTGAGATCCGATCCAGGTCATAGCGAGACGACAAATCCACCTGCGTCGCAATGATCGCTACAGCCTGTTCCACCTGCTGGATAGTGCGATCATGCCTGGCAGCGGCAGATTCGATCACGTGCTCCCAGGATGAGTCCTGCTTGCGAATACGATAAGCACGCCCCAGATAGCGCATGACATCGGTCGGATCGTCGAGTGTACCAGCCATAGCCGTGAGCGACTCGAATGAATTCGGATTCACCGCTAAGCCTGCTGAAAACGCGACTCGCGCTTTATCACTCTCTTCTTGCTCCTGGTAGATCAACCCCATCTGGCGGAATGCCTGCGAAGCATGAATGCTGGGCATTCCCTGGGCGTCCATGTTGAAAAGTATCTCGTGGCGCAGACACTGCAGCGCCTGTTCATAATTCCCGACTAACCGGTGGATCAATCCCATTTCCTGATAAATCCCGGTCGCCGGCAGCCCGTCTTTGATCGGAGCCTCTAGCAGCGTGAGTAGGTGATGGGCTTCTTGTTCACTCAACCCGGCATTATCCTGCACAAACCGGCGGCGCAGGAAGCGGACAACCCCGGTGATACCGCGCCAATCCAGAACGTAGGGATCAAATAGTCCTGGCAGCGGCACGCGTCTGCGTTTACCAAATGGGCCACCTTCTTTGCTTTCCAGGAAGATCGACAGGCGGCGTGTCTCACGGTTGGCATATTCAAGGAGGTCATGCTGATCATCGGGAATGACCAGTCTATCGAGCAGCACGTTGGGCAGCAGATCGTGAAGCGACCATTCAACAAAGATCTGACCGCCACGAGGCAGCATGAGAGTCTCATCGCCCAATTGCAACATACCAGGGATGCTAATTGCCAGGGGAGATAGGCGAAACAGATTGAGTAATGTCTCTGCGCGATCAAGATAGCGTGTTTGCAGGACGAATATCGCTTCCTGCGCACCGTGCTCGATGGCGGTTTCGATGTGGATAGCCTGGACAAGATCGGGTGGGCAATCGGTGGTTTCCGGCGGGGTGGGGTTGCTGTGGACAACCGCATGAGCAGATGGCTCTGCTGGTGCCGGAACACTCACGAGCGCATTGACATCCGCCTGATTAGTATCGACCGTGATGATGCTAACAGGTTTCATACTTTCAGCTTCGTGCTGCTGAAACATCTGTTGCGCGCGTGCCAGCGCCCGCTCATCACTGGCGAGATCGGCATAGCTGGTCTCACGACCGATAGAGACAATCCGCTCAAGTTCGGCAAGCATTTCCTCCAGATGCCCTGTGCGCCCGTAGGCTTGAGCCAGATAGCGTCGCGCGACAATTTCACGCGCAGGTTGGGGATCAAGCGCATTGAGCTGGAGCATCCGCTCGGCGTGCGCGCACAATTCGTGCCACCGACTGAGAGTCTGTTGTTCACTTGCCATGGCATTGAGCGCCCGCCAGGCAAGATCAATGTTTTCCATGGCTTGTGCGATTTTGAAAGCGCGCTTGAAATAATTGACTGAGAGATCCCACTCCTCGCGCATTCCATAGACCTGCCCGAAAGCCTGATAAATATCCGTCAAGAGCAGGCGCAAATCATCGTCAGTGTTATAGAGGGCGATATGAAATTGAGTCCGCACCTCACGGATCTTCTGCTTGTCGCGCATCAAAATGCCTTCTGCCAGGCGATAGTGATAGAGCGCGTCATCGATCTCGCCGAGAGCGGCCATACTCAAACCGCTACGTGTAAGCAGTGCGCCGACGAAGCCTTCCGGCAAGGGCACAGCACGCTGCTCGGCGTTCTTTAAGCAGCGTTTGCACACGTCGATGGCCTGCCGGTGTTTGCCTTGCTCGGCCAGGCGCATCGCTTTTACAAGTTCATCACGAATAAGATCGAGCTCGCGATCCTGCATAGTATGATCAACGTCCATTTTTAGCGCTGCCATAGCCAAACCGCCGTACTTCTGATCATATTGCATTCAGCATATAACGATCAACTAACATTCCAATAAATCTGGCTGCGGGCGTGGCCCATGTTCCTAACGCGCGCCTATCCGTTCGCCAAGTGTGTAAAAAGCGCCCGTGACCGATGCCGTCAGCGTCTGCACTGCTTGACACAGGCAAATGATTTCAGTAGCCTGTAAAGTGTTGAAGTAGAGCCGTGTCAAGACATCGCCGTTATGTCTCTACCTTATCGCTATCCAAGTGATGAAATCTCGGTGCTCAATCTGGAAGATGCGCGTACCGTCGCGCGGTTCTTCCAGGTTCTGGCCGATCCTACACGTGTGCGAATGATCAAGGCGCTGGCAGACGGTGAGTGGTGCGTGTCTGAGTTAACGCACGCGCTCAAAATGGATCAGCCCGCGGTATCGCATCAACTGAAGTATTTGCGTGAGCTTCGGCTCGTCCGCTGGAAAAAGGCCGGTCGCCACGTCTACTATACGCTGGCCGACAGCCATGTGCGCGAAACACTGCTCGCCAGCATCGCCCGTCTAGAGTGTGAAGTCTAGTAGGGGCACGCCGCTGGTGTGCCCTGGACGGCGGCGAGCGGTCAAATTAGTCGTGTCGATGCGCTAGCTTTTCGGTATCGTCGTAGAAGTCGTTCGGCGGATAATGTTGATGCGTGGGCGAGTGACTTCCGAATGTGGCGTTTTCGGCTTTTCTTCGATGTGAGGAATCAGCACAGCGAAGGTTGTGCCTTTGCCCAGATCGCTTGAGACTTCGATCTGGCCGTTGTGCGCATCAACAATCCACTTTGCAATCGATAGCCCCAATCCAGACCCCTCGCCTTTGCGGACACGCGCTGGATCAGCCTGATAAAAGCGGTCGAATACGTGCGGCAAGTCTTCAGGCGCAATACCAATCCCGGTATCGATCACTTCGACAATGGCATCGTCATAGGATCGTCGCAGATTGACGATGACATTCCCACCTTCTGGCGTGAACTTAATGGCATTGCTCACCAGATTGAGGAACAATTGCTTCAATCGATCCGGGTCGCCTTGGACGCGCACAGGTTGAAAATCATGGATCGCGAACGTGATATTGCGTGTACTTGCCAGTACCTTGGCGTCGCGATAAACCTCACTGATGGTCGTATCGAGATCAAGCGGCTCAAGATCTAATGTCAGTCCGCCATAGTCCGCACGCGCCAGCAAGAGCAAGTCGCTGACAAGACGCGACATACGTTCGACTTCACTTTCGACCGCCTCCAGCGATTCCTTGTCCACGCCGTAACGTTTGATCAGATCGAGATTGCCGCGAATGGCGGTTAGCGGCGTGCGCAGTTCATGAGAAACGTCGGCGACAAAACGTTGTTGAACATGGAACAGATTTTCGAGTCGATCCATCATGCGGTTGAAAACCGAGTTCATGCGGCCAATTTCATCCATCGGGCCGTCGTAATCCAGGCGCGTCTTCAAATCATCAGTGGCAGCGATGCGCGAAGCCGCCTGGGCGACATGATCAATCGGCGTGAGGGCGCGGCGCGAAAAAGCGAGCGCCATCGCCACCGAGCCGATCATGGCAATCGCCATACCCCCGGCAATAATGACGATCAGTTCCCGGCTGGCCTTGTTGATGGTCTCGAGCGATGTCGCCGCCTGGACTGCAAAGCGACCACTCATATAACTGAAAGAGCGTGTCAAAACCCGATACGAGCCGTTGTTGATCAGCGAGTTCGTCAAAATATCGCCCGACTGTGTTCCCGACTCGCTCGCCATCTGGGACAGGCTGTTCTCGTCCAGCGGGGCCGCATACGTCGATAAATTGTTCGTCTGCCCGGCCAGCGTGTGCTCATCGCCCAGTTCCCAGACCTGGACAAAGACCCCCGGCGCGCGGAACAGATCCAACTCCGGCAGACGCATACGGACTTCGGTAGGCGCGCCAAACTGCGCCCGGATATAGGCTCCGCTGTTTTGTAGAACGACATCAGCCGTTTCGATCAACGTCGTATCGACCGTGTTGATCAGCGCCCAGCGCGTGACTCCATACAGCGCCCCACCGAAAAGAATGAGAATGCCGCCTAGCAATCCCGAATACCAGAGGACAAGCTTACTGCGAAGGGTCATACCAACCCGTTATTCCTCTTCACGGAGCACGTAGCCCACGCCACGAACGGTATGGATCAGGCGCGTTTCATTCTCTTGTTCAGTTTTCTGGCGTAAGTAGCGCACGTAGACTTCGATGATATTGCTCTCACCGCCGAAATCGTAGCCCCAGACGCGATCAAAAATGACATCGCGCGTGAGCACTTGGCGCGGATTGCGCATAAAGAGTTCCAGCAATTCGTACTCTTTCGCCGTCAGGTCGATGGCGCGTTCGCCCCGGTAAGCACGGTGCGTGCCAGTATCGAGGGTGAGATCGCTGAAGCGCAAGATTTCCGGGCGTGAATTCGGTGTTGAACGACGAAAGAGCGCCCGCACGCGCGCCATCAGTTCGTCAACCGAGAAGGGTTTAACCAGATAATCGTCTGCGCCCGCATCCAGGCCAGAAACCCGATCCCGGATGTCATCTTTGGCAGTCAGCATCAAGATCGGCACATCGCTGGCCGCGCGCAGCCGTTTGCACACTTCCAGACCATCCAGGCCGGGAAGCATCCAATCGAGAATCACGAGATCCGGCGGATTGTCACGAGCGACTCCCAGGCCGCTCTGTCCGTCGCGCGCAACGCTGACCCTATATCCTTCATAAATCAACCCACGCTCGATGAATTGCGCAATCCGCGCTTCATCTTCAATGAGTAAGATTCGTTCACCAGACATGGAGAGGTCTCCCCTTGCACATCAGACCAAACTCAGGCCAACATTATACGTGGGCTAAATAAGAAGCAAGTTAGCGTGCCCACTGAAATGACCAAACAGTCGCCGGGCTGCTGAGCAGCACCTGTGTGCCAGTGCCAGCATTGAAGATCGTCAGCGGCCCCTGGCGCACGCCATTGATCTCAACGAGATTCAAATACCCGGCAAGAAATGCACCATCGAACGACAGCCGAGGTGCGATGACGGATGGCAACACCGTGATCGTCGCCTGAGCGCCACTGCCGTAAGCCACATCGATCATTTGCGGGGCATCACCCTCCGCCTCACGCACGATCAGCCGGACTTCGCCGAGTACGCCTTCGATGGCAGTTTCAATAATCGCGCCAACTGGGAGTGTGTAAACAGTGTCGGGGTTATCCAGGACGCCGGGCAGAAAGCGTTCGACGGTCTGTTCGACAAGTGCATCGTCTTGCAGCGAGCGGCCATAGGTGACAATGCTGCCATCACTGAGCCAGAATGCCTGCGCGCCAAAATCGGTTTGCAGCATTTGATAGTTACCATCACTCAGCGTGATCACGCCATGCACCCCGTTTGTTCCGGGGCGAAGCTCGCTCACAAGCAGATGCGTGCCGTCAGGGGAAAAGGCAGGTTCACCATAGAAGATGCCTTCGTCTTCGGAATCAGCGCGAACAATGCGCAGATTCGCGCCAGTGATGTCGATAAGCTGGATACCGCCATCAGTAAAGGCAATCTGTTTGGCATCCGGGCTGAACGCGGGTGAGACAAAACCCGCGTTTTCCAATGTCGCCAGCGAGAGCGGACGTCCGCCGGTGAGAAGTTGCACCCACAGTTGCCCCACACTGACGTAAGCCACTGCCGATAAATCAGGCGCGATGGCATATTCGACTACGTCATCATGTGTGGACGTGACCTGAACTGCGTTGGCTCCATCGGCGGGCAAGCGCCAGAGTTGAGCGACGCCAGCCGGATCGTTCGCCAGGAAAAAGGCATCGTAGCGCATCGGCAGCCCGCTCACAATCTCGATAGGAGCGTTCGCGGATTCAGTGACGTCAAGCGAAGCGGGCGTGGGCACAATCGGCTGCGGGGTTGGCTGCAAGGCGAAAAACGCCTGAGCGTCGAACCGCCCCCACGAATATGTCGCGACTGAACTGATCGGCAGCGGAAACCCCTGCCCGCTGATCGGGTCATACAGCGCCAGGACACCGCCATCGAAAGCTGTAAGCAGCGCAGCGCCAGGTGCCCAACGCAAACCGGCAGTTTGCACCGCCGTCTGGCTGCGCGTGATGACCTCTGACGCGCCGCGCGCTATCGATTGCAGGCGTCCATACCCTGGCGGCGTGGCTTCATCGGTTTTGTCACGGCCAAAGAAAACGAGCTCGTCCGCAGCATTCAGGTAGGGCAAATGGTATTCCCACTGCGAGTCCAGAATGACGAACTGTTCGTTAGCAAGTTCCAAATCCATCAAAACCAAACCGCCGTCCGGTGGCGTAAACACAATCTGCGATCCTGTCACCCACGCGATCCCATCCGTCTGCGTAATGACGCTCGCCAGCGACATCGCCGAATCCAATCGCCGGTAAATCCACCAGACACCGGCATCTGTGTGCGCGGCCAGGTATTGTGAACTGGGCGACCAGATCAGATCGACAAACAAGCCCTCTCGGAGTTCGCTGTACGCTGCGACATCACCAAGATCGTGATAAACGCGTGCGCCATAAGTCGTGGTGTAAGCAATCGCGCGCTGATCTGGCGACCAGGCGATGGTCTCGCCCAACCCACGATATGGCGGCACGTCAGCCTGGCGCTCGATGACACGCGGTTCGTTTGCGCCGATCATACTCACGACACTGATGCTGGTCTCGGTGCGATAGGCGATCTGATTGCCGTCCGGAGCCACACCAAAATCGACGACAAACTCATCATCTGGCGTAGTCTGCGTAATACCTTCGGCACCCAGTCCATAGCGCTGAACCATGCCCGTATTGAGCAAAACGTAAAGCTCAGCCGGTAGATTGAGCGCATCCTGGGCAACCAGCCGCGTCGTCCACAGGGATAGAAGCGCAAACGTCAAAAACAGGATTGGGCGGCGCATGCCCCCTCCTCACGGTCAGCCGATCCGAATTCAGTATAGCCGTTGATAGGTTTCCTCACCACTTCCACATGTTCTGAAACAGAGCAGCAAAACAGGCTCAGTCAGATAGCGACGGCGCTGCTTCCGCCAGCGTGAAATTCCCAAGTGAAACATCACCAGCACGGCCATCGTCATTAAGGGCGTGGAATGGCGCGATCTCCGGATAGGTGTACCAGCCAGCAATGACCTGGTACTCACCCGGAGCGAGATCATCCGGCAGCGGGATAATAACCTCTTCGCTTCGCGTACTGTCCGCCGGGATCATGCCCAACGGGACATCCTGCTGTGCCATCAATGTGCCCGTCCCATCAAGCAGGTGTACGAAGCGAATGTCATTCTCGGTGCGCGCCTCGGCAAACTCCCACCAGAGCCAGACCTGCACTGACCGCTCCTGGTCGGTGCGCGTCGCGATCAAGTGTCCCGCCAGCGTGATGCCGCCTTCGAAGAGGATGGGTGCAGCAAAATCCCCTGCCACAAAATTGCCGATTTCCAGCGACTCGACCTGCAACGAGCGGCAGATCTCTCCCGGCGCAATCTGTGGCTGGCAGGGCGGCTCTACATCCAGGCTGATGGTGTAGAAGCCCGCATCTGGAAAAGGCAGCGGGATATGCATTTGCGTAGCATCGTCAAGAAAACCACTCGCGAGCGTTTCGCCATTCAGCCGAATCCGAATGTCGCGACCATCGGCATTCAGGGTCGTTTCGAGCAGTGCCCAGCCAGCGGCAGGCGCAAAAACATACGAGTCCGCCTGACTGTTGACGACAGATTGCGTCGATAGTGTGGACGTAAAAGCCGGGTCTGCCTGCGAACTCGGCGTCTCGAACAACGCGAACCGATCATCTTCAAACCCTGGCGCACCGAGGTGTTGCTCTAGCTGAGACAAAGCGCCATCGTCAAGCTGCTGCTTATGCACAATGATCACGTCAACGCCCGCCTCATTCAGCAGCGCAGGATCAAGTGTCGTCTCCAGAATCGTGAGGAGTGCGGGACTGACAGGCGTTCGGCGCGTCACCTGCCCGGCGATCAGGGGGTGCTGGTGCGCAGTCTGCAAATACAAGCCGGATTTCGCGCTGACGAGATTATCCCAGGGGACATCCATGACCGCGCGTACATCCTCTCGATCCCGCAGTTCGGTGATGGCAGCGGGAATTTCGGCGGAAGTTGTCGGCAGCGGGAAAAACGTCTGATAGTCGAACAGGATCAGCCCGATGCCGACCAGCGTGGCAGTCCAACGGAAATTCTGATTCCTGACGTAGCGCTCAAGCAGCCAGGAAGCGCCCCAACCAGCCAGAACCGCAATGCACAATGCCAGCGCGAAGTTGAAGCGCCCAGGCGTGCGAACAAGATTGAAGATGGGTAAATCCTGCAGCAGGGCCCAGGGCAGCACGATATGACTGCTGTAGCCATCCACGCCGAAGCTGACCGGTTGATCGAACACTTTGAGCAGCGGCCCCAGCGACAGCCCATACGCCACGAGCGCGAGCACGAGCCAGCCGCGCGCCAGCCGGAAATGCCATAAGCCAATCGCTGCCAGCATCCCGCCGATAATGCCGACGTAAGCAGCGCCCTCATCGATGTTGATGCCGAGCACGCGATGCGTGTATTCCATCTGTCCATAGAGCGGATGGAAAAACGACGGCGTGAATGGTGCGAGCAAGTCCGCGCTGTAGCGCACACTGCCGCCTTCATCGGCATATGTTACAGCCGAGGAGAAAGCAGGCAGCAAGTAGAGGCCGAGCACAAACAGCGCCAGTACACATGCGATTATCATGTGCCTGAGCGCGTTCCAACAGCGGCGGACGCCCCAGCGGATCGCGAAAAAGACTGTTAACGGCAGCAAGGCCCAGACGATCTGGAGCGTGTGCCCCAAGGCAGCGAGCACGAAGCATACGGTAGTGAATAACAGACTGCCTGGCTGCCAGCGCCGCTCCGGCAGCGATTCAAGGCGCAGCAAAGCCAGGCCATACAACGCGAACGGCCACTGTACGATCAACCCTGAATGGGCGGCGGCCAGGTGTCCCTGCATCGTCGGGAACGCCATGAAGATCACACCAGCAATCAGTGCGGGGCGCCGCTTGCCGATCAGCGCGTGTGCGAGCAGGTACATGGCCCAACCGTTGAGCGCCATCGTCAGCAGCATATGCAGATTGTGAGCGGCGGGCAAGGGCATGACGAACGCAAACAGCCAGGCCGGGAAATACTGCAACAGGTTAGCTTGCAGGGTTACGCCTTCCATGCCATGGGGATAGGCAAGCAGTGGCTGAAAGAACAGCGACTGCCCCTGGCGCAAGGCATAGGTGAACCACCAGATGTGGCGGGCATCTTCGTAGGCGTCGCTGTACTCGAATCCGGCGAACACCGACGAGAAGTTGAGGATGAGCGGGTACGTGATGATGATAGCGAGCAAGAAGTAGAACAGCACCACCGCCCCGTGGCGGACGAATCGGCTCTTAAGCACGCATCACCTCCGCCTCTTGCCGCATGCGCATATCATCGGCTTTGACAGGCTGCGATTAGCCTGAACTGTCGGGCGGCAGTTGGATGACATCAAGCGCGAAAGGCAGCGATGGCCGGTAGAGCGGCACCACCAGCGATGTCTGGTCGAAATTGGCGACGAACAGACGGTCATTAGCATAAGCAACATCGCTTGAGCCGCGAAACAACCCGGCAATGTAATCCAAATCGCCATCCTCGACCCTGGCAATGCCGTTTTGGCCCAGTGCCGCGACGTAGATCATTCCGTCAGGTGTCACTGTCACACCATCAAAGCCCGGCGGATTGGGGCGCTCCCCGTGGCGATAGAGCACCTCGGTCTCGCCCTCGGCAATCAAAACCCGAAAGATATCGTTCGCCTCTGGATCGGTCACAATGATCGCATCGCGCGCAGAATCGTAGGCGAGACCGGTGATCGCGCGCTGAGCGATGGCAGCATCCATCGGCGGCACCCACCAGACCGCGCCATTCGCGCCGTCGGCGTCGAAGCGCCAGATCTCGTTGCGCCCCCGGTCGCTGATATAGACGTATCCCTGCGCGTCAACTGCCGCATCATCCGGCGCAACCCAACCGCGCTCGTCGTCAAGCGCGGCAAACGTCGTCACTTGCCCATCCAGCGTCACACTCCAGACTGCCCCGCCGGCTGTTCGCGGATCGGTATCGCCATTATCGACGACCACGAGCGTGCCATCCATCAACACAGCGATGCCGGACACCCCGCCGATCTGCTCGCGGGTATTGGGGATTTCTGTCACCGTCAAGTCGGGCGTAATCTGCCAGACAACGCCGGTGGCATAACTACCTGTGAACAACGTGTCGTCCGCCATAGCGGCGACGGTGGGCAGATAGGCATCATCATCGGGCAGCGCGACGTATTCTGCCACCTGCGCGTCAGGCAGCAAAGCCACAGCCATGGAACGATCAACCCGAATCGTGAGCGCGATCAGCACCAGTGTGAGCAGAATAAGCAGCAAGATGACGCCGCCGAAGATGAAGAAGAAGACGACGCGGCGCTGAAACGGCGTAAGGGTTTGCAGACCTCGTAACATACGGCTCCGGAATGTCTAGCGTGCGAAAAAACCCAACCAGAAACCCAGCAGCAGGATAATGCCCCAGCCCAGATAGCTGGCGACCAACATCGGCACCAGCGACCAGCCGCTGCGCGCTGTGAAATACAGAATAACTACGAAAAACAGCGATGGGACAATGGCGACCAGCATCTGCTGTGTCACCGGTAGAAAATCGTTCTGCTTGAAATCATCGCCTGTCGAAAGAACCCAGAGTGCCAGCGGAATATTGATCGGCATCGTCGCCAGAATGGCAGCCAGCAACCGGGATTGGTTACGTAGAATCGCCACCCCGATGATGATCAAGATCGACACAATCACGGGCAGGACACGCCCAAGCATGGTCTGCGACATGGCGCTCAATCCTCTGGCAATTAAGAAGGGCAGGTATTTGTGACCTGCCCCTCAGCACATGAGCGGAGAGGGCGGGATTCGAACCCGCGAAGGGTTGCCCCTTACTCGCTTTCCAAGCGAGCGCGCTAGGCCACTACGCGACCTCTCCAAGACATGAATTGTGGTGGGATTATATCAGCATAATCTGGCTTTGTGGAGTGTCGGGCTCAGCGTAGGTGCTCACACGCCGAGATCGAGCGCTATCCATCGTGCGCTAGCTCTGCAATAAACCCATGTTTGAGCAGCCAGCGCGACAATTCTTCGGCACCAGGCTCGGTGATCATCGAGCCGCGGTCAAGCCCACGGGGGCTGCGTCCACGCTCCAGAAACGCGGGTTCGCTCACTGGCAGATCGTCGCCCGGCTCAGCCACCACCAGCGTCGGCACAGACAGGAAGCCTGTCCACTCCATCACGCGGCGCTTGGCCTCCGCATTTTGATCAATGTAGATCTCTCGATAGGGTATTCCGTAATCGTCCAACACACGTTTCGCCAGCGTGACAAACGGACAGCCGGTTGAACGTGAGTACATCACCAATTCCATCACGATCCCATTTCTCCCTCTCTGCTCTACCAGCGCGGCGCACAAAAATCCATATACGCCGCACTATCGCGTCAAAGCCCTTCGGCGGGGGCGGGTCGAGTTGGCGCAATAACTGGATCGACAAAACACAAGATACCGTTGACGATGGCTTGCGCCAGCAAATCGGGCTGATCCGCCAGCAAATCGTGATCGGCGCGCATGAAACCGAGTTCGATAATCGCAGCAGGGGTGCGGACATCGATCTCGCGGAAATTGTGATAGTCCGACATATCCAATGTAACTCCGGGGCGACGCAACAGCCCGGTCATGTTGCCATAATGATCGGCGATGCAGCCGACAAGCAGTTCGTCATTGCCTCGCATACTCGTCCGCGCTGCCGGGCCTGAGATCAAGAACCCGGACACCACCTCCCCGCCCGGCCATTCGGCACACGTATTCGAGTGGATCGAGACGAGCGCCGCGCCTTTATATTGATTAAGGCGCGGGTCGAACTCGTCAAGCAAATCGACGCTGTAACCCAACCCACGCAAGCTGTCCACCACGCGCTCAGCAACGTTGAAGTTGATCTCGTTCTCGGTCGGTGGAATGAGATTGCCACTGGCATCCTCACAGACAGCGCCCGGATCGTCCTGCGGGCCGCGATGGCCGCTGACAACACCGATTTGCTTCAACCAGTTGGGTGTCGGCTGCGAAGTCGGCGCAAACGTCGCGAAATCCGAGGTCGCAATCGCCGCACTGAGATCATCACGCACATCTTCGCGGATGAGCGCCTGGGGCGTAAACCAGGTCAGGATCATCGCTGTCAGTCCCGCTGCCACCGTGATGATGATGAGCGAGCGCAGCATTCCCCCAAGAAAGGTCACGCGGCGTTTTTCGCGTACCCGTTTGCGGCGCACACGGCGCACTTCAGAAGGCGCTGCAGATTGACCATCGTCAATTTCAGAAGCGTTGACGCCCGTTGCGCTCGCTGGCGGCTTATCGGCCTGGCGCGCATCGTCGAACGGCGCGGCTTGCCTGGCATCTGCCGCCGGCATGTGAGAAACCCGCTCTTCTTGGTCAAGTGCTTGCCTTCGACTGGCACGGGATGACGCCTGGCGCATCATCTCCATGAAGGCTATCGAAGCCGGAATATCGTTATCCGATGCAGAATCGTCATAGTGCGGTTGATCTGGCTCGTCATCATCGCGGCGCGGAGGGAAAGAATCGGACATGATCAAAACTCAGAGAAAGCCCATTCGGCAGTATGTGAGAGTATACAATTCTCAGTCTACTGTCGAAAGTGTTTGGCAGAGGTTGTGTTTTCGCTTCAGATGTGAACCGGGGACGTGCATCCCCGGTCATCTTGAAGACAGCAGGCTATTTCTTCAGCAAATCGCGCAGGGCAGGTTCCAACGTTGGAAACTTGAATTCGAAGCCGAGATCGAGCAGCTTTTGAGCGACCACACGTTGACTATCCAGAACCAGAGGGGCCAGCCCGCCCAATGCGACACGCAGCGCCAACTCTGGCGCTGGGAAGATGGCTGCGGTGCCCTGTACGCGCGCCAGTGTCTTGACGAATTCCTTATTGCGAACCGGATTTGGCGCTACCAGGTTGAACGGGCCGGTGGCTTTTTCCGTGTCGATAAGAAAGCGAATGGCGCGGCATTCATCTTCGTTGTGAATCCATGACATCCACTGGCGTCCGTTCCCTAGCGAACCGCCATAGACGCGCGCTGCCAGCAGAAACGGCTGCAGCGCCCCGCCCGCCTTGTCGAGAACCAGGCCCGTTCGTATCTTGACGATCCGCGTCGGCGCGCCATCGACGGCATCTTCCCACGCAGAGCAAACATTCCCGAACCAGTCATCCGCAGGCAGGGCCCCTTCCGTCAGCATTTCGTCGCCGCGATTGCCATAGTAGCCAATCGCGCCGGACTGAATGACAACGCGCGGTCTTTCCGCTGCCTGTTCGACCGCCATCTTGACGGCACGGCCTGCTGCCACTCGGCTTTCAAGCACCTGTTGTTTGTGGTCATTGGTGAACGGGAACTGCATGATCGGCTTGCCTGCCAGATTGACAATCGCCGTATCGCCATTGACCAACTCGCCCCATCCGTCCGCAGTCTTAGCGTCCCACTTCACTGCCCGCGCGCCTTGCGTCAGTTTCGCAGAATCCTCCGGGCTACGCGTGAGAATGATGACTTCGTGACCGTCAGACAGAAGCTGGGCAGTCAAACGGCGGCCAATCAAGCCAGTACCGCCCGTAATCATGACACGCATGTCTGAACTCTCCCTTACAACGCACGATGCATATTCACATCGTTCAATACAAATTGAATGATTCCATTTTAGGCAGCGCAGATGAGGGCATGATGAGATAGGCTTTATCGCACTGTGATCTTCGCAATTTCGATGTAATCTTCGCCTCCACTGGTGCGCAACCGTTCATATGGCGGATCGAGCGCATAAAGCCCGACGATGAGCGTGTAGTCCCCTGCTGGCCCATCCGCGGGGATGAGCAAGGCATGATGATCTTCGATGATTTCATCCGGCTGCCACGCAATTGTGGGCAGGCTGTTACCAACAGGTTCCCCGTCGTGCTGGGTTGCCAACGTACCATCAGGATAAAGTAGCTGCACAAACACCTTGTAACGGTTCGTCACGGCTGTCTCTGCCTGCCACGTCAGCGCCACAAGCACAGCCTCACCCGGCGCGAGAGCTGTGCCCCCATCAGACCAGCGCACGCCGGTGAGTTGGATGCCGTACTCGAATGTTACATCGAGATCGCGTGCACTCATGCCGCCCGGCTGAAGATACCGCGCCAGCCGCACATCGCCATACCACACATCATCCAGCAAGTAGGCCTGGCGGTCGAGCGTCAGTTCAACCACGTGATTTGGGTCGCGTTCGGCATCGCCCCAGAAAATCGCATAGATGGCCTCCGCGCCGGTCAGTACTGCCTCTGTCTCGGCAAGCGTCAGAGCGTCATCACCGCCCAGTCCCGGCGGCAACCCGTAGACAGACGCCACCCCGTCATAGTAGTAGTCGAAGACCTCGGCCTGATTTGGACCATTCAGAACAATCGCATCGTTCGCGCCAAGTTCCGCCTCTGCCCTGGCGGCGATGGCACGATAATCCGCCCGCTGATAAGCCGGATCGTGATAGAGCGGCTCGAACCCCTGATAGAGCGCAAACACAAGCGTGAGCGCCGCTGCAATCGCCGCGAGCCGCACTATCCAGGCTGTCGGCAGCCAGCCCAGGCGATTGACGCGCGCCTCTCGCAGCGACAATCCCTGCCAGAGCACCCAGACGCCGCGCCCCAGCCACAAGGCCATGCCGATCTGCGCAGGCAGCAGGAACTTGAGATTGTTCGGGCGAAACAAGCCTTGCGCCAGAAACAAGCCGATCGAGATCAGCACCCAGACAGCGGGCAGCAGGGTCTTCCAGGCCCGCCCGCGTCGCACCTGAAGCAGGCCAAACAGCAGCAGCAGCCAGGCCACGGCCAGACTCGCATTCTGCGACGTGATGCCGAAGATCAGCCAGTTGAGGATCACGCTCAGCGACTCGAAGATCGGCGTAGTCTGGCCGGTGTTGGGCCAGGTCGCGATCTGTTGGAGCGCGACCGGCAGCCAGGGCAAGAACAACACCAGCGCCAACAGGCTGGCAGCTACGTAGATCGCGAGCGTGTTCAACACAGTGGCTGGTCGATCAAGCTTTCGTGATCTAGCCAGTGCGCTGACAAGCCAGAGCAGCACGATCACGCCCTGGGCCAGCAAGACGTACACATAGGCATACTGCGTGTACAGGCCCGCGGCGTTGATCAAGGCCAACGGCAATATACGAAGGACAAGCTTGCGCACACGCGCGCCGGCAATAGCCTCGTGGCTCATCAGGATGCGTGCCAATGCCCACATGCTCGCCACGCTCCAGAGCGCCAACATCGCGTACATGCGCGCTTCCTGTGCGTAGTAAATGCTGAAGGCGTTGAGCGCAACCAGCAGCGCCGCTGTTAGCCCGGCGACGACGCCATACAGGTGCTTACCCAGCGCAAAGGCAAAAGCGACGCTCAGCACGCTGGCGAACGCCGACAACGCCCTCAGCGCGAACTCCGTCTCGCCTACCAATGCGCGCCACCCGGCGAGCAGCCAGTAATATCCGGGCGGGTGAATATCGCGCGCGGCATGTTCGGCGATTTCCGTGAATGAGCGCGTCGCCTGCACGTAAGCGTTGCCTTCGTCGTTCCAGAACGACTGCGCGCCGAGCAGGTGAATACGCAGCGCCAGCGCCAGCAGCAAAATCACGACTGTCAGCGCGATGCCGATCAGCGTGGATGTGCGAAAAACCGATGGCGACGATAGGCGCTGCACGACTGCTTCTCTCGATCTACGTTCGCGAACGCGCACGCAGGCTGGCGACGACGGCGTGCAAAAGAACGACACCAGCAATGCCCACGGTCACGACCAGCGGAATCAAATGCTGTGCGCTTCGGTCAAGCACCGTAAAAGAATCAATTGCGACCGGGCTGCCGGATGCGCCGGAGATACGCAGCGTATGCGCCTGCGCCAGGAAGGACATCGGCAGGCGCATGTCTGACCATTCCCCCTGAGCATCCGATGCTGCGCGTATGGGCTGCCCATCCCACACCGTACCGTCAAGCGTTACCTCTGGCGGAGAACCGGCGCTGGCAAAACGCACGATCACATCCGTGCCGTAGGCCATCAGAGCAACTTCCGAGCTGGAGATATATGCGCCGAACTGGGCGGTGGCGGACTGTCCAACGGCAGTATCCTGTGCGCGTTCAATCGCCCAATCTTCTGCCTGATGCACACCGGAATACAGCACAGGCTGCGCATCAGCGATGTATTCGCGCATAGCAACATAGATTGGCAGCGGCGTGAAATCCGGCTCGATCATGCGGAAGTAATACCAGGATTGGTTGCGCCGGCTGTCATCGGCCTGTTTGAAAAACCAGTAGTTGATCACGCCCAGCCAGGGCCATTCCTGCTGCGCCCGCGCGTAGGCGAGCGGCATGTAGCGCGCGGCCTCATCCTCGGAGACGATGCCGAAATCACCATACTGGCTGGTCACGAGCGCCGGATCTTCAGGCTGCGCATTCCAGGCAGCCTCCGCCAGCCAGATCGGCTTGGCGGCGTCGCCATTGGCGACCATGATATCACGAATGTAGAGATGGTGGCTGAAGGTCAACGTGGTCGGGCGCATCCGCTGGTCGTCAGGCCCGCTGAAGAAGCCGTAGCCCTGTGTGCTCATCACGTCGAAACAGCGCGCACCACCGGCGTCATACATCCGTTGAAGAAAGACATAATCGCTCAGATTGCGGTCGGTCAGGTTGATCGTCGGCGCAAGCGCGGCGCTGATGACGACGATTTTTGGATCGACCGCTTTGAGCGCATCGTAGGTGCGACACAGCAGATCGATGTAAGCCAGCGGATCGACGGGCTGTTCACCCCATTCGGGATAGATGTTCGGCTCGTTCCAGATCTGATAGTGCTGGATGCGCCCCTTGTAGCGCTCGGCGACCGCCACCGCGTAATTGACGAAATCCTGCACATCATCGGGCGGTGCTTTGTCGCCAATGGCAGGATCGGCGTGTGTCCACGCAGGCGGATTGCTCAGGCGCGCCTGGATGCGCAGACCATATTGTTGAGCCACATCGACAATGTGATCGTACTTGTCCCAGGCGCTGATCACATCGGCGGAGTCAATGTCGCCGTCGCCGTCGCGGTCATTGCGCCGATCTTCGAAATCGCCGCGCGCGTGGATTTCGATGTCCTCCCAGGGAAACTCCTGCCGAATCCAGCCAAAGCCTGCCTCCGCGATCATCTCCACCTGACGGTCACGCTTGGCGACCTCGACCTCCTGCTCTAGAAACGTGTTCACGCCGTAAGGATTCGCATCCACGTATTGGATCGGCGTCAGTGGTTCAGTGCGTAGTTGTGGTCGTGTGATGTTTCCCAGCCATTCGACCAGGCCACGCAGTTGTGCTACCGGCGCTTCTTCCCCGGTCAGCGACTCCATCCAGCTCCAGGCGAGGCCGTGAGTAGCAAGATCAGCGGCGAACAAAATCGCGAGCGCAAGCAATACAGCAAGGATGAGGCGTAGTCTGCGCAAAGGCAATCACTCCTCTGAAGACGAGACTTCGCGCATTATAGCCGGGGCAGGGGTGCAGAGCTATGTGATTCGCAGTATAATAAGATAAGCGTCAGGTTGTCAGAGAAATGAGAGGACAATATGGCGGAAAATGGACACAAACACGCAGATGAACTGCGCGAAGACGCCAATCGCGAGTTGCGTGAGTTTGGGCGCGAAGTCCGGCACAAGGCAGACGACGCCAAGAAAGAAGTGGTCGCGCGTCTGTTCGATGCAGCAGACACGATTCGACGTGAAGCGCGCGAGGCCAAGGCCGGCGATGACGCCGAAAAGGCCGCCGATAATGTCGCGAAGGGGCTGGAAAAAGCCGCACATTATCTTAAGCGCCACAGCTATGAAGACATGGGAGACGATGTCGAGCGAGCGGTCAAGCGCAGACCGATGCGCGCACTCTCCATCGCACTCGTCGCAGGGATCGTCATTGGCCTGATTCTCCGTGGCAACCCGCGCGATTGAGCGGTACAGTTTAACGGTACAATCGAGAAGCCAGGCAATAAACCTGGCTTCTCTCTTATTTGCAGCGTTATGCAGAGCAGAGATAGCGTTCCTCAGACGATATGGTCAAATTCAGTATTCTCTTCCGCAAATCAGCGGAAAAAAACTTCGAGAACATCTACAATGACTTTCTGGCGCTCGTCGAACGGATGCCGGATATTCAGCGGCGTCAGGTGAACACCGTCCTGGGCAGCCCTCTGGGTGAAGCACAGTACTATCGCATCCTGGAGGTCTATTTCAACGACTACGAACAGATGAATGCTTCACTCCGTTCACCGGCTGGGCAGGAAGCCGGCGGTGAATTACGGCGGCTGGCAAGTGGATCTTTCGAGATGTTTTTCGCGGAGGTCTATGAAGAGGCTGGTGGCCGCACCGCGACATCCTGAGGTCCTTCCGGGGCGCACACGAGTGCGCCCTTTTCTTTTTCCTTCATGTTCAGGGAGATGAATGAGCAATGAAAGCACTGGTGGAACGCATCCGTGTCGAAGGTCGCAACCTCGGCAATGGCATTCTCAAGGTTGACAGCATCTTGAATCATCAGATCGATCCCGGCTTGATGTTCGAGATGGGCCAGGAAATGGCGCGTCGCTTTTCTGGCATTCACGTTGACCGCATTCTGACTGTGGAGATCAGCGGCATCGCCCCGGCGTTTGCAACCGGGTTGGCGCTCGGCGTTCCTGTCGTGTATGCCCGCAAATTCAAACCGATCACGATGGCCGGGCCTGTCTATCTCGAAACCGCGCCCAGCCACACCAAAGGCGGCGAGGTCAATCTGCTGGTATCGGCGGAATTCCTGCCTGGACATGAGAACATCCTCGTCATTGACGACTTCCTCGCCACCGGACAGACTCTGCTGGCGCTGGCGCGGATGGTCGCCAGTGCAGAATGCAATCTGGCAGGGGTAGGTGTCGTGGTCGAGAAGACCTTCGAGGGCGGGCGGGACGCCATGATCAAAGCGGGATACAGGGACATCCCGATCCGCGCGCTGGCGACGATCACCAACATGGACAACGGCAAAATTGAATTTATGGAACCGGAAGCGTGATTCGATGACCGATCCACGCGCTGGCGGCATCGCCGTTCTCGATTTCGGGTCACAATACACGCAGCTGATCGCGCGCCGCGTGCGTGAGCAGGGTGTGTACGCGGAAGTCTTCCCGCATGATGCCAGCGAAGCGACCGTGCGCCAGCACAATCCTCGCGGCTTCATCTTGTCTGGCGGGCCGAACAGCATCTACGAGCCGGACGCGCCCCAGGTGCCTGGCTGGTTCTGGCATGATGGCGTGCCCGGCGGTCCAACCCTCGGTATCTGCTACGGTATGCAAGCGCTGACACACGCCCTCGGCGGCGTTGTCGCGTCATCGCAAACGCGTGAATATGGCATGGCACAGGTCGAGGTCACGCAGGGCAATCCGTTGTTCGCAGGGCTTGAAAGCAGCTTGTCGGTATGGATGTCCCATGGCGACCGTATCGAGCAGCCGCCCTCTGGTTTCACCGGGCTGGCGCAATCGACCAACTCCCCCTACGCGGCGATGGGCGACCCGACACGCGGATTATATGGTGTCCAGTTCCATCCGGAAGTCGCGCACACGCCCCACGGCATCGACATCCTGCGCAATTTTCTCTTTCACATCTGCGGCTGCGCTGCCAATTGGTCACCTATCGCCTTCATCGAAGATTCTGTGGAGAACCTCCGCGCACAGATCGGCGGCGAGCGCGTGCTGCTGGCGCTGAGCGGCGGCGTCGATTCTGCGGTGGCGGGCGCGCTGCTGCACCGGGCAATCGGCGAGCAATTGACTTCTGTCTTCGTCAACACCGGGATGCTGCGCAAAGGCGAACCGGAACAGGTTGTGCGCACGTTTCAGGAAGAGCGCGGCATGACCCTGCGCGCGGTCGATGCTACAGAGATGTTTCTTGATGCGCTGCAAGACGTGACCGAGCCGGAGCAAAAGCGCAAGATCATCGGCAAGCTGTTCATTGACGTATTCGCCGAGGAAGCGCGCCAGTTGGAAGCAACGGGCGTCAAGTTTCTGGCCCAGGGGACGATCTATCCCGACGTGATCGAAAGCGCCGGGAGCAGCAAGTCCGCGCGAGTCATCAAAAGCCATCACAACGTCGGTGGCCTGCCGGATGATCTGCATTTTAGCCTCGTCGAGCCGCTGCGCGATCTGTTCAAAGACGAGGTGCGCAAAGTCGGTGAGGCGCTTGGCCTGCCCGACAACATCGTCTGGCGGCAGCCATTCCCCGGCCCCGGCCTGGCAGTGCGCTGCCTGGGCAACCTGACCTGGCAGCGGCTGGAGGCGCTGCGCGAAGCCGACGCGATCTTCATTGACGAACTCGCACGTGCCGGATTGCTGCGCGGTGAAACGGCGCAGTGTTTCGCCGTGCTGCTACCAGTCAAAAGCGTGGGCGTCATGGGCGATAACCGCACCTATGAAGAAGTGATCGCTTTGCGGGCGGTGCAGACCGATGACTTCATGACGGCGGATTGGGTACGCCTGCCCTATGACCTGCTCGCGCGCGTGAGTAATCGCATCGTCAACGAGGTCAAGGGCGTCAACCGGGTCGTTTACGACGTGAGCAGCAAACCGCCGGCAACCATTGAGTGGGAGTAGCCAACTTAGAGGCCGCGCTTGGCTTTGACGGGGATGATTTCGCCATCGTCATCCAGGTAGTAGCGCGGCTCTTCATATTCATAGACAGTTTCCAGACGGCTGACATCGCGTTCGCGTTCATGGCCGCGTTTGGGCAGCAGCAGCCCCATCACGCGGTGCGTGCCCAACGCCAGGAAGTGCAGTAGCCGCACCGATACGAGGCGCATGTCGATGGTCAACGGCGCAAGAATGAGCAATTCGACGAAGATCAGCGGCAGCAGCAGCAGCGCCACAGAAAACGTAATTGCACCCACTGGCAGAGTCAACCCCAGGTAGATCAAGCTGCGCCACGTCTGCCCACTGCCGAGATAGAGACCCAACCGCTCGCCCAGATTCGCACCGTCGGTATCGACATCGTTCGCCAGTTCTGGCGGCGGTTGATCCAGCAGCGCCAGCATCATTTGATGGTCGAGAGCAGCCAGAGCGCGTATCCCCGCCAGGACGAACAGCAACAGCGGTATACCAATCAGCACCGGCAGGAGCATCACGCTCAGCGCCAGGCCGCCAAGGACGAGCGACCAGTGTATGGTGCCAAAAAACAGCGGCGCGCCCAAAGCCAGCCAATCTCGCAGCATCTGCCCATTCGTCAGCGCATCCAGCCATTGGTGATTACGCGCCATGATCACCCCTCAATGCAAATCCATATCGAACGAAAAAGCGGAGCTTGGCGCGCTGCCAAGCTCCGATGACTATCTCAATACGACGACAGTTTCACGCGATATCATCGTTTTTCGATTTCTCGATCACCGAGTCGCTGCTCTCTTCTGGCATGACGATTGCCAGCACGATATAGATGAGCAGGCCAGGGCCACCTAGTATCGTCGCGACGACAAAGATGAGGCGGACGACGGTCGGATCGAGTTCGAAGTACTGCGCTATCCCCGCGCAAACACCCGAGATCTGCCGGTCAGTTTTGGAACGCACGAGGCGCTTTTTCATGAGATTTCCTCCATGATTGATTTCTGAATTCTAGAAGGTTTATACGCAGACGATTGACAAAAGTTGCATACTCGCCTATAAAGTCGATCAGGTTCCCCCGAGATTCTGGGAAGGCAGGTTTGCCATGAGCAATACCATCATCAATCGCTAAGACCGGGACCCCCAATCGGATACGTTTGCGCAGCGCACGAACACCCGTGTGTTGTTTGTGTATTGGCGTAAGCGGTTCTAACCCACTTGACGATTGATGACATTGCACATGGAGACCGCTTCCAATGGAATATCCCAGTTCCGGGCTGCTTGCCAACCCGGATTTTGTCAAACTCTGGATCGGCCAGACAATCTCAGAATTTGGTTCGCGGATCACACGCGATGCGCTGCCGATACTGGCCGTCAGCCTGCTCGATGCGACTCCAACCCAGATGGGTTGGCTAAGCGCCGCAACATCCATTCCGGTCCTGTTACTCGGCCTGCTGGCTGGCGTCTGGGTTGACCGTCTGCGCCGCCGCCCCATCATGATCGCAGCGGACTGCGCGCGCATCGGCCTGCTGCTGCTGATCCCGCTGGCTTTTCTCGGCGGTTGGCTCAGTTTGCCCATCGTCTTCCTGGTCGCCGGCGGCATGAGCATCCTCGGCTTATTGTTCGAGACTGCCTATCGCGCGCTGCTGCCTGCCATCGTGCGCCGCGAGCATCTCCTGCAAGCCAATGCTCGCCTCTCCACCACCGACTCGCTGGCTGAGATCGGCGGGCCAGCGCTGACGGGCTTGCTCGTGCAGGCCGTCGGCGCACCCCTGGCGATCCTCGTGGATGCCGTGTCGTATCTGGCGTCGATCACCAGCCTTTCGGTTATGCGCGCGCAGGAACTGCCACCTGCGCCGCGACAGCGCGATACGCGCATCTGGCATGAGATCGTCCGCGGGTTTGCTGCAGTACACCACGACCCTGTGCTTCAGAGCCTGGCGGTGATCACGGCCATGCGAGCGTTCTTCGGCGCAGGCATCGGTGCGTTGTATGACCTGCTGGCGCTGCGCGAACTGGGCTTCACCCCTGCCCTGCTGGGCTTACTGGTCGCGACCGGAGGGATCGGCGCGCTCGGCGGTGCGGCGCTGGCGGAATGGCTACCACGTCGTCTCGGCGTCGGCAGAGCGACCACAGGGGCACTGCTCTTGAATGGCGCGATCAGCTTCTGTCTGCCATTGGCGGCTGGCGCGCCAGGAATGGCGCTCTTCTTGCTTGTGCTGGGCCAGATCGCAGGCGATGGCGCAATGATGGTCTATTTCGTCAACAAGACGAGTCTCCAACAAATGCGAACACCAGATCACGTGCTGGGACGCGTCAACGCCAGTATGGGATTTCTCGCGGAAGGTATCGCGCCGGTTGGGGCTATCATCGCCGGGTCGATAGCCGAACGAGTGGGTATTCAGCCAACGCTATGGGTGATCGCCTTGGGGCTTTTGACCACAGCCATCTATGGATTGGCATCGCCGCTGAGGCGAGCCAGCGCGTAAAACAAACAGAGGCATGGTGGTTCGCCATGCCTCTACAGTATTATTGGCTTTCAGCGCGGTTTATTGCTGCTGGTCTTGCGACTTGTCACTGCGAGAGCGCATCCGGCGCGAAACGACAATTACGCCGACGAGACCGACCACCGCCAATGCCAGCAGGCCAAGTCCATCGCGACCGCCACCAGTTATATCGTCGAACAAACCTGTATCGGGCAGTGCCGTTGGCCGGGCGATTGGCTCGAAACCACCTTCGGCGGTCGGGGCGACTTCGCTGGTAGCGGTCAATAAGACAGCCTGCTGCGTCAACGCCTGGAAAGTGACCGCGAGGGCGGTACCGGTTTGCTCAATGCTGTTCAGGCCAGGAGCAACCGTGGGGACAACCTCAGTCGGCCCAACGGTCGGCGCTTCTGCCGAGGCAGTCGCAGCAGCCGACGTCTGGAGTGCAATCGCTGTGCCGGTGGCGTCCGCCGCCTGCGCGGCACTGACGATAGCCGTCTGTGTCGCCTCGACAAATTGCGTCGCCGCAAGCAGTGTCGCATCCAGCGTAGCTGTTGGTGAAGGCGTCGGACTGGCCGCAGCAGCTGTCGCTGTTTGCGCTTCGAAACGCGCCTGCGCGGTTTGCGAGGCAAAAGCGTTAACGGCGATCTGCGTTTCCGTTGCATTGGCAAAGATCACAGCCTGCGTCGCGGTTTGCGCAGCCAGTGCCTCCGTGGTTTGATTCAGCTGTACCACGTAGGTTGCTGTCAACTGCGGCCCCGACGGCCCCTGGTTGAGCGCAAGGAACAACACCGCCGCCAGACCAATCAGGAACAGAATGATCATCACCGCAGCTAAGATGACGAACGTTCGATTACCGCCCTGACGCTCTGGCTCCGGCTCAAACCCGGGCATATCGCTATCGAAGTCACCTTCAAAGTCAGAAGGAAACTCATCTTCATCCGGTAACGGGGGTTCGTCATCGCGCCCGAAAAAATCGTCATCATCAAAATCGAACTCATTGCGGTCGCTCATGTAGACCTCCCCTGTACGGCGGTGCGACTGCGATTATAGCAGGAAATAGCAACTAACTGAAAACCTCAAGGTTCTCTAGCGGAACATACAACGTTTCCCCGGTAAACAGGTGGATTTGAGCAGCGTGAACCCGCAATCCATTCTCCAATACAATCGGGGTATTTGGCAAGCCAATGATCTGTCCCACATTGCCGGCAAAATTACCACGTGTCACGCGCACCTGCATATCCACCTGCAGAATCAGATCATTACGTGGCGCTGGCGGCTTCTCTCCAGATTGCAGCGGGACATTCACAATGACTTCGGGACGCCTCGCCTCTAAAATACCGGGATGTACACCATCCAGCGTCGCCTGCCGGCCTTCCAGATTGGATAAGAAAGTATACAGAATAGCACTCATTCGCTGAGATCCAAATCCCTCGGTCAAGAGGATGGCGGCAGGCGAAGCCCGGACAGCGTCAATCAGTTCTGGTTCGATGCTTGGCGCAATCACGCCCAACAAGTCTTGATTTATGATCACCTGGAGCGAGGTCATGTTGAGAGGGCGTCGCGTGACGACGATAGCGTTATGGAAGGGTGAATCCAGAGCCTCTCTGGAAACCTGCTCGAAACCATTGCTCGGCTCCATGCGCAGTGTCCCGGTGGCTCGTCTGTCGTTGCCCCAGACGCCTTGCAGAACAGCGCCGATCCCCTCGACCAGCGCGCCGCGCCCACGCCGCAAATCGACGACATGCCCATTCACGCCAGCTTCGACGATGAGGTTTTCTCCCTCTTCCTGAAGGATAATACGGCCATCGCCGATATGAACCACAGTTCCCGTGATCGGAGAAAGCACGCCGCGTCTGCGACGACCAGCCTTCCCGGCGAGCAGTTCACCCGCTTGAACGGGCTCACCTACCTGCACCTGCAATTGTTCCTCCAGTTGTTCGGGCCTGCGTAAGCGCAGCACCCTGGCGGCTTCGATGATCGTGAAAGGGGCCAACGTCGCGCCCCGCGCCACGACCGTATGAAGATCCACCCGATCTCCGCGCGCGACTTCAATACTACCCGTTGCATCAACAGGCAGCAGACGATCTCGCCGGAAGATCGTGAGTGGCAGCAGATGCCTCTGCTCAGGAAAATAGGTTTCGTAGTTCATCAATGTCATCCTTGCCGCGCTGGCTGTCGTCCTGAACATCAGCCGCCTGAGGCGATCCACCCGAATGGAAGCGCTCGCGAACTTTTCTTTCCTGGGCTTCCTTGGCGCGCTGTTCGGTTTTCGCGTCTCTTTCGCCGCCGCGCCGCTGTTTCGACCGTTCCTTTCTGGGCGGCATTACGTCTTGCGATGACTCTTTCTTGCGCGCGGTGGCTTCCAACCATTCAGGATTGATTGGACGGACTTCGTCACCGGTTGCCTGCGCATACCATGTGGGCATCTGCCCGGCTCGATCAGCCGCTGTGAGGGCAAGCGGCAACGGTCGCCCACGAGCATCAAAAATAATACCTGCCGTGCCGCCGATTACTTCCCGACGGATCTTGCGTTTTCCGCCAATCGTGATCCCGCGACCGACCACACGCACATCGATCAACGCTCGTACACCCAGGCTCAGTGGATACATCCAGAGAGTCCCACCCATGACCTCCTGTCTCACCACCTCTCCGTCAGGCAGTGTAATGCGCACCCGGAGCGCGGATTTCCCTGGCCGCGGTTGGCCACTGACACTGAAGCACGTGCCGAGCGCGATGATGCCACCCGCTTCCAAAAGCTGCACGAACGCCGCCTGCTGCACGCGCGCCAACGCCCCTAACGCAGGGATAAGCGCATTTCCATCCAATAGCAATTCGCTCATACCCTGTGGTTGCAGAGCATCGAGCAGCAACATGGCGGATAGCCCCGGACGCCCGGTATTGGCGAAGACCGCGCCGGCACCGATGATCACCCGGAAAGGCGGCAGCGAAGCATCTGGATTGGCGTTTGCCTCGTCCGTCCACAATGGCCGAGCCGTCTGCACCAGCATTTCTGCGCCAGCGCGCATCAACGCATGTTCCAGATACAACTCGCGCAGATTCTCTGGCACAGTGCCTGGGCGAAGCGACTTGTTCAAACTAAAAGCGAGAAGCTCATTGTCATCTATGACAAACGGCAACCAGCGCTGCACTCGCGCAAAACCGCTGGCTTCAATCAGCGAGCCAGCGCTGTGTCCCAGACCAATATCGTTGCGAATGGTGGTTGTGCTGCGATCCCCGATCGCGGCGGAGAGTGTACTGACGGCACTCCCCACGTCGAGAGCGAGTGCGCTTCCCTGCACGCGCGCCAGATAGCGCGTGATCAGCCCATAACTTTGCGCCGTCGGCAAAACACCGAGCGCACTGCTGGCGGCAACTCTGTCAAAACCCGCGCCGCGTTGTTCCGCTACGCTGTCGTACGCGCTGGCAAGTTGTGCCGATGCCTGAGCAGGCTGTTCGCGTTCCGATGTCGGGCGAACGTTGTCGGCGGTCAAAACAATGGCGTATGGGCCAAAAAGCTCGCGGAGTTGCGGTTCAACATCAGAATTCCCGGCAAAAAGCACAAGACGGCGACGGTCATCGCCCATCAAGCGCATCGCCAGCGCTGCCCGGCTGGCCATCTGCAAAAGCGTCGATTGTGCGCCAGCTTCAGTGCCGCCAACCAGGAAAAACAGATCAGGGCGACTAAGGATGATGGCGTTGATCTGCGCCGATTCATCGCGATCATCTTCCAGCGTGAGCGTCTCTACCACCTGGACATACGTCCCGGCGACCGCTCGCAGCGCACTGGCTACGCTCATATCGCGGGTCAGGCCAATCATGACCGTGCGCATAGGCCGCCCGATACTGGTTGTCACCAGAAACGAGTCGACTCCAGAGCGATCCGGCAGTTCAGGGCTGAGCACCGTTTGATCTGGATGAAGCAACTGCCGCCCGGTGCCGTGGCTAATCTGGTGCAGCGCTCGCACCATCCCGACATTCACGTCGCCGTGGGGAAATCCCGCCGTTGTCATCACCTCGCCATAGCCAACAGGACGGTAGGTTCCATCGACAAGATCGATCAAGACTGCGCGCGTATGCACATTGCCAAAGTCCACTGCCAGGATCGAGCCGGCGCGATTTTCCGCCATGCACTTAACCTCCGGTGATGCGCGCAATGACAGCCGCAACGCGCTCACTGAAAATGGTCAGGCTGCTCAAGAGCGCACCCGCATAGAGCGCGCTCAACGTAACCACGATGAAGCCTTTGCCCACCACACTGATCACCTGAACCAGAAGCCCTCTGCGTCCTGTCGGCGCCAACTGACCTGGAATGCGCCGGGCGACATACATGAAATAGATCAAGGTGGCAATCACACCAATCAACACGATCACGGCTGACAGCCTATCATCGGTGATGCTATCTGCCGTAACATTTGCCAGCGGAATCAGCGTACCGCTCACGACGCCGACCATAGCGACCGCCGTGCCGACACCAATAATGAAGGCCAGCGCCAGGTTGCCCAAACGCCCAAAACGGGGCGAAATCTTGAGCAGGAGCAGCGCGCCGAGAATGACCGGCGTTAGGCCAAAGGCGCGTTCCGCGACCCCAAGATTCGGCGCTAAAACCGTCGTCCTCAGCCACGGCAAGATCGCACTCTGAAGCGCGACGATAAAGACGAAACCAGCAGCGACCCCCGCAAAAATGTAGATCGCCAACCGATATAGAAAATTATCACCCAGTAGATAGCTGAAGATCATAAGGGTGAAGACGACCCCGGCCCACAGCCCGATTTGATCAAGACTCACGAGCTCTTCCTCCTCAGGAAGACGGCGCGCAAAATTCCCGTCAATGCGCCAAAACTCACCACTAGGAAAGCTCCCACGAGGCCAGTATTCATGGCATACCACTGTAGTGCTTGCGCATCAGGCTCACCTTCGCGATTTGCCAGCGTGCTATCTTCAGTCTGCGTGGCTGGTTCTTGTAGAAATGTGCGTTTGCCGTTGGTCGATTCGTCTGGCACCGGTGTCTCTTCGACAATGACGATCAAACCTGAGGACACCCAGCCTTCAGTGCCATCTTCGAGACGGATATTCACCCAGTCTCCAGTATCGTTGTAACCCAGTACCAAGACCTGCGTGTTTCGCGCAATTCCGGTCACACGGCGGAAATCGGTACCAGGGCCAGCGCGCAAATTCGCCCCATCCGCCGAGATCACAATTGCACTCAGGAGCGGCTGTCCCGCTGGCTCAGATGTCGGAGCAGCGCCAGGCGTCTGCTGATTCTCTGGGGTAAGCGCCGCAGACGGTTCCGGTGTTCCAGTAACTTCTCCCTGTGAGTCCGGTTGTTCGACCGCCGGCGCAACAATGGTGGGGCGTATTGGCCGCGCACCACGCCTGACAGCATCGACAGCTCCTAACAGGTTGCCATAGGTATAGGCATCTTCATAGCCCACCAACAGCCCCCGCACGACACTTTCATTACGTGCATAGGGTTCCGCCAGTGGCGCAGCGGCATAACTGACGCCCACGACCAGCGGGCGAGATGCTAGCGGCGCGATCTGCTCTGCATAGGCCCGCACATCTTCAGCCCGATCTGTCACCATGACGATCAAGGCCAGATTCGATAGTGATTCCAGATTCAAATTTTCGGTCTGACCGTTGATGTCATAGGTCAATAGTCCGGAAGTGGCTTCGCTGAATGCGCGCAGACCGACAGCGCCGCCAGGCAGGAACCGCGCGGCATAGTATTCAATATTGGGTTCTATTGGCGTGCGCTGATTGATCCGCTGGAGAAAAGCCCGGTCAGCATTCACCCCATCAACAAAATGCTCCGCCCGCAGGACACCAAAGGTATTTTCACTCACAAATATTGGTCTGGCACCGCGAAGCAGCACATGTCTGACCAGTGCATCCGCCAGCGGATCGAGTTCGCCAGCAGACGCAGCGCCATACTCCAACCCAATCATCACCAGATCGTATTCTTGAAGCTTGTCAATCTGATCGAATGCCTGGCGTTCCTGGCTGCCAAAAGCGAACTGCGTCGGCGGAAGGGCGCCGATGCGCAACTCTCTTACGAAGAACGGCGCTATGATGCCTGCTGCCAGCAGCAGTGACAGAAGCAGCCGGTCGATGCGATAGGTGCGTTTGCGTCTAACGCGGCGTTTTCTCCGGGCTTCTGCCATTGTGGCGGCACGTTCGCCGGCCGCGCCGTCTTCATCCTGAAGGCTTATGCCTTCATAAGTTAGGTCGATGGCCGATAATCGGTTCGTACCCTGCATCTGAATCGGCTCATCGCTGCTGCCGACCAGTTCACCCAACAGAGCGACCTGTGCTCGCTGCTGATCGCTGAGGTTTACGCCGCCAAAGAACTCACCCGGGTCTATCGTCACTGGCACAGGGACCAATGCATCATCCACACCAGGCAATACCTTCGAGACGTTATCCTCCTCACCCTGAGGCGCAATCTGCACTGCGCGCATCTCGTCTGTGCTGCGCTTGCGCAGCTTTTGCAGGCGCTCCGAAAGCTCTGTTTCAGGCCGATCTTTCATCTGACGGGCCAGCGCCGCTGCCGAAACCGCCCCTACCGAAGCCTGCAATTCACCGAGTATGTCTGACTGTTCAAGACCCGGTGGTTCCGGCAGAGTCTCATCTGTAGACGTATCCGGCAGCGCCTGATCGAACATGGCTTCGAGATCGAACTCGTCAATACCCGATCTTAAGCCGGAGAATTCGTTGCTTCGCGACAGGACCGCCTCCGGTGCGTCCAAACCGGCGAGAAAGCTGTCCAGATCGCCGACCGGGGTTTCGTCGCCGAAAAGCGCGGCAGCCGCCTCGCTCGCCGTTTCGTCTGTAGCGGACGGCAGCGCAGAAGCATCAATCTCTTGCAGCCAGCCCGGCACTTGTTCGGCGGCACTATCTTCAGCGGTCATCTCGAAATCGAGATCACCGTGCTCAAGCGGCGCAGGCGCAAAGTCATCAATGGGCGTTTCGAATGACCAATCATCCTGGCTCTCGGTATCCGATGGGAGGCTGTCAGCATCGAATGTGAAAGCAGCAACTGCCGGCAGATCTTCCTGCGGCAATTCCTCCGTCATCTCCGGTGCCTCCCACAGTGAGGGGTTGTCTTCGCCGGAAATGTCTGTGGTTTCACTCATTTCCGGCTGACCAAAACCCTCAAGGAAATCCAGATTGGGTCCGGTCGTATCCTCTGGCGGCGATTGCGCCTCATCTGGCGGAGGCGATTCTCCAGGGAGAGGCGCATCTCCTAATCCCATCGCCGCAAAGAAATCATCGTTATCGGCAAAATCCATTGATGCGTCAACTGGCGCGCCTTGTCCGGAAGCATCGCCCAGATGCTCATCCTCAAACGCTGCAAAGAGCGCTTCGAGATCAGCTTCTTCGGCCTCATCACTTTGCGCCTGCCCCTGAGGGTCTCCCTGCCCGAAAAGCATCGCCGTCGATGGCGGAAGATCGGCTTGATCTTCGAGAGAGGCGTCAAGACTGGCGAAAAGTTCATCCAGATCCTCATCGGCACCCGCATTGAGGCCATCATCAGGCAACGACTCAGACCCGTCTTCCGGCGGCTCATTCATTCCGCCGAAGACCGCGTCGAAATCATCGTTTTGTGGCATAAGTTGCTCCGGTTGTGCTGTTTGTTGTTCCCGCACATTATGTACGGACGACCCGGTTCCAACGACAGATGGAGACTGGGCTTGGTCTTCGGAAATATCCTCAATCAAGCCTGTTGATGTATTCTCTTCATCGACTTCAGATTCGCCAAACAAAAGATCCAATTCATTAGTTTGCACTAGATACCGAGGTGTGCTGATTACCTGGGCAACATCCAGGGGTTCTTCCTCCAAATCGGCAACGAGCGCATCAAACGCCGCCTCAGGATCGTCACCTGCCGCGCCAGGAGCGGCCAGGTTGTCCAGAAGAGAACCAAGATCATCCATCTGGGCAGATGTGGACGGCGACCTCGAAGGCTCAACGCCTACCCCGGAAAAGTCATTCGGAACCGCGTGCGTGTGATCGATTTCTGACGGCGCGCTGTCATGAAACGCCGCATTTCCGCTCTCGTCTTCATCCGGCAAAAGATCATCGAAAGAGACGTGCTGCAGCCAGGCGAGATCATCATCTGCCCTGGCCGATTCGGACTGATCTTTCAAGGTTGCACCGCTCGCCAACCGTTCGAGAATTAAGTATTCGTCGTCGAGCCTGGTTGCAGCGTCCGTATTCGTGTCGGGGAACTCGGTTTCGGTGGATGCCAGTGTCTCTTTAGAAGCTAGCGCTTCCTCACCGAACGACAATGGATCGATTTCGTCGGTGACGAGGCTGGCTAACTGCTCACGCGGGTCAGTCTCTTGGGGCGGGGACGTAATCTGTTCGTCAAATAAATCAGCATTGGCAGACGGCAACGGATCCAGGTCGAGGATGACAGTGGCACCTGCCGTAGTGCCTGCCTTACGTGTGGGATCGACAGCGTTGTCCTGCCTATCGAAGTAAGTGTCTTCAATCGGAGATGTGTCAAATTCCTCATCACCGGAATCGCTGTCCGGCGATACACCTCTCGCGAAGTTCCCGGTATTTGATGCAGTAGGCAGAGCATCCGTGTCCAACGGCCCTAATTCTGACAGCCAATCGGGCGCTGCTGATTTCGAATCGTCAGCAAAAAAGAAGTCCTGCCCTGCCTCGCCACGATCTCCCGACTCATCGGAACTCGCTTGTTTCTCCCCAGATGTGTCTTCGGGGTGGCTCGTGACCGACTTCACCATAGAGTTGATCTCATTGAGCCAGCTCAAGCTGTCGGCATCAAGCGCGATCTCAGCAGTGCCTCCGGCGTTTGGCGATGTTGTATCAGGGCTGGTTCTCCCCGTATCCGCATTGGCAAAGGCGTTCAAATCCGGCTCATCGAAATCCGACTCGCGAGCCAAATCAGCAGGCAATTCTTGATTGAGAGAGGCTGTGTCTACTGGTGGAGGCGCACCGGCCAACTCTGCTGGGACGGACACTTCCATGGAGTCTTGCCGATGATCGGAGAGCGCCGCACCTGGAACAGCATCGTTCGCCGCTGCGGAATCTTCACCAAGCGACGCATAAGCAGCATAAAAGTCATCATCGGGAAGTGCTTGAGGGAATGGTTCCGCTGCCGGTTCCCAATCTGACACGAAGCCTTGATCAGCCTCAAAACTCTGTCCGGCAGCCTCATTCATGGACGTTTCTGGTTGCTGCCAGTTGAATTCATTCAGAAATGTATCCGTCGCATCACCCGCTGCTGGCGCGTCTTCGGCAGAACCACCAAACAAATCGGGCATCATCGCAGCGACATCATTTAGATCAGGTGGCAGTTCCCAGGCTTCGCTGTCGGGCGGTGTCTCATCAACCGCCGGTTGATCCACTGTGCCTTGCGCCAGGAACCAGTCTGGTGCCTGGCTTTCGTCTAGTTCTTCTAACCCAAGAAACCAGTTCGGGAGTTCACCTGTTGCAGCGGGCGCAGCAGCCGCCTCTTCCAGGAAAGGCGAAGTGGCTGCCGTATCTTCTGATAAGAGATCGGGCACTTCCTCATCGACACTGCGTTCGCGATTGGCTTCCTGCTGGATTTGCAGCCACTCATCGTAGGAAAGCTCGCTCTGCACGGTATCCGGCAGCGCATCCGCAGAATCGAAGAAGTCCGGCGAAAGTTCTTTAGTTGCACGGAGAAGCGCTTCAGAAATCGGCGCTTCTTCATCCTCTGGTTCTTCATCCGCCAGCCATGGGGGCAGAGTCACCCCCGATGATGGCGGTTGGGCATGATCAATCCCCTCGGCAGGTTCAACGCGATCCGTTTCCCGCCGAGTATCGACATCATCGTCAGGTTCGTCCGCCCCTTTCAACCATGGGGGCAGAAAATTGTCTGACTCACCACCCATAGCCTACTCGCGATACGAACGATCTTGTCCTACCAGAACGCGCACACCAGTGACAATCGTTGCCAGCGCAATGCCGAACAGGATTCCACGTGCGCCGGCACTGACAGGTACCGACAAAACCCAATCTCGAATCTGCCTGGCCGGCGCAAATTGCTCCAAGGGGAGCGCGCCAACCAACAAAATCAGCAGCACGATGACAAACAACAGGCCTGCCCAGGTAAACCGTTTGTGCAGCAGGCGATAAGCGCCATAGACAAGCGCAAAAAAGAGCAGTCCCGCTAAAGCGGATTCAACCGGCACTTGCACAGAATTAAGCAAAAGATTGGTGGCGTCCGTCTGTCCAGCCAGCCAGAAGCCAACTGTCGCAAAGGCACTTATCAAGAGCACCAGGCTGTAAACCCAACCGCGTCTTAGACGGAGAATGCGCCCGACATGCACAATGATCAGGTTGATGACACCCGCTGCGATCATCAGGGCCAGCGTAGCAGCCGCCAGGCGCAAGAACGCCGCAGCCAGCGCGCCATCGCCAATGGTGAGGTCATAGATGGTGACCAGCCCAACGCCAATCGTGATGACCGACGCAAGGATCGCCAGCAGACGCCGCATCAGCCGCCTCCCCGCAACAGGGCGCTTAGATAAACGCCACCGGTAAGCCGATCCGCAACCATCAGCAAAAGCCCTGCGATCAACAGGACACGCAGCATGTCCAGCGCGACCACACCGCCGACCTGTGCTGCGCTGCCACCCAGATATGCGCCACCGGCAAACATTTCCTCGCCGATAAGTTCTTCATCAGACAGAGCATAAGCGACAGCTTGGCCTTCAAGTTGATCGCTGGCAGCAATTGCGCCCTGCCCGCGCCGGTGGGCCGCATCCATGATCAAGGCGAGTTCAGGCCCGAAGCTGCCCATGAAGATATTTGCGCTCACTTTTTCGTCGCTGATTGCGGCCGTCAAAGCCGCTGCGAATGCGAGCGAACGCGGGCCATCGGGATACCACTGAACGGCCGTATTTCTGAACTGATCCGTGCGCCCACGCAAACGATAAGCGCGCCGCAATACGTCATAGGCTAGAGGGAGCGCAGATACCTCGCTCATCGTGAGCAGGGGTGTTTGGGCGCCAACAGCAGCGCGTGTCGCTAGCAGAGTGAAGACTTCGGCAGCGGCGACCATCAAGGGCGTGGTAGTGCCCGACGGGATGACACTGCCAAATGAAAAATGGAGGGTGCGATCTGCTTCGAGGGATTCACTCACCAGCAGCGGCATCGCTGCGTAGGCAGGATGATGGCGGAGCACAATGCTCTGGCGACGAATACGAGCGACTGCGGTCGCGAGCAAGCTTACAACCAATGTCACCAGTAGAATGATGATGGTGAGAATTCCGGCATCAACTTGCAAGAGATCGCCTCCATCATTTGCGGTTTGCGCGCTCAGTCGGACGTTTCATCACGAAGATAGTGCCTTATTCTGGCAATGCCTTCAGGCGTCTCCAACGCACGCGCCAACGTTTCCAAACGTTCAAGACTTACCCACCCACCAACGAGGGGTTGAGCCACGCGAATGATTTGTGCGCCCAGTGGAGCCAATGGTTCAAAGGCATCAAGCCCGGTGAGAATCCATCCACCCCACTCACGCTGTTTCCAGGAACGCAACCACGACAGATCATCACGATAGTCATCTGGCATAAGCCCAGTATAACACGGCTTACATACATCGATATACCAGTACGATTGGGCTTAAAGCTTAAGGATTCTGCGTATTCAGAGCTTCACAGGGGCACATCTAAGCCATTCAACAATCGCGAAATCAGACAGACTTGTATAGCAATCGACAAATCTCCGGGATAGACTCGCAACCGAATAAAGATTTGATTTGCTGGAGTTCGGGAAATGAATGCAGCCAGTGTTTCTGAAAATGCGTCGATTGAAGACCGCCCGGACATTGTCGTTCGCAACCCAGTTACAGGCGAGACGGTCGGCGCTGTTCCGAACCTGTCAGCCGCCCAGATCGCCGCCCTAGCAGAACGTGTACGCGCCGCGCAACCTGAATGGGAAAATCTTGGCGTGCGCAAACGGGCGCATCTTTTGCGTGCCTGGGCGGATTTGCTCTGGGAGCGGCGCGATGAGATGGTACGGATCATCCGTTCAGAAACAGGCAAAAACAAAACCGGTGCCCTCAGCGAAATCTTCGGTACGGACTTCACCGTCACCTATTACTTTCATCGGGCAGCGCATTTCTTGCGCCCAAGGCGTGCCCAACCGCTTTTTCCTGTATTTCAGCGGCTGACGGTGCATTATCGCGCTCATGGCCTGGTGGGTATCATCGCGCCGTGGAACTATCCGCTCTTGTTGGTAGCATCTGAGCTTGTCCCCGCCTTGATTGCGGGCAACGCGGTATTGCTGAAACCGAGCGAGCTGACACCGCATACCTCGCTCTTTCTCGCCGATCTGATGTATCGCGTGGGCGTGCCTAAAGAGATCTTCCACGTCGTTACGGGTGACGGCGTGACCGGCGCTGGCGTGATCGACGTGGTCGATTATGTTCACGTCACGGGCAGTACAGCGACAGGCCGCAAAGTCGCCATACGTGCGGCGGAACGGTTAATCCCCTATAGCCTGGAGTTGGGCAGCAAAGACCCGCTGATCATTTTGCGGGACAGCAATCTTGATCTGGCCGTGACGGGCGCGATGAAGGGTGCCTTCGAGAATGCCGGGCAGGCCTGCGTCAGCACCGAGCGCGTCTATGTCGAGGACGCGATCTATGAATCCTTTGTCGAGCGTGTGCGCCATTTCACGCAAAAAATGAAGGTTGGCGCTGAAGATGGCATGGGTGTTCACATGGGCAGCATGACCCATGAACGCGAGCTTATTCGTGTCGAGCGGCATCTGGACGAAGCCGTGGCGAAGGGCGCGAAAATCATCGTCGGTGGAAAACGCCGGCCTGACCTGGGTCCGCTGTTCTTCGAGCCGACCGTTGTGGTCGATGTCGATCACACGATGGCGCTCATGCATGAGGAGACTTTCGGCCCGATTCTGCCTATCATGCGCGTCCGCGATGCAGACGAGGCGATCCGCCTCGCGAACGACAGCGACTTTGGACTGTCGAGCAGTATCTATACGCGCGACTTCCAGCGTGCGGAAGAGCTTGCAAAACGGATACGCACCGGGGATGTCGGCATTAACCGCACCGGGCTTGTGACCATCGGCACGCCCACCTTGCCCAGCGGCGGTGAAAAGGAGAGCGGCATTGGGCGGCGCAATGGCGAACAAGGCCTCATGCGCTTCGTCAAGTCACAGTCGATTTTGACCGATAAGCTGATTTACAATCCGGCGCGCATTGAATTCATCGACCCTCTCACCCTGTTGGGGGTTCATCTGATACGCATCTTGCGCCGTTGGCTGCCGTTCATATGAGCTATGACTATCAGACATGATGAATACGCGTGGTTTCTCGATCTGGCGGTGGGTCTGCGGCTTGCTGCTGTGTGTGAGTCTGGTGCGCTGTGTCCCTGCCCAAGTCCCGGTACAACTCGCGGCGACGCCCGGCCCAATCGCTGTGATCGAGCGTGATGTCTACAACACCAACTTGTTCAGTGTCTCGATCCCCGAAGGCTGGCGCGTGATCACCGGGTCGGCGCTGTTTCCACCATCGGTTACGTTGGTCGCGCCTGGCGACTGTATGCTGATCGTGATCAGTCTCGAAAGCAATGTACAGACACCGTCCGCTCCCAACTGCGCCGCCGAAACCATGCGCACCTGGAATGAAACCATCGACCAGAACAGCCTTTCCGTCCACATTGCAGGGCTGGCACCCGTGGACGGTAGTACAGTGTTCGCCCCTGTGTTCGCAGCGGTCACTCAGGGCATCACGATTCATGCGCGGTCAGGAAGTTAAGCCTGACGAACGGCGATTGCCCGCTATGATGAAGTGAAGCATACGAGCTGATCAAGCGAGAACACGGCTTATGCCAGCTATTTCGAACCACCGCAGCTTTTGGGCTGCGCTAGGTGCGGCGCTTATCCTGGCAGTGATTGCGCGCGCCTTACTCCTCATGAGCGGCAGCGTCTCCTTTCACTCCGACGAGGCCATCGTCGGCCTGATGGCGCGCCACATCCTCGCAGGCGACCGACCGACCTTCTTTTTCGGTCAGGCGTACATGGGCAGTCTGGACGCATGGCCGGTCGCAATCGGCTTCCAAGTGCTGGGTGAGTCGGTGCAAACCATCCGCATCGTGCAGTCATCGCTGTATCTCCTCGTCGTCGCAAGTGCATATTACGCGGCCTGGGTTTTGTCACATCGGATCATCGTGGCACTGGTGACGGCGCTGACGTTCGCCGTCGCATCGCCACTCCTCGCCCTTTACACCACAGCCACGCTCGGTGGATATAACGAGACGCTGATCTTCGGCCATCTGCTCGTCGCGCTGGGCTTTGGCGCACAGATGGGGTATCGACCGGTCGATCGCTGGCGCTGGGGCGCCATGGGCTTGATCGCCGGAGCCGGCTGGTGGGCAAACGCGTTGATCGTCGTCTATGCTCTGCCGGTCGGCATCTATCTGCTCTGGCGACTCTGGAAAACGAACGCCGGTGCCCCTCGTTCCACGTCTCGCATCATCCCTATCCTGATCGGCCTTGCGGGCTTCGTAATTGGCAGTGCGCCCTGGTGGATTTACGCACTCCAAAACGACCTCACGCCGATCCGTTTCTTTCTGCCGGAGGTGTTTGGTGGGCGCGAAATCGTGGGCGCGGTCATCCCAACCGTTTCTTTAGAGACACGTCTTGTCGGATTGTTTCTCTTTGGGCTGCCCGCAGTCGTCGGCGCACGCTTCCCCTGGGCAGGTGATTACTTTGCGCCCGTCGCCGGGATGGTCGTCGCCGCCATTTTTCTGTTTGCGCTGGCTCACCTCGCACGCCAGGCACGGGCAAATTCCGGGCTGCGACCGGGCGCACCTGCGCTGCTCTGGGGCATCATTCTGGTGCTGTGCGCACTCTTCTTGCTCACCCGCTTTGCCAGTGACCCCAGCGGGCGCTACTTCTTGCCGCTGACGCTGCCTTTGGGAATCGCGCTGGGCACACTGGCGGCGTCGATGCCGCGCAAGCTGATCGGCCTCGCTTTCGCCGCTGTGCCGCTCCTTTACTTCGCGGCTGGACAGGTGGTTGCCGCCAGCACGCCACCCGGTTTCACGACGCAGTTCGTTGCCCAAACGCACCTGCCCAACACTGACGATGCCCGCTTGATCGCATGGTTCGAAGATCACCATATCGAACACGGCTACACGACCTACTGGCTGAGCTTCCGGCTCGCTTTCCTGAGTGGCGAACGCCTGCGCTTCAGCGCGGCGCTGCCGGATAAATCTTCGCTCGACTATACCCCGGCCTTCGAGCGCTACCCGCCTTACCGAGAAGCGACCGACCAGGCCGAGCAGATTGCCTATCTCGTCCCAAGCATCAATATCCCGGAGCTAGATGCGGCGCTCATCGGCTGGTTCGGTGATCAGGGCGTGACCTTCCAGAGTGCCCAGGTGGGCGACTACCGCATTTACTATGACTTTCAGCCATTTACACCCCGACCACCGCTGCCTTTTCTCCAGGGCGCATAGCCGAAATGACCCGCGACAAATAAAAAGAGGAGCGACCCTCATCAGGTCGTTCCTCTCTTTCGTTGTAACTGGAACTCGTCGTTCTACTGGACTACGGGCACACTGTTGATGTTAGCGCCTGCCGGCAGCACCACATACTCTGCCGACACCCAGCCGACGATACCGTTATAGTTGACCTGATACCACTGGTTCGCCGCGTTGCGCCCAAGCAGGGCAGCGGTGCGCCCAGCGGGCAGACGACCAAGACGGCTGAACTGCGTGCCCGGCCCCTGGCGGATGTTGACCGTGTAGGGTGTTGCCGTCACGGCCAGGCCTGTGTTGGCGGAGCCACCACCTTGATTGGGCGTCGGGCTCGATCCATCGACGACAGGCACGGACGTAGCGTTGTAGGGCGTCACAAAGCGCGCCGATACCCAACCGGTCTGGCCGTTGACATTGATCTGGTACCACGTGCTGTCGCTGTTGCGACCGGTGATCGGGTAGGTCTCATTGCGATTGATGCGCGTCAAAATCGCGCCGCCAGTCACACTCGGTGCGCTGCGCACATTCAATCGGAAGGCACCGGTGACGGTCAGCGATGGCCCGGAGATCGCCCCCGGCCCGACCGGGATCGCGGTGGCAGCAGTCGCATTGAACTGCGTAAGCCGGTAATCGAGAAAGGCCTGCCCGCCAAATTCTGCGAATTCGACGACGAAGTTGTTGTTGCCCTGTGGGAGATTCAAACTCGTGGTATAAGTTTGGCCGGTCGCCCCGCCCATCTGATTGATCACCAGCGCGCCGTTGACATAAACGCGCACACCGTCATCTGCACGCACACTGATCTGGTACTGGCCTGCGTTGAGATTCTGGGTACTCGTCCAGCGTGCCGACCAGTTATCCGCCGGTACGGACGACAGCGGCGACCCACTGCCCCAATCGCGCCCTGGCACACTCTCGGTCAGGATCGCTGCCGGGTCGCCCAGGAAATTGGGGTTACTGTAATACTGTACCGTCCAGGCCGCAGTATTGATCGGCACAGTGACCGGGGGTACGAGTATTGGCCCCTGGGGATTGGTCGCGAGATCGGCCCACGACAGATACAGGTAAGCATCGCCTGTGATCTCGACATAGTCGATCTGCACGTGCGTCGGGCCGTTCAATTGCACGTCGGCAGACACCGTCTGGCCTGCGCGCCCCTGGCCGAGCGTGTTGATCAACGGGATAGGCTGGAAGTTGATCGTTACCCGCGCTTCATCATCCGCGAGCATGTAGAAACGATACGTCCCTGCCGGGAAAACATAGTCGGTCGCGAAGCGCACCGAGAATCCATCGCCGGGAATTCCCGCTGATGGCGACCCCGCGCCCCAATTGAAACTGATCGCGCTTTCATTGCGCGTCATCACCGATGAGCCGGTCAGCGTCGGATTGTCGTAATACTGTCCAATCCAGATTGGCCCCTGTGCAGCCGCAGGTTGGACAAGCAGTACGCTGAACAGCATGAGCGTCGCCAAAATAACGACCACTCTACGCGTCATGGTTGTGTGCCTCCGCATCATTTACAAGTGCTGAATTGTCGTTATTCATTATAACGACGCTCATTTCTTATGTGAACGTAGCGTAGGGCTACCGTCAGCCGAGCGCCCTAATTGCGTATCCTTATGCGGCAAAATCCATGTGTCATGGGCTTGTTTGCCCAACCGCGGCAGGGAACACATTGCAACTAGGCACCGTTGTGCATAATCTTGATGTGGGCCGGTTGATTGTGACAAGTGCTTACCACCATTCTGGAGTGTCAGTCGATGTTGAGGCGCATCCTACTCTATCTTTCCTCGGCTATATGGGCACGCCGCATCGTGACTCATTGGGGCGTGGCACGGCGCATGGCCCGACGGTTCGTAGCGGGTGAAACGTTAGCAGAGGCGATTGCAGCGGCACAAACGCTCAACAATCGTGGCTTGCTCGTCTCGCTGGATTACCTGGGCGAAAGTGTCAAGAATGCGCAGGATACAGCCGATGTTGTTGCAATGTATGGTCGGCTGCTGGCGCGCATTAAAGCAACCGAGACGCAGGCGAGCGTTTCGCTAAAACTGACTCATCTGGGTCTGGACATCAGTGAAGAGCTGTGTGTGACCAACCTGCGCCGGATTCTGACCGATGCCCAGGCGCGCAACATCCTGGTGACCATCGACATGGAAAGCAGCGCCTACACAGAGCGCACCCTGCGTATCTATCGGACGATGCACGACGAATACGATTTCAAAAACGTCGGCACGGTGCTCCAGGCCTATCTTTACCGCACCGCCGAAGATGCACGCACATTGGCTACCGAGGGTGCGCATGTCCGCCTGTGTAAAGGCGCATATCTGGAGCCGCCAGCGGTCGCTTTCCCACAAAAGGCGGATGTAGATCGCAACTTCGTCACCATCATGACCGAGTTTCTGCATACGCCTGGGACTGCCTATCTGTGCATCGCGTCGCATGATGAAGGCATCATCCAGCAGGCAGAAGCGCTCCTGGCACAAGACTCGTCATTGACCAGCCGGAGCGAGTTTCAGATGCTCTATGGTGTACGGTCAGCCCGGCAAGACACGCTGGCAAAAGCCGGTTATCCAGTGCGTGTCTACATGCCGTTCGGCGAAGCATGGTATCCCTATTTCATGCGCAGGCTGGCAGAGCGCCCTGCCAACCTGTGGTTCATGGTCAAGAATCTGCTGCGGAATTGACGGACGCAGAGAGCACGTGTCTCAAACCAGACGCGGCACGGGGAAGGTGATCCGAAACCGGGATGCACGGACGACGCCAATGGGCTGAATGCCAGCAACGTCCGGGAAATACTCAGGATCGACGTGCAAGTCGTCGATACGCGCCAATTTGCAGACACCGTGGCCGGTGATGCGCGTGACGAACGTCTGACTGTCAAGATGCTGGAGCAGCGGCGCGAAAAACGGCCACGTCCAGACGCGAAAGGCGACTCTCCCTGGTGTATACGACACGCGAAAGATATCACGCTCACCACTGCTCACGCGCCAATGCTGCGTATCGCCCTCGAACGTGCGTTGGAAATCGGCGCGCTCCTTTGGAATGCCCCAATTGGCGCGCCCGCTCGCAAGGCTGGCCTGAGTCGAAACGTAGATTTTGCTGATCGAGTGCGCTTTCTTGCCCGCCAGTTCGAAGCGTCCCGGTATGAATAACAACTCGCGATAGGGGCCAACGCCGCTGTCCTGGTAATCGACCAGCATGATCGCGCCCAGGCCACCCAGAAAGCGCCCCATTTCCGGCGTGGCAAAGCCCTGCGTTTGTAAGAACCTGGAGGAAAATCGATACAGCAACACCAGGCCATCGCCATGAAGCTTCCATGGCGGCGGTGCAATTTGCGTCTCGGAATGTGGCGCTGCGGTCATCGCTATCGATCCTATCATGTCAGACAGCCGCCTGTATCCACGGCCAACTTATACAGACTGCATCGCGCCGAGTACAGGCTAACGTTTGCGCGCTTCGTCACCCGATCTACGCGCTGTACTTTCGACAACGTCGAGCGGTCGTTCAGCCCCTTCTATGGCCTGACGGTGCTCGTGCGCGATGTACTCTGGCGTCATCGCTTCGAACAAGCGCATCCCCGCCACGATCAGCGTGAGATCATCCAACTGACCAATCACAGGGATGAAATCCGGCAGAATATCGATCGGCGACAGCAGATAAACCAGAGGCAGAAATGGGATCGCCTTTACCCACAGAGGCACACGCGGATCGCGCAGCAAACGATAGGTCAGGCGTATTTGATGGATCAAGCCCTTGATCATGGAACCCTCACTGATAGTCACGCATACAAATTATCATTACGTTGAATTGGCGTCCAGGGTTGCCATTTTGACTCGACGTTGCACAAAATCCGTCACAAACTGAAACACGTCTTCTCGCTCGACATCCTGCGGCAGAATGTGGCCGCTCTGTTCGAGTATGGCGCGTTCGACCGCCGAGCTGCTGACACGTTCAGCGACATAATCGGCCAGATGTACTGGAACGGTTGGATCGGCTTTCGAATAGATCAGCAGCAGCGGTGCGCGAATCTGTGACAAGCGCCCATCAACCACACGCGCCAGCGCATAAAGCTGCGCCAGTGCAGCCGTTGACCAGACATCGTAGCGTACACGGCCAATGACAGGTTCGCCCCGGCGCGCTTGCTCTGCCCGAACGGTTTCCTGCAAGCCGCTCGTATCGGATTGATCAGAATAGGGGTAGACGTAGCGTAGCCAACGTGCCAGGGCGACCTGCCGCCCCAACTTGATCGGTGCAGCCAGCGCGACCACAGCATCGACAGTCTGATCTGCCGCCAGCGCCAGCGCGACCAGCCCGCCCATCGAATGCCCGATGACGACGACGCTTTCGCATTGTGCCCGCAGCAACGCATAACCATCGAGCGCGCTAGCGATCCAGTCTCGCCAATGAATACGCGCTACATCGGTGGGATGTGTGCCATGCCCGGCGAAACGCGCCCCGTAGACGGTGTAGCCCTGCCCGGCCAGATGCTCGCCCAACCAGCGCACTTCCGCAGGGCTGGCTGTGAAACCATGCAAACACAAACAGCCGACAGAGCCACCTGGAAGAAAAAAAGGCTCCGCGCCCTGCATCAATTGAACGGGAGGCTGTGTATTCATGCGCGCAAGTGTACCATGGCTATGTGCCGCAAAGCGCGTCAACCCATCATCAACACCTGGTACACTTTCACTGTCGACGCTGCCACCTGCTTCTGCGTGAAATGAGCCAGTGCGCGGGCGCGTCCTTTCGCTGCCAATGACTGGCGCAGGTCGGCATTCTGCTGCAAACGTTCCAGCGCATCCGCCAGCGCCGCCACATCGCCTTCGGGCACGATCAGGCCGCCATCGCCAACGACGCCGGGGATCGCCGCGCTGTCCGAGCCGACGACCGCAACGCTGCTCATCATCGCTTCAACCAGCACCCGGCCAAACTGCTCTTTCCAGTTGCGGCGCGTCAGCGAGGGCAGCGCCAGCACGTCGATACGATGATACAGCGCCGGCATCTGCATTGACGCCACCTGCGGCATGAACGACAACCGCTGCTCGATGCCGAGCCGAGCCGCCCGCTCCATCAGCGCCGCCTGCATTGGCCCACCGCCAACCAGCAGCAGCCGCCAGTTGCCCGTCAGCCGCGCGGCAGCATCCAGCAGCAGATGAACGCCTTTCTCCTCGACCAACCGCCCGAAGTAGCCGATTGTGAAGGGTCGATCCCCAGCCTGATCCACTGGCGGATGAAACAATGCGGCGTCGGTGCCGAACTGCGGAATGACGGTGATGCCGCGCCGGTAGCCCTTCTCGCGCCAGACCTCAGCGGCGCTCTCCGTACCGGCAATCACGTGATCGACTTTATGCAGCACCCACGCCTCGCCCCAGCCAAACGGCGGTGGGTAGCGGCGCAGGATGTTCTGCCAGCTAAAGAAGAGCGTCTTTGCCCGGCAGTGTTTTGCCTCGAACATAGCCTGCCAGGTCGCCAGATTGTAGGGTTCTTCGTCGATATGCACGATCTCCGGCTGAAACCGGCGCATGACATCGCCCAGGCCGCGGTAGAAATGCAGGTGGAAATCACCATTGTTGACCAGCGGCAGCACCTTCAATTCATAGCCGTTTGTGTAGACGCGCTCCAGGGGCGAATCGCCGCGCTCATCGCGCCAGGAAGACGGCACTACCGCCAATAGTTCGACGTTCAGGCGGGCGATCTCCTCCAGCTTGCGCTGGTAAATACCCACGACCAGAGCCTTTGAGATCATCAGCACGCGCATTGGCGAATGTCTTCCAGATTGAGCATTGCGGTCAGGCGATCCGCCGCTTGAGATAATAGACCGAACACAATTCCTTGATATGCTAGCGAACCTGCTCGTGCAGATCGAGCCAGACCTCTGGCTTGCGGTCGCGCACGGCGATCAGCTCCCAGCCATCAGCGCCCACTCGCATCAAGTGCGCGCGCACAGCGATCCCGAGCAGTTGATTCAACTCGCGCAGAATGACTGGCTGCAGCGCGCGAAAGGCCTCGCGCTGTTCACGAAAGAGCTTTTCGAAGTCCTGTGTGTCCGGGTCAAAACGCGAGCGAAAGGCGCTGGTATCGGTTTCGGTATACACGCCGAGATTGCGCCCGATACGAAAATCGATGGATGACAGTTCGAGCGCATTCGGATTCAGTTCGGCATAATCGTGCGCGATCAACGCAAAGCGGTGAAAAACGGCGTCTGCCGGGCTATAGCTATCGGGAATGCCTTCGACAAAGCCGATCATGCGCCAACTCAATTCGCTGTACTCCCACTGGATGAACGGGCGTGCGTCGCCTGTCAGTTCATTCAGTTGATCCAGGAGCCGCAGCGCTGTCGGGTCGTCGCGAATTGTGCCGAGCAGAATGCGCGCTGCCGTGTAGTGCTCTTCCAGCATGAGTTCCTGCGCTGCCTGTAACTTCGCCTGTGACATCAACCATCTCCCCGGCACGAGCGCCGAGCATAGCGTTCATGCGCCAATTTCGCGAAACAGCGCTTCGTAGGCATCGGCCACGCGCGCCCAACTGTAATGCGTTTCGATCAGTGCGCGCCCGCGCATAGCCAGGGCCGCGCGCAGTGAATCATCCTGCAAAAGCTGCACCGCCCGATCCGCAAAGGCATCCGGCGCAGCCAGCGCAACTTCCTGCCCATCGCTTGCGGCGATGCCATCCACGCTCAATGGGGAGGCAAGCACAGGGCAGCCCATTGCCAGCGCCTCCAGAACCTTGTTCTTGATGCCTGCGCCGAAACGCAGCGGGCAGGCGAACAACGTCGCACGCGCCAGATACGGACGGACATCATCTACGCGCCCCGTCACCAGGACGTGATCGGATGCAAGCGCCTGCATCTCCGGCGCTGGTGCATTGCCGACCAACCACAGTTTCGCGTCGGGTATCTTGAGCCGCACCAGGGGCAGCACGTCGCGCGCCAGCAGCAGCGCCGCATCGATATTGGGCGCATATTCATAGTTGCCTGTGAAGAGGAGCGTTGCCGGTTCGCGTTCGATAGTTTCCGGCTGGAAATATGCCAGGTCGATGCCATTCGGGATGACATCGACACGCAATTGCGGGTTGATTGACAAAAGCTCGTCGCGATCCTGCGCCGAGACCACCACCACGCGTTGGTAGGGCGTAAACATGAAACGCTCGTAGGCGCGCGCCAGCCAGCGCTGCGCTCTCGTCTGAATGTGAGCAATGATCCCACCTTGACGAGCAGCGATCACACGCTTCAGGTAGAGACTGTAGCTTTCGTATGGTGTGATAATCGCAGGCAGGCTGCCCAGAACGTGCACGTATTCGTAGACCGAGATACCGCCGAAAACCAGCGCGGCGTCATAGGCGTTCGCCTCCAGGCTGTGCTCCACCGCGCGCCACAGGGCGGGCGACCAGGCGGCATCGGCGCGGCGCGGGAAGCGCGCCGACCGTCTCAGCAATCGCGTCAGATAATCTGACAAGCGGCGCGGGCGCTCGTGGATCAATTCGACGTGGCGAAACATGGGCGCGTAGGCTGCTTGAGCCTCAGGCGTAGAGTCTTCATCACGATCGTAAAACGCCAGCAGATCGATCTCGTGGCCTCGTGCGCTCAATTCGTCCGCCAGATGATAGACAATCAGCCGATCACCCAAATGCAGCGGATACGGCGGGCAGCGCGAGATCAACAGAATCTGCATAGCGGTTAGCTTTGCCGCGTCTGCGCCGAACGCGCATTCATGACACGTTCGAGCGTTTGCGCAAACTTCTCGGCCATCGAGCGCGCTGAGAAGAGCGCTTCAACCCGTGCCCGTCCCGCAGCACCCATTCGAGCGCGCAGATCGGCATCGCGCAGCAGGAGCAGCACCTGTGTCGCCAGTGCCTCATGATCGCGTGGATCGATCAGGAAACCTGTTTCGCCATCGACAATCGTCTCGGATGGCCCGCCGCGCCGCGTGCTCACGACCGGTTTCGCGCAGGCCATCGCCTCGACGTTGACCATGCCGTAGCTTTCGAAATCGGAACTGCAAACTACCACATCCGCCGCGCCGATCACGCGCTCGGTATCGGCGCGATAGCCCAGGTAGTGCAGCCGGCTGTGCAGGAGCGGATCTTCGCGTGCCGTCTCCAGGATGCGCAGCTTGTAGGCGTTGTCGGCATCCGTCTGCGTGTTTTCGCCCGCGACGATGAAGTGCGTGTCAGGCATTTGCAGCGCCACCTGCCGCGCCATATCCTGAAACACGTCGTGGCCTTTCACGTCCTGGAAACGCGCAAGCAAAGCGACCACCGGCGCGTCTTGTGGAATATTCGCCTCAAAGCGCACACGAATGCCATCCACATCAGGTCGGAAGCGCTCAGTATCGACGCCGGGCGGCAGTACTTCGACCTTGACCGGCGACGTGAACGGCGGTGTGCCGAGAAAGCCATCTTTGATCGCCCACGAAGCCGCGAAGGTGGCGTCCGGTCGGTGAAAGAATTCACGCTGCCAGCGCTTGGGGTGAAACCACCAGCCCCAGCATGTCCACACGCAGGGGATACCGGCACGCTGGGCAGCGGCAAGCGCGAAGGGGAGGCTGTGATAATCGCTGTGAATCAGGGCGATCTTCTGCTGCCGGATCAGTGCTTCGATCTTACGGGCAATCGGAAAGCGCATCCAGATGGCGGGCACAAAATACGTCGTCGCCCCGCGCCAGGGCGTGACATGCGTCTGCCAGCCATTCGCGCGCCAACGCTCGCTCAACTGCCCTTCCGCAGGCACGAGCAGATGGGGGCGATAGCAGTCTGGATCAAGGTGCTCGACGAGGGTGAGGAGTGATGTCTCACCGCCGCCCAAACCGGTATACGTCGTTACAAACAGAATGTCGCGCACGCTCATCCAATCACCAGCCACACACCCACGACGATCAGCAGCGGCATCGGCGTCCATGCGCCGAGCAGGAACAGCATCAGCGAAGCAATCGCGCCCTCAAGTCCGGGGAAGATTGCCAGGGCGCGCGGGGCCTGCACTTCGCGCTCAACAACATGTTTGTCAACGAAATTGACGACAGTGAAAAGTCCGGTCGCTGCCTGCGCAAGCGGAAGCCATACAGCCATGATGGTGTCCTTTCCGCGCGCTAGTCTAGCATAGACTGGCGGCAGCCTGGAAGCCGCGCCTGTTCCCTGGCGCGCTACAAACGTACAATCAGTGTCTGTTCGCACGATGTCGAGAGGAATATCTCGTTGGCCGAACTCAATCCATTGTTTCCCACCGTTTTCCAGGCTGCCGTGCTCGCGCGTCGGGTGCGCAAACTCGCTCTGGAATACGGCGATAAGGGTGGCGAAGATCCCGTTACCATTGCCGATTATGGCATCCAGGCGCTGCTTCTGCGCGCCTTACATACACACTACCCGGATGATGGCATCATCGCCGAGGAAGACAGCAGCCATTTCTACGCGCTCGTCAGGCCAGAACAACAGCAATTGATTGCCGATCTTCTCGGCGAGGCACTGGGCGCGAAAGTCAGCACAGACGACATCGCGCGCTGGCTCGATTATGGACAAAATCGCGTCCGCGACCGCATGTGGACGGTCGATCCCATCGACGGCACGCGCGGTTACGTCAGCGGGCGGCGTTATAGCATCGCCGTTGGTTTACTGATTGACCACCAGCCTGTGGCAGGATTGCTAGGATGTGTGGAATATCCTGATGCGGGCAAACAGGGCGTGCTCTTTTATACGCAGGCTGGCAAGGCCTTCGCCCAGCCGATGACCGCTGCAGCAACACCTTGGCAGATTCACGTTTCCGACACCGATGATCCGACCTTGCTGCGTACGCTCCTCGCCACAGATGCCATCGACATCGACCTGCCCCGCGTTCGCTCCATACTCGAAGCTGGGCATATTGCGTCGGATGTTATCGAACCTGTGGATGGTCAGGACAAGTATGCTATGGTCGCCGCCGGGGACGCGGATTTCTTTGTCCGTCCGTCGCGGCCAGGTTCCCCACAGCATTACATCTGGGATCACGTGCCGGGTGTTGCGATTGTTCAGGCGGCGGGGGGCGTGGTGAGTGACCTGGATGGCGAACCGCTTGTCTTCTCTCACGGCACAGTGTTGGCAAAATATGGTGTCATCGTCAGCAACCCGCGTGCCTATCCGCGTGTGCTCGATGCTGTCCGGCATGTCCGGGCTTAGCTATCGCCAAGCGCTAGCAGATCCAGGCTGGCAGCCATGTCACTGACCCGATCCATCTCCAGCGTCATTGACGGGGCATTAGGCAGGCTGCGCAGTTTGGGCAGCAGGTGCCGGTAATCAAGGACGCCGTCATGCAAGCTTTGATGAAAGTCGTTATCACCAGGGTTGTTGTTGATATGCAGATGGACAATCTGGGGTGAAAGAACCGCGAGCCATTCCTCGAACGGCAACTGCGAAAACAAATGCGCGTGCCCAACGTCGAGACAGGCGCGCAAATTAGGATGATCGACACGGCGCAGCACATCGCTGATGATGTATGGGTCGAATTCCCACATATTCTCGATAGCAATCACCACGCCAAGCCGATGGGCATAGTCCGCCATGTCGCTCCAGAACTTGACGTTGCGTTCTTGCCATGAGCGGCGGTAATCATCTGTGCGAATGCTAACCAGGAAGTTTGCATGGAAAACGACCAGCGGCACACCTAATGTTGCAGCAATGCGGAGGGCGTGTTGGTAGCGCTCGGCAGTTAGTTGATTGATCCGCTGATCGATGCTGCCCGGAGCCATATCAAAAAAAGGGCCATGCATCGTCAGGCTGCCATCCACAGGCGCAAGCAGCGTTCTATATTGATCAACCACTTGCTCCCAATGACCATCGAGAATGTGCGGGTAGGCAAACGCCATCAATTCAATGCCTAGGTGGTGCTCAAGCGCAAGCGATACACAGTCATCGAGATTGTGAAGACCTGCACTCAGCAGCACTCGGTCGACCAAGACACACTCCAGTGTGATTCTCAAGCAGATACACAGTATCAGTCTACACCAGGCTTGAGAAGCGCAGCAAAAAAGATGTTTACAGCCAAATCGGGCGAATTTCCACAAAATTGCGGACTTTTGCCTTGCTCTTCCGCACTCCTCAAGGGAACACAGCTCGCTTCATCCCTAAAATCAAGGTATGATAAAACATCAAAATGCCCTAACTGCAATTCAATCGAGTCCGGTTTCATTATCGTCCATGAGTGCAACATCCGACGTAAACGTCCGCCACGATGATCGTGTTCGCCTGGTGTCGGCTGTCTTTGCCCTCAGCAGCGCAGTTGATGACGCACATGCTCAGCGCCCTCACAGTGCCCATGCACACGCACGCGCAACGCGCAAGAAACTGGCAGGGTTCAAACAGCATCCTGCCGTCACTTCGCTGGAACAGCTCCTGCAAGAGGGTGCGCCAGTCGAAGCCATGTTCGGCTACGCCCTGCGGCTCAAAATGCCGAGTTTGCACATCGAGCATCCGCCGCGTTGGGCACCGCCACAATGGGATGAACAGCTTCGTGACTTCCAAGAGATCACCAACCTCGCCGCCTGGTGGAAAGCCGAAGACGGCCCGTGGGCGACGAGCCTGACGCAAGCACAGCGTATGTTCACCCAGGTGAATATGCGCCAGTTTCTCGCGCCCTTCGTCGACACGAGCGATGCGCAGTTCATTTTGCTGCCCAACATCCTGTACCCGGCAGAACACGAAATTGGTGCGCGGGTTGGCCATGAGATTACCTGTATCGTCCCGCCGCGCCCGGCCTGGGGTGATAGCCCGCCATGGCCGTTTGACGAAGACCCCGTGCATATCTATCGCGCCACAGTCGGACAATATACGCGGCTCTTGATGCGTGACTACCTGGCGCATCACGAAAATCAGGTCAATGAGGCCTCTCTGATCGAACTGCCGGTCAGTGATTCCGTCAGAGCGCAGAATCCGACCTGGATTGATCAGTTCCTTGCCCTTTTCGTTTCTGGCGTCGTCGCCATCTTCCTGGAAGATCGCGTCAATGCGGCGGAAGCCAAAGCCTATACGCTCATGGAGAGCAAGGTTTATGGCATGGCGATGCTGCCCGGTGTCATCAGTGTGCTACGCCGCTACCTGAATGATTTGGAAGCGGGCAAATACAGCAATTTCGCCGAATTCCTGCCGCTTTTCCCCAAACAACTGCGCGTTGCCAAGCGTATCTACTCGCTCTAGCATTCTGCTCCTCTGATTCTTGACGAGGCACACTTTCCCTGTGCCTCGTTAGTTTTCTCCCTGATTTGCCCGTGCGCTTCTTTTCAGCTACGATCCGCCTCCTCATTACAGGAGGCGTAACCATGCTGAGTCAGAAAATGCAGGATGCACTCAACGCTCAGATCAATATGGAACTGGGCGCGTTCTACACATACCTGTCCATGTCGGCCCATTTCACGACTGACAATCTGCTTGGGCTGGCGGCGTGGATGCGTCATCACGCCGATGAGGAAATGACGCACGCGATGAAGATCTACGACTTCATCCAGCAGCGACGTGGGCAAGTGGTCTTGCAAGCGCTGGCTGCGCCGAAAACTTCCTGGTCATCCGCAATTGAAGCCGTCGAAGATGCACTTCATCACGAAGAAAAAGTCACTGCTTCGATCAATCAACTGGTCGATCTCGCGCGGCAGGAACGCGACCATGCGACAGACAGCTTCTTGCAGTGGTTCGTGGATGAACAGGTCGAGGAAGAAGCGGTGGTCGATGAGATCCTGCAACAGCTCAAGCGCGTCGGCGACTTTGCGCCTGCGCTGTTCATGATCGACCGGCAGCTTGCGGAGCAAGCAGGCGAGCCAGAGGCCGAGGGTGAAGTGGAATAGGTTCGCCAGACACGGGGCGCAGGTCGTGCGCCCCGTGTGTCAGAGGAATCAGGCGAATTTTTCGGGATAGACTTCGCGCGCCAGAGCTTCCTCCTGCTCAATCATGGTGCGCAGAATTGCCAGCCCTTCATTCCAGAACGCGGGATCGCTCAAATCGACGCCGACTTTCGCGAGAATCTTCTCCGGATAATCGCTGTCGCCGGCGGCCAACACGTCGATATAATCAGGCACGAAACCAGCTCCATGCTGCTTGTACAGATTGAAGAGCGCCAGCACTAACAGTTCGCCGAAGGCATACGCATAGACATAACCGGGCACGCCTACGAAATGCCCGACGTAGCTCCACCACAAGCCGTAATCGTCGCGGAGTGTGACACTATCCCCGAACATCTTCCGCTGCGTTTCCAGCCAGAATTCACTGATCCGTGTACTGCTCAATTCGCCCTGCGACCGGCGCGCGGTGTGCAGTTTATCCTCGAAGCGGTTCATGGACACCTGGCGGAAGATCGTGGCAAAGCTGTCTTCGATCTTCTCGACGAGCATTGCCAGGCGTGCGGCGGCGTCGCCTTCTCGTGACATCAAATCGTCGAACACGAGCATCTCGCCAAATGTGGACGCCATTTCCGCCGTCGTCAGCGGGGTGTACAGGCCGGTAATGCCCTGCGCTTCAGCAGAGAGATACATGTGCAGACCATGCCCCAATTCGTGTGCCAGAGTCATCACATCCCGCGTCTTGCCGGTGTAATTGAGCAGCACATATGGATGCGCCGAGGGCACGGTGGGTGAGCAGAAAGCGCCGCCGCGCTTATTCGGCAGCAATGCTGCGTGAATCCAATTTTCGTCGAAGAAGCGGCTGACGATAGTCCCGGCCCGTTCGCTGAAGCGCGCATAAGCATTGGTCACAATCGCGCGTGCATCATCCCAGCTATGCTCGTGATCAGCGGCGACAATGGGCAGCGGTGCGTACCGATCGTAATCGAACAGTTCGTCGTGGCCGAGCAGGATGCGCTTCAACTCATAGTGCCGCATGACCAGATCGTAATTGGCGGTCACGGACGCGATCAACGCATCGACGACCGAATCGGCAGCTTTGTTTGCCAGGTTGCGCGACGAAATCCAGCTCGGATACCCACGCCGCCGGTCGTCCGCTGCCTTGTCCGCAACCAGCACATTGAAGATGTACGTCAATTCCATCATCTTCTCACGCAGACCGGCAGTGACACTGTCGGCAGCTTCCCGGCGCACATCGCGATCAGTGTCGTAAAGCAGCTTCAGAATCTCGGACTGTGTTAGCTTCTTGCCCTGGTACTCATAGCGCATCCCGCTGGTAATCTGCGTGAAGAATCGCGCCCAGGCACTCCGCCCGGTCACATCTTTCTCTAACAAAAGCTGCTCTTCGATTTCGCTCAGCGTGTAGGGCTTGTAGCGACGATCAGCCTCCAGATAATGGTGATACTTGCCAAGCGTGGGATCAGCCAGCAGCTTATCGGCATCGGCGTCGTCAATGGCCTTCCATTCCAGTTCGAAGAATACGAGCTGCTGCTGCATCTGCGCGTTGAATTCATTAATTCGTTGTACGAGCGCACCATGTTTTGGTTCAGCGGTGTCTGTCGCAAATTGCAGGAATGCAAATGATTGAATACGTCCTGACTGATCGTAGATGTCCTCCAGCGCCACCAGTGCGCCAACCATTTCTTCCGCGTCAAGCTGCGCCACCCACCCGCGATAAGTCGATGCAAAGGTCTCGACTTTCTGCATCACCGTCGCGATGTCGCGTTCGATATTGGGATCGTCCGTGCCGTCGTACAAGATCGATAGATCCCAGACGATCTTCTCTGCGCCGGTCGTTTTTTCGGTCGTTATATCGGTCATGGTAAATGGGTGACTTTCTGTTATTGAATATGAGGATCGCCATAGTATCGAACCTGAAAACGGCTTTCAACCTATAAACCGCCACTATAATACGCAAATCGCCGCCTATGGTTCAGGAAACGGTTTCCTGTTATTCTGCCTGGTCACTCAATCACACAAGGAGGAAATGCATGGCACGCACCCTCTTGACCGAAGCCCAGATCACCGAGCGTCTGTCCCACCTTAATGGCTGGGAAGTGGAGGACATGCGTCTCCAGAAAACTTTCCAGATGGATACGTATATGGCAGGCCTCGCCTTTGCCTCCGCGGTCGGCACCGTTTGCGAAGCCCTCGATCATCACCCGGACATCCACATCGGTTGGCGGCGTGTCACGATCAGTTTCACGACGCACGATGTCGGCAATGTGTTGACGGAGAGTGACTTCCGTGCTGCCCGTGCTGTGGATGGTCTGCAATACCCGAAGGCTTGAGCGTCATTCGCCGTGCGGGGTGAGATCGCGGATCACCAGCGCGTCGAAATCCGCCGTCGTGCCTGGATCGACACCAAGAGCGACTGTCCCACCCAACAGCGTTGTGGGCGCAATCGAGGTCATGAATTCGTTGTTGGCAAAAAAGCCAACTTTGTCGCGGTAGGCAACAATTTCGAGCGGAATCCAGTCGGAAAGCGCTGCCAATGTACCTGGTAATGGGCCTTCGTAGACTGTCTGCGGCCCGGCGGGGAGAACTGAACGCACGATCACACTCGTATTGCCGTCAGCATCTCGATGTAGTTCCAGGCGATAACCATTTACGTTTGCGCCGCTGATGGTCGGCGTGGTGCGAACAGCCAACCACGCGATTCCGGTCGCACCCTCAGGAAATCGAATGACCACAGACGCCTGTAGATCGGTCGAGTCTGTAAAATTGCGCGAGTCCGTGCCTTCTTCAAATAGTGAAAAGCCGATGACATCGCGAATCAGTCGCCAGGTCGGACGCCCCAGGTCAGTAATGCGCAAGAATTGGCGATGTTCAGGGCTGCCAGGGGCGGTCATAAACTCACCTGCGGCAGTCTGTCCATCAACCCACCAATCATCGGTGCGGAAGATGTCGTCAAAATTCTCGTCGAAGTCGCTCCGCAGCAAGCGGAATGGACGCTGTTCGACCGCAGTGCGCAGCGCCACAAATGTGCGCGCATCGAGGTTGCTGGCGGTCGCTACCTCCGTAATCAAACAATCGTCGATGCCGAAGGCATCCCCCTGGCGGGCGATGAATTCGATTTGCCCTGCACCGGGCGATGACGCAAAGCTGCCCTCATAGCGAAGCAGGCCATCACGATAGATCAACAGACTGTCGCCAACAAAATCAAACTGCCAGTTTTCCCAGCGATTTCGGTTATAGACGTTGGGCACGGTTGTTTGTTGTACGACCCCGCCAACGCCATCCAACTGAGAAATCGTCAAACTACCGG
>JAHDWN010000002.1:0-27315 GCA_023382675.1 Anaerolineae bacterium
TCTTCGCCGTCGTCTTCAAGCTCTTCGAAGCAGCGGCGTTCGTAACCCATAGGATGCTTGAGGAACTGCCCCAGACACCTTTCACAAAAGGCCAGATGTGCCGGACATACATCCCGGTTAATCTTGACTCGCATGACACCCATCCTCTCAGAAAAGAATTGACACTTATGAATATGTATATTCATGCAAATATCGCGTCCGGGCGCTAGTTACAAATGTCACCTTTGTCCAATGCACAACCCGATTTGAGGCTGTTTTTACGCTGGCTGAACCAATGATGGGCGCGCATCTCGATCCAAAGGAGGATGAGACGCTGCCCAGAGTTCGCGTACCCTATGCTTATCAAGTCAAACGATGAGCAAGGATTACACATCATGGGGCATGTGATTGTTGAACGCATCATTGAAGCGCCGGTCGAGGCCGTCTGGGCCACTTTGAACGACATCGAACGCACGCCGGAGTGGGTCACAGGGCTGGTCGCGGCAGAGGTGGTCACGCCGGGCGCATTTGGCCGGGGCACGACCTACGTCGATCACAACCGCATCGGCCCGTTCACGCATGTGACGCCCTGGCACATCATCGCCTTCGAGCCAATGATGCGGCAGGTACATGTCTCGGAATCGACCGTGCTGCCCTCGACGATGTCGCTGATCGTCGCGCCAACCGCCGTCGGCACCTACGTGCAGATGCAGGTCGATTATGAGTTCCTGCCGCGACTCGGCTGGTTCGCGCGTATGTTCGAACTGCTGGCGATGAATCAGATGCTGCGCCAGGTGTTGACGCAGAACCTGTCGAACCTGAACGTCTATCTCGCAGGCAAGAGCGTCACGCCTGCGCCCGCGATGGCGTAATCTGTCTCATCGCAACCGGATGATGATCGTCTGCCGGGCTTCAAGCTGCGGCAGCGGCGCATAATCGTCAAAGCCGCCCATGGCGTTGAGCACCGGCGCAGGCAGCGCAGTCTCCGGCGCGAGGCCATAGAGCGCCTCCGCCTGAACACTATCGCTCAACGGGCCGGTGTTCATCGTCAGCGCATAGTCCTCCGTCGGCTGGCGATCCATGTTGACGATCACCAGCAGCGTCTCGTCGTCGTCGTGGCGCAGGAAGGCGTAAACGCGGCGGCTGTCACTCTCCAGCGGCAGATACGCGCCTGTCCGCAGGGCGGGATGCGCGTTGCGCAGGTGAATCAACCCGCGATAGTGACTCAGCAGCGAGTCCGGATCGCCGGTCTCGGCGGCGACGTTGAACTCCAGCCCTTCAGTGGCGATCGGTTCCCAGGGACGCGCGGCCTCGGTGAAACCCGCCGTCACCGGATCGGCTGTCCACTGCATCGGCGTGCGGACGCGCTCGTCCGGCTTGCGCCCCATCATGCCGATCTCCTCGCCATAATAGAGGAAGGGCACGCCGGGGCCGGTCAGCAGCAGGCTGGCAGCGACCCTGGCCGCGTCCACGTCGCCGCGCAGTTCGCTCATGACACGGTTCTGATCGTGATTGGTCAGGAACGCGGCGAACTGGCCGGGCGGATACAGATCGAGCGCGCGGTTATAGAGCGAGACCGCACCGCCGGGATTGCGCTGTTGAGCGCTCGTCCACAGCGCCGTCGCCAGGTCGAACTCGAAAGCGATGTCCACCGCCTCCGGCACGTAGGGCGCGATGTCGTAGCTGCTGCTCCAGATTTCGCCGACGGTCAGCGCGTCCGGCTTGACGGCGTGGACGTGCTGGCTGAACCCGGTCGCCCAGGCAATCGTCTCCGGCGTGTTGATCTGATCTTCGCCGTCTTCGACGTAATGCTTGACCGCGTCGAGACGGAAGCCATCGACACCCATATCGTCCAGCCAGAAGGTGGCAATGTCATGAAGCGCCGCCGTCAGCGCTGGATTCTCCAGGTTGAGATCCGGCATCCCTTCCCAGAAGACACCGTAATAAAAGCGATCCTCATACTGATGCCAGACGCGCTGCCCATCCGGGCCGAGATAACCGGGGTCGCTATCGCGCCAGACGTACCAATCGGCATACGGTGCTTCGCCGCGCAGCGATGCCTGGAACCACGGATGCAGCACCGAGGTGTGATTGAGCACCAGATCGACGATGACAGCGATGCCACGCGCGTGCGCAGCCGCCATCAGCTCGCGGAAATCGTCTGCCGTGCCATACTGCCGCTCGATGGCGCGGTAATCCATCACGTCATAGCCGTGGTAGCGCGTCGCTTCCTGAACCGGCATCAGCCAGAGACCGGTGATACCGAGATCGTCGGTCGTGTTCGGATCGCCATCGTTGAGGTAGTCGAGCTTGTCGATCAGCCCGCGCAAGTCACCGATGCCGTCGCCGTTGCCATCGTAGAAGCTGCGCACGAACACTTCGTAAAACACGCGGTCGTTCCACCACGGCAGTTGATCGGACGCCTGCAAGCGGGCAAGGCGGGGCTGTTGTAGGCTGAGCATCAAGACGACTCCGATAATCAGCAGTTTTTTCATGTTTGCAACACTCGTCGCTCGTCAATCTTTGCGGCGCAATAGTAGCCGATGGCGACTGGCGAAACAATCGACAAGGCGCGCTGTATTCGAAATTGCGGGCGGAATTTGTCGTGGATTGGCGGTGTGTCGTGGGCTGATATTCAGGCGTCGAACGGCATCGTTCACGTCATCTATGAAGTGCTGCTGCCGTCATACAATTTCGGCGAGGAAGGTCTGCCTGGGTAAGAAACGAAAAGACCCGGCGTGTTGTGGCACCGGGTCTCTGCTCAGGAGTAAGCAAAAGGGGCGGTTGAACCCGCCCCTTCCTCGTTGAGACGCTTCTGTTTAGAGCGCGTTGACGATGTTCGAGAAGATGTTGCCGATTGAGGGGCCAATCAGGGCCAGGATGACGATCACGACGACCGCAACCAGGACGAGGATGAGCGCGTATTCAACCAGACCTTGACCTTCTTCGCGAGGCATATACAACATGATGAGCTCCCTTTATGATGATAATTGTGTCTCCAACGACAATTTAAGCATAGAGCAATTTACAGGGTCTGTACAGTAGGAAAATAGAGAAATGCGTGAATTTTTCATGAATATTATTCTTAAATAATTTTCATGTGTAACACAGAATGTAAGATTAATCGCAAACAAAACGGCGGGGCTATTCACCTGGCCTCGCCGTTTGCTTTCTCTCAAAGAGGCATGCCCGCCGCCACGCTTTCGCGCACGCGCGCCTCGATTTCTTCCCACTCGATGCTGGTCTGACGCCCGGCGTCGAACTCCGCGCTCATCCAGCCGTGCAGCGCCAGCAGACCTGGATCATCTTTCGGCAGTTCGAGGCCGAGATGCTGCTTGATCAAGAAGATCAGCCCGGCCAGGCCGCTGTCCTTGGTCAGCGAGACTTCCAGCGGGCGACCGATCAGGCGTGGCACGTCGAATGGCGCGTACATCCACCAGAATTTGTTCAACCCGTCGGCATGAACGCCGGCGCGTGTGCGGTGAGCATCGCGGCCATAGAGCGGGTATTTGGGCGGCAGCGCTTCCCCCATCTCCGCATACAACGCGGCCAGATCATTGAGCGCGGCGAAATCCGGCGCAGCATCATCGTAGTAGCCCATGCCCGCCAGATGCAGCAGCACGCCTTCGAGCGGCGCGTTGCCGGTGCGTTCACCCTTGCCCAGGCAGGTGCCGTTGACAGCCGCGCAGCCGGCGCGCACGGCAGCCAGGCAGTTGGCGACGACGAGATGGGTGTCGTTGTGGGGGTGGAATTCCAGGTCTTCCGCTTCCAGGCCCAGCTCACGCAGCGCGCGGATCATGCGCGGCACGCTTCTCGGCAGCGTTACGTCGTCGTAGGGCAGGCCGAGGCCCATCGTATCGCAGACGCGGAACTTGGGGCGCAGGCCGCTCGGCGCGCAGATCGTCTGCACGGCCTCCACGAATGGGCGGATGAAATCGAGCGAGGCGCGTGTCGCATCTTCGAGATGCAGGCGCGGGCGAATGCCGGAGTCGACGGCCATGCGCACCGCGTCGAGATAGGTTTCCGCGGCCTGGCGTCTGCCGCCGGGCTTGAACTTATGGAAGGTGTGGTAATCCGAGGCTGAAGCGAGCATCCCCGTCTCGCGCACGCCCAACGCCTTGATCAGCGCTACGTCTTTGGCAGCGGCGCGGATCCACGTCGTCGGCTCGATCGGCGCGCCGGCTTGCCAGCGTTCCAGCGCGCCTTGCAGCGCCGCGCGATCCGCCGGGTGATAGACGAAGAACTCCGCCTGCCGGATCGCGCCGCTTGCGCCCGTGAACGCACACAGGATGTCGTAGATGCGCAGGCTCTGCTCGCTGGTCAGCGGCAGGCCGCCCTGTTGACCGTCGCGGTGCGTCGTCTCGGTCGTCCAGGCGGCGGCGGGCAGGCCTGCCGGGCGCTCCGTCCAGACGTACTGCGGGAAGCCCTCGCGCGGAAAGGCGTCGAGGAAATATTCAGGTGTTTCAACGTCGGGAATCATGGGGTGCTCCAGAAAAGAGTAATGCGTGATAGGTGATGAGTTGACGAGGAACGAGATGATGAGGTAAATCATCATCAGGCTCAGGCTTCATCTGTCCATATTGCATACCTGAATACGTAGGGACGAGGCGTGCCTCGTCCGCAAAAAGCGATGAAGATGATGGACGAAGGGGTGCGTCTCATCCGTGTGCTTTACCCTCCCAGAGGAACAGATCGATGCGTAGATACATTGATTTATGGTATAAATGTTGATCTTGGCCGTCAATCTTGATCAACAAATCAACCTATTGCGCGAGGATTGGACTCATGGCGCGGAGGACAATGACAGCCAAAGAAGTGACTGCCCTACTCGGCATCAACCCGGCGACGCTCTACAGCTACGTCAGCCGCGGCTTGATCCGCAGCGAACCAGCGGCGGATGGCAAACGCGCGCGGCGCTACGTGGCCGAGGATGTGCAGCGGTTGGCCGAGCGCAAGGCGCAGCGGCGCAACCCCGATCAGGCCGCGCGCGCGGCGCTCGATTGGGGCGTGCCGGTGCTGGAAAGCGCGCTGACGCTGATCACCGAACGCGCGGTTTATTATCGCGGGCAGGATGCGGCGCTGCTGGCACGCACACACACCTTCGAGCAGGTCGCCGCGCTGCTGTGGACAGATTCAGCCGCTGAGGCGACGATCTTCAACCAGCCGGCGGTCGCGCTGCCGGATGACGCGCTCGCCACGCTGCCGCCGGACGCCCCGCTGACGGCAATGCAAATCGCGTTGGCCTTGGGCGCGCTGGGAGACGTGCAGGCGTATGATCTTTCGCCATTGGGCGCGGCACGGACAGGCGCGCGTCTGGTGCGGCTGTTGTCATCTGTGCTCACAAGGCAGCCAACCGACGCAAACATCAATGAGGCGCTGGCAGCGGCGTGGACGTGCGACGCGCCGCATTTGCTGAATGCCGCGCTCATCCTATCTGCCGATCACGAACTGAACGCATCGGCGTTTGCGGCGCGGATCGTCGCCAGCACCGACGCGACACCCTATGCGGTTGTGCAGGGCGGGCTGGCGGCGCTCTCCGGCTTCAAGCACGGCGGGATGACACTGCGAGTGGCGGCGCTGCTGCGTGAGCTTGGCGGCGCACGCGACGTCGAGCGGGTGCTGCGTGCACGCCTCCAGCGGGGCGACGGGTTGCCCGGCTTCGGCCACCGACTCTACCCGAACGGCGACCCACGCGCTGCGGCGCTACTGGATCTGGCGCGTGTGGCGCTGCCGGACTCACCCGCGCTCGATCTGACGGCACGAGCGACGCAGGCCGTGCGCACGCTGACGGGCGACTCGCCCAACATCGACTTCGCGCTGGTGACGCTGGCGCAGGCGCTGAAACTGCCGGATCATGCGCCGCTGGCGCTGTTCGCGCTCGGTCGTTCTGCGGGCTGGATCGCCCACGCCATCGAGCAATACGAACTGCAAAAGCTCATCCGCCCGCGCGCGCGCTACATCGGACGCCAGCCCGTATGAAGTTTGTAACATCTTTCACAAGCTGCGAGGATGAATGTAATAGATTCCCCTGATTGACTCTGTTATAGTCAGGCGGTCTGGAATCACGAGCGACGGACAGACTCAGAGAGGGACGCAAACATGGACTCATCCGCGATGGGTGTTCAGCAGCTACAATTCCCGCCTAACCTTCGCAGTGAACGGGTTCGGGCATGGGTCACTGACATGGTGGCACTGTGCAAGCCGGATGTTGTTCACTGGTGCGATGGCTCTAACGAAGAATATCAGCGGTTGTGCGATGAACTGGTTGAGCAAGGCACGTTCATCCGCCTGAACGAGGAGAGGCGCCCGAACAGCTTCCTAGCGCGCTCCGATCCGTCTGATGTGGCGCGCGTCGAAGACCGTACCTTCATCTGCAGCCTCAACAAAAACGATGCCGGCCCGACCAACAACTGGGTCAACCCGAAAGAAATGCACGAGACGTTGGACAAGTTGTTCGACGGCTGTATGCGCGGGCGCACCATGTACATCGTACCCTTCTCGATGGGGCCGCTCGGCTCGCCCATCGCCTACATCGGCGTCGAGATCACCGACTCGGCTTACGTCGTCACCAACATGAAGATCATGACGCGCATGGGCAGCCAGGTCTGGGGTGCACTCGGCGAAAGCAGCGAGTTCGTGCCGTGTATGCACTCGGTCGGCAAACCGCTCGCGCCCGGCGAGCCAGACGTACCCTGGCCGTGCGAGCCTGACCCGAAGAACAAGTACATCGTCCATTTCCCCGAGGAACGCTCGATCTGGTCGTATGGCAGCGGCTATGGCGGTAACGCGCTGCTGGGCAAGAAATGTCTCGCGCTGCGCATTGCCAGCGTGCTCGGTCACGACGAGGGCTGGATGGCCGAACACATGCTCATCCTGGGCGTGGAAGATCCGACCGGCGCCAAAACCTACGTCTCGGCGGCCTTCCCCAGCGCCTGCGGCAAGACCAACTTCGCCATGCTCATCCCGCCCAAGGCGCTCGAGGATTGGAGGGTCACAACCATCGGCGACGACATCGCCTGGCTCAAGCCGGGGCCGGACGGACGTCTGTATGCCATCAATCCTGAGGCGGGCTATTTCGGCGTCGCGCCGGGCACCAACTACAAGACGAACCCGAACGCGATGATGACCATTGCCAGGAACACCATCTTCACCAACGTGGCGCTCACCGACGACGGCGATGTCTGGTGGGAAGGCATGGACGGCCCAGCGCCCGAACATGCCATCGACTGGCGCGGCAACGACTGGACACCGGCGAGCGAAAACAAAGCCGCACATCCGAATTCGCGCTTCACCGCGCCCGCCGAGCAGAACCCGGCCATCGACCCCAATTGGGATAATCCCGCCGGCGTGCCGATCAAGGCGATCATCTTCGGCGGGCGGCGTGCGACCATCGTGCCGCTGGTCTACCAGGCGTTCAACTGGCAGTTCGGCGTCTACATCGGCGCGACCATGGGTTCAGAAATGACAGCGGCGGCTTTCGGCGCGCAGGGCCAGGTGCGGCGCGACCCGTTCGCGATGCTGCCTTTCGCCGGGTATCACATGGCGAGCTACATCAACCACTGGCTGAACATGGGCCGCCAGATCAGCGAACCGCCGCGCATCTTCAGCGTCAACTGGTTCCGCAAGGACGCAGATGGCAATTTCCTGTGGCCGGGCTTCGGTGAGAACATGCGTGTGCTCAAGTGGATCGTCGAGCGCGCCAATGGCCGGGGTAAGGCGACGGAATCGCCGCTTGGCCGGATGCCGCACTACGAAGATCTCGATTGGCGCGGGCTCGACTTCACGCGCGAGCAGTTCAACGAGCTGATGTCGGTCACGCGCGAGGATTGGGAACGAGAGATGGTCATGCACGATGACCTGTTCATCAAGCTTTATGACCGTCTGCCCAAAGAGATGCTGGCCGTCCGTGAGCTGCTGCTCTCGAATATCTGGCGCTCACCCGAACACTGGGAACTGGGCGTCTACGGCTACAACACATAGAGGGAAGTGACATTCTGTACCTTCAGGGGGAACGGGGCACTCACTGCGAGTGCCCCGTTTGCGTTTGATACGGTTATCTGCGCTGCGACCGATCAGGCGATTTGCTTCGTCTGTGCCTGCAGCCAGCGATAGAACTCCTCGGTGGTCGGCTCGAACTGGTTGTCGAGCAGGATGGCGGATTCGTTGTCATCGTGCGCAACCGCGAGCGTGACGTATTGATCGCCAATGAACTTGACGAAATAGCGCGTTTCCATGAGGGGATGTTGACCTTTCTGGTCTGACCTAATGCACTTATGGACAACCAGAAAAAACGGGGCGTAATTACGGCGGATCAATCAATTATGTGAAATCTTGCACAAATCACAGATTAGCAGTGACTGCCCGGTAAGTCAAGCAGGGAATCCGTCTATTTTCCAGCGCGTTCGAGTGTGTAGGCGATGAAATCGAGCGTCTCCGGCAGGCGGTCGAAGGTGCTGCCGGGTCGCCAGTCGAGCGCCGCCGCGATCAGCGGATGCCACGCGGTATCGACGTGCGCCAGCGCCCAACGCGCTGACTCAGGCTTGGAGGCAATCGTGCCGTATTCCAGGGTGTAAAGTGCGCGGCACATGGTCGCGACGGCGAAGACCTGATACGCATCGGGCTGCAAGAAGGTTGCATCGTCCAGCATCGACGCCCACCAGCCGCCCAGAAGTTCGCGCACCGACTCGCGGATGGCATCCGGGCTGACTGGATCGATCAGCGGCTTGATCGGCGGGCCGGTGACGACGACACCATGCTCACGCAGTACGTGGCGCTGGATGATCCAGTCGCCACCGAGCGCGCCGATGGAGAGTTTGTCCTCGTGGTCTTCGTTGTAATAGATGCTCGGCGGATCACTCGGATCGTAGCGGCGCAGCGTTCGCGGCGACGTGTACGCGCCTTCGAGCTTGTGCGCCAGCTTCATCCCGCTTCCGGCGATGCGCCTGTGCAGCGCGTCGATCTGCGCGAACACCCTATCATCGAGCGGGGCATCGGTCACGACCACGAAATCGACATCGCTCGTTGCCGGATCGAAATCCCCTGTCGCCAGCGAGCCGTAGAGATACATACCGATCAAGCGCTCGCCGAAGATAGCGCGGGCGCCGCTCAGCAGCAGATCGAGCACTGCGTTGGCGTCAGGATAGGGCGTCGGGTAGCTCATGAGCGTCGTTCTCGTCGGCATCGAGAGGCAATCTCTGCCAGGATCTTCAGGTTTTAGATCAGTACCGTTCAGTAGCCACTCATCTTTCGACAGTACGCTGCACACCGTTTCCCCTGTAGATCTGAGCACGTTGGACTGTCTATGCAACGCACATTCACTGCACCTGATTGGAAAGCCGGACGCATCGTCGATTTCGGCATCCTATTTTCCGTCATCATCAGCCTCGCCATCATCGCCATCGGCACCTGGCTGCTGCAATACGAACTTGAAGCGCCCGATCTGGCGCTCGGTGGTTTCCACTACGAATGGCAGCGCGCCGATCCGGGTTTCTGGAGTCGTGCCAGTGTGTGGATTCTCTTCGGGCTGCACCAGATCGCCCATTGGGTGACTATATGGTGGGCACAGGAGAAATACCAGGGCCAGTACACCGACAAGCTGCGCGCAGCCAACTGGTGGGCGGTCGGCGTCAATGTCGTCTTCATCGTGGCGCATTATCTGCAAACGATGTTCTTCTACGATGGTATCGCCCAGGATATTCCCAGTTGGACGGCCCAGTTCGCCGTAATCATGATGCTGTTCGTCATTATTGCCATGGAGAATCGGCGGCGCGGCATCTTCTTCGGGCGCAAGGTCAAGTTCCGCGCCGAATTCTATGACTGGATGAAGCGCTATCACGGTTACGCCTTCAGCTTTGCCGTCATCTACACCTTCTGGTTTCACCCGATGGTGCCGACCTGGGGGCACCTGCTCGGCTTCGTCCATGTCATTCTGGTGATGTTCCAGGGATCGATCATGATGACACGGCAGCATTTGAACCGCAGGTGGATTTTCCTGCTGGAAATCCTGGTGCTGCCGCACGCCGCGCTGGTGGCCTGGAATCAGGTCAACACCGGCCAGCCAAACATGCTGATCCGCATGTTCACCTTCGGCTTTCTGACCATCTTCATCGTCACGCAGATGCACGGCCTGGGTCTGAAGCCCTGGCTCAAGAACCTGTTCGCCTTTGGCTTCCTGCTCAGCCTCGTGATCGTCTACGCCGCCACCGAGTCGCCCTTCCTGGCCAATGAGGTCATACGCATCCCGCTGATCGAGTACGGCATGGTCTTCATCATGTACGGCTTGTGGTGGCTGTTCGCGCGGCTAACCGGTGGCCTGAAAGCAGCGAGCGCGAGCGAACCACCGGGAATCGAGCCACAGGTGGCGTGAGCAATCGCCTTCGTGGCCGGGCAGTGTTACAGGCTATCAGACTGCCGTCCCGGCCACGTAGCCGCTGGCCCAGGCCCACTGGAAGTTGTAGCCGCCGATGCGCCCGTCCACGTCGCAGATTTCGCCGCACAGGTAGAGGCCGGGGCAGACGCGCGATTCCATCGTTTCCAGGCGAATCTCGCTCAGTGGGACACCGCCGGCGGTGACTTCGGCGTAGGTATAGCCGCGGTCGCCTGTGATCGGCAGGCGCAGCGCGCAAACAGCGCTCACGAGCGCCCGTCGCTGCTCGCGGGTCAGCGCGCCGAAGGTCGTGCCCGCCGCGATCCTGGCCTGATCGAGCAGTGCGCGCGCCAGCCGGTCGGGCAGATGATCGCCCAGAGTGCGCAGCGCGCCATCGTGTGGGTGTGCCAGGATGTGCTGTTCGAATGTCTCCGCCGTGAACATCGGCAGCCAGTTGACGACCAGCGTCGCGGCGGAGTCCTGCGCCCGCGCGTCGAGATAATAACGGCTGATGTCAAGCACGGCGGGGCCGGAGATGCCGAAATGCGTGCACAGCAGACTGCCCCCGATCTCGGCCAGTCGTTTGCCGCTGCCCGCGTGGACACTCAGTGTCACCTCGGTACTGATGCCGCTGAGATCGCGCAGGACGTGACCGCGCTCCAGCACGAGCGGCACGAGCGCCGGGAAGATGCGCGGCGTCAGCGTGTGGCCCAGCGCCTGCGCCAGCGCGTAACCGTGACCGTCGCTGCCGCTCTTGGGCAGCGCACACCCACCGGTCGCGAGCACGACTTGCGCCGCCGCCAGCGATCCCCACGCGCCGCGCACGACGAAACCATCCTCCACCCGCTCGATTGTCTCGACGCGGCGCGGATTCAGGATGCGCGCGTTGGCGTCCGCTGCCGCGCCCAGCAGCGCATTCAGCACCGTGTGCGCGTCATCGGTGACAGGGAACAGTTTGCCTGTGTCTTCGCGTTTGAGTTCGACACCGATCTCGCGGAAGAAGGCGACCGTCTGTGCCACATCGAAGCGGCGCAGCACCTTCTTGATCGCGTTGCGCGATGATCCAGTGTAGGCCGATTCAGCGACGACATCATGCGTGACGTTGCAGCGCCCGCCGCCTGCGACGAGGATTTTCGCGCCAATCTTGCGCGCGCCATCGAGCAGGACGATGCGCCGCCGTGGGTTCGTCCGCCCTGCCCAGATGCCCGCCATCAGCCCGGCAGCGCCCGCGCCGACGATCAGGATGTCCGCATGATCCATAACGCTCAACTCTGCGCCGGGCGGTTGACACGCAGCAACTGCCCGCGCATGTCAGATACGCTCGCTAGCGCGGTGTGAACGCGATTTGCCAACGCCTCGAAGTCGGTGTCCACAGTGCAAACGATAATCCCGGCATGATCGGGGCGCTTGCGATGAAGTTCAAGAAAATGCTTGCGATTGAAAGTCACCAGAACGCGCTCGTTGTCACGGGCGAAATCGAGTACGCCTTCATCAGCAATGCTTTGTCCAGCATTCCCTGCATCAAGCGTTGTCAGTACATCATGGCCGAGTGTGCGCAGGATCTCGACACATGGCTGGGGAAAGTTCTCGTTGGTGTACAGTCGTGCCACACATCAGGCCGTTTCGTTGTCGAGGATGGCGCGTTCGATTTCTTCAGCGTGCAAACGCGCATAGGCCCAGGCATGTGCCAGATCTTCGGCACGCAGCGTCGGGTAGCTATTGAGGATCGCCGCCTCGCTTGCGCCCAGGCGGCGCATTTGCACCAGCACCCAGATCGGGATGCGCGTGCGCACGATGCACGCCTCACCCCCGGCAACGTCCGGTCGGCTCTCGATGCCGGGAAACGCATCGCCCAGGTCACGCGCCGCCCATTGCAGCACCTGAGCCTTTTCAGCGCGCGAAAGCTGGCTAAAGAACTCTTCAAGATCTCTCAGTGTCACCGGCGTGTTGTCCTCACAGTCGATCACGCACCCTGATTATACCCGATTCCACATCCGCGGATTTGCCCTCACACAGGCTGCCGCGCCTATACCGCCTCGACGAACGCACCGATGCGGTCGATAGCCTGCACAGCTTCCGGCAGGAATGGCGCGAAGACCGGCCAGACGTGCCACATCTCCGGCCAGACTTCGAGCGTCACATCGACGCCCGCGTGCAGCGCTTTCTCGGCAAAGCGGATCGAGTCGTCAAGCAAAATCTCGCGTGTGCCTGCAAGGATCAGCAGCGGCGGCAGGCCGTGCAGATCGGCGAACAGCGGCGAGATGTCCCCGGATGCCGGATCGCTGCTGCCGACATACTGCGGCGTGCCCGTCAGGTCTTTGGGCTTGAGCATGACCGCGCGTTTGGCGTTGCGCGTCATCGACTCGCCGGACCCAGTCATATCGGTGACGGGCGACAGGCAGACACCCGCCGCTGGCAGCGGATCGCCCGTGTCACGCAGCCGCAGGAGCGCGAGCAGCACCAGCGCACCGCCCGCCGAATCGCCCATCAGCACGATCTGATCGGGCGCGATCTGCTGATCCAGCAGCCACTTGTAGGCCGCGACCGTATCGTCCGCCGCCGCCGGGTGTGCATATTCGGGCGCGAGCCGGTACGCGAAGAGCAGCCCGCGCGCCCGGCAGGCCAACGCCAACCGCGCCACGAGTGCTCGGTGCGTATGGACTGAGCCGGTGATGAAGCCGCCGCCGTGCGCATACAGAATCGTCCGCCCTGGGACAGCATTCGCGGGTGTAATCCACGCGGCGGGCATGTTGCCTACCCGGATAGCCTCCGCCTTGACCCCGTGCGGCATCCACATGGCGCGGCTCGCCCGGTCGAGATCGGCGCGCTGCTCAGCAATCGGCTTCGATTTGTCGATACGACTCTCCAGCCAGCGCAGCAAAACCGGAAACACCAGCCGCTGCCACGAGGGCTGGCACGCGACGAGGAAACTATCCTCCGCCGCTGTCGTCCGGGTCTTGCTATCCACGGGCAGCCCTTTGCGGAACAAACTATGCCTTCAAGCTGATTATACGGTGCATGTAGAACGGCATTGTAGTGATGAACATCACTACGCGCCTTTCGAGATCCATCGTACTGTCGAGTGTGGCAGAGGGAACACAATTTTCGCAGCCCGAAAACTGGGCTGGGAGGGGAACATGGACAGTAGTTTGTTGCGTTGGCTGGTTGTAATCGTGCTGGTGGCGCACGGCCTCGGCCACATCATGGGCGTGTTGGAAGCCTGGACGTCGGTTCCGGCAGGTTTTGCCGACCGTCCATGGCTGTTCTCCGACGCTGTGACGATTGAGAGCGGGCTGGGGCGCGCCTGGAGTGCCCTCTGGTTGGTTGCGATGATTGCGTTCGTCGCTGCGGGCATCGGCCTGGCTGCGAATCAGCCGTGGTGGCCGACGCTGGCGGTCGTCGCGGCGGTGATCTCACTGGCTGCCGTCCTGCCCTGGTGGGGCGTGATGCCGATGGGCTCCGAGATCGGCGCGATTGTCGTCAACGTGGTCGTGCTGGCGGCGCTGCTGCCCGGCTGGCGCGAACAGGTAATCCAGGCGCTGGCAGGCTGAAACACCTATCGCGCAGCGCATAGGACGTAGCCAATTAGTCCAAACGTAAAGGCGCAGACTCATTTCCCACATTACAATCAAGAAAGACGCCGCCAACAGCGTCTTGTGGTTGTGGAGGAAATGATGAAAACACTGCGCCGTTTCTTGCTTCTTTATGGGTTGACCGCGCTGATCGCGTTGGGAAGTCTGGTGCTGCCAACAGCAGCACAGGACACCGGCGGCGCGATCAGCTTCACCGGCACTGTCACCGCCGTGAGCGGCACACAGATCACCGTCAACGGGTTGACCGTATCGCTGGAGTCGGTCGCGGCCGCGCCCGAAATTCTGGTCGGGATGCAGGTCAGCATTCAGGGTACATTGATGGCGGATGGCCGCATCATGGCCCAGATCATCGTGATCATCGCGCCGCCGGGCGTGACGCCTGAGCCGACCGCATCCCCGACGCCGACGCTGGAACCGACGCCCGGCCCCAGCCCGACGCCGACGACCATCACGGGCGGCGGCGTGGTCGTGGTCATTGAAGGCCCGGTCGAAGCCATCAACGTCAACATCATCACCATCTATAACATCAACATCGTCGTCAATGCGGATGACCCGGTGCTCGCCGTCATCCAGATCGGCGATCTGGTGCGCGTCGAAGGCCAGTTCGTCGACGATGATGATGACCTGACCGTGTGGATTGGCATTGACGGCGACACGCAGATCAACATCACCATCATCGCCATCACCATCGTCATTGTCGACATCGACGTGAATATCAATGTCGATGGCACCGTCTGGCGCGATCCCGGCAACTGCGATAATCCGCCTCCGCCCTGGGCACCGGCGAATGGCTGGCGGCGTCGCTGCGAAGGCAGTTCACATTCTGACGATGACGATGACGACGACGATTAACGCGGCAGGATGCAGAGCGTCGGCTTGCCCGGTGTGCTCGCCGGGCAGGCGCGGCGCAGCCCGTCGCTGACGCTCTCCAGTTCAAACGGCGTCGCCCAGAAGATCAACGTGGGGTCGATGCCGAGCTGCGCGATCACCCGGCAGGGGATCGGCAGCATTGCTCTGTCGAGCGTGCCGCGCGTCAGCAGCACACATTCGCCGGGTGCGAGCCGCCCGACATCTTCGACGCGCCCGGTGTCGCCATAGAGCGACGGATCGCCAAGCGGCACGCCCGCGCCCGGCACGCTGATGTTCGGGTTGAAGTTGAAGACGACCGTCGCGCGCAGCGGCATCCATTGATCGGCGGTCGGGTTAGCGACGACGAACACATCGTCCATGTAAGCGAAGTAGACGAAGGGCGTCTCTTCCGCCTGATCGGGCGCTGGCAGATAGGCGTCGCAGCGCAGCGGCTCGGTGTTGGCGGGCGCAGCCGGGCAGGTCGCGCGCACCTCACCGTTCTGCACCAGATTGAACGCCGTCACGTTGTTGAGCGTCGTCCAGGCATGTTCGGCGGCGTTGTTCGTCGTCAGCCAAAAGATCGATTCACAGCCTTCGACCTGTTTGGCGTCACCGCGCGGCACCGACCAGACCTGCCCGCAGTCGCCGGGTGCGAGCGCCGCCGCAAACCAGCGATCCGCCCGGAACAGCGCCGCGCCGTCAGCGGCGTTAATGCTGATCCCGGCCAGCGGCAGCGTCGCGCCAGTCTGATTCACTAGCGTCAGATCGTTGTCGTCGTAGATCACGGCGACGTTAGGCGTGCGCAGAACTGTCAGCGCGACCTCGGTGCCGGGAGCGACAGCTTCCCCGGCGGCGGGTGACTGCGCGCCAACGGTGTTGACCGGCAACCCGCTCGCTTCCGCCCACTGGAGCGCGCCGGTCGCACCCAGGCGCAGCCCGGCCTGGTGCAGTTGGGCAGCGGCGGCGGGCACACTCAGGCCGCTGACATCGGGCACAGGCACGGTCGTCGCTTGCGCCGCGGCGGGAAGCAGCGCTGTCGCCAGCCAAAGAGACAAAGTTAACAACAGAACAAACACACGCATCAGCCATAGCCTTTCTACTGCGGTCGTCTTCAGCCGCTATCTTATACCGACTCTTTCCCGACTGTCGCCACCACTCCCTCGCAGTTTGCGCTATCATTGGGCGGCATTCTGTCGGATGAGCGGAGAAAAATTCCGTGACCGAACACTTCGCCGGTAATCCTTCTCGCCGTGAGTTCCTCGGCATGTTGGGCGGCGGCCTGCTGGCTGTCCTGCTGGAAGTCGATGCCGGCTGGCAGCGCCTCTTACAGTCGAGCGTTCAGGGCAACCGGCGCGTTCATGTGCAGACTTACGACCCGGCGCAGACGACCGCGGATGCGGCGGTGCGCGCGGCCATGCTGGCGGCGACTGACCTCAGTTGGCTGCGCCAGGGCGACTCGGTCTTCGTCAAGGTCGCCAGCAATTCGAACTACGGCCCGCCCTCCGTCACGTCGCCGGAGGTGCTCAGCGGCGTTATCGGGCTGCTCAAAGAGGCGGGCGCGGGCGATGTCTTCGTCGGTGATATGAGCGGCGCGCTGTTCGTGCGCCACCTCGCCACGGGCACGACCGGCTCGACGCGCGACAACATGCGCGAAACCGGCCTGCTCGATGCGGCGCTGGCCGCGGGCGCGCTCATCCACTGCTTCGAGGAAGTGCCGTTCGAGCAGGCCTACGTGCCCGGCATCCCCGTGGGCGCTCACCACTGGGGTGACGATCTCCAGGTCGCCGAGATTCTCGACCGCGTCGATCACATCGTCAACCTGCCGCGCCTGGGCAAGCACGTGCTCGCGGGCGCATCGCTGGGGCTGAAGAACGGTGTCGGCTGGATCAGCGATCACAGCCGCATGGTGCTCCACCGCGACGCCGCCACCTTCCACCAGAAGATCGCCGAGATCAACGCCATCCCGCAGATCGCGGACAAAACCCGTCTGACGCTGACCCTGGTTGACCGGGCGCTGACGACCTACGGCCCGGACTCCGGCTACCATCTGGCGCTGGCACAGCCGTTGATCGTCGCGGCAGACGACGTGGTCAGCCACGATCAGATCGCGCTGCTGACGCTGCTCTGGGGACGCCAGCAGACTCCGCGCGCCGCGCTCGATGACGATCCGTATCCTGCCCAATCGAACGGGATGAACTGGTGGTTCGTGCGCGTCACCTGGGGCGGGGAAGCCGCCGCCGCGTATGAAGCGCTGCCTGTGTATGACGATCTGGCTGCGGCGGACACGCCAACGCAGATCAACTATGCCTATGATTTCTTGCACGGTGGCCGGCCAGATCAGATTGAGATCGTGCCCGGCGGCCTCGGCCTGCCGGAGACGCTCACTGCCCTGCTCGGTCGTTATCCCGCGCTGCGCATCGCCGTCCCGGGCGCGATCTGACATAGATCGCGCTCGCATCGTGCAACCACACCCAAGGATTCACCGATGAAGAAACTGCTGCCTGTGATCGCGCTCCTGACCCTGATCGTCCTCTACGTATCCATCGCGGGGGCGCAGCCGGAAGCGCCGTGGGACTTGCGCAAGACGACGCAGGCCGGGATGTTCACCTTTTACGACACGCCTGCGAGCGCGTCAACGACCGGCAAGCCGCTCGACATCGGCGATTTCGACGCCACCGGCTGCGGCGACCTGGCGATCACCGGGCAGAATGCCAGTCCGCTGGGGCGCGGCTCTGCCGGGCATCTACGCATCGTCATGAATCTGTGCCGCATCGGCGGGCAGCTCGTGATGGAATCGGTCGGGCCGGGGCGCGGCGTGTTCTCGATCTACGGCGCGTTTCCGGGCGATATGGCCGGGACGGAGACCTACATCGACGACTTCAACGGCGATGGCTATGACGACCTGATCTTTAGCGCCCAGAACAGCGATGGCCCTCTTCAGCAGCGCCATAATACGGGCGCGATCTACGTCCTCTTTGGCAGCGCAGACATGGCCAATCGCGGCGACATCGACCTGATGACGCTCCCCGACGACATGATGGTCTTTTATGGCGCGACGGAGGAAGATCGCTTCGGGCTGTGGGTGTCCGGCGGCGATTTCGACGGCGACGGCCTGGCAGACATGCTCATCGGCGCGAATCAGGCGGACGGCGAAGGCGATCACCGCATCAATGCAGGCGAGGCGTGGATCATCTACGGCGCGGAGGACATGATCGAGCGCTACGGGCAGATCATCGACATGCGGACGCCGCCCGACGACGCCACCTGGATCATCGGCGCGGATTACGACGACCTGCTCGGCTCGAGCCTCTGGGGCGACGATTTCAATGGCGACGGCTACGACGACGCGGCGGTGAGCGCGGCGCTCTGGCGCGCATCGGCGGGCGTTGGCGGGCTGTCGTTCGGCGGTGGCGATGGGCCGGGCAACCGGCGCTACAACAGCGGCGAAACCTTCGTCGTTTTCGGCGGGCCGGATCTGCGTGGGCAGTTGGTCGATCTCGCCACGAAGCTGGACGAAGACGGCGCGCCCATCGATGAGAGCATCACGGCCATCTACGGGGCGGACGCCAACGACCTGCTCGGCGAAGAACTCGCCGCCGGGGACATCGACGACGATGGGCGGCTGGATCTGCTGCTGGGCACGCTCATCGGCGGCGGGCCAGATAATAACCAGGTTGAAGCCGGCGAAGGCTGGGTGCTTTACACCTACGACCCGTTCGCCGGGCAGATGTTCGACCTGGCCGAGCCACAGGCCGGGCGCGCGGTCGTCATCTATCCCGATCAGGCGGACAGCAAGGGAGCAGACACGCTGCGCGCGGCTGATCTCGACCGTGATGGCGCGGACGACATCTTCTACGGCGCGCCGAATTACGACCCGGCGGGCGCGGATGGTGTGCCCAGGCGCGACGCCGGGATGCTGGCGGTGATCTTCGGCCAGCAAGGCGGGCTGCCGCATGACGACGGTCGCATCTTGCTCGGCGACCTGCCGGAAGGCGTGCGCGTGCGCTATGCCTGGGGCGCGGATGACAACGATATGGCGGCCTACGCTATGGCGGTCTACGACGTGGACGGCGACGGCTTCATCGACATCGCGCCCAACGGGATGGGTGGCGACGGCGTGCGCAACGACGAATTCAACGCGGGCGAGATCTACGTCATCAGCGGTGCGGAGTTCCTGTCAGCGGAGCACGTCGCCGGTGCTGCCGCCGCGCTGCCAACGCCGACGCCCTGGCCGACCGCCACGCCGTTGCCGGCTGCGACGGTCGTCGCCTCCCAGGCAGGCGACCGCGAACGCGGGCAGGCCTACTTCAACGAGACGTGCTTCGCCTGCCACGGCTTGCAGGGCGAGGGCATCACCGGCCTCGGCCTGCCGCTGACCACGTCGCCGCTGGTCATGTACTCGCCGGACAGCGAACTGCTCGACTTTCTGCGCACCGGTCGCCCGGCGGATCATCCGCAGAATACGACCGGCGTGTCGATGCCGCCAAGCGGTGGCCGCCCGGACTGGGACGACCAGCACTTCCTGGACATCATCGCCTACCTGCGCTGGCTGCGCGATGAGGCAGGATAGCGCGGCACGCGAGGACGACGCCGAAAGATCATGCTCGAAAAGCCAGACATCCAGGATGCCAGCATCATCGCCTGCCTGGGTGATGCCTACGGGCTGCGTATCACCCAGCTTGATTTTCTGCCGCTCGGCGCGGATCAAGGGACAGCCGTTTACCGCGCCGTTGGCGACGATGCGGCTGTCTATTTCGTCAAGCTGCGTCGCAATGACTTCGATGACATGACGATCCGGGTGCCCAAGCTCTTGCACGACCAGGGCGTGAGACAGGTCATCGCCCCGATCCCCACGCTGACCGGCCAGTTGTGGACACAGGTGGACGAGTTCAAGCTGGCCGTCTTCCCGTTCATCGATGGGCACAATGGCTACGAGACTGACTTGCAAGATCATCATTGGGTCGAATTTGGCCGCGCGCTCAAAGCCATCCACACGGCGCTGATTCCGCCCACCATCCTGGAGCGCATCCAGCGCGAGACGTATGCCGCGCGCTGGCGGCAGGAAGTCCGGCAGATCCTCGCACAGGTAGAGGGGACTACCTTCCACGATCCGGTCGCGGCGGAGCTGGCCGCCTTCCTGAACGGCCAGCAGGCCGCCATCAGCGCACTCGTCGGGCGCGCCGAAGCCCTGGCCGCGGTGCTTCAGGCACATTCGCAGCAGCTCATCCTCTGCCATGGCGACATCCACGCGGGCAACGTCCTGATCGATGTGGACGATCACTTCTACCTTGTCGATTGGGATACGCTCATCCTCGCGCCCAAAGAGCGCGACTTGATGTTCGTCGGCGGCGGGCTGTTCATGAACCGGCGCTCGCCAGAACAGGAAGAGGCGCTGTTTTACCAGGGCTATGGTCAGACGCAGATCGATCCCGTCGCATTGGCTTATTATCGCTATGAGCGGATCGTACAGGACATTGCCGCATTCAGCAGTCAGATCCTTTCGACTGACGACGGCGAAGATCGCGCCAATGGCTTGCGCTTGTTGATGGGCCAGTTCGAGCCGGGCAATGTCATCGAAATTGCCTACCGGTCAGAAAAGAATCTGCCGCCGGAACATCGCGGCGAGTAAAGTGCTACTCGCGCCAGCGTTCTCCAGTCAAACAAGTAAATGTGATAGGATGGGAAAGCGCTCGAAGCATTGGCTTCAGGCCGCCACTTGCCGATCTTCAGCCAGAAAGGAGCCGTCAAATGGAGACTATTCGCTCGAAAGATGGGACACCGATTGCCTTCCGGCGCAGCGGATCGGGCGCGCCCTTAGTGCTGGTGCATGGCACGCTTGCCTCCCATGTGCGCTGGCTACCGATCATCCCGACGCTGGAACAGAAGTTCACCGTCTACGCAATGGATCGTCGTGGTCGCGGCGAGAGCGGGGATGGTGCAGAGTATGCCATTGCACGCGAAGCCGAGGACGTGGCGGCACTGGTCGAGTCGATTGGTGGCGAGGTCAACCTGCTCGGCCATTCATACGGATCATTCCCGGTGCTAGAGGCCGCATTGCTGACCCCACACGTGCGCAGTCTGATCGCCTATGAGCCGCCACCCGCGCCGGTGCCGGAAGGGGTGATGAATCGCATCCAGGCACTGCTGGATGCCGGAGAGCGTGAAGAAGCCGTGCTCACTTTTCTGCGCGAAGTCGTTCGGATGCCAGCGCACGAACTCGAATCGTATCGGAAACTGCCTGCTTTTCCGGCGCGTATTGCGGCTGCCCACACGATTCCGCGGGAATACTATGCTGCGGACAATTATCGTCTCGAACCGAACCGGTTTGCACACCTGAAAGTCCCGACCCTGCTCTTGCTCGGCGGTGACAGCTCGTCGTATTTCAGAAGAAACGTCGAGGCCTGGAATGCAGCGCTGCCCAACAGCCGTGTGGTCGTCCTGCCCGGCCAACAGCACATCGCTATCGACACCGCGCCCGATCTGTTCCTACGCGAGGTGATGACGTTCTTGAGCGAAGTCGGCCAGGGATGAACGCGACGTTACTCCGGTCAATCACTGCCTAACCAGCAGCCAGGATAGTCCCCACTGACACCCCATTCGCTCAGCATCGTTGCCAGGGCATTCGATGCCCTGGCGAACGCAGCTCCCACTGAAGCGGGCTGCACCGGCGGTCATTGGCCGGTCGCGGTATACGTGAACCGGATCGAACTCCAGCTTCCGCTTCCTGATCCGCCCCATTGTGAGACGGTTGTGATCTAACACATCCACGCCCAGACCTCACTTCGAGAATTACTTTGCAAAGCTAAATAAATGCGCTAAACTTATTTAGCGACGCTAAATATTTTCCGCGCGGGCGGCCTCGACCCACGAGCGAGTTTTGCCTTCCCCCGTTGCTCTGAGACAGCTAATGCCTCGCCCAACGGCACTGACATCTCGGTCTGCTGGTCGAACACCGCCTGTTCACCAGGGAGAAAGCAAGATGGAGCTGTTGAAGCGCAATATGTACCGGTTCCCGTGGTCGGGCAATGACAACCCGATTGGCTGGCTGGAAGTCACGGACAAGTGCAACACCTACTGCCGCGGCTGCTACCGCATCAACGGGATGCAGGGTCACAAGTCGGTGGAGCAGATCAAAGAGGAGATCAACCTGCTCAAGAAGTGGCGCAACTGCGATAACATCTCAATCGCTGGCGGCGAGCCACTCATCCACCCGAACATCATCGAGATTGTCGCCCACATCCGCGGCTTGAAAATGAAACCTCTGATCCTGACCAACGCGATCAAGCTGTATGAGAACCGCCCAATGGTGGTTGAGCTGAAGAAAGCCGGCGCGGTCGGCTTCACCTTCCACATCGACAGCGAGCAGCAGCGCCCGCACTGGAAGGGCAAGACGGAAGAAGAACTGTTCGAACTGCGCCAGTATTACGCCGATATGGTGCATGATGTCGGCGGGCTGTTCGCCAGCTTCGGCATGACCGTCTACCCCGGCAACCTGCACATGGTGCCGGACATGGTACGCTGGGCCAACAAGAACATCGACCGCGTTCACGGCCTGGTGTTGATCGGCTTCCGTAATGCGGTGATGGAAGGCGATTTCGACTACTATGCCAACGGCCAGAAGGTTGACCTGCGCACGAGCTACGTCGCCGATAACGACGCTGAGTCCTATCTGACCTCAGCGGACATCTACGCGGAGATCAAGAAGCACTTCCCGCACTACGAGACTTCGGCCTACATGGGCGGCTCGCAGGTGCATGACAAGCTGACATGGCTGGTGTCGGCGCAGTTGGGAGCCAAGGGCACGATGTACGGCTCGGCGGGCAAGAAAGTCATGGAACTGTTCCAGGTCTTCCATCACCTGCAGCACGGCACCTATGTCATCTACTCGCCCAGCAACAAGATCCCGAAGATCGCCTTCGCGCTCGGCCTGTTCGACAAGGGCGTCCGCCAGGCGCACGGCCAGTTCTGGAAGGAAGTGCTGCGCAACCCGATGCGTTTGTTCCAGCCGATGTACGTCCAGAGCATCGGCATCATCCAGGGGCCAGATCTGCTCGAAGACGGGCGCGTCGATATGTGCGAAAGCTGCCCGGATATGACGGTCTGGGATGGCAAGCTGGTGCATTCGTGCCGCATGGACGAGTGGCGTCTCTATGGCAGCTACGTTCAGCCGCAGCCGCGCCAGGTTGCGGAAGGCGAGCTGATCGAGCCAGCGGCGATCCCGGTCAACGGGCGCGAGCCATCGCCAAACTAGCGTGAGCAATGGGGAGTCGTGCCTGGCGCGGCTCCCCCATGTGGACAACAATTGAATCCAGCTCAGGTTGCGTTGCCCAACAAGGCTTTCAACTCCCTTCGCAGACACTTGCTTGCTTCATCGAGTGCGTGAACGAATACACGCTCATACCGGGTTCTTGGAGCGCCCGGTTGTGAGAGATCATCATTGCTCAGACCGAGGAAATCGATGATCTCCGGCAAGACGCGTATGGCTTGCCATGCTTCATTCGTAAAGCCTTCAGATCCAACTTCTAGAGCGTCAACACCTGGGGCTTCAAGTTTTGCATCGATATTGGCTTCGTAGGCTCGCTGCATATCGGCAATCGGCTTGTATTTGTCTCGGAACTCATCCGTTAGCTTGGTGAGATACGAACTCATGTTTTGAACCGATTGTCTGATTGTCTGCGCATCTTTTTCTTTCAGCCCCGCCGTTTGATTGTCCAGGGCACGAATCACGTTCAGAAGCTGCACACGGGACTGAATGAGATCGCGCATTTCTTCGCCATAAGTTTTCGCCGATCGGTGTGCGGCCAACAGGATGCGGGCGCGTTCTACTCTGTCGTAGACCGCTTTCAGATCGCTGAGCACATTCACGATGAACTGTGCCTGTTCAGCCCGACGGACTCTGCCTCGATCCAGATCTTCCAGCAGCAGCTTGACCACTCCGCCCAAGATCGCACCGAATATCAAAACAACCGCAGCGTTTTCAAGGGATCTCTTCAGTTCTGTATTTTCATTTGGCACAACAACTTCCGCGATGACAAAGGCCAAGCTTGTTGCCACGATCACCAGCAGTATGGCCGCAATTACCGTAGAGCGTGGGTATCGGATGCTCACTGTCTATCCCTCCTGGTTATGCCAATTTCAGAGTCGACACAGACTCAACCAAGATACCGCAATATCCCTAAACACATATGTCGTCAAAAGGCATGGGGCACACGACTCGTGTTGTCTTAAAGGCAACCGCCCTGATCAATGCCGCCAGTATCGCGGTCAGCGATGGTCATGACATAGGCAACCTTTCTTTCTTCTCGTTGAAGGTGAAGAGTCCGTCCTGCTCAGCCACTGCAACTGGTTTGAGCAACGGGAATAGTCCAAGAGGGACAAGCTGAGGTATAATGTGATGTGTGCATGTGTGGGGCCGTCCTTCACAACCCCGAAAGGTAACTCCACATGCTCAAGAAAACAGCCCTTCTTCTTTTTTTGCTTTGCCTGTTCACTCCTATCACCTTGGCACAAGCTGGTGTTCCCGCCAATATCACCTACGCCCTGCGCGCCGGTGGGGTCAGCCTGCTCTTCAACTTCTACGACACCCAGAGCTATAACCCCCAGGAGCTTTATCCGGAGCTGCCCCTGATCTATAGCGCTGGTGCTCGACACGTCCGTATTCCCATCTCGATGGACATCGTAGAATTAGATACGAGCGGGACGCTGCGCACTGACTGCTCGCTGCCGACCCCGAGTACAGGGGTCTTCGCCAACCCCATTGGTCGCTATCCGTGCGTTCAGGACATCGTTGACTTTATTCTCCAGGCTCAATCTCAGGGACTCGTCACTATCGTCGATCTCCATAACACGAACCAGCGCACGCCCAGTGGCGAGTGGAACAATGATTACATGGGCGGCTTGCGTGACCCTGCTGTTCGTGCTCGTCACCTGAACGTTACCCGCGCGCTTATCCAATACATCCGCGCCCGCGTATCCCCTGACTGGTTTGTCTTCCAGCCGGCCAATGAGCCGGACTTCACTGCCAGCGATGCCGATAAGGCGATCTGGTATAACTATCAGGACCAGCTCATTCCATCCCTTCGGGCTGCTTGTGCTGACTGTGTCGTCTTCGCCATGTCGAATGAGTGGCAGTTTATCAGCGCGCTTGTCCGCGACATACCCAATCTCCCGTCCTGGTACGATCCGCGCGTGATTTTTGATGTGCATTTCTACGAGCCACCGTCGCTCTCTCACTGCACGGGCCCAGGCGAGCCTAACAACTGCACTGGCATTACCTGGCCCGGAATCCATACAAGTTGGAGCGGAATAACAGGCTACTGGGACAACGCGAAGCTCGAAAGCCTAGTCGCCCCCCTTTGGGAGTGGCGAGATCGCCTTGGTGTCCAGGTTCATTTCAGCGAAATTGGCACTGTTTACAGCCAGGAGGTCGGTGGGCCGGCTGTCATGCCGGAGAATGTGCGCGTGGCCTATCTGGGTGGGCTGGCGAGCATTATTCGCGCCCACAATGTGGGTTTCGGTGTCTATGAATGGCATCGGAATTTTGGGGTCAAACAGCAGCCTTCTGTGCTTGCTGCCGTGTTTAATGCGCAGGGTACGCCGACGAATACGCCGGTCCCGCCGACAAACACACCACTGCCGTCGACACCAACGCCGATCCCACCCACGAGCACGCCCGTGCCAAGTAGTGACAGCTTCTACCGGGCGATCAACCTGGGTGGCAACGCGGTTGTGGTCGATGGCAACAACTGGCAGGCTCAGACCGCAGCCAACTACACCACCAACGGGACTGCCGCCTGCAATCCATGGACGACGCTCAATCCGACGACAGATGCCAATCGCACGACGATGATCCAATGTTCGGTGCAGCACTGGGCGCATGTCCTGACGATGAGCAGTGTGCCCAACGGCACCTATCGCGTCTATCTCTACGCCTGGCAGGACTGGACCGACCCAAGCGCCAGCGCCTTCAGTGTGGCGCTTGAAGGCCAGACCGTTCAGACGAACGTGCTTCTACGCCAGGCGGGTCAATGGGTCAAGCTGGGGCCATGGACAGCCACCATCACCGACGGCACCATCAACATCACGACCAACGGTGGTCTGCCCAACCTGTCCGGTCTTGAAGTCTGGGCAGCAGGCGGCGGTGGATCACCCTCCAGCACGCCAGTCCCAGCGACCAACACGCCGGTACCGACTCTGCCGCCGTTCCCGACGCCGACCCCTGCGCCTGCAACCAGCACACCAGTACCGACACTGCCGCCATTCCCGACACCAACGCCGATCCCACCAACAAGCACACCGCTGCCAGGCAATGACAGCTTCTACCGGGCGATCAACCTGGGCGGGAATGCGGTGGTGGTCGATGGCAACAACTGGCAGGCTCAGACGGCATCCAACTACACCACCAATGGCTCGGCGTTCTGCAGCCCGTGGACGGCGCTCAACCCGAGCACGGATGCCAACCGCACGACGATGATCCAATGTTCGGTGCAGCACTGGGCGCACGTCCTGACGATGAGCGGTGTGCCCAACGGCACCTATCGCGTCTATCTCTACGCCTGGCAGGACTGGAACGACCCAAACGCCAGCGCCTTCAGTGTGGCGCTTGAAGGCACAACCGTTCAGACGAATGTGCTTCTGCGCCAGGCGGGTCAGTGGGTCAAGCTGGGGCCATGGACAGCCGCCATCTCCGACGGCACCATCAACATCACGACCAATGGTGGTCTGCCCAACCTGTCTGGTCTTGAGGTCTGGGCAGCAGGCGGCGGTGGATCACCCACCAGCACGCCTGTCCCGGCGACCAGCACTCCAGTACCGCCGACGAACACATCCATGCCACCGACCAACACGCCGGTACCGACGCTGCCGCCGTTCCCGACGCCGACCCCTGCGCCTGCAACCAGCACACCAGCGCCACCAACAGCCACGCCCGTGCCACCGACGAGTACACCAGGATCTGCAGGACCGACCTTCTATCGGGCAATCAACCTGGGTGGGAATGCGGTTGTGGTCGATGGCAACGCCTGGCAAGGCAGTACCGCACCCAACTACACCGCCAACGGCAGCGCGGCGTGCAGCCCGTGGGCATCGCTCAATCCGGCGACCGATGCGGCACGCACGACGATGATCCAGTGCTATGTCCAGCACTGGGCACACGTCCTGACCATGACCAGCGTGCCCGCGGGCACCTACCAGGTGTACCTGTACACCTGGCTCGATTGGCCAGACCCGAACCCGGAGCCGTTTAACGTGCAGATCGAAGGGCAGACGGTCGCCACAGGCATTCTGCTCTCGACCACAGGTCAGTGGCAGCGGATCGGCCCCTTCACTGCGAACGTCACCGACGGCAGCATCAACGTGACGACCAGCGATGGCTTGCCCAATCTCTCAGGTATTGAAGTATGGAGATAGGCATTGATTTGAAACGGCAGGCGACAGACGATGCATTTGTGACGTATGTCACTGTAAGGGGATCAGAACCTCTGATATTATTGATTAGGGGATTAGGATTCCATAATATAACCCTCGGCG
>JAHDWN010000002.1:27339-197805 GCA_023382675.1 Anaerolineae bacterium
TACCACTTCGAACCACGTGAGCGCTCCCTGTAGCAATGGGGAGCGCTTTTATTTTCTCCGCATAGATCACAGTCCTCAACGATCCGCACAAAATGTATCCTTCTCTTTTTAGAATCGAGGTGTGTTATGTCCAGATCAGTACGCATATTCGGCACGATGCTTTTGATTCTCTTTGCTGTCGGACTTCTGGTGGCGGTCGACGCCGCTGCCTACACACCGGAACAAGCCGTCGCCTTCTTCCAATCGATTTCCGGGTATCAATTCCTCGTCGGTCAAATGGGCGCATATGGAGACGGCTACACACCAGCGCTGGTTGACCACGAGTTGCAGCTCTTCGCCGAAGCGTCGGGGCAATACCCGGCAATTGTAGGGATGGATTACTGGCGCGCCGACAAAACGCTCGAGGAATCGATCGCTGAAGCCAACCCCATCCTGACCTACTGGCACAATCAGGGGGCGTTCGTCACCCTGACCACCCACTTCCATACCCCGTTCAAGCCGCACGGAACTGTCAACGACCGAACGGGCAACATCAACCTGCTTGACCTGTTGTATCCCTACACCACGACTGCTGGAGCACGCTGGAAAGGCTACCTTGACACGGTCGCGGCAGGCCTGCAGCAACTCGAAGACGCAGGCGTGACGGTCATGTGGCGACCACTGATGGAAATGAACGGTACATGGTTCTGGTGGGGCGCACCGGCAAATCCGAATGACTTCAAAGCCCTGTGGCAAGACCTGTACAACTATCTGGAGAACACCAAAGGGCTGTCGAACCTGATCTGGGTATACGGGCCGAACGCCGGCAGCAATGTCACGCTCTACTATCCCGGCCATGATTATGTCGATGTCGTCGGCCTTGACAAATACATGTCACTGGCGGAGACGCGCGGCGATATCCCACTAACGATTGAAGGCTACGATTTGCTTGCACAGCTTGGCAAGCCGATTTACCTGTCCGAGTTTGGACCGCGTCCGGCGGATGCCTCCGGACAGGATATCCCGTTCGACTATCGTCGTCTGGTGAATGACATCGTCACGCGCTACCCAATGCTGTTCGGAGTCTTCCATTGGGAATGGGTGTGGAAGCTGGCCTATGAGTATGATCAATGGGGGGCCGCATATAACACCGCCGACGACTATATGCTGGACTGCCACACCTTGAGCCTGAATGAAGCACCCGTACCCGGCGGCTGCGGCACGCCGCCACCGACCACCGAAACACCCGTCGAAACACCAACACCGACCTCGACTCCGACACCCTCGCCGGTGGATACGCACGGTGTGAAGGGGCAGTACTACAACGGCATCGGCTTTGATACGACGCCCGTGCTCACACGCATCGATCCAGAGATCAATTTCAGATGGGGTCGAGAATCGCCTGCAGTGGGAGTCAACAGCGACCAATTCTCGGCCTGCTGGACAGGCTATCTCGTGCCGCCGTACAGCGATGCCTATACCTTCTATACGCGGGTCAATGATGGCGTCCGCCTGTGGGTGGATGGCACCCTGGTCTTCGATAGCTGGACCGACAAAAGTCGAACCACTTACATCGAGTCGAGTTTCACGATGACGCTGACGGCAAACCAGCTCTACCCGATGCAGATGCAGTACTACGAGAACACCGTGGCCGCGGACGTGGAGCCGAGCTGGTCGAGCCTGTCCCAGTACAAGCAGATCATCCCTGAGAGTTACCTCATGTCTGGCCCAGGCAATACCTGTGACACGACCATGATGGGGGCTGCATCCGCCGTTGGTGTGGTGACAGGTGTCGAAGACGAGGCTCTGCCGTCTGATCTCGAAGGGGCGCCACAGCCCGTTGAAACGCCGCCGCCTGCGGTGGAAATCACCCCGGAAGTAACGGGCATCCCCCCGACTGCGGCGACTCCCGATGCGACGGGCATCCCAACCGACGACGTGGCAACCGATGAACCACCCGCTCCGCCGCCTGATCCAATCGAGACAGCTGAAGCGGGAAGCTAGCATAGGTGTGAACAAGGGCAGTGCCAGAACACGGCCCTTGTTCACTTGTTATCAAACACAGTAGGACGCAACCGAGCGTTGAGACGAGCCGCCGCCGCGCTGCCGACCTCGACGCCCAGGCCGACCGCCATGCCGCGGCCGGCAAGGAAACCGCGTTGTTTCAGCCGAAGCAGACTGAACCAACACGGTCTCGCACTATCACCTTGTGGTCACGCCTGCCTATTGGCGTGTCCTGATCTAGCGGAAGTGCATGGACTGGATTTTGCCGTCACTCACGACCGCCTCCAGATCGTAGGCACCGCCGCCTGTGACCGACGTCCAGCGCAAAACTGCCCCGGCGACTTCCAGATTGCGCACCACGATCTGATCATGGCCGGGTGAGAAGGCGCTGATCTGGTCGCGCCCCTGCAACTCCGTGCCATTGATCAGAGTTAGGGTCGCATCGTCTGCCCACAGAGCGTTCTGCGCCTCGCTGTCGCCCGCATTGTAAAGCTCATAGAACTGCCGGATGACGGACTCCGGATCGGTGGTCTGCGCCTGAGGATTGGGCAGCGCGCCAAGCTGGCTCAGAAAGCTCAGGTTGTCCCACGTCAGCCATTCTTCGACTGATTGACCGTCCTGATTGAAGCGATGAATGCTCTGCATCGAGTAACGCACCGGCTCGCCAGTGGGTTGCACGACCATCTGCGCCAAATGGAGCGGATTCTCAAAGGTGCCCTCAAACAAGACATCGCCCGCCACGTACTCGCCCTCCGCGATCACTACAAGCGGCGTCAACACCAGATCCGGCATGGCCGCGCGTAGGGCTTCGATGGTCGCGATGGCGCCGTCGCGGTTGTTATCCCCAAATGGCGAGTGGTTGGAAAATTCCGGCGCGAACAGTCTGCGCAGGACATTAACATCCCCCTGGTTAAAGGCCTCGTTCACAATGGCCAGGAATGCCTCACGATTGCGTTCTTCGCTATCCTGCTGGGCCGTGGTGACCGGCACAGCGGTGATGAGCAACGCAGCCAAGATGCACGCGGCCAACGATGTGAGACTAAGGGCATATTTGCGGTATGACATTTGACGCTCCTCTCCTCCCTATGCGGCTGATGACTTCACTTTATGAAATCTGCGGACAGAAAGCCCCTCTCGAAAGAGAGGGATTCGCGCAATCTGCGCTATCATAGAGGGGTATCCGAGTTGTTAGAAAACGTGTCCTTACAAACAAGCGAGGTCAGGATGGATCGTCCGCTCGATCCGTTGACTGGGCGCGAACTTGAGATACTTCAGCTACTGGCCGACGGGTTGTCCGATCAAGAGGTCAGCGAGCGGCTATTCCTCACCACCGGTACGGTCAAATGGCATATCAAGAACATTTACAGCAAACTCGGCGTGCATAAGCGCACGGCGGCAGTTGCGCAGGCGCGCGCCTTTATGCTGCTACGCCTAGAGGATGAACCACGGCACGCTGTCCAAAAGCACAATCTACCGCACCCCATAAGCTCGTTTGTCGGTCGAGAGACGGATACGGCCAATGTCCTTTCCATGCTCTCCGATCCCAGTTGTCGCCTGGTGACGCTGGTCGGGATTGGCGGCATCGGTAAAACCCGCCTGGCGATTCACTGCGCCGGGCAGTTGATCGACGCTTTTTCCGATGGCGTGTGCTTCATCAATCTCGACTCGGTGTCAACCCAGGCGCTCCCTTTTGCGATTGCCGATGCACTGGAGATCAGGTCACGGGATGCGGTTAACTTGACATTGCAGGTGATCCACTCGCTTCGCTACAGGCGGCAGATCCTGGTTCTGGACAGCTTCGAGCATTTCGTCAGTCAGTCAGGCTTCCTGGCAGAGGTAAGCGCAGCAGCTCCCGGTATCAAGATCCTGGTGACGTCGCGCGAGGTGTTGAACCTGACGGGCGAATGGGTTTATGCGCTTGAAGGCTTAACCGTACCTGACGCCTCGAACGCACACGATCTCATAGCCTTTGGCTCCAGCCATCTGTTTGTCGAGCGCGCACTACGTACACGAGGTGATTTTTCGGCGATCACTGAACGCTTGTGGATTGCACGTATCTGCCAGCTTGTTGGCGGGATGCCACTCGCCATCGAACTGCTCACGTCCTGGTTGCGTGTCTTGACGTGCCAGGAAATTTGCCAGGAACTGGAACGTAACCATGATCTGACCGGGGCATCGCGGCGCGACCTGCCCGAACGCCATCAAAGCATGCGCGCCGTCTTCGACCATTCCTGGCGTTTGCTGACCGCCGAAGAACGAACCGCCCTGATGAAAATGGCCGTGTTTCATGGCGGTTTTACGCGCGAAGCGGCTGAAACGGTCGCCGGGGCAACTCTGCACATCTTGATGTCCCTGGTCAATCAATCGGTCATTCTTGTCACCAAGCAGCATCGCTATGATCTTCATATCCTCCTGTGTCACTATTGCGAGCAGAAGCTACAAGAGCATCCAGACGCGGCAGTCGAGACGCGCCGGCGGCACAGCCACTATTATGCCGACATCGTTCTGAATACAGAGCCTGCCATAGCCCAACTTGACATTGAGAATGTCTGGGCGAGCATGGGATACGCCGTCCAACTCCAAGACCGCGAGGCGATCATCAAGCTGGCAGTTGGGCTGTGGGGCTATTTCGAAGCTCGCGGTTGGTATCTGGTCGCAGAACGCGTGCTCACCCTTTATCAGGAGAGCATTGCGCTGTTCGAAAACGATCCGGGAGCGACGACAAGCGTATCCGGCGGACATAGTGCACTGCGCTACCTGTACGAATCACTCGCCAATTTCCTGCATGCGGCGCGCCAATATGAGGAAGCGCGCTCAGCCTATCAAGCTGCGCTTGGTTACGTGCCCCGTTCAGAGCGTACCGTCCCGGCGCGCTTGCAGCGCAAGATCGGCGCGACCTATGCGGCAGAGCGCAAGACGGTTGAGCCGATGTTCGCTGCGTATCAGGCGGCGCACGCGGCCTTGGGTGACCCGCCCGAAACACCTGAACAGGATTGGTGGCAGGAGTGGATACAGGTTCATCTCGACGTTACCTGGGCCTACTACACCAGCAATAATATCGACGGTATGATGCGGGAAATCGAAATCGTTGAAAGCGCGGTCAATTCATTTGGCACGTCACTCCTACGCAGCAAACTGTTGAACAACCGCATGCTGATCGATTTGCGGCGCTACAAGTTCCACATGCTTCCGGATGAAACCCTGCGCTGTGGCATCGAGGCCCTGGAAGCCGCTCGCGAAGGCGGCGATCTGCGCGAATGCGCCTGGCTGCAATTCAATGTGGGCTTTGTCCATCTCTGGCGTGATGAACTGGATGAAGCTGAGTCACACTTTCTGCAATCGCTTGAGCTTGCCCGCCAGGTAGGCGATACCATGGGGACGTACACAACCGCCCTCGCCTATCTGCCCTTGATCTACCGGCGGCGGCAGCAGGTGGACATGGTGGAGCACTGGGCGACACAGGGGCTTGATGCGGCGCGCTACGCGAATGCGCCAATGTATCTCGGAGTCGCGCTGGCCCACGTCGGCTGGGTGCTTTACCGGCGTGGAAACGCGCGCGAGGCCGCGAGCCAATGGCAGTCCGCATTGAACGAATGGCAGCGCTTGCCCCTCAATTATCCGATGCAGTGGCTGGCCAATCTCCCACTGATGGCACTGGCGCTGGAGGCCAACTATCCAGAGCCAGCCATCGACCATGCCCGCAAGATACTTACGCTGGAACACCAGCTGCTTGCGCCAATGCCCACGCTTCTGAGCGAGGCCGTTCATCTCTGGGATAGCGGCCAGCATGGCGAGGCGCTGGACTGCTTGCATGAGGTGTGTCGTCAAGCGCTCCCGCTCGGCTACTTGTGAGACGTTCGTTGGATAAACCCTACTTTCGAGAGGTGTCTTTGAGTCCGCAATCACCTAGAGTGAAATGCATCAATCGTAGAGCGAAAGGTCAACCGCCATGATACTGGTTGTCGGCGCCAGCGGTATGCTCGGTGGCATGATTGCAGGTCAGTTGCTGGAACAAGGCAAGGAAGTTCGGGTTTTGCAGCGCAGTAACCCTGCCTACGAAAGCCTGATCGAGGCCGGAGCGGAGGGCGTGCCGGGCGATCTGAAGGATCGCGCATCACTCGACCGCGCTTGCCAGGGGGTTGAGATCATCATCACGACAGCGACAGCAGCCTTGCGCGGTGGCGCGGACACGTTTACGAGCGTCGATCAAATGGGCACCAAAAACCTGATCGAGGCGGCAGCGCTGGCGAATGTCAAGCAGTTCATTTACGTGTCCGCCTATGGAAGCGATATCGATAGCGCCATCCCACTGCTGAGGTACAAGGGTGAATGCGAACAGCGTCTCCGTATCAGCGGCTTGAACTATACGATCCTGAAGCCCCACATTTTCATCGAAGTTTGGGTGGGTGCCGTGGTCGGCATCCCCTTGAAAGCGGGTGCGCCGGTAACGCTGATCGAAGGCGGCCAGAAGCGTCATTCGTTCATTTCGGTCGGGGACGTTGCAGCGGTCGCACTCGCTGCTGTCGGCAACAGCGCAGCCTTCAATCGTGAGATCGCGATCGGTGGCACGCCGCCCGTCTCGTGGTCGCAGATTACCGAAGTCGTCGGCGGTGTGATGCAGCGCCCGCTCCAGGTGCGTTCCGTTCAGATTGGCGAACCAGTCCCAATGCTGCCGGACGCCCTGTGGCCGCTGCTTTATGCAACCGAAACATATGAGACAGCTATTGACATGACGGATGTGTGTCAAACGTTCGGGCTGACACTCACACCGCTGGAAGACTCGATCCGGCGTCTATTTGGTGGCGCAGCGTGAGATGGATGCGCGTCACTAGCGGAAGCAAATCGGCGAAATCAGTCAAAGGGAGTCGTGCCCAGCGCGGCTCCCCATTTTACATCAGCCCTGCAATTCACCCACTTCGCTCACCTTGTAAACCTGCGCCGCCGTCCTGACGACGATCAGATCTCCGGCCTGTGCCTTGAACACGGCGACGCGGGTGGATGCCACAGCGCACGGTCACCGAGCCGTGACGATCCGATCCGAGGCCCAAGTCACCGAGGTGCACACGTACATCACTCCCGATGGTGAGCGGCAGGACCGGTCTTCATACCACCTGGACTACCAGACCGCTGTCGAGCAGGCGACGCAGATTAGGCCGCATACCTCTGGCATTGAGATCCTGGTCTTTGATAATGATCACGTCACGCTGCCCGCCAGCCAGTGCCCCAACGACCACTGGACCCTGGAACGGCGCATTCTGTCGATTGTGCAGCAGATCAGCTTGCTCGACACGGCCACCCGTGAGCTGCTGGCGACGACGCGCTGTGTCACCACCATCGACGGCAGCACCAGCGGCACGTTTCGCTGTCAGTGATGAGCCATGACGCGGCGTGATCGTTCGCGAATTGGGAACCGCCAGGTGTCAGGACTTCCGATTTTCGAACGGTCACGCTTTAGGCGTATGATAGGTTGACTGCCTAGGATGACACTGCCAACGCGAGCAAGAGAGGAGAAACTATGTCCTTTACGAGCAAGCCACGCTGGTTGATCATGGTTGTCGGGCTGTTGAGTCTCATGATGGCCTTGCCTGTTCTTGGCGAACCGTCAATGCAGCCGCCGCCAACAAGTAATCCGTCGTTTTCTGCGCTCTTTGCCAGCGGCGAAACCCCAACCGAAGTAACGGACTTGTCCGGCAACCTTGTCGGTCAAGGTGTACATGTTGGCGAGGTCAGGTGCAAGAACGGGCATTGCAATAAGCGAATCCAACTCGATCTCAGCCTCAGTCAGCCGCTCACAGACGTCGTCACGCTTGAATATCGTTTTACTACCCTGCAGGCGCTTGTCCCTGAAGACGGGAGAACAGTGGTTTCTGGTACGGGTACGATCTTCAGCCGCAGCCAGCAAGAGAGATTTCTATTTACCGCAACCTTCCAGGATAACGGGGACGGCACGGTTTGGGTCAGATACGAGGCTTCGCGACCCGATGCCTCATTCATCATCCCAAGAGCACCCGGTTCATTTGAAATTACTGGCCAGCCTTAGCACCAAATCGTGACAGTCGGTCAGCCGCGGAGGAGTCGTGCCGGACGCGACTCCTCTTCACGTGTGAAACTCCATTCCTTTTGCCCCAGCACGCCTATCTCTTCATCCTGTCCCTTCCTCTCCGTGACTTCACGGTGGTTCAGGGCGATTGCACCGTATCTCGTCGCCATGTCAGAATAGGTCAAGATAGGTCTGTAGGGGCGAATAACGGGGCGTCCGCCGCGCCGGGCACGCCTCCCCGTCCTGCATCAGCCCTACAATCCACCCACCTCACTCACCTCATAGACCTGCGCCGCCGTCCTGGCGACGATCAGATGTTCGGCCTGCGCCTTGAACGCGGTGACGTGCGATGACGCCTCGTGGCGGTCAAGATCGGCGCGGCTGTGCCATGCTTGCAGCACGAGAAAGCTGTTCGGGGTGCGCACATCCTCGTAGCAACCGAAGCCGAGGCAGCCCGACTCGGCCAGCGACGCCGCGATCACCTCGTTCATATGGAGCAAGAAATCATCGCGCCCGTCGCTGGCAATCGAAAGCTGCGTCTTGAGAATGATCATGCGCGTCAGCCGCGGACAAAGCCGCGTGCAGCCAACCAGTCGATGATCCTCCCGGCGTTGTCCTCAGCGTCATAGGTGACGGTGTCTAGCGCGATCTCCGGCGCGAGCGGCGGCTCATACGGATCGTCGATGCCGGTGAAGCCAGTGATCTCGCCACGCCGCGCCTTGGCGTACATGCCTTTGGTATCGCGCGCCTCGCACACGTCGAGCGGCGTATCGACGAAGACCTCGCAGAATTGATCGCCGCCGACCAGCGTCCGCACCGCATCGCGCGTCGCCCGGTAGGGGCTGATGGCCGCGCAGATGACCGCCCCGCCATGGCGCACGATCTCCGCCGCGACGAAGCCGATGCGCAGGATGTTGGCGTCGCGGTCTTCCTTGCTGAAGCCCAGGCCCTTGCTCAGATGCGTGCGCACGACATCGCCGTCGAGCACCGTCACCTGCCGCCCGCGCTCCATCAGCAGCGCGGTCAGGATCTCCGCCGTCGTGCTCTTGCCCGCGCCGCTCAGGCCGGTAAACCAGACGCAGACGCCCTGTTTGTGGCGCGGTGGATAGCTCTCGGCGAGCACGTCGGCGACTTCCGGGCGCGTGAACCAGCCGGGCAGCGGCAGGCCTTTGTGCAGATAGTCCTCGCGCACCTGTGTGCCACTGATGGCTGCCGTGCGTGCGCCCGCGATCACACGGCTGGCTTCTTCGTAGCGATCCTCGTCGGCCAGGTAGACCATCTCGCTGAACGGGATCATGCGCACGCCGATCTCGTCGGCAGAGCGTGCGACCATCTCCTGCGCGTCATATGGCCCATAGAACGGCCTGCCGTAGCTGTCGTTGCCGGGGCCTGCATGATCGCGCCCGACGATGAAGTGATTCGCGCCGTGGTTGCGGCGGATGATGGCGTGCCAGACGGCCTCGCGCGGCCCGGCCAGACGCATCGCCAGCGGCAGCAGCGACAGCACTACCCGGTCGCGGTCGTAGTAGCGATCCACCAGCGCCTTGTACGCGCGCACCCGCGTGTAGTGATCGACATCGCCGGGCTTGGTCATGCCGACGACCGGGTGCAGCAGCAGCGTCGCATCCGACTGCTCGATGGCGCGCTTGGTCAATTCCTCGTGCGCGCGGTGCAGCGGGTTGCGCGTCTGGAAAGCGACGACATTGCTGCGCGGCAGTTCGGCCAGCCGGGCGCGGACTTCGGCGGGCGTCAGGCGCAGCGCTTTGAAGTCGTGATGCACCGGCAGATGGATGACCCGCAGCGCGCCGCTGATGAAGCGCTCGCCCCAGCGGTGCAGCTCGGCCACAAGTGGATGGCGGGCGTCCTGCGTACCGAAGACCTCTGCCGCCAGCGCCTCGCGTGACCAGTCGTAGATCTCCTCGACCGTCATGACCGCCAGCAGGTCATTCTTGGCATCGCGCAGGGCGATCTCCGTGTCGAGTTTGACCGGCGCGTCGGCGCTGACCGGCAGCGTGATCGGGATCGGGAAGAGCATGCCATCCGCCAGCCGCATCTCGCCGAGCACGCGCTCGTAATCGGCGCGGCCCATGAAGCGGTCCAGCGGCGAGAACGCGCCCGTCGCCAGCAGTTCGAGGTCGCAGAGCGCGCGTTCGCTCAACTGGATCGACGGCAGTGTCGCCGCGTGGGCGCGCAGGGCAGCGCGCTCCTCAGGCGCTGCCACGAGCGCGATCAGCGAACCGCCATACGGTGAGATCAAGTTTTCGTTGGACGTCATGGTATGTTGTCACCCGAGAGACGCTACAGGCACGATAGGTTATCCGCTGCGCACGCGGTCTCTCGCCCGCGCTGGCCCCGCGATTATACGAGGGATTGTCGGCGGTGGGGAGGGAGAGCTGCGACGCGCATCTCTTGTGCGGTTAGGTCTGCATCGGCGACAGCCCTGCGGACGGCAGGAAGTCGCCTTCGTCACGGAATGGTCATCCTCAGCACTCGGCGACGTTGACCGGGATCTGCACAGCCAGCCCGCCTTCCGCTGTCTCTTTGTACTTGTCACTCATGTCGCGCGCCGTCTCCCACATCGTGCGAATGACCGTGTCCAGCGAGACGCGGGCGTTCTGCGGCGTGCTCTCCAGGGCGATGTGCGCGGCGGTGATCGCCTTCATCGCACCCATGGCGTTGCGCTCGATGCACGGGATCTGCACCAGCCCGCCAACCGGGTCGCAGGTCAGGCCAAGATGATGCTCCATGGCGATCTCGGCAGCCATCAACGCCTGATCGACCGTGCCACCGAGGCATTCAGTCAGCGCTGCCGCGGCCATCGCTGACGACACCCCAATCTCCGCCTGGCAGCCGCCAAGCGCCGCCGAAATCGTCGCGCCGGTCTTGAACAGGCCGCCAATGGCGCTGGCAGTCAGCAGGAAGCGCAGCGTTTCCGCGTCGCTCGCCTGGTGCGCGCAAACGAAGTGCATCAGCACCGCCGGGATCACACCGGCTGCACCGTTGGTCGGCGCGGTCACGACACGCCCGAAGGCGGCATTCTCCTCGTTGACGGCCAGCGCGAAGCAGCTGACCCATTTGACTGTGTCTTGAAACGTGCGCGGGCGCGAGCGGATCGCCTCGATCCACGCCTCATGATCGGCATACGTCGCCCCATTCATGAGCTTTCGGTGTATGTGCTTGGCGCGCCGCACCACCCGCAGCCCGCCTGGCAGATCGCCATCCGCGTGGCAGCCGCGATAGATCGAGTCCACCATCGTTGCCCAGATGCGCCGCAGCCCGGCGTCGAAGTCAGAGTCATCGCGCCAGGCACGCTCGTTCTCGCGCACCATCTCCCAGATCGACAGGTCGTGCGCACGGCAGCAATCCGCGATCTCAGCGGCGCTGGCGCAGGTGAACGGCGGCGGGCTCTCATCCTCGCCGGTCGTCTCGCCCTCGCGCACGACGAAACCACCGCCAATCGAGTAGTAAGTGCCGTCGACGGTCGATCCGTCGCTCAGACGAGCGCTCAAGCGGATGCCGTTGGGATGAAAGGGCAGCGAGCGGTCATAATGGAAGACCAGGTCGGCGTCAGGGTTGAAGGCGACCGGCTTGCGGCCTAGCAGGGCAATTTGTCCCTCTGCTTGGGCCTGCTGGATAGCGTAGCCGATGCGCCGCGTATCGCACTGCGCCGGGTCTTCGCCACGCAAGCCCATCAGCACGGCAATGTCCGTCCCGTGGCCACGCCCGGTCTTCGCCAGTGAGCCAAACAGCTCGACCTGCACGCGCGCGACCGACTCGAAGCTGCCCGCCGCCTCCAACTCGCGCAGAAAGCGCTCGGCGGCGCGCCACGGCCCCATCGTGTGCGAACTGGATGGCCCGACACCGATCTTGAAGATGTCGAAAACGCTGATCCGCTGCATGGTTGGTTATCGCTCGCTTCTCATGCGTCGATTATACATCCGGCAAAGGAGCGGTGCGTGACGCGACTTCATCAACACAACAAAAAACCCGCGCCATGAGACGCGGGTTTCGCTGCTGGGGGACCTGGATTCGAACCAGGATTAACGGATCCAAAGTCCGCGGTTCTGCCGTTGAACTATCCCCCAAGAGGCTTCAGGCATTATAGCAGACACGCTGTGCGCGTCAATCCGCGTTGACAGACCACCGTCTCTCATGTTATGCTCATCTTCACAACCTAACGTAACGAAGGCGACGGTGTGCCAGACGTTTCTGGCGCATTCGAGGGGAAGTCCGGTGAAAGTCCGGCGCTGTCGCGCAACGGTGTTGAGCAGCCACTAGCCGCTCAAAGCCCGAAAACCTCCCTCGCTTTCGCTCGTGGAGTACCTTCGCGTGTAAAGGGAAACGAGCGTGGAAGCGGTCCCCTACAACCCATCCCGCCTCGTCGCGGGATTTTTGATCCCCGGCGAGCATGGCGTTTCCCTCCGAGTGACACTCACCCAGGAGGTGAAACTGTGAAATCCTATGTTGTCGCCAGTTTGTTGATCGTCCTCATCCTGTTGGCCGCGCCGATCATGGCCCAGCCCGTGTCGAACCTGACCGATGGCTGCGCCGAAAGTTATGATCCCGGCGTCGATTATTTCCCGGACAAGGTCGAGATCGCTCACGCCGAAGGGCTGAGTATCGACTACTTCGGCAACTACAAGGTCGTGACCGTACACACGCCCTGGTTCGGCGCGGGTGAGAGCGATGCCTTCACCTACGTGCTGACACAGTGCGGCACGCCCGGCCCGATTGCGGCGACGTTCCCCGTCGGCACGCAGTTCGTCGAAGTGCCTGCCGGCAGCCTGATTGCGCTTTCGACCACGGAGATGCCGCGCGTGGCGTCTCTCGGCCTGATCGACCATCTGATCGGCCTGGACAGCTTCCTGTGGACGAACACGCCGGAAGTCGTCGCCAAGATCGACGCCGGTGAGCTGATCGAGGTAGGCAACGGCGCGTCGATCAACGTCGAGCAGGTGCTGGATGCCGAGCCAGGGCTGGTCATCACCAACGGCACCGGCACGCCGGAATACGACGCGCATCCGGTGCTGCTGGAGGCGGGCATCCCGGTCGCTGTCGATGGCGATTACGTCGAGCCAACGCTGCTCGGCAACGCGGAGTGGATCAAATTCCTGGCCGCCTTCTACAACAGAGAAGCCGAGGCCAACGCCGTCTATGACGCCGTCGTCGCCGATTACGAGGCCGCCGCGCAGCTTGCGGCGGGCGTCCCGGCTGACCAGCGCAAGACGATCCTCTACAACAGCTACCAGAGCTTCACCGAGTCGTGGAGTATCCCCGGCCAGCAAACCTGGGTCGGCGCGCTGCTGCACGATGCTGGCCTGGATTACGTGCTCATGGACGAAGCGCCGGATCAGCCCGCGCAGCTCAGCTTCGAGTCGGTCTACGATGCCGGGCTGGATGCGCCGGTCTGGCTGGTCAACACCTTCGGCGTCGCCACGCTCGCCGATCTGCTGGCGCAGGATGCACGCAATGCCGATTTCGCCGCTGCGCAGTCGGGCGAGGTCTACAACAACGATGCGCGTCAGAATGCCAACGGCGGCAACGACTTCTGGGAGACGGGCGTCAACAACCCGCACCTGATCCTGCGCGATTTGATCGCCATCGCCTACCCGGATCTGCTGCCGGATCACGAGTTAATGTTCTTCCGGCGCTTGAGCTGACCGTAAAGACATGGGTCGAGAGGATACGATGTTGAACGATAGTCATCTGGGCAGCGCTGAAGCCATCGTCACCGCGAGGACGACCCCGCTGATACCTGCCGCGCCAGCACAAGCGCCGGGCGCACTGCCGCTGCGGACGCATCTGCGCATCCCGATCTGGCCGTTTGCCCTGCTGGCGGCCATTCTGATCGGCCTGTTCTTGCTGACGCTGGCGCTTGGCTCGGTGCAGATCCCGCTCGATCAGATCCTCAAGGTGCTGGCAGGCGGCGAGGCGGATCGCGAAGCCTGGACGAACATTGTGCTCAAGTTTCGCCTGCCCAAGGCGCTGACGGCCATGCTGGCAGGCGGCGCGCTCGGCGTCGCGGGCTTGATGATGCAGACGTTCTTCCGCAACCCGCTCGCCTCGCCGGACGTGCTCGGCGTCCACGCCGGGGCGAGCCTGGGCGTGGCGCTGGTCGTGCTGACGACGGGCAGCATTGGCGGCGAGATGCTCGCGGGCATCGGCCTGGCCGGTGACGTGAGTCTGGCCGCGGCGGCCAGCCTGGGCGCGGCGCTGACCATCGCGCTCGTGCTGCTGGTGGCACGGCGCGCGCAGAACAGCGCCACCCTGCTCCTGCTCGGCCTGATGATCGGCCAATTCACCGCTGCTTTCGTCAGTCTGCTGCTCTATTTCAGTGTGCCGGAGCGCATCCAGGCGTATGTCAACTGGGGCTTCGGCTCGTTCAGCGGCGTCAGTTGGGCGCAGATGCCGATCCTGGTCTTGGCAGTCGTCGCCGGGCTGCTGCTGGCGGGGGTGCTCGGCAAGTCGCTCAACGCCATGCTGCTCGGCGAAACTTACGCGCGCAGTCTGGGGCTGAACGTCCAGCGCACACGGATCGGCATTATCGTCGCGACGGCGCTGCTGACCGGCGCAGTCACGGCCTTTTGCGGGCCTATCGTCTTCATCGGCATTGCCGTGCCCCATGCCTGCCGAGGACTGCTGCGCACGTCGGATCACCGCGCGCTGATCGTGGCGGCGATTCTGGCGGGCGCGGCGGCGGCTCTGGCTGCCGGGCTGATCGCCGAACTGCCGGGCGCGCGGATCGTGCTGCCGCTGAACGCCGTCACAGCGCTCTTCGGCGCGCCGGTCGTGCTCTGGATCATTCTGCGCTGGCACGGCGCAGGGAAGGTGTTCACCTCATGACCATCGCACTGCAAACCCACGCCTTGAGCATCGGCTATCCGGTCGCACGCCGCGCGCCGATCACGCTGCTGGCCGATCTCGATGTCACACTGCAATCGGGCGAGCTGGTCTGCCTGATCGGCCCCAACGGCGCGGGCAAATCAACCCTGCTGCGAACGCTCGCCGGGCTGCAACCATCGCTCGCCGGGCTGCAACCATCGCTCGCCGGGCAGGTGCTGGTCGGCGGGCAGGACATCGCTCAGATCGACCCGCGCGAGCGCGCCCAGCGGATCGGCATCGTGCTGACCGAGCGGCTGTCGCCCGGCCTGCTCACCGGTTACGGGCTGGTTGCGCTGGGGCGGCATCCGTACACCGACTGGATGGGGCGGCTGTCCCCGCGCGACGAAGCCGTTGTGCAGTGGGCAGTCGAGGCGGTGGCGGCGACTGAATATGCCGCGCGCCCGTTGGAAGAATGCAGCGACGGCCAGCGCCAGAAGCTGCTGATCGCGCGGGCGCTGGCGCAGGAACCGGCAGTGCTGCTGCTGGATGAGCCGACGGCATACCTCGATCTCACCCGCCGCGTCGAGATGATGCGGCTCTTGCGCGATCTGGCGCGCACGACCGGGCGGGCGATCCTGCTCTCGACGCACGATCTGGAACTGGCGCTGCGCATGGCCGACCGTATCTGGCTGTTGGCGGAGGGCGCGCTCCACACCGGCGCGCCGGAAGATCTGGCGCTCGGCGGCGTCTTCGAAGCAGCGTTTCAGGCGGCGGGCGTGACGCTCAACGCCGCGACCGGCTCGTTCGTGCTGCAAAACGAAGCGCGCGAACCGATCCGCGTCTTTGGCGAGGGATCGGCGCGCGCCTGGACAGAGCGCGCGCTGGAACGCGCCGGATTTTCCATATCTTCCAATGGTGCGGCCCTGCGAGTGGACGTGGCGCAAACTCCGGCCGGCAGCCGCTGGCAGCTCTGGCACAACGGCGACGCGCACGAATACCCGACGATCCACGCGCTCGTCTCAGCGCTGCGCGAGAAGAGCCATTAGCGACACGCTGCCTCCATCCGCCCTACGCCTGTGAACAATGCTGCCGGATGAACGGTATATTAAGGGTGATCATAGGCCGGAAGGTGGCGCAATGTTGTCTTTTTTCAGACGTTTGGGGGTGTTGGGTTGCGTCGTGGTTCTAGTCAGTGCCTGTGCGCCCGCATCTATCGGTACACCAGCCCTGCCACCGCTGCCGACAGTTTGCCTGCTCAACGAACCCATCGCCCAGACATCCGCCGATGATCGTGACCCTCAACCTTCCGTCGATGAGCGTCGCTTTGCGTTCGTCGGCCATCACGAGGGCAACCCGGAGGTGTATCTGATCACGCGTGGCATGTTCCCCCCGCATAATATCTCCAACACGCCGTTTGACGACTACGCGCCGATCTGGTCGCCGGATAATCGCTTCATCGCTTACATGCACCGTGCGCAGCAGTACACTCATAATCCCAGCCAGATTCGCCTCTATGAAGTCGAAACAGGGGTTACGCGTGTGATCATGCCGCGTTACGCCAATATCTCGCACCCGCTCTGGGCGCAGGGTGGGCGCGCGCTCATTTTCCGGCGCGAGCAGGATGTCATCCGCTACGACACGGAAACCGGGCAGATGGATGTGCTGATGTCGTACCCAAACCCCTATGTCTCAGGCGACGTGGGGACACTTTCGCCCGATGGCGAGACTCTGGCGATCAGCATGTGGGTCGGGCGGGGTGTCGAGGTTATGCTGATCAATACGCGGGATGGCAGCGTCGAACATACCAACAGCGCAGACTTCCTCAACTATATCTCCCTGCTGCGCTGGTCGCCGGATGGGACGCGCCTGGCGATGGCGCAAGGGTCGCATCCCGGGCCACTGCTGCTCCTCTATGATCGACACACGGCGCTGACGTTCAACCCCGCAAGAGGTTCTCGGGGCGCAGTCTTCAACGTCGAATGGTCGCCGGATGGCCGCCTGGCCTGGACACAAAACATTATGGACGAACACAACCGGCCCCACACGCGCCTATTCGTCGCGGGCGCTGATCTTACGCATCCTCGCGAACTCTTGAGCGTAGAGCACAACATCGACCAGATCGCCTGGTCGCCATCACGCGATCAGATCGCCTTCAACACCTACGCGGGCGTTTACGTCGCGGATGTGGCCTCCGGCCTTTTCCATGACTTCATCCAGGGTTGGGGACGAGTCAGCGCCATTACATGGTCAGGCAGCGGCAATTACCTGGCGAGCTTCCTGATTAGCAGTCCCCGCTTCATCTCCGGCGTCGCGCTGGTAGATGTGCGCACCGGCGCGCGGGCGGTCTACGGCAGAGCAACGTCTCGAGGCTGGATCAACAACACCGATCAACTGCTGGTAGAACGCGGCGAACGAGGAAATCTCGATATCGATCTCCTCACCCTGTGCGATCTGTAGCGGCGGCGCCTGCGTCATTCACGCATTCTGCAATCCACGGAGCGATGAACAGTTCGCCCACCTAGAGCGCCTTGCTCTCCTCGTGCAAACTGTCGGCCATCGCCGCCAGCATCGTGTCGTTAGAGAATTCGCGCAGCTCGTGTTCGAGCGCTTCCAGTTCCTCGCCGCCGCTCATCATGCGGATCATCTCTTCGCGCGGCAGTTCTTGCTTGGTGAACGTGCCCAATGTGCGCCCACGCTTGAGGATGGTGAAGCGGTCGCCAATCGGGTAGGCATGGTGCGGGTTGTGCGTGATGAAGATGACGGCTACGCCCTGTGAGCGCGCCTTGGCAACGTAGCGCAGCACCGTGCCCGCCTGCTTGACGCCGAGCGCCGAAGTCGGCTCGTCCAGGATCAGCACCTTCGCGCCGAAGTAAACCGCCCGTGCAATAGCGACGGACTGGCGTTCCCCACCGGAGAGTGTTCCAACCGCCTGCTCCGGGTCGCGAATGTCGATGCCCATCTTCGCCATTTCGTCGCGCGCGATCTGGTTGGCGCGTTTCATGTCGAAGCGCTTGAAGATGCCCCAACCCGCCGTCGGCTCTGAGCCGAGGAAGAAATTGCGCGAGATGCCCATCAGCGGGATCATCGCCAGGTCTTGATAGACGGTCGCGATGCCCAGCGCCAGCGCATCACGCGGCGATTCGAAATGCACCGGCACGCCTTCGACCAGGTATTCGCCCGCATCCGCGCGGTGTACGCCGGAGAGGATCTTGATCAGCGTCGATTTGCCCGCGCCGTTATCGCCGAGCAGACACATGACTTCGCCGGGGCGCAGTTCGAGCGAGACCTCCTGAAGCGCGATCACGCTGCCGAAATATTTCGAGATGCTGCGGACTTCCAGTATCGGGCTAGCGCCATTCTTGCTCATAATCGAATCCCTCTTACGGCTGACCGCACACTATTTCGCTTCCGCTGCACGCTTGCGGATGAAATTGTTGACGAGCACGGCGACGATCAACATCGCGCCCATGAAGACGAGGAACCAGTCGGAATCGACGCCGGTGAAGACGATGCCCTGCTGCACCATGCCGAAGATCAGCGCGCCGAAGACCGCGCCGATGGCCGAGCCATAACCGCCGGTGAGCAGCGTGCCGCCGATGACGACGGCAATGATGGCGAAGAATTCGCGCTGCTCGCCGCGCAGTGTGTCTGCGCTGCCAACGTTGATCACCTGGATCGTCGCGACCAGCCAGGCCGCCGCTGCCGTACACATGAACAGGATCACCTTCATACGCTCGACGGGTACCCCGACGTTGCGCGCGGCGTTGGCGTCGCCGCCGATGCCAAAGATCCAGTTGCCGGGGCGCGTGCGCAGCAAGACGTAGGTCGCAACAGCAGCCACGACCGCCCACCACAGAATCGAGATCGGGAAATTGGCGTTGGTGCCACGTGCCGAGGTCGGATCAACAATGCTCAGCGCGCTGGAGAAGACTGCCGCCGCCGAATCGTAGCCCAATACGTCTTTGATGCCGCCCACCTGCGTGCGCCCGGTGACGACACGCGTCAGGCCAATCGTCAGCCCACGGATGATAAACAATGTTCCCAGGGTGATGATGAACGAAGGCAGCCGGGTGCGGTTGACGAGGATGCCGTTGATCGCGCCGATAGCGAGCGCCACCAGCAGCGAGACGAGAATGCCCGCCCAGATATTCCAGCCGAACTGCACGCTCAAAATAGCGGGGATCATCCCTGCTGCGCCGATCATCGAACCGACCGAGAGATCGAACTCACCTGCAATCATCAACAGGGCAACGGCGACCGCCAGAATGCCCAGCTCAGCGGCAACTTCGAGGTAGTTCGCCGTGCCGCGCAGGCTCAAGAAACCCTTCGACCCCGCCGTAATCGCAAAGAAGATCCAGACCAGGATCGCGCCGCTGACCGCGCCCAGTTCCGGACGCCGCAGCAATTTTTTCAGCTCGCTCTCGCGGCGGACGCGTTCATCAGCGCGCGGCTGATCCGCGGTTTGGGTTGCCATAACATCATCCCCGCACAAATAACAGCATTTACCAGAGTTTAACGCAAACAATAGCCGCAGAGGCCCGGCAATGCCAGGCCTCCACGCACAACGAAACTCGAAGACTAACGGGTGCCGCGTGCCGAATACTCGATCACCGCTGCTGCCGTATCCTGCGTGACGAAACCGGGGCCGGTCGGGATCAGCACCTGGCCGGGGGTGTTCAGGTTTTCCAGGTAGAGCGTCATGTAGACGACTGCTAGGTAACCCTGCGTGTACTGCTGCTGGTCGATGGCGAACAGCATGTTGCCGTCGCGGATGGCCGCCAGCACGTCTGGCGACAGGTCGAAGGTCGCGACCAACATCTGGCCGAGCAAACCTTCATCCTCCAGAACGGCAAGCGCGGGCGCTGCGCCGGTCGGGCCGAGCGTGAAGATGGCGTCAGCGTCGGGATTCTCGCTCAGCGCCGCCGCAATCCTGCCCTGGGATCCAGTCGGATCGGCGAGTTCGACCGCGAGCACGGTCGTCGTGCCGCCAGCTTCGGCCATCGCATCGGCAAAGCCCTGGCAGCGCAGGTCGAGCGCCACGTTGCCGACTTCCTGGTTGACGCAGATAGCGTTGGTCGCGCCGGCTGCCGCCATGCGCTGGCCGCCGCCGTAACCGGCTTCGTATTCCGTCTGCCCGACATGCGCCAGCACGCCGAGATCCGCCGCGACATCGCTGCCGGAGTTGATGGTGATGACCGGGATGCCTGCATCAATCGCCGCGCGAATCGACGGGCCGAGCGCATCCGGGTCTGGATTAGAGACGACCAGGCCGTCCGGCTCGCTGGCGACCGCAGCATCGATCAACTGCGACATGGCGACCATATCGAAGGTGGCGGGTGCCTGATACTCGACGCTGACGCGCATGTCCGCAGCCGCAGCGTCAACGCCATTCTTGACCACCGACCAGAACGGATCGCTCGCCTGGCCATGAGTGACGACGACAATGCGGTACGGGCGGGCTTCCTGCGCCAACGCAGTCGCATTCAGCGCCAGTACGAGCACCAATGCCAGAAGCAAAACCTTCCAAAAACGGGACATAGCAAACTCCTCCTAAAGCCAATAGCTCGCTAACTTTTACATCAGCGCCAGAGCGCTGGCGTAAACAACTCTAGCTCTCTAACCGCGCAAGATACAAATTACGATTGCACATCGCGCAGGTAGATGACTTGCCCCTCGTGCTGTGAGCGTGTGGCGGCGACGCCGATTTGCAGCGCCGCGCGGGCATCTTTGGGTGTTATGTTGGGGGACTTGCCAGTGACGAGGCAGTCTGCGAAATGTTCGATCTGCCGCGTGTAGGCCGGGCCGAAGCGCTGGGGAAAATGGGGCACGATGTCGTGCGCGACCCCGGCCTGGGTGGTGATCAGCACAGGCGTGTGCTGAAGGTAGCCAACCTTCAACGTGCCTTTGCTGCCGATGATCTCGGTCTGAATATCGTAACCATAGGTAGCGTCGCGGCTGACCTCGACGTTGCCGAGCGCCCCGTTTTCGAAGCGCAGATTGATCATGGCGTAGTCCACGTCGTTGACCGCCTGCAATTCCGGGTAGACGAGCGCCGCAACCTCGGTGTAGACGCGCTCGACTTCCGCGCTCATGTACCAGCGCAGCAGATCGAAATCGTGAATGCCCATGTCGAGAATCAGACCGCCGCTGACGGCGGGATTGGCGAATTCCAGGCTCGTGCGCCCGGCATCGCGCCCGATGGAGCGGATGGCGACCGGCGCGCCGATCAGCCCGGCGTCGAGCTGGCGCTTGGCTTCAGCGTAGCCATCGTCGAAACGGCGCATGAAGCCGACCTGAAACAGTACGCCCGCGCGCTCGACAGCGGCGATCATCGCGTCCGTCGCGCTCAGGGTGAGCGCCGTCGGTTTTTCACAGAAGATCGCTTTTCCGGCGTCGGCGGCAGCGATGACCACGTCATGGTGGGTGTGTGTTGGTGATGCAACGATGACAGCGTGCAGGTCGGGGTGCTTGAGCAGATCGTGATAGTCGGCGTAGACGGCGACACCGCTGACCTTCGACGCGAACTCGTCGGTGACTTCCCGGCGTGGATCGGCGACGGCAACCAGCCGCGCGCGCTCGATCTGCCGCGCAGCATGGTACGCATAGACCGTGCCCATGCGCCCTAGCCCGATAACGCCAATGTTGACTGGGGACATAACAATTCCTGGAGGTACGCGAATAAACCGAGACGCATAGTTTTTGGGGCATATTCGAGAATGGGGTAGGCCATAACGTGACGATAAGTTCGCATCACATGTACCTCACCCTCGTCTCCGCGCGGAGAGGCGGTTGGGGGGTGAGGTTTACAGGTAGATTTTCGATCTCTGATTCAGATCGAATTCCTGCCCTAATCCCGAATACACCCGTTTAATCAGGCGCTTGCCAATTTTTCCGAAAACATAGTACACTTCGGTTGCGTTTATGTCAACAAATAGCCCCAAACGGGCGTTTTTCGTAAGAATTGTTGTGTATTATGCAACTTTACGCAAGAATTGACCCCATGAGCGGAATTCAGTCCCTTTCTCGCGGGTTGATCATTCTCGACTGGGTGGCGACGGCGGAGCGCAGCGTCAGCATCACCGAGGTGGCGCAGAAGCTGGAAATCGACAAGAGCAGCGCGTCGCGCCTGGTCAAGACCCTGGTTCAGCACGACTATCTTCAGCCAGAGCGCGGCTCTCGGCGTTATGTGCTCGGCAGGCGCATGTACCAGATCAGTTGGCAACTGCTCAACCGGATGCCAGTGCGCGAGAAAGCCAAGCCCTATCTTTACCAGTTGGTGCGCGCGACCGGTGAATGTTCGCATACGGCGGTCTATTCCGAGGGCAAAGCGCTCATGATCGACGATGTCGAGGCGGAGGCGTCGCTGCGCGTCGTCGGTGGCATCGGGCGGCGGCTTCCGCTCCACTGCACCGCTGTTGGCAAGAGCCTCCTGGCCTTTTCACATCTGCCGCTGCCCGCAGTTCTGGAAGCGAAGACCCCGCGCACGATCACCAATTCAAGCGAGCTAAAGGCGCACCTCGCCAGAATCTGCCAGCAAGGCTATGCCCTGGATGACGAGGAGCATGAGCCGGGCGTGCGCTGCCTGGCCGCGCCGGTTTACGATGCCATGGGCAACGTGATTGCCAGCATCGGCATCTCCGGCCCGACCGTGCGTGTGACCGATGATCGCATCGAGGGTCTGGCGCAGCAGGTCAAGCACGCGGCGGCATCGTTGTCGGCTGAGCTGGGAAATGTCGCGTTACCGGCAGCCCTGGCGGGCGATTGACAGGGGGAGAAGATGCAGGAATTCGACGTACTCAACATGGGACGCAGTGGCATCGACCTGTATTCGAACGATGTCGGCGCGCCGTTTCCACAGATCACGAGCTTCGCCGCCTACGTTGGCGGTTCGCCGCTGAACATCAGCGTCAGCGCGCGACGGCTCGGCCTCAAGACCGCCCTGCTGACCGCGGTCGGTCAAGACCCGGTCGGCGATTTCATCCTCCATTTCCTGAATAACGAGGGCATCGAAACGCGCTACATCCCGCGCAAGCCGGGGCGGCGCACGTCGGCGGTCATCCTCGGCATCGAGCCGCCGGACAAGTTTCCGCTCGTCTATTACCGCGAAAACTGCGCCGACATCGCGCTCACCATCGACGATGTACTGGCCGCGCCGGTCGCGCGCTCACGCGTGTTGCAGTTCGCCGGGACGAATCTCAGCCTGGAGCCGAGCCGCAGCGCGACGCAGTTTGCGGCGGAGATGGCGCGTGCGAACGGGGTCAAGGTCGTGCTCGACGTGGACTTCCGCCCCGACCAATGGCATGACGTGCGCGCGTTCGGCGTGCAGATCCGGGCAACGCTGCGGCTGGCCGACATCGTCATCGGCACCGAGGACGAGATCAACGCCGCCATGCTGACCGACCCGACGCAGATGTCGCTGACGCACTCACAGATCTCGGATACGCACGTCCACGGCGATACGGAAGCAGCCATCCGCACGATGCTGCGCATGGGGCCAGAAGCGATCGTGCTCAAGACCGGCTCGCGCGGCTCGCGCATCTACCTGAAGACGGGCGAGGTTATCGAAGCGCCGGGCTACCCGGTCGAGGTCTACAACATCCTCGGCGCGGGCGATGCCTTCGGCGGCGGCTTCCTCTACGGTTACGTTCACGATTGGGGCTGGCGCAAGGCGGCACGGCTGGGCAATGCCTGCGGCGCGATCGTCGTGACCAAGCACGGCTGTGCCAATTTTATGCCGACGATGGCCGAGGTTGAGGATTTTGTGAGCACGCGCGGCGGGTTGGATGGATAAACAGTGATGAGTAATGAGTGATGAGGGTGCTCAGTGCTCGGTTCTCAGTTCTGGGTTCACGGTGCGAGGATTGCGGTTCTGGGTTCCGAGTTCTAGGTTCTGGGGTTCGCCGGGCTGGAAAATAGCGCCTTTAGTGCGCTTCAACGTCCGGCGATAGTTCTCGGAAATGATTGTGTCGGGGGCAGCAAACTAACACGGGCGGTATTTTGAGATGACCACAAATAGACAGCTTGGCGTGTGTACGTGGACATTCGGGGCGCAACCGCTGGCGACAACGGCGGCGGCGCTGGCGCGCCTGGGCTATGACGGCGTCGAACTGCTGGGCGATCTCGATCTCTACACGGCGACCGAAGCCGCACAAATCCTCGGCGACCACGGGCTGGCGGTCTTTTCGCTCACGCCCGCCAACGTGGACATCGCGCACCCGGACGCGGCGACCCGGCAGGCTGGCATCGACTACTACTACCGGCTGATCGAGTTCGCCGTCGCCCTGGGCAAGCCGCTCATGTCGTGCCACGGGCTGGTCGGGCGCATCGCGCCGGTCACGACTCAATCCGAGGAGGACTGGCTGCTGCTCGACTCTGTGCAGACCATCAGCAAGCGCGCGGGCGAAGCCGGTCTGCGCGTCGTCTTCGAGGTGCTGAATCGCTACGAAAGCCACCAGATCAACAACCATGCGCAGGCGCTCGACCTGGTCGTGCGCACCGGGCTGGATAACGTCGGCGTGCTGCTCGACGCCTATCACATGAACATCGAAGAAGCCAACCCGGCGGCGGCGCTCAAGGCCGCGGGCGACAAGCTGTGGCTGTATCACGTCGGCGATTCGAACCGCGCCGGAATCGGCTGCGGGCACACGGATTTCGCGGCCCAACTGCGCGCGCTCGACGAGATCGGCTACGCTGCCCCGATCATCCTTGAATGCTCCGCGCCCGGCCCTAACCCGTTCACGCCGGACAAGGGCGCGGGCTGGCGTGAAACGCTGGAGACATACTTATCCGACAGCCGGCAGTGGCTGCTGCACCGCCCGGCGCATTAAAAAAGAGGTGAGCCTTATGCAATACACTTCCGAAAACCTGTTGGTGAAATCGAGAGACACCGGCCAGCCAGGTGTGTTTGCCCGTGTCCGCCCGGTCGATGCCGGTTGGGAATATCTGAACATGGCGGCGATTCGCCTGAATGCGCGCGAACCCTACAGCGGCAGCACCGGCGAACACGAGCACGTGTCGGTCATTCTCGGCGGGCACTGCAACTTCCGCACCAGCAAGGGCGAGTATCTCAACATCGGACGCCGCCCGGATGTCTTCAGCGGGATGCCCTACGCGGTTTATCTGCCGCGCCGCACCGACTTCGAGATTGAAGCGCTGACCGACGATTTGGAGGTCGCGTCGTGCTGGGTGCCGACTGATGAGGATCACCCTGCCCGCCTGATCACCCCCGCCGACAGCCAGATCGAGATTCGCGGCGGCGGCAATGCCACCCGCCAGATCAACGGCATCGTCCCGCCGGGATTCGACTGCCATCGCATCGTCTGCGTCGAGGTCTACACGCCGTCGGGCAACTGGTCAAGCTACCCGCCGCATAAGCACGATGTCCACCGCGTCGCGGAAGATGGCACCGTGCTCGAAGCCGACCTGGAAGAAATCTATTTCTACAAAATCGACAAGCCGGATGGCTATGCCTACCAGCGCGTCTACACCCTCGACGGGCGCATCGACGCGCTGATGCGCGCGCAGAATCACGACGCGGTGCTCGTGCCGGAAGGCTATCACCCGGTTGTCAGCGCGCACGGCTACACGACCTACTATCTGAATTTCCTGGCCGGGTCGGCGCAGTCGCTCGCCAACGTGGACGATCCGCAGTTCACCTGGATCAAGGACACGTGGACGGAGCAAGACCCGCGCCTGCCCATCGTCAGCCACGCCATGGAGAAGAATTAGACATGAGGTGGTCATAAATTGCGGTGATTCTCTGTCGCCTTTTTGCCCTCACCCTAAATCCCTCTCCCTCATGGACAGGGACTTACAGGAGCCTTTCTCGCTCCCTTCGCCCTGAGGGAGAAGGGCCGGGGGATGAGGGTCAGCGACGGCGAATTCTAAGTCATGGCCTCACCTCAATCAGGACAAAAAGATCGGATGCAATTCTTGAAGCGGCCTGTCGCCAGGTGTGCCGGCAGGCTCTAGCGAAAGAGATCAGCCATGCAAGAAACGCAGCGTTTGACGATGGCGCAAGCCCTGATCCTGTATCTGTCGAACCAGTACGTCGAGCGTGATGGCGTCGAGCACAAGTTCTTCGCCGGGGTGTGGGGCATCTTCGGGCACGGCAATGTCGCCGGGGTCGGCCAGGCGCTCCAACAGTACGCGGACAAGATCCGCTACTACCAGTCGCGCAATGAGCAGGCACAGGTGCATACCGCCATCGCCTATGCCAAGCACAAGAATCGCCTGCAAACCTTCGCCTGTACCTCATCCATCGGCCCAGGTGCGACCAACATGATCACCGGCGCGGCAACAGCGACGGTCAACCGCATCCCGGTGCTGCTGCTGCCCGGCGATATCTTCGCCGAGCGCATTCAAGCGCCGGTCTTGCAGCAGCTCGAAAACGAGCATACGCAGGACATCGGCGTCAATGACTGCTTCAAGCCGGTCTCGCGCTACTGGGATCGCATGTACCGCCCAGAGCAGTTGATCAGCGCCCTGCCGGAAGCCATGCGCGTGCTGACCTCGCCCGCGGATACCGGCGCGGTGACGCTGGCGCTGCCACAGGACGTGCAGACCTACGCCTATGATTACCCGGCGGCGATGTTCGAAAAGCGTGTCTGGCACATCCCGCGCAATCGCCCGGATCTGAGCGCCCTCCAGCGCGCGGTCGAGGCGATCCGCAGCGCCCGCACGCCGATCATCGTCGCTGGCGGCGGCGTCCATTACAGCGAGGCTCACGCCGCGCTGCGCCTGTTTGCCGAAAAGCACGGCATCCCGGTTGGCGAGACGCAGGCGGGCAAAGGCTCGCTGCCTTACGATCACAAACTCAACCTGGGCGCGATTGGCGCGACCGGCACGCTGGGCGCGAACATCATCGCTCGTGATGCCGATCTCGTCATTGGCGTCGGCACACGCTACAGCGATTTCACCAGTGCGTCGAACACGGCGTTCCAGAACCCGAACGTGCGCTTCGTCAACGTCAATGTCTTCGAGTTCGACGCCTACAAGCGCAGTGCAATCCCGCTCGTGGGTGATGCGCGCGTCACGCTCGAAGAGCTGAGCGCAGCCCTGGGTGACTATCAAACGTCGGCGGCACTCCAGGCACGCACGCGCCAGTTGAACGCCGAATGGGACGCCGAAGTCGAGCGCATCTATCACCTGGAGAACGAGCCGCTGCTCAGCCAGGGCGAAGTCGTCGGCATGATCAACACCTTCAGCCGCCCGCAGGATGTCGTCCTGTGCGCGGCAGGCAGCCTGCCGGGCGACCTGCACAAGCTCTGGCGCACGCGCGACCCGCGCGGCTATCACCTGGAGTACGGCTATTCGACCATGGGCTACGAGATCGCGGGCGGCATGGGCGTCAAACTGGCCGACCCGGCGCGCGAGGTTTACGTTATGGTCGGCGACGGCTCGTTCCTGATGATGAGCAGCGAGATCGTGACGATGGTGCAGGAACAGCTCAAAGTGACGATTATCGTGCTCGATAACCACGGCTTCGCCAGCATCGGCGGCCTGAGCAAGAGCATCGGCAGCGACGGCTTCGGCACGAAATATCGCTATCGCACCGAGAGCGAGGCACTCGACGGCGAGACGCTGCCGCTCGATTTCGCCAAGCTGTGCGAGGGCATGGGCGCGCACACCCTCCGCGCCAGCAATCGCGCCGAGTTCGCCCGCGCGCTGGAAGAAGCGCGCAAGATCACCGACCGTCCGGTGTGCATCGTCACCGAAACCGACCGCAGCCAGCGCGTCGGCGGCTACGAGTCGTGGTGGGATGTCAGCGTGGCGGAGACAAGCGAGAACCCGGAGGTGCAGCGCGCACGCAAGGACTACGAAGCGGCGAAGAAACGCGAGCGTCATTACTTATAGCCGTCTGCGGCAAATACCGCAGCCTATCGCATGAAGGATTGACCATGACCATACGTGTTGCGTCTGCGCCCGTTTCCTGGGGCATTTATGAATTCAAGAATGTCGAACCCAAGTATCCCTACACGCGCGTGCTCGATGAGATTGCCGAGACGGGCTACACCGGGACTGAGCTTGGCCCATATGGCTACCTACCGACCGACCCTGACGTGCTTCGCGCTGAGTTGGACAAACGCGGCCTGAAAATGCTCTCCGCTTTCGTGCCGGTCAAGCTGGTCGATGCGTCGGCACATGAGGCGGGGGTCCAGGCCGCGCTCACCGTCGGGCGGCTGCTGGCGGCGTTGAAGGCGAATTACATCGTGCTGGCCGACGATAACGGCTCGGTCGACTGGCTGACGAAGCAGGCCGGGCGGCGCACAGGCAGCGCCCTCTCCGGCGCAGAATGGGATGTCTTCGCGCGCGGCGTCAACCTGGTCGCGCGGCGGGTCTTCGACGAGGTTGGCTTGAAGCTGGTCTTTCATCATCACTGCGCCGGTTACGTCGAAACGCCGGACGAGACCCGCGCCCTGATGGATCGCGTCGATCCGGAGTTGGTCGGCCTGTGCCTGGACACCGGTCACTGGCACTATGCCGGTGGCGATGCCGTCGCGGCTATCAAGGAATTCGGCGAGCGCATGCGCTATCTGCATCTCAAAGATTGCAGCGCGAGCATCGCGCAAAAGGCGCGCGCGGCAGGCAAGAGCTATATGGAAGCGGTCGCTGACGGCGTCTTCTGCCCGCTCGGCGAAGGCGAAGTCGATTTTCCCGGCGTGATCCGCGAGATGGAAGCGCTCGGCTACGATGGTTGGGCGATTGTGGAGCAGGACATCCTCGTCAGCGACCTGGACGCGCCCAAGCGCTTCTCGCAGCAAAATCGCGATTATCTGCGCAGCATTGGATTGGATTGAGAAGAGCGAATTAGCGGATTAGTAGATTAGCAGATTGGCAATAGAGCGGGTTCGTGGATGAGCAATGGGCAGACGGATGGATTGCAGGGACGGATGCCATCAATGGCGTCCCTACGCATCTTAGCGAAGGCGTACGGGCGGGATATATCCCGCCCGTACCCACGGCCCCGTCCGCCCGTTCTCAATAGATTGTTTCCCGCGCACCATACCCACGCGGGATCAAAAGCTAATTCGCCAATTCGCTAATCCGCTAATTTGCTTTTGCACACAACATAGGAAAAAACCATGTCTGACAGAATCCGAATCGGGATGGTAGGCACGGGACGCATTGGCAAGCTGCACGCACAAACCCTGGTGCAGCGCGTGCCGGACGTGGCGCTGGTCGCCGTCACCGACGTGAACACGGCGGCAGCCCAGGCGGTCGCCGCCGAGGTCGGCGTGCCCAAGGTCGCGCCGAGCTTCGAAGCCCTGCTCGCCGACGACAGCATTCAGGCGGTCGTCATCGCCTCCGCCACCGACACGCACGCCCCCTTCATCGTGCAGGCAGCGCAGGCGGGCAAGCATATCTTCTGCGAGAAGCCGATTTCCGCCGATCTCAAGGCGATTGATGAGGCGCTGGCCGCCGTCGAGCGCGCGGGCGTCAAACTCATGATCGGCTTCAACCGCCGCTTCGACCCCAATCACCAGCGCATCAAGCAGGCGATTGAGCGGGGTGAGATCGGCACGCCGCACCTGCTGCACATCATCAGCCGCGATCCGTCGCCGCCGCCCGTTTCGTATATCAAAGTCTCCGGCGGGCTGTTCTTCGACATGACGATTCACGACTTCGATATGGCGCGCTTCCTCCTCGGTGACGTGACCGAGGTCTACGCGGCGGGCGGCGTCATGGTCGATCCGGCCATCGGCGCGGCGGGCGACATCGACACCGCCGTGATCACGCTCAGGTTCACCAACGGCGCGATTGGCACCATCGACAACAGCCGCCAGGCCGTCTACGGCTACGATCAACGTGTCGAGGTGTTCGGCAGCGGCGGCAGCGCTTCCAGCGGCAACTGGTACGCGGACGCGGTCACGCTGAGCACGGCGGACAACGTGCGGCGCGGGCTGCCGCTCAACTTCTTCATCGAGCGCTACACGCCGTCGTATCAGGCGGAGCTGACCGCCTTCGCGCGCTGTCTGCAAGACGACACCCCGCCGCCGGTGACAGGTGCGGATGGCCGCGCGCCAGTCGTGATCGCGCTGGCGGCGCTGCGTTCCCTGAAGGAAAATCGCCCGGTGAAATTGTCCGAGATCTGAAACCAGGCCCACGGGCACAGGAGAAGCACAATGGTCACGAAGATTCTGGATTTTATCGACGGGCAGTGGACGGACGCGCGCGCGGCGGATCAACTGTCGGTCTACAACCCCGCGTTTGGAAATGTCATCGGCGAGGTGGTGATGACGCCGCAGGCGGTCGTCGCCCAGGCAGCCGAGGCCGGACACGCTGCCTTCCTCGAATGGCGGCGCGTGCCGGTCGGCGAGCGCATCCAGCCGCTGTTCAAGCTCAAGATCCTGCTTGAAGAGCACCTGGACGAACTTGGCCGGACGATCACCAATGAATGCGGCAAGACCTACGCCGAGAGCGTCGCCGAAATGCGCCGTGGCATCGAAAACATCGAGGTCGCCTGCGGCATTCCGTCGCTGATGCAGGGCTATAACAACGAAGACATTGCCAGCGGCATCGACGAGCACATGTTCCGCCAGCCGCTCGGCGTCGCCGCCGCGATCACGCCGTTCAACTTCCCCGGCATGATCCCGCTCTGGTTCCTGCCCTACGCCGTCGCCTGTGGCAACGCCTTCATCCTCAAGCCGAGCGAGAAGGTGCCGATGACTAGTGTCAAGCTCTTCGAGATGATCGAGCGGGCGGGCTTCCCCAAGGGTGTGATCCAGCTCGTCAACGGCAGCAAAGAGACGGTCGATGCCCTGCTTGATCATCCACTCGTGCGCTCGATCAGCTTCGTCGGCTCGACGCCGGTCGCGAAGTACATCTACAGCCGCGCCACCGCCAACGGCAAGCGCGCGCAGTGCCAGGGTGGCGCGAAGAACCCGGTCGTGATCATGCCCGACGCTGACATGGATATGACAACGCGCATCATGGCCGATTCAGCGTTCGGCTGTGCGGGACAGCGCTGTCTCGCGGCGTCCGTGGCGATCACGGTCGGCGATGCGCGCCGCACCTTCACCGAGCAGATCGCCGACGCCGCTGCCGGGCGTGTCGTCGGCTACGGCCTGGATGAAGGCGTGCAGATGGGGCCGGTTATCACAGCCGATAGCAGGTCACGCATCGAAGGCATCATCGCCAAGGGTGAGCAGAGCGGCGCGGCCAGCGTCCTGGTCGATGGGCGCGGCAAGCACGTCTCCGGCTACGAGGACGGCTACTTCCTGTTCCCGACGGTGCTCGATAACGTCGATCCCAAGAGCGACATCGCCAACACCGAGATCTTCGGGCCGGTGCTCAGCCTGATGCATGCGCACACCATTGAGGACGCGCTTGCGCTCGTCAATGACCGCGTCTATGGCAACATGGCCTGCATCTTCACCGCCAGCGGGGCGGCAGCGCGCCAGTTCCGCAACGAGGCCGACGCAGGCAACGTTGGCATCAACATCGGCGTGGCCGCGCCGATGGCGTTCTTCCCCTTCAGCGGCTGGAACGACAGCTTCTTCGGCGACCTGCACGGCCAGGGGCGGCACGGCGTCGAGTTCTACACGCAGACCAAGGTCGTGGTCGAACGGTGGCCGCGCGACTGGAGCCGCCAGTTTTAACTTTCGTTGGAACAGGCGAATTTGACCCAATTGGTAGGGGCAAGCCGGTGACTTGCCCTCGGAAGGCCAAAGGTAATAACAGACATGATCGGCAAATACCGCCATCTCAGCCGGTGCAGCACCGAGGCGGGGCATTTCGTCATCCTCGCCATCGATCACCGTGCCAACCTTCTCGAAGCGCTCAACCGCGCTGCACCGCAGCCGCTGGATGGCGCGGGCTTCTCCGCGTTCAAGACGCGCGTCACGGCCATACTCGCGACGGAAACGTCCGCCGTCCTGACCGACCCGGCCTATGGCATCGGCGCCGGCATTGCCGCGCGCGCCATCTCCGGCCACACCGGCCTGATCGGCCCGGTCGAAGTCACCGATTACGAGAAGCATCCGAGCCAGCGCACTGTCCAGTGGATTCCGGGTTGGTCGGTCGGCAAGATCAAGCGCATCGGCGGCGATGGCGTCAAACTGCTGCTGCCCTATCACCCGGAGGCAGACAACGTGGATGAGAAGCGGGATGGCGTGCGCAAGATCGTCGAGTCGTGTGCGCGCTGGGATATCCCATTTTTCCTGGAGCCGATTGCCTATTCGCTCGATTCGGCGCGGTCACTGACCAACGCGGAGCTGTTGCAGATCACGGTCGAGATGGCGCGGGAATTCGCCGCCATGGGCGCAGACGTGCTCAAGCTCCAGTTCCCGGTCGATCCGGCGCAGAGCCGCGACGAGAGCGCATGGCGCAGCGCCTGTGCAGCGGTGACGGAGGCGTGTGGCGCAGTGCCGTGGGCGCTGCTGAGCGCGGGCGTCGATTTCGAGACGTTCGCCCTGCAAGCGCAGATCGCCTGTCAGGCGGGCGCGAGCGGCGTCATCGTCGGGCGCGCGATCTGGAACGAGGCGGTCACGCTCCAAGGCGAGGCGCGCGACGCTTTCGTGGCGACGACGGCGCGTGAGCGCATCCGGCGGCTGGCGTCGATCTGCGCGCAAAATGCCACGCCCTGGTACGACCGCATTGCCGCCCCGGACGTGGCACTCGATTGGTTCGAGAAATATGAGGATCTGGATTAGCGCGCGGCGGATAGCCCAAGCAAGCGGCGGGCATGTGCCAGTAACGCGTCGCGCGTTTCCTTCTCTTTGAGCACGTGGTAGGCGCTCGGCGCGACCGAGACCAGAATGATGACGATAATGATCGGCAGCAGGTACTTGTCCACGTCGGGGATGACGTTGCCGAGCAGATAGCCGGCAGTGGTCACGCCCACAGCCCACAACAAGCCACCGACAATGTTGTAGGAGACAAAACGCCGATACTCCATCGTGCCGATGCCGGCGACGATGGGCGCGAACGTGCGCACAATCGGCATGAAACGCGCCAGCACGATGGCCTTGCCGCCATGCTTCTCATAAAAGGCTTCGGCGCGCAGCAGATTGGCCTTGTTGAATAAGAACGAGTTCTCGCGCTGGAACAGCTTCCGGCCGACACGCCGCCCAAAAGCATAGCCAACGCTGTCACCAGTAATCGCAGCGATGGCGCAGCCGATCAGCAGCACGGGCAGCGAAAACGGTGGGTTATCCAGCGAGGCGAGAAAACCAGCGGTGAATAACAGGCTGTCGCCAGGCAGAAAGAAGCCGATCAGCAGCCCGGACTCAGCAAAGATGATGCCGAAGATACCGATATACCCGACAGTACGGAGAAATTCTTCCATTGAAGAGTCCTTGCATCAGAAAGCGTTTGTGGCCGACGTTTGCGCGACATGGTGGGGTCAAACACGGTTCACGTTGTATCAACCAGATCATCATTCAGCAGATCGCTGATCTTGTCAAGATGATCCAACCGTCGTTCCCTGGGCGGCTGCGGTCGCACGGCGATCCGTATGTGTCGATAGCCTGTCAATTGCCGCTTGTGAGGAGTGCAGTGTAGGTTCAGAGGTGGGGATTATCCGCGTCAAAAATCGCCGGGGCGGCTCATGCTGCCACCCCGGTGCACTTCTAAATTAATGCTGGCCGAATGCTTACCCGCGCGGCTTTAGCGCGGGCAGGCCGTAGTGTGCCCGCACGGCATCTTCAAGTTCGTCGCGGATAGCCGGATTCTCGTTCAGGAAGGCCTTGGCGTTCTCACGTCCCTGGCCGAGCAAACCATCGTTGTAGCGGTAGAAGGCACCACGCTTTTCGATCAGGTTGAGTTCAGTCGCCAGATCGAGGATTTCGCCCGTCTTGCTGATGCCGCCCTCAACAAACATGATCTCGAACTCGGCTTCGCGAAATGGCGGCGCAACCTTGTTCTTGGTCACGCGCACGCGCGTCCGGGTGCCGATGACCTCGCCGCCGGAGGCCTTCAGCGACTCCAGCTTGCGCACGTCCAGACGCATACTCGCGTAGAACTTGAGCGCGCGCCCGCCGCTGGTGGTCTCTGGTGAGTTGTGGACAACCACGCCATCGACGATGTAGCTGTGATTGCCTTCGATTTCGAGGTCGAAGCGATTCATGCTCCGTGTTCTCGGTTTCGTGTAAATATCGAGGATCGGCATCGGGACGGCGACCAGGCGCTCGCAGGGATCAGCCTCGATGGCTCTGAATTGGCCGCGGAATTCGGCCATCAGCTTATGCTGCATCGACGGATGCACGTAACGCGCGATCCAGGCGTGGAACTTCTGCACCGCTTCTTTATTGCCGAAGCTGATGCGTCCGTTGGCATGGTTCTTGGCTTCGATTCCCTGTTCGGCCAGCCAATCGACCAGAAGCTGGCGATCCTCATACGAGAACGAATTCGCCGCAATCTCGGCGCGATACCGGCGGTTGTTGTCGAACGTCCCGTCGTCCATGTACCAGATTGCCACCGCCAACGGCGTCAGGCGCTCCAGCAGCTCGCGGGTGAGCTTCTTGCCGCCTTTGCCATTGTCACGATAGACGACATCGGCATATTGACGCATCTCGTACATCGGGATGGTGTCAAAGGCGTGACCGCCGCGCACGTTCGTGCCCCGGTAGCCAACCAGCCCTTCGAACAGCGACTGCTTCCACAGACAGTAATCGGTCTGCTGCGCGCCATGGGTCACACGAAACTGCGCGTTGTACGGCTTGATCCGCCCGATGTGACCATCGCCGAGCAGCGATCCCAGGATGACCTGCTCATGCAGCGGTGTCAAATAGAAGGGCACCTTGGTCATCAGGTTGTCGCCGACCTCAAGGTCGCCTGCGTGTTCGTAGCCACTCTCGGTGAGCAGGAGATGGTTCGGCGTACAGGCAAAACTGCGCTTGCCGTTGCCATGGTTCGACGCGACCTTGAATTGCAGGAAGGCTTCAGCTTTGCCGTTGTTGTAGTGATTGACAATGCGGCGCGGCTCAAATTCACCGGTTTTCGTGTTGTAAGACAGAACTTCAACGTCCAGCTTCTGGTTGACGATCTTGCCGATCTTCTCGGTACGGCCATCTGCCAGCGCCACACGCGTGTCGTAATGGAAGCAGCCGTACATCACGCCGATCTTTTCGCGCAACTGATTCGTGAACAGCACCGACACGTTGGACGACTTGATCGCGCCCGCCAGCTTACGCAGCGCCTGGCTCATCAACCGCGCCTGGATACCGACGTGGCTCTCGCCCATCTCGCCTTCGATTTCCACGCGCGGCACCAGCGCCGCCACGCTGTCCAGCACCACCACGTCGAGCGCGCCGGAGCGCACGAACGCCTCGGTGATCTCCAGAGCTTGCTCGGCAGTGTCCGGCTGGGCCACGTACAGCGACTGAATATCCACGCCGATGCGCGCCGCATATGTCGGGTCGAGCGCGTGTTCCATGTCCACAAACGCCGCCACGCCGCCGCGCTTCTGCGCCTCGGCGATCACGTGCAAACAAATCGTCGTCTTACCGGAACTTTCCGGCCCGTAGATTTCGGTCACGCGGCCACGCGGGATGCCGCCAACGCCGCTGGCAATATCGACCGTCAGCGATCCGCTGGGGATGACCTCCACCACCAGATGCTGCGCATCGCCCAGCCGCATGACCGTGCCTTCACCAAAGCGCTTGGTCAGGTCGGTCAGCGTCGATTCGAGCGCCTTCATGCGCCCTTCTTCGAGAGGCAGGTTTTCCTGCGAATCGTTCGTAGTTGCATTTTTCGAGGATTTACGGGGAGCCACCGCTGTCATCCTTTGCTGAACTGCCGAGATGTCACATCTCAGTGTAATCGAAAAACCAGTCACTGCGCCAGCGCAGCCACCTGTGGTCTCGCTAGTGTAGCACTTTTGTTCTGTATTTGCAATCGCGATTTTTGTGTGCGCATCTATGTGGTGGGCAAGCTCCGGGCATGGTGACGCCATGCCCCTACGTTTCGCGTCAGGCTGTCAGCCGCGCACTCAAATATTGACGAGGCAGGTCAGAGCCTGCGCCCAGCAGGCTTCCCGCCTGTACGGTTAGCCAGGTGGCTTCTAGCCCCTGGCGGTCATGTTCCTTATTTGCAATCGCGATTTTTGTGCCATCAGCCAGGATACGGAATCAGCGCCACCTGCGGCAGCAAGCGCTCCACATCTGCCGCGCGCACGTCCGCCGTGCCCGGCAGCAGACAGGTCGCTGCCGCCGCCGCGAATCCCAGGCGCAGTCCGTCTTCGATGGGCTGGCCGCGGTGTAGGCTGGCGGTGATGCCCGCCAGCACGGCATCACCCGCGCCGCCCGCGCTCACCACCTCGACCGGCAGCGGCGGGATGCGATAGGCGCGGTCAGGCAGCACGGCCAGCGCGCCCTGCGGCCCCAAGGTGATGATCGGCGCAGTCCCATACTGCTCCAGGATCTGCCGGCCTGCGGCGAAAGCCTCTTCGAACGACTCGATCGTCTGGCCCATCAGTTGGCCGAGTTCGGCTTCATTCGGCTTGATATAGGTGGGGCACGCAGCCAGTCCAATGCTCAGGTTAGGTTCGGCGGCATCGTAGACTGTGGGCACATGCCGCGCCCGCGCCATTTCGATGCACTCCGCGTAGAACTCCGGGGTCACGCCGCGCGGCAGCGTCCCGCCCATGACGACGACACTCGCATCCTCCAGCGCCTCGGCGTAGCGCCGCTTGAGCGCCTCGACGTGCTCCGGCAGCACGTCCAGCGTATTGACCGTCAGCGTCGTCTGGCCGATCACATCTTCACACACGATGATCGTGTTGATGCGCGTTTCGCCGTTGACCTCGATGAAATCGGTCGTCACGCCGCGTTCATGCAGCAGATCTTCAACCTTGCGGCCAATCGCTCCCGCCGCGCAGCCGAGCGCCAGGCTGGGAATGCCGAGCGTGCCCAGGATAAACGAGGCGTCGGTTGGCTTGCCGCCCATGCTGAAAAACGAGCCGGTCGAGCGGATCGTCTTGAGATGGACGAAACTCGGAATGATGACGGTGTGATCGAGCGTTGTGTTCGGGGTGAGCGTCACAATCGTGGGCATGAAACAGACTCCGGCACGAGACAAGATAACAGGCAGCGATTATCGCCGATGCGCCGGAAAAGCTCAACTGAAGATGAACGTTCAGGCAGTCGTTTGATCGAGGCGGCACTGTTCCGCCGTCACACGCACGCCACACAAACGCGCAATCGTCGCCGAAAATGCCGCCGGGTCGCCGCTCGTGCAATAGCGATGCGCCGGATGTGTAGCGGTCAACGCGCCATCGCCGCGCACAGCGAGCACCCGCCCAACCTGCCGCGCGACCGCCGTCGAAGGATCAACCAGCGCGGCGCGCCCGTCAACCACGTCACGGATCAGCGGGGCAACGAAGGGAAAATGCGTACATGCGAGAACGATCTGATCGGCACCGGCAGCGAGCAGCGGCTCAACCTCCCCCGCGACAAGCGCCCGGCTCTCCGGTGTCTGCGGCGCGCCCGCTTCCGCCAGCGTCACCAGCGCCGGTGACACCTGTGTGATCACACGTGTGTTCGTGGCGAAGCGCTCGATCACCCGCCGGTAGAGGCTGCCGTCCGCCGTCGCTTGAGTGGTCAATACCCCGATGACGCCGGTCTGCGTGCGTTCGGCAGCCGGTTTGACCGCCGGTTCGATGCCGACAATGGGGATGTCTGGGTGGCGCGCGCGCAGGTAATGCAGCCCGGCGGCGCTGGCCGCATGGCAGGCGATCACGACGACGGTCACGCCCTGCGCGATCAGGAAATCGGCTATCTGCTCGACGAACCGGCGGATCTCCGCCTGTGGGCGCGGCCCATAGGGCAGATGCGCCTGATCGGCATAGTAGATCGTGGGGTAGCCCGGCAGTTGATCGTGAATCTCGCGCAGGACGGACAGACCACCGACACCGGAGTCGAGCACGCCGATCATCGCCTGCGCCGGGATCGTCTCAGGCATCGCCGCCTCCACGCAAACAAGGACACACGTGCAGTCTCGTTGTGTCCATGGGCTTTGATTTGTCCGCTTGCATGAGGATACGGATCAGCGGGTGCGATTCTTGGCCGCTTCGACGAACGCACCGAACAGGCGCAGCATCGCCTCGTCTTCTCCGGCGAGATCTTCCGGATGCCACTGCACGCTCAGGGCGAAGTCCAGTTCGTGGAGCTCCAGACCTTCGATGACGCCGTCGGGTGAGTAGGCCGTCACGCGCACACCTGATCCAAGATTCGCCACGGCCTGATGATGCAGGCTGTTGACCTGGGGATGCTGATCGCCGATCGCGCGGCCAAGGCGGCTGGCGTCGTTCAAATCGACGTTGTGAATACGCCGGCTGCGTGGCAGTTCGTCCGGCTGGTCGTGCGGCACGGTGCTGGGTCGCTCGGTCGGGATATCCTGAACCAGCGAGCCACCCAACGCTACGTTGAGCACCTGATGTCCCCGGCAGATACCAAAAAGCGGCACATTATCCTGCACCGCCCAGCGCACCAGCATCAGTTCAAGCTCGTCCCGTGCCGGGTCGAGCTTGCCCAATTTGGGATGCGGCGTCGCTCCGTAATACTTCGGATCGACATCGCCACCGCCCGGCAGCAGCACACCATCCAGGCGCGCGTACAGCGCCCGCAGTGTCTCCTCGTCCAGGCCTGTAGGAATAGCAATCGGCACCCCGCCTGCCCGCTCGACCGATAGGACGATGGGGGTATAAATCCGGTTATACGACCAGCCCGTCTCCGGGTTGATCCAGGAACCCGACGTGATGCCGATGAGTGGTTTCATGACCGTTTCTCTTTGAGGCGTGCAGCCTTACCACGCAGATTGCGCATGTAGAGCAGTTGCGCACGGCGCACCTTGGCGCGGCGCGTCACTTCGATCTTCTCAACCCGTGGGCTGTTGTAGAGGAATGTGCGCTCAACACCGATGCCATGCGAGGCGATGCGGCGCACCGTGAACGTCTTATCGTTATTGCCGCCGCGCAGACGGATGACCATGCCCTGGAAAATCTGGATGCGCTCACGGTCGCCTTCGACAACCTTGATGTGAACCTTGACGATATCACCCGATCCAAACTCAGGATGTGCCGGTGCTTCCACCTGCAAAGATTTTACCAATTCGTGCACGAGCCTGTCCTTCCACAAAAAATACGCCGGGAGGCGTACACATCATCTTCCGAATGTAATGTGATTATAGCATGGGCTGTTCACGCCGTTCAAGGGGCGAGCACGCGCACGTTTACGCCGCTATCCCGTGCCCTCCATCTGCCGGGCAGGCTGAAAACCATGCAGCGGCCCGATGGTTTTGCGCAGCAAGAACTCCGAATGGCCGTGAACGACATAGTCGCGCAGTTCGCCGACCAGCTCATAGCCGAGGCGTTCGTACAGGCGGCGCGCGCCGGGATTGAACGACGAGACGCAGATGAAGACATTCGGTTTCTCCCGAAAGATGCGCGCTTCCACGTGCGTCATCAGGTGCGTGCCGATGCCCTGCCCGCGTGCTTGCGGCGCAACGCAGACGCTCTGAATGTAGCCGACGAACTCACCGGTCATGTTGAGGATCAGAAACCCGGCGATTTGATCGTCCACTACCGCAACGTAGACCTCTTTGACCGGATCGGCAATCGTCCGGCACGAAGCGTCATAATCTCGCCCCAGTGTGATCCATGGCTCGGAAGCGGCCATCATCCGCGCGCAGGTCGCGACATCGTCCGCGCCGTCGAGCCGCCGGATGTGAATGGCAGACATCGCATCAGCCCGCCCGATATTGCAGGGCTACCCGCAGCAGCCCGGCCACGCTCTTGCCGTCGCAGATCTCGCCGCGCTCGATCATCGCCAGCGCCTCCGCCAGCGGCACATGGCTGACTTCGATGAACTCGTCGTCGTCTGCATCCAGCCGGGATGCGCGCAGATCGTTCGCCACGAACAGATGGATGTACTCGGTCGTATAGCCCGGCGCGACGAAAATGCCACCCAGAGAGTCGAGCTTACCTGGGAAAAAGCCCGTCTCTTCCTGCAATTCGCGCTCGGCGCAGACGCGCGGATCTTCGCCGGGGTGGAGCGTGCCCGCCGGGATTTCGAGCAGAATCCGTTCGGCAGCGGTGCGATACTGGCGCACAAGCACCACCTGCTGGTCAGCATCGAGCGCGACGATGGCGACCGCGCCCGGATGTTTGACGATCTCCCGCTGGCTGGTTTTGCCATCCGGGAGCTGTACGTCCACGACCGAGAGATCGACAATCCGCCCCTTGTAGATCGGCTGCTGCTTGATGATGGTTTCTTTCACGTGGTTGTGACTTTCCCCTATCGCGGGCTGGCAGTGCCAACGTCCGCGCCAATGTAAAAGGACTGAGATTGTGCCTCAGTCCTCTCTGTTCGTCACCCGGTGTTCGCCCTTACGGAATGGTCAACTGCTGCCCGATCTGGATGTAGTTGATATTGGTGATGCCGTTGGCGGCGGCAATATCCGCGACGCGCACGCCGTAGAGCAGCGACAGCTCGAACAACGTTTCGCCCTGATCAACGATGTGGGTGCGCCCGCCCGTGCCCGGCACCGTCTGACCAGTGTCACCGGTGCTGCCGCTGGGGACGGTGGTCGGCGGCGGGCGATAGCCGGTGGTACCACAGCCGGGGATGGTCAGTTTCTGACCGACCAGGATCAGGTTGATGTTGGTGATGCCGCTGCGCGATGCAATATCGTTGACAGACACCCCATACGCCAGCGAAATCCGATACAGATTCTGATCGGTCGACTGGACTTCATGGATACAGTCCGCCCCCGGTGGTACGACGACTCCTCCGCTCGAGGTGGCGGTCGGCAGACCAGGGAAGGGGGTCGGCGTGACACCGATGATGGCCCCAGCCGTCTGGGTAAGCGGAATGGCCGCCTGAAGTGTCGCCTGGCCGACGATGAAGGTTGCCGTCAGGGCGAAGGGATTGTCTTCTTGCAGGGCTGCGTCCGCGACCTGGGTCGGGAACAGCACAGCCGTCGGTTGGGCAAGCTCCGGTTGGATGCCGGCAGGTGTTGCAGTCGCAAACGTGAGCGGCTCCTGCGTCGGGAAAGACACGTCTGTCGCTAACTCCAACGGTTCGCTCGTATCCGTGGCCGCGATGGTCGGCATCGCGGTCGGCGGCAGCGTGAAGGTCGGCCTTTGCTCGATTTGAGACAGCTCACTGCCACTGCCTGCCGGCTGGAAACAGCCAGCTGCCATGATGACAACCAGCAGCCCGACCGTCAGCAATAGCGCGCGCGTTGGGGATTTCCGCTGCATCATCACCTGCCATTTCTCCTGATGCGCCCGCGAGTCAATCTCATTATAACGGAAGCGCGGATGGCACACAACGACACCCGCGCCAGCAAGCCCGATTTTATGCCTCTGGCGCGTATGGCAAAAAGATCGTCACCTTCGTACCCACTTCCGGCTCGCTGGAAACGGTGAAAGTCCCGTTATGCAGTTCAGCCAGAAGTCTACAGATCGTCAGCCCCAGCCCTGTGCCCTGCTGTTCCATCCTGTCGCGGTCGAATTGAATATAGGCATCGATAGTGTCGATCTGCGCCGTGGTCATGCCGATGCCTTGATCCGCCACGCTGAAAGTATAACCCTTCTCGTTCTGTTTGCCTTCGACTTTGATCGGCGTCCCAGGAGCGGAGAATTTACAGGCGTTATCGACCAGTTCCTCGACGATCTTATTCAAATACTCCTCCCCAATTGCCAGGGACTTGCTTTCGCCGATGTTCAGGGTCAAATCAGCTTTACGCGCCCCAGTCGGCGCGTGGGGGTTCAGCGCCCAATGGCAAGCCTGATCGGTAATGGCGCTGCTGGGATTGGCGGTGACGCCGTTTCTCAGAATTCGCTGCTGAACCCGATCATGACTGACGAGTTCCAACTGCATATAAAGCAGGTAGTTTTCAATCAGGCGATACAAGCGCAGCGCCGCATGATTGATGTAGCCGGAGATTTCGGAAATACGCGGCGGCTTGATCGATTCCGCGTCCAGCGTCAGCAGATCGGAAAAACCCAGGATGACGTTGAGCGGTGTGCGCAGTTCATGCGGAAGTGCCAGAAGCACGTTGTTACGCAGCTCCCGCATCTTCTTCTCGGCTTTTTCGGTGACAATGGCATGTTTTTCCAGGCGGGTCTGAACTGTCTTGATCAATTCGCTCGCCGTGAATGGCTTGGTCACGTAATCATCCGCGCCCAGTTCCATCCCCTGGCGCATATCCATACGTTCCGCGCGTGCCGTCAGGAAAATAAACGGGATGGTAGCGGTATGCTGATCTTTGCGCAGTTCGCGCAGCATATCGAACCCGTCCATCACAGGCATCATGATGTCACAAATGATCAGATCCGGGCGGTAATGGCGGGCGCGTTCAACGCCTTCCTGCCCGTTCTCTGCGCCCTCGACGTGGAAGCCTTCGTAACCGAGCATTTCGATGATGTCTCGCCGCAGCGCGCTAGCATCTTCGACGACCAGAATCTTCTTCATTCGTGGCTACTCTCCCTGACATATCCACAGGTCACGTGCGCATTTCAACTCACCGCGATGGAGCTATTTTCTATGATAACGCCAGAAATCCGGGCAAAGTCTTAAAGTAAGGGATTTTATATGGTTTTAGATTAGTCGCGCATCACCCCAGCGCCGCGCGAGATGAAAACTCGCTGAGACATTGAGCCATTGTCCGTGGGCATGCGCTATGATGACGAAACTGTTTTACACCATGAGCAGCGGTTGCTGGTATCACATCGCACTATGAAGTACTTCGGTTTTCTTGCACGTTTCGTTGTCCCGCCGCTGGTCGGCTTGCTCTTGCTCAGCTGGCGCGATCATCGGCGCGGCAAACGGATGCCGCCGTCATTTCGCAACCTCAAGCCAGAACTTGCAGTTGCCGGGCATGTCGGCGTGGCGGTTGCTTACACTACGCCCTGGGATAATTACCTGGTCGCGACCCGCGTCTGGTGGTACGACCCCAAACTCGTGACCGGCTTTCTGCTTGGTTGGGTGCCGATTGAGGAGTACAGTTTCTTCGTGCTGCAAACGCTTCTGACCGGCTCGTGGATGGTCTGGCTGGCGAAACATCTCCCGGCAGAGACGCGCAAGTCGCGCCATCCCATCCTGATCCGCGCGGGCATGACGGCGGCACTCGGCCTGGTCTGGGCAGCGTCGGTCTGGAATCTCGTGCGCGGGCCGCAGTCACGGCGTTATCTCTCACTGACACTCTCGTGGGCGCTGCTGCCGATCATGTTCCAGACGGCCTTTGGCGGCGACATCCTCTGGCAGCACCGGCGGCTGGTTGCGCTCGGCATCATCCCGACGACCCTCTATCTGGGCCTGTCCGACTCGCTGGCGATTGAGTCCGGCACGTGGAAGATCAACCCGGAGAAGACGGTCAAAGTCGATCTGATCAAGGACAAGCTGCCGCTGGAAGAAGGGCTGTTCTTCCTGGTGACGAATACGCTCGTTGCGATGGGCATGACGCTGGTGCTGGCGACTGACAGCAGCAAGCGCATACCCGCCGTCCTGCGTCGCGCCCTCGCTCGTTACGTGCAGAACGCACCAACCACAGGATAAGACCGAACGGCGTCGTAGGGGAGCGACCCGGCGGGTCGCTCCCACAACCAGATTGTCAGACCCGAGTCGCTTTCGACATCCGGCGTTCGGCGCTATGATCGTCGCCGGTTCATTCGGCATTCAAGCATTCGATCAGTCGCAAGCGCATCATGGCAACAGACCCCTTACACAATCAACGTGTCGCCATCCTCGGCTTTGCCCGCCAGGGCAAGGCCCTGGCGCGCTGGCTGCCCACCGTTGGCGCGCACGTGCGCGTGAGCGACGACAAGAGCGCCAGCCAGCTTAATCTCAACCCGGACGAGTATCCCGGGGTCGAGTTCATGCTCGGCGGCCAGCCGGAGAACTTCCTCGACGGCGTGGAAGTGCTCTGTGTGTCCGGCGGCGTCCCACTGGAACTGCCCTCCGTGCAGGACGCCGTGCGCCGCCGCATCCGCATCACCAACGACGCCCAACTCTTTCTCGAACGCTGCCCCGCCCCCGTGCTCGGCATTACCGGCAGCGCAGGCAAGACGACCACGACCACTCTGACCGGCGAGATCGTCAAGCGCGCGGGCTTCGCGACCTGGGTCGGCGGCAACATCGGTGACGTGCTGCTGGACGTGCTGCCGCAGATCCAGCCCGATCACCGCGTCGTCATGGAGTTGAGCAGTTTCCAACTCGAACTGATGACGGTCAGCCCGACCGTGGGCGCGATCTTGAACGTCACGCCGAATCACCTCGACCGCCACGGCACGATGGAGGCGTACATCGAGGCCAAGGCGCACATCATCACGCACCAGCGCGCGGGCGATACCGCCGTGCTCGGACGTGATGACTTCAACAGCCGCGAGCTTGAACAGCGCGCGCCAGGGCGTGTCGTCTGGTTCAGCGGCAGCGAAATCGTCAGCGACGGCGCGTTCCTGATCGGCTCGCGGCTGGCGCTCGCGGGCGCGGCCAGCCCGGATGGCGAGGTACATATCTTCGCCGAGCGGGACGACCTGCAACTGCGCGGGGCACACAACATCCTCAATGTCCTGGCGGCCTGTGCCATCTCCGGGGTGGCAGGCTGCCCACCAGATGCGATGCGCGCAGCTATCCGTGACTTTCGCGGCGTCGCCCACCGCCTGGAGGTCGTGCGCGTGCTCGACGGCGTCACCTACATCAACGACAGCATCGCCACCGCACCGGAGCGAGTCGTCGCGGCGCTGCGCAGCTTCGATGAGCCGCTGATTTTGCTGCTCGGCGGCAAAGACAAAGACCTGCCATGGGATGAAGTCATGGCGCTGGCGCTGACGAAGGCGCGGCACATCATCGCTTTCGGCAAGCCGGGCGCAAAAGCCGTCGCCGAGATCGTCGAGCGTTACGCCGCCGACATGGGCGCGCCGGACGCCGTCACCCGCGCCGAGGATCTGACGGCAGCGCTGGCACAGGCGCGCACGCTGTCACAGACGGGCGACGTGGTGCTGCTCTCGCCAGGCGGCACCAGCTTCGACGCCTATCCCGATTTCGCGGCCAGGGGCGAAGACTTCCGGCGCATCGTCAACGAACTCTGATTACGCGGATCACCCGGCTGCGATCTGCCAGCCGCCGAAGGCTTGCTCGAGCGCCGCAGCCACCGCCAGCACGACCTCGTCCTCGCCAGGACGGGCGACGACCTGCACCGCCAGCGGCAGATCATGCACATCCCAGGCCACCGGCACGACCGCTGACGGCAGGCCGAGCGCGTTGTAGAGCGGCGTCATCGGCGGCAGGAATGGCGTTGTGTAGCCCCAGCCGTGATACGGCACGCCGGTCATGAGCACGTTGACCACGATCACGCCGTCGTCGCCCATGAGCGCGAGCCATTCGCGCCGCGCCTGTTCCAGCCAGCGTTCGCCAAACCCGACCGCCTCCGCGAGGCGCAGGCTCGGCGCTGACAGCGCGAAGAAGAAGAGCAGCTGCGGCGAAATCCGGACCTCGCCCTGCTGGATCGCGGCGATTTCATCCCATAGCCGATAGGGCGTGCCACCGCCCAGAATCCGGCGCACGTCGCCATAGCCGTACTTGCCAACCATCGCCGCATACGAAAACAGCGTCTCGAACATCGGAAAGCGGATGCCAGCGCGACGCCGCATTCCGGCACGCTCCAGGGCATCTGCCGCTTGCATGACGGCGCTGATGACCGGGCGCTGCGCGAACGGCGTCGTATACGGGATCAGGGTGCGCCCACTGAGCGAGATCGTCTGATAATCACGCACGGGCGTCTCTGAGAGCACGCGCAAGGCCAGCGCCAGATCTTCGACCCGGCGCGCCATCGGCCCGGCGGTGTTGAAAGGCGCGATTGGCCCGCGCACCTGTGGGATATGGCCGTCGGTCAGGATGCGTCCGGGCGTCGGCTTGAGGCTGACGATGCCGGTGCAGGCCGCCGGAACGCGCACACTGCCGGCAATGTCACTGCCCAGGCCGAGCGGCGACCCGCCCGCGGCGATAATAGCCGCTTCGCCGCCGCTGCTCCCGCCCACACTGCGGTCGAGCGCGCGCGGATTATTCGTGCGCCCGAAGATCGGGTTGGTCGTCTCGAACATCCACGACAGATCGGGGCAGTTGGTCTTGCCGAGAATGATCGCCCCGGCGTCGCGCAGCCTGCGCACGGCGGCGGCATCCTCGTCCGCGATCTGGTCGCGCATTTGCCACGTCCCGGCGGTGAAGCGCAGCCCGCGCACCGGCCAGCAGTCCTTGATCGTGATCGGCACGCCGAACAACGGCGGCAGATCGTCAGCGCCGTGCTGGGTGATGTACTCGTCGGCGGAGACTGCGGTCTGGCGCGCGGTCCCGAAATCCGGCGTGATGACCGCGTTGATGGCCGGGTTGACCGCCTCGATCCGCGCGATGTGGGTGTCGATCACCTCACGCACACGGACGGCGCGCGACTGGATGCGCCGTGCCAGTTCGGCAGCGCTCAGCGTCAGCAGTTCATGCGTCATCCGGGCAACCCTCTCAATTTAGCGGCAGCGATCGCATCACGGATTCGACGGCGGCACGACCGCGTGCAAGAAATCGAGCAAGATCATGTTGAAGGCGTCCGGGTTATCCTGGTTCGCCATGTGCCCGGCATCGGGGATGACGTGATAGACGCCATCTGCGGCGCGCTCCGCCCAGCCCGGCGTCATCGATTTGATCGTCCCCAGGTCATCATGATCGCCGTGGGTGATCAGCACCGGCACGGGGATACTGTAGCCATCTTCGCTGCGCAGCGCATCTGCGATTGTGCTCATGACCGTGCGGAAATCTTCGCGCTTGATCTGTGCCATCATCGCGAACGCTTCGTCGCGCACGTCCGGCACAATCGTCGACGTATCCGCCGCCAGCCCGCGAAACTGCGCGTAATCGAGCACGTCGATGACCGCCGCGCTCGCGCGCAGCGCCAGGATATCGCCGAAGCTGTAGCTGCCGATCAATGGCGTGCCGCCGATGCTGATCAGCGCCAGCGCGCGTTCGGGATGCTGGTAGATCAGCTCCTGGCTGATGTAGCTGCCCATCGACAAACCGGCCAGCACCGCCTGATCCGCGCCCACGTCATCGAGAATGGCGAGCAGATCGTCAGCGGCGATAGCGATGCTGAAACCGTCGCCAAGCGGCTGCGATTGGCCGTGCGCGCGTACATCCCAGACCAGCACCCGATACTCGCCGGCGACACCTTCGACCTGCGCGTCAAAGGTGTGATGATCCAGCCCTGCGCCATGTGTGAAGACAATCAGCGGCGCAGCCTCCGGGCCGGTCAGCCAGTAATGCAGCGTACAACCTTCGCGTTCGAGCGTGTGTTCTTCCAGCGCCGTGTCTTGCGCTATGAGCGGGAAAGCCGCCGCCAGGCCGATCATCAGCCCGACAGCAATCGACCATGCGCCGCGTCTGCTCATCCTCGATGCTCCTCGTCACTCGCTGCTAACACCATAATGCGCGCAAATGCCTGGGATCAGATAGTCCGAAAAGGCCGTCTCGATGCCGAAGGCGGGCGACCAACCCCAATCAGAGCGCGCCGTGCTGTCGTCCACATCGTTCGGCCAGCTATCGACGATCCGCTGGCGCACCGGATTCGGCGCGAAGCTGACCTGACTGGCGGCGAACTGCCCCTGCACCAGCGCCGCGATCTCCGCCGCCGAGATCGAGAAGCTGTTGACGTTATAGGCCGTGCGCGTCAACCGCTCTGCCGGCGTCTGCGCCAGCATCAGCAGCGCGCGCACCGCATCTGGCATCATCATGAATGGCAGCCGTGTCTGCTCATGGACGAAGGCAGCGTAGGGCTTGCCCTGCACGGCGGCATGGATCATCTCGGAGGCATAATCCGTCGTGCCGCCGGTCGGCAGCGTGTGCGCGCTGATGATGCCCGGAAAGCGCAGCGCCCGGAAATCGACACAGGCGTCGGCCTCCTGCTGATAGTAATGGCTGTAATAGCGTCCCAGGTGCTCGCAGTAGAGCTTGTTGATGCCGTACATCGTCGTCGGCATGAGATATTCATCCTCACGCACGGGCGCACTGATATTCCGGCCTGCCGGAAGCCCGTAGACGGCGATGGAACTGGGAAACACGAACGCCACCCGCCCATAAGCACGGCCCAGGGCGTGCGCCAGCCGGAGCAGGTTGAGTGTGCCCTCGACGTTGACGTGATGGCAGAGTTCGGGGTCTTGCTCGCAGCGTGTCGAAAGCAGCGCCGCCAGGTGAAAGATCGTATCGACCCGGTGCGCGTGGGCCGCAGCTTCACAGACCTCCGGGTCGGTCACGTCGCCGATCAGCGCGTTGGTGATCAGCGGCGCAATTGCGTCCACAGGCGGTTTGAGATCGAGGGTGATGATGGGCTTTTCAGGCGCGCCGTCGTGAATGTGACGGATCAACGCCTGACCGATTTCGCCGTTAGCGCCGGTGACAAGGATTGCTGACATCAATTCAGATACCGCCTATGCCACCACGTTAAGCTGCTTGCCAATAGCGATAATCCGTTCGAGCGCCCGGTCGAGATGTTCCTGCTGATGGACAGCGGAATTCATGATGCGCAGGCGCGCTTTGCCGTGCGGCACGGTCGGGTAAAAGATCGGCATGACGAAGATGCCATCTTCGAACAGCGCCCGGCTGAAGGCCTGCGCCGTCTGTGCCTCGCCCACGATCACCGGCACAATCGGCGTTTGCGTCGTGCCCAGGTCGAAGCCCGCGTCATGCAAATGCTCCTTGAGATAATCGGCGTTCTGCCATAACCGCTTGACCAGTTCGTCGCTTTCTTCCAGCAGCGTGACCGCTTCGCTGCACGCCGCGACATCCGGGATCGTCATCGCACTGCTGAAGAGCAGTGGACGCGCGCGCTGTTTGAGCCAGTCAATGACGCGCTGCTTGCCCGCGACCACCCCGCCGACAACGCCGAACGCCTTGCTCATGGTGCCGATCTCGACATCGACCTGGCCGTGCAGCCCGAAGTGATCGACAATGCCGCGCCCGCCTTCGCCAAGCACGCCTTCGCCATGCGCATCGTCCACCATCAGCATCAGGTGGAACTCGCGCGCCACCTCGACCAGTTCCGGCAGCCGCGCGATGTCACCATCCATGCTGAAGACGCCGTCACTGATGATCAGCCCGCGCTGGTAGGTCGCCGCGCGGATCTTTTCGCGCAGATCCGCCGGGTCATTGTGTGCGTAGCGGACGACGCTCGCCTTGCTCAGGCGGCAGCCATCGATAATGCTGGCATGGTTCAGCTCGTCGGAAAAGATCACGTCGCTATCACCAACCAGCGCCGGGATTGTCGCCAGATTCGCCAGGAAGCCGCCTTGCAGCGTCAGCGTCGCTTCAACGCGTTTGAACTGCGCCAGCTTGTGTTCGAGCACTTCGTGCAACTGCGTCGTCCCCGCAATGGTGCGCACCGCCGCCGGGCCGATGCCGTACAGGTCAATCGCGTGTTTGGCCGCCGCTTTCAAGCGCGGATGATTCGCCAGACCCAGATAGTTATTGCTCGTGAAATTAAGATAATGTTTGCCGCCGATGGTGACTTGCGCATCGACAGCGCTTTCGAGCACGCGGATCGTATTGTAAAGACCTTTATCTTTTAACTCTGCAATCTGCGCCTCAAGAAATTCGGTTGCCATGGATGTTCTCCTGAACGAAGGCACTTTCTCTCATTGTAGATCGACAGCGCGGCGCGTGTGCGAAAACCCTGTGCAAATTGAATGCAATCCTGACCCCCGCCGTGCGCCGCCGTCCGCGCTATAATGCAGGGTATGCGTCTCCTTGCCCGCCTGATCCGCTTGTGTCTGACTGTCTTCGTCTTGATCCTTTCCGGCATTCACCTCTGGGCACAGCCGCACCCTGATCTCGACGTGCTGCTGCCGGATGCAGAGAACTGCGCGCTGCCCTGTGTCCTCGGCATCATCCCCGGCGAAACCAGCCTTGAGGACGCCGGGCGCATCTTGAACGACCATCCCTGGGTGGCAGATTATCAGTTGTCGCGCAGCGTCACCGCCGATTCGGGCTATTTGATCTGGCGCTGGAGCGGCACGCAGCCAGCGGTCATCGATGATCGCCAGGAGGCCGCCCTCTGGGTCGAGGATGGCCGGGTCGAATGGCTCCAGGTCACGACGCGCATCCCCTTCGGCGATGTCTGGCTGTGGCTGGGCAAACCCAGCAGCGGCTACATCTGGTACGTCGAGCTGACTGCCGAGCGCATCTTCCAGCGCATGTATTATGCGGATGACGCCATGCTGGTCGAATTCGACGTGCTCTGTCCCACGCACCTGAACGGCTTCTGGCGTGCCCCGGTGCGCCTGCGTTATGGCGTTCTCCCCGCCGATGATGCCCAGGTCTTTCAGACGCCGCGCTGGGGCACGTGCAAATAGGTGATGATGCGCAAGAAACCCGCCCCGCCCCCGGCATCGCATCCCGTGTTATGCTTCTCAAATTCAACCTGGATGATTACGGACTTCGAATCAGAGAAAGAGCAGTTTCTTCTATGTCAGGCATCACCAATGTCGCCTTTATCGGCGGTGGCTTCTGGGCACGTCATCACATGCGGCTGATCCTGCAGCAGCCGCAGACATCGCGCATCGTCGCGATCTGTGAGCCGGAGGAGGCGGTCTACGATCAGGCGGCTGCCGAATTCGCACCCTTTGGCGTGCTGCCACCGCCGCATTATCCCGATCTCGATGCGCTGCTGAACGGCGCGAGCGACCGCATCGACGCGGTTTTCATCGTCACGCCGCACGCGCACCATCATGAGCAGGTCAAGCGCTGCCTCGAAGCCGGTCTGGACGTGATCGTCGAAAAACCAATGGTCATCACCGCGCAGCAAGCCGCCAGCTTGATCGAAACGCGCGACCGCACCGGGCGGCTGCTGGTCGTCGCCTTCCAGGGCAGCCTGTCGCCGCAGATCCGCGAAGCCGTGCGTATGATCCACGCGGGCAGCCTGGGGCAGGTGCTCAACGTGAGCGGCGTCGTCTGGCAGGATTGGAAGCGCCACGCGGGAAGCTGGCGCACTGTGCCCGCACTCAGCGGCGGCGGCTTCCTGTTCGATACCGGCGCGCACATGCTCAACACCGTCGCCGATCTCGTTAGCGAAGATTTCGCAGAAGTCGCCGCCTGGTTCGACCATCGCGGCCTGGAGGTCGAAGTCCTCGGCGCGATCATCGCGCGCACAAAGTCCGGCATCCTCGTGACTATCAATGCCTGCGGCGATACGATCCCGTCGTGCGCGTCGGATATTCGCGTTTTCGGCACGCAGGGGATTTTACGCACCGGCATGTGGGGCGAAACGCTAGAATTCCAGCGCGCCGGGCGTTCCCGGCTGCAAAAGGTCAAAGTCGCGCCGTCGCTCGGCGTCTGGGAGCAGTTCCTGAAGATCCGCGCGGGCGAGATCACGAACTCATCGCCGCCGGAGATCGGGCTGCGCATGGCGCGTTTGTGGGATGCCGTGCGCGCATCTGCGGCGCGGGACGGCGCGCGTATCAGCGTCGAAAATGCACACTAGAAAGCAGCGATCATCATGACATCACCGATTCGGGTTACGGTCTGGAACGAATTCCGTCACGAGCGCAAGCCGGGCGCGCCTGCCGAAGTCTATCCCCAGGGTTTGCACACGCCCATCGCCGCGCATCTGCGCGAGCAGGGTATGGACGTGCGCACAGCCACCCTCGACGAGCCGGAACACGGCCTGACCGACGCCGTGCTGGCGCAAACCGATGTTCTCACCTGGTGGGGGCACATGGCGCATGGCGACGTGAGCGACGCCATCGTCGAAAAGGTTCACCAGCGTGTCGTGCTTGAGGGCATGGGGCTGGTCGTGCTCCACAGCGGACACTTCTCGAAGATCTTCAAGCGCCTGATGGGCACGACTTGCGATCTTAAATGGCGCGACGAAGGCGGGCTTGAGCGCGTCTGGGTGCTAGAGCCGGGGCATCCCATCGCCGCCGGGCTGCCGGAGTATTTCGAAGTGCCGCTCTCGGAGATGTACGGCGAGCGCTTCGACATCCCACAGCCGGACGAATTGATCTTCGTGAGTTGGTACAAAGGCGGCGAGGTCTTCCGCAGCGGCTGCACCTTCCGCCGCGGCAAGGGGCGCATCTTCTACTTCAGCCCCGGTCACGAGACATTCCCGATCTACTACCAGCCGGAGATTCTGCGCGTGATCGCCAACGGCGTGCGCTGGGTTGCGCCGGATGCCGACGCGCCCACCGTGCATTACGGCCACCACACGCCGCTGGAGACATAACGAAAATCGCTTATGGTGTCGCCTTTTCGGCAGCGCGCGGGCCGATAATCATAACGTCGCTGGCATTGCACAGCTTCAATACAGGCTGATCGAGCGGTGTGAGCCACTGAGTCCATGTGTCGCCGAAGTGGAAATGGCGGGCATAACTCGGGAACTTGCACGTGTAGGGGTGGCGCAGGTATGGCGGGATGAACAGCAGTGGATTCACGATGTACGTGACCTTTTCATGCACTATGCGGATCTCAAAGTGCAAGTGCGGTTCGCCTTTGCTGCCATCTTTGAAAGTAATATCGCCCGTTTCACCGATGACGGTATCGGCGCTAATGCGGTCGCCTTCTCTAACGGCGATCTTGCGCAGATGGCCGAAGGTGACGTTGAAGATGCCAATCTGCACGCGCGCGTAGCCGGGGTTGTAGACTTTCCCGCTGTCGTCAACTTTGCGAACAATGCCATCGCTCAACCCCGCGAAGATTGTCGTTCCAACGGCCCGCACGCCGAAATCAATCCCGCCATGAAGCCCCTGGCAGTAATCATACATAGCGCGCGCCGCACGGCTTTTCCGCGCTTGCAGCCCAAAAGCGAACTGCGTATTGCCGAAATACTGCGTCCACGTCTGATCGTCCAGCGCTATCGGCAGCCGGCTGAGCAGCGGCGGCATCGGCAGCAGTGTGCCATCGGGCAGCATCAGTTCCGGGTTGTCGTGGCGCTTAGCCAGGTCCAGACTTTCTTCGACGATCCAGACCTGCGGCTTCTTCCCCAACCAGCCCTCGGCTGACCAGCCCTGGTCGTGGCGACGCCAGACAATCCGACCGTCATTGAACGGTTCAGCATCGGCAAAAAAGCGATCGTTCAGCTCGAACTGGCCGATTGCATATTTCTGGGCGGTATTGTGTTCGCTGCGGATCGTAATCGGCGGATCGACGACGACAAACAGCTTTTGCCGCTGCCCGGGGGTTCCTCTCAGTTTCGATCTATCGCGTGGACGCGCAACATCGCTGCGGCGCGGCACCAACGCTGCACCAGGGGGCGGCGCGAAGGCTGTGACCTCGGTGGCAATAGCGTCGAAATCGTTATGCTTGCGTGCCCACGACCGCGAATCGCTGATGCCCATGTCGTCAGGTGAACAATTGTAGGCCCAAACCAGTGCTGCTGCCGCGCCCTTCTGCCGCCAGTCCGTCATTTCGTCGCGGATGTACCTGGCGCGGTCGAGATCTTTGGATTTCGCGGCGTCGCGATCAGCGCCGAACTCGCCGACATAAAACGGCTTGTTCAGCCGCTGTGCAATCACGATTTCGGTCACGGCGCGCTGCTTCTCATCATCATGATGGTAGTAGTGGATCGAGACCGCATCCAGCGTCGGCAAGCCGTACAGCCGCAGCCCATATTGCAGCGGGTCTTCCGCTGTGACGTGAACCGTATTGACCAACCCGGTCGAGACTAACTGGCCGGGCGCAATCTCCTTGATCGCGCTGCTGGCGTCGCGCGCAAATTTGATGAACGCCTCGCTCTCATCCGCCGACGGCGCGCGCCCCTGGTGCAGATTCGGTTCGTTGACGAGTTCCCACATCAGGACGGCGTCATGATCCTTGAATGCCTGCACCAGCTTGCGAATGTGGGGGATGTAGGCTTTCTTGTACTCGCCAGTGACGAAATAGTCCGGCCTCAGGTGTCCGTTGTCCCACGAACCATGCGCACTGTCTTCGCCCGGCACACACCAGTTCGAAAACAGCGAATCGTTCAGGCAAATGATCGCGTGCATCTCGTACGTCGCCAACAGATCGAGCGCACGCCGCACGTGATCGATGCAGATGTCTGTGGTCATGCCCTCGCTGCGATTACTCGCGAAAAAGCGGACGCAGCGAACGCCCAACGGCTTGAGGTTGTCGAGCTGCGTCTTTTGCAGGTCTTGGGTTGTACCATCATTCTGAAATTTGCCAGAGCCGAAATAGGCGAACTCGCGCATGTTGACGCCGGTTCGCCATACCAAGCTGACCATGGTGTCATCCTTTCGGATCGACTAGTCGCCCCTCACCCACAATAACGACGGCTGGGTGCGAAGAGGAAAGGCGGTGCAGTTAGGCGGACCTGCGAGATTTGGAAAGCGCGGTGAGTTGACTATAATGCTGTAATATTGTAATTGACAAATCTTAAAATATTTCAGCGGATGATGCGAACTTTGCCCTGATTTGCGCGATTGGAGCAAGCCCGTGGCACGTCTGATGGGAATCAATGTCCTCGCTGATGGCAATCCGTCCGTCAATGAAGACGAGATGAAGCAATATCTCGCCCGCCTGCGCCCTTACGCCGCGGTCATCATGGACAGCATCAAGATGTACGAGCAAACACTGGCCAGCGGGAGCGTGACACTGCCCATCTTCCGGCGCTACGACCGTAACGACGCCAAGTGGCACGAGGTCATGACGCCGCAGGAATGGATCGAACAGCACAAAGAGTATTTTCTTGATGGGGCAATTATTCAGGTTTACAACGAACCGGGTGGCTATCAGGATTTGAAGCCGCTGGCACAATGGAGCGCGCAACTGCTTGACCTCGCGCCCGCCAATGTGCGCTTCGTGCTGCCGAACTTCGCGGTCGGCAACCCGGACATCAACCGGGTCAAGAATGGGGAGCTGGACGAGCTGTTCAAAGCACTGGCAAAGCACAAGCGTCATTTCCTCGGCGTCCACGAATACTTCCTCAGCGATCCACTCAAAGAAACTCCGGATTCGGATCGATCCGATGATCCGTTGATCGGACGCTACCGGGTTTATTACCGCCGTTTCGAGGCGCTGGGGCTGGAACGTCCGCAGATCATTGTCACCGAGCATGGGCGTGACAAAGGCGGCGGACGCGGGCCTGACGGGGATGGCTGGTCAGGGCAAATGGACCAAGCACAATACATTCAGCATTTGCAGAACGCGATGCAGACCGTCTACAGCCCAGACAACGTGCCGGTCTGCATCTTCTGTTATGGGCGCGGCTTCAGCGACGACTGGATGACGTTCGACATTCGCAGCGCCACGAAAGTCCTGGATAGCATCATCGCGCTGAATGAGACGCTGGGCGACAGTTTCGGCAGCTTCGGCGTACTCTCTCCGCCAGCAGCGCCGCCCCCGCCGCCACCCGCAGCCCCACCGCCATCCGCTCCGCCGAAGCGCCCGGTGTGGCAGCCACAGCCGATCAACCCTGCCGGGCGCAAAGCTTACGTCGGCAGGGTCAGTGCCGTCGATGGGCATTGGACGCAGGTCTACGCCGAACCGACCACGACGGCGCAAGATGTGGGCGATCTGATGCTCGGTCAGCGCTTGATCTATTACCCCGACGACGCCCGCCAGGGCTTCGTAAATGTCGAGTATGATGGAATCTCCGGCTGGGTGCAGATTGAACCTGCACACGTTCAGTTTGAAGGGGAGGTTTTCATCATGCCGACTTCACCACCGCCTGTAACTGGTGGCACACCACATGATCCAGGTGAAGGTATGTCCCGCCAGGCGCTGCTCGATCTTGCAGCGCATTATGACGAACTCGCACAGCAAGCCGATGCCGTGGTTGCGCAGTTCAGCGCACTTGCCACCAAGTATCATGGGCTTGCCGACGAGTACAAAGCTGCCGCTGCCCACGCAACCGATGCTGTCCAGCCATCCCCACCGACAGTCCTGCCGCCGCCCGTGACCATCTCGCCGCCTCCGCTTAGCCCCGTGACGCCGCCAGTGCCGCCACCTCCGCCACCTCCGCCTGCGGAGGGTGGTTACATCAACGTCATCATCGACCTCTCTCATCACAATCGGGTCACGAGCTTCGCTGACGTCAAGGCCGATGGCATTCTCGGCATCATTCATAAGGCCACGCAAGCGACGACCCACGTCGACTCGTGGTACAGCCGCCGGCGTGACAACGCCAGGCCACATGGCTTCCTGTGGGGTGCGTATCACTTCGGCGTCGGGGGCGATGTCAGCGGACAGGTCAATCACTTCCTTCAAGTCGTGCAGCCCGACGCGCAAACGCTGCTTGTGCTTGACTGGGAACGAAACCCCATCGAAGGGCAAACGACGATGAATCGCGCCGAAGCGGAGGACTTCGTTCGGCAAATTCATGACCGCACCGGGCGCTATCCCGTCCTATATTCGCGAGCAAACTTCATCCACCAACACGTAGGCAACGACGCAACGATTTTGTCACAATGCCCACTGTGGATCGCCCATTGGAGCGATGAGCCAGCACTGCCGCCGCAGTGGTCGAAGATCCACATCTGGCAATACACGGGCGATGGTAAAGGGCCGGAGCCGCATACAGTCAATGGTGTGACCGGCGCGATCGACCGCGATAAATTCAACGGTACTGTGGAGGATCTGCGCAAGTTCTGGGGCGTCACGTCCTGACGCCTACAGCGGATGCAACCGCGCCAACCTTTCTACCCCCCATCGTGATATATAGGATGTGAGACTCACACGATGGGGGTGAGATTGGACGATCGACAGGCAATCACCCGACTCAAACGCGGCGACATCGGCGGTTTGGCTGCCCTGGTTGAGCGCTACCAGGTGCGCGCAGGCCGCGCCGCCTACCTGATCACACAGGATCGGCTGCAAGCGGAAGATGTCGTTCAGGCCGCATTTCTGCGTGCCTACCGCAGCATCGACGGTTTCGATCCACGCCGCCCATTTCAGCCCTGGTTCATGCGGATCGTCGTCAATCAGGCCCTGCAAACGATGCAGCGCGCCCGGCGCGAGCTGTCGCTCGATGGCGTGCGCGACGCGGCTGACGGCGACCTGAAGACCCTGGCCGACCTGCTCTACGACCCGGCTCCGCCGCCTGATGCCGCCGTCGAACAGGCGGAACTCAAAGATCAGGTGCGCCAGGCGCTCACGGCGCTCGCGCCGGAAGAGCGCGCGGCCATCGTCATGCGTTATTACCTGGATTTCAGCGAACGCGAAATCGCAGAAGCGCTTGACCGGCCCGCAGGCACAGTCAAATGGCGGCTACATGAAGCACGTAAGCAGTTGCGCGTCCTGCTCGGCGATACCGAAGCAGGAAGGGGGTGAGCCGTGGACGAAAAACAGCTCAAACAACTCCTGGAAGAAATTGCATATGAGGAGATACCGGACGACATGAATGTCTGGCATGAAATTCGCCAACAGGTGGAAACGACCAACCCGCGCGCCATGCGCCGTGGTTTCCGCCTCGTGCGCATCGGTTTGCTGGCGGCGCTGCTCGCGCTCGCCACCGCGGCAGCCTATGCCGTTTATCAGGGCTTGATCGGCAGTGATCCCGGTCTGGATGCCGTCAATCAGGCCAATCTCGTCACGACCATCGAAGAGACGCAGGCCATCGGCGGCGACTACAACTGGTCAGTGACGCTGCACTATGCCTACGCTGATGCCAACCGCATCACCATCGGCTACACCGTCACCGGTGAAGCGCCGGCGGGGGAACAGCTCCGCCCCTTCACCAATCCACTGCTCAAAGACAGCAGCGGGCGTGAATACACCTGGCTGCCGGTCGGCGGCGGGGGCGGTGGTGGCGGTGGCGGTGGCGGTGGCGGCGGTGACAGCGGCAGCGCACAGGAAATGATGGTTTCATTCGAGCACAACACTGGCGCAAGCTTCGACGCCTCGATCATCGATGATGCGCCGGAAGCGCTCGACCTGACGCTGACGATCCAGCTTGCGTACGCCAACGACGCGGCGCGCGCAGCCTATGGCCCGAACGTCATGCTCCCGGCAGGTGAGGCGAGCTTCGATTTCAGCGTGCCGTTCATCGCCGGGCACAGCTACGCCGGGCCGCAGACCGCCAGCGCCAGCGAGATTGAGATGACGCTGGAAAACGTCGTCGTCGCGCCCTCACTGACACGCCTGGATCTGTGTTTTGCCGCGCCACCGTCGGAGAATGGGCGTCCCTGGAATGCCTTTGTCAACGTGACCGTAGATGACGCGATGGTGGTCGAGGACTTCCAACTGCTGCCGCCGATTGTGCCCGACCCGGACAGCGACTGCCAGCAGTACATCATGCCGCTCTCGCTAGTCGATTACGTCGAATCCGGCGAATGGGTGTTGAGCGTCATCGCGCTGCGTGTGCCCGACACGGAGAATCCGGACACGGTTGTCGAGCGGATGCGCGACGAAGTTGGTATCGACATCACACCGCTCGAAACAGGTGGCTACATGTTCAACAGCCCCCCGCCGGACATGGCCGAGGCCAACGCGGCGCTGGCACGCATCCTCGCCGAGGAGCAGCAAAGCATCAACGTCCCCTGGGTCTTCCGCTGGCGTTTTGAATAGCGTTTAGCCTACTGGAGAGGCGGGGCGTCTCGCCTCTCCAGGCAGCGGTGTTCGCTGTTCGCCAGCCGCAGCCCGGCTCGCTACAATAGGGCGAAATTGATCACGCCTTCAAAGCGAGCATTCCATGGACTTCGATCCGACCGAACATCCGCACCGACGGTTGAATTTGCTGACTGGCGAATACGTCCTCGTTTCGCCCCACCGTAACAAGCGCCCCTGGCAGGGACAGGTCGAGCGCGCGCCGCAAACCGAGCGCCCGGCGCATGATCCGAACTGCTATCTCTGTCCCGGTAACACGCGCGCGGGCAATGCCCAGAATCCCGATTACGACGGCACGTTCGTCTTCACCAACGACTTCGCTGCGCTGCTGCCGGATACGCCGCGGTTTCACAGCAAGCCTGGCTCGGTCTTCCAAACCGAGGGCGTCCAGGGCACGAGCCGGGTCGTCTGCTTCTCGCCGCGCCACGATCTGACGCTCGGCGAAATGGCGCTGGCCGACATCCGCCGCGTGATCGACGTGTGGGCAGAGCAAGTGATCGAGCTGGGCCAGACCTACGATTGGGTGCAGGTGTTCGAGAATCGCGGCGAGATGATGGGCGCGAGCAACCCGCATCCGCACGGGCAGATCTGGGCGGGCAACTTCCTGCCCAACGAAGCCGCCCGTGAAGATCGCAACCAGTCGTACTACTTCGACACCTACGGCGACGTGCTGCTACACGAATATGCGCGCCAGGAAGCAGCGAGCGGCGAGCGCACGGTCGTCGAAAACGAGCACTGGCTGGTCGTCGTCCCGTATTGGGCCGTCTGGCCGTTCGAGACGCTCATGCTGCCGCGTCATCACACCCTGCGCCTGCCCGAGCTCGATGATGCCCAGCGCGACGCCCTGGCGGACATCCTCAAGCGCCTGCTCACCCACTACGACAACCTGTTCGAGGTTTCGTTCCCCTACTCGATGGGCTGGCACGGCGCGCCGACGATGCTCGGCGACTATCGCCACTGGCATCTGCACGCGCATTTCTACCCGCCGCTCCTGCGCTCAGCCACGGTGCGCAAATTCATGGTTGGCTACGAGATGCTGGCCGAAGCGCAGCGCGATCTCACGCCGGAACAGGCGGCGGAACGGCTGCGCGCGCTGAGTGACACCCACTTCAAACAGCGACGTTGATCGCGCCCGGCAGTTGGCGGCGAAGGCCGGGAAGGGTATCTTTTGGCGGCGTCCAAAAGCCGGAAGCGAGATCATGCCTGAACTTGCCTTCAACAGCCTGCGCCTGCTGGCCTTTCTGCTCGGCATCGTCATCGTCGCTAACACGATTATCAGCGCTGTTGAAACCTTCGTCGTTCCGCGCGGCCTCAATGCCTGGATGTCGCGCATGTTCTACCGCCTGGCGTTCGCCTATTTCCGCTGGCGTGCCCGGAAAGTCTCGACCTTCGAGGAGCGCGACGCCGTCCTCGTCTACTTCGCGCCGACGGCGCTCCTGGGACTGGTCGTGTTCTTCCTGGTGACGGCCGCCATCGGCTTTAGCCTGATCTACTGGAGCATCGAACCCCAGACTCTGATCGACGCGGTTCGCCTGAGCGGCTCGTCGCTGCTGACGCTGGGCTTCGCCACCTCCAGTAACCCACTTACGCTCGTCTTTGAATTCGCCGAGGCGACCATCGGCCTGACCCTGATCGCTGTCGTCATCGCCTATCTGCCAACGATCTATGGCGCGTTTTCCCGGCGCGAAGTCTCCGTCGCTATGCTCGAAGTCCGCGCCGGCGCGCCCCCGGCGGCCTGGGAACTGATCGCGCGTTATCACCGTTCGCGCGGGCTGGAAGCCTTATCCGAGATCTGGATCGAGTGGGAGCGCTGGTTTTCCGAACTGGAAGAAACTCACACATCGCTGGCGGCGCTGATTTTCTTCCGCTCGCCCAAAGCCGGCCGCTCCTGGATCACGGCGGCGGGCGTCATCCTCGATGCGGCGGCACTGGTCGATTCGACCCTGGCGATTCCGCAGGACGTACGCACCCGGCTGTGCATTCGCGCGGGCTTCGTGGCGCTGCGCCACATCTGTGATTTCTTGGGTGTCCGGTACAATGCCAGTCCAGAGCCGACCGATCCGATCAGCATCACGCGCGAGGAGTTCCTTGCCGTTTACGATGACATGGCCGCTCAGGGCATCCCGCTCAAGCCTGACCGCGAGCAGGCCTGGCACGATTACGCCGGCTGGCGCGTCAATTACGACATGCTCGTGCTGGTGCTGTCCAGTCTGACGATGGCCCCGTATGCGCCCTGGGTGTCGGATCGTTCGCTGCCCCGCAGACGCAACCGCCTGCTGCGCATCTTCGACAAAACACCGACCAAGCCTGCGTGATTTCTTTAAGAGCATGTGCGCTCTGTCCACGTTATAATCGTACTTCTCACCTGGAGAGGTAACGCCATGTCCCTGAGAGACCACCTTCAAGCCGTCTTCGAGAAGCGTTTCAAGGCTAAGCCTACCTACATCGTGCGCGCGCCGGGACGTGTCAACCTGATCGGCGAGCACACCGACTACAATGCCGGGTTTGTCCTGCCTATGGCGATCAACCGGGCGATCTATCTGGCACTGCGCCCACGCGAAGATCGCTATGTTTTCGTCGAATCGATTGACTATGGCGACTACGTCGAATTCTCGCTTGACGAGATGGTGCGCGGGCGGCATTCGCAGTGGGCCGAATACGTCAAAGGCATGGCCTGGGCGCTGGAAGACTCCGGCTACACGCTCAACGGCTGGGAAGGCGTCGTTGCTGGCGACGTGCCCATCGGCGCGGGACTCTCCTCGTCTGCCGCCATCGAAATGGCCACGGCACGCGCCTTTAGCGCGCTCGGCTCGGTCGCCTGGGATGCAGCCAACATGGCGCGCCTGGGGCAGAAGACGGAAAACCAGTGGATCGACGTGCAGAGCGGCATTATGGATCAGATGATCAGTGCTGGGGCGGTCGAAGGCAACGCCCTGTTGATTGACTGCCGCTGGCTCACGCTGAAACCCGCGCCTCTGCCGCCCGGCGTATCCATCATCATTCTGGACACGGCGACCCGGCGCGAATTATCACATTCCGGATACAATGAAAGACGCGCGCAGTGTGAGGCAGCGGCACGGCACTTCGGCGTTGCAGCGCTGCGCGATGTGACCATGTCGCAGTTCATCGCCGGGAGCGCCGGGCTGGAGGCACGGGCGCTCAAGCGCGCACGCCACGTCATCAGCGAAAATGCGCGCACTCTCCAGGCAGCGGCGGCGATGTATGCGGGCGACGCCGCCGAGATCGGGCGGCTGATGAACGACAGCCACGCGAGTATGCGCGACGACTTCGAGATCACCCGCCGTGAGATCGATACTATGGTCGAAATCGCGCAGGCACAGCCGGGCTGTTATGGTGCGCGCATGACCGGCGGCGGTTTCGGCGGCTGTTGTGTCGCGCTGGTGGATACCGACAGAGCAGATGCGTTTTCCGAGGCAGTGAGCGAACGCTACACGCAAGCGACTGATCTCGCCCCGGCGCTGTATGTGAGCAGCGCCGCCGCTGGCGCCGAGATTTTGCAGGCATAAACGCCGCGCAAGCCAGCCGCAGAAGTGTGATCGTGACTGCTCCAACCGTGAGTGGAGGTTGATCATGTCCACAGCCAAGACGACCGTTCTCGCCATGCACCGGCGTGAATATGATGCTTTTAATGAGGTTCTTGACCGTGTACCACCGGAGCGTTGGGATGAGCCGGGTGTCTGTGGCAAATGGTCGATTCGCCAGATGCTGGCGCATATGTCCTTCTGGAATCTCTACCCACTGATGGAGTTGGAATACGCGCTCGGCGGGCGCAAATTCGATTTCGACCATGCTGATGATGAGGCCGTCAACGTGCGCAATGTCGCCGCACGCGAGGGTTTTAGCTTCGACACGCTGCGCACCGAATTCGACGTGACATTTCAGGCGGTGATGAGTGCGTTGGAGGCGCTGCCTGAAGAAGAATTCGAGCCTGAAAGCCCCCTCGAGCAGATCCTTGGCGACAGCGTCGACGGCGCGTTCGCCAACAACACTTACGCCCACTATGCCGAGCATCGCTTCGAAATCGAAGCCTGGTTGGACGCCGCCGCCGACGAAGCTTGAAGCACACAGCCGCAATTCTGCCGTCTAGGCGCGATGGTCTGACACCAATGCCCTGCCAGGCTATATCCACATTTGAACCTGCCCCACCTTTAAGCTAAACTAGGCTGCGTTTCGCAAACAAATCCTCAACCGAGTAATGCCCTATGGCGAAGAAAGCCTCCCGCCAGGAATCAGGAGACCCGATGGAAACGCAGTCAATTGCGGTTGAGCGCGAAAAGCTGTTGGATTGGTACCGGCAGATTGTGCTCATCCGGCACTTTGAGGAGCGCAGCCTCGATCTTTATCACGAAAAGAAGATCGGCGGTGTCTATCTCCATCTTTATAATGGCCAGGAAGCGACCGGCGTCGGCGCGGTCGCGGCGCTGCAACCGCAAGATCACGTTATCACGGCCTACCGCGATCATGGTATTGCCATCGCTAAAGGCGTCGATCCCAAGTACGTGATGGCCGAGATGTTCGGCAAGAAGACCGGCACGAGCGGGGGCAAGGGCGGCTCGATGCACATCGCGTCGGCGGAACACCGCATGTGGGGCGGGTACGCCATCGTCGGCGGTCACCTGCCGCTTGCAGCCGGTATCGCCATCAAGGCACGCTATCTGCATCTGGACGAAGTGACGCTGTGCTTTGTCGGCGACGGCGCGAGCAATAACGGCTACTTCCACGAAGCGCTGAATCTGAGCGCCGTCTGGAATCTGCCGGTCATCTGGTTGATCGAAAACAACCTCTATGGCATGGGCACGGCAGTCGAGCGCGCCAGTGGCCAGGTGGAGCTGCACAAACGCGCCGTCGGCTACGGCATGGAAGATGGCGGGCGCATCGATGGCATGGACGTGACCGTCGTTTACGATACCGTCAAGCAAGCGCGCGATTTTGTCATCAAGAACGGCCCGATCCTGATCGAGTCGATGACGTATCGCTATGAAGGTCACGGCGTTTCCGACAAGATCTTCAAGGAGCGCGCTCAGGAAATGGCGAAATGGCGCGACCGTGACCCGATTGACGTGCTCGCGGGGCATCTGAAGACCATGTTCGGCGATGACATCGAGCATGAACTCGAACAGATTCGTCTGAAAGCCGAGCACACCGTGCATGAGGCCATCGAATTTGCCGAGCAGAGTCCGGCACCCACCTATGAAGATCTGTTCCGCAACGTCTACGTAGAATAGCAAGGCAGTAGCGACCAATGGCTGATCGGAATATGTCCATGCGTGATGCGCTGCGCATCGCGCTGCATGAAGAAATGGAACGTGACGAAACGGTCTTCGTCATGGGCGAAGAAGTCGCCTACTGGCATGGCACGCACAAAGTCACGCGCGAGTTCATCAACGAATATGGCGAGTCGCGCGTGAAAGATACGCCTATCAGCGAAATGGCGATTGCCGGGGCGGCGGTCGGCGCGGCGATGGCCGGTCTGCGACCGGTGGCCGAGATCATGACGATCAATTTCGCCTTCCTCGCCTTCGACGCCATCATCAATCACGCCGCGAAAATCCGCTATATGTTCGACGGCCAGTTCAAGGTGCCGATGGTCGTGCGCGCGGCGACCGGCTGGGGAATGCAGGCAACCGCCTCGCATTCGCAGACGCCGGAACCGATCTTCGCGCATTTCCCCGGCCTCTACGTCGGCTGCCCGTCCAATGCGCGCGATGCCAAAGGCATGCTCAAGGCGGCCATCCGCGACGACAACCCGGTGCTCTTCACGGAAGTGATCGCGCTCTACCCCAAGCCGTCGCCTGTACCGGAGGATACGGACTTCACCATCCCCATCGGCAAGAGCGACCTCAAGCGCGAGGGCGATCACGTCACGCTGGTGGCGTATGGGCGCGGCGTCGATTGGGCGCTGCAAGCCGCCGACCAGTTAGAGAAGGATGGCGTGCGCGCCGCCGTGGTCGATCTGCGCTGGCTGCGCCCGCTGGACATGAGCATCGTCTTCGAGAGCTTCAAGCAGACCAACCGCGCCGTCGTCGTCGAAGAATCACTGCCGCATTACAGCTTCGGCAGCGAGATCGCGGCGCAGATTCAAGAGAAGATGTTCGACTACATGGACGCGCCGGTCAAACGCGTGAGCGCAGCCGACGTGCCGCTGCCCTTCGCCCACGACATCGAGCTGATGGCGCTGCCCAACGCTCAGAAAGTTGTAGACGCGGTCAAGGAGATCCTGTGATGGCGCGTGAAATCTTGATGCCCAAGTTGGGCGCAGATATGACCGAAGGGACACTGCTCAACTGGCTCAAGCAGCCGGGTGATCAGGTCCAGCCGGGCGACGTGATCGCCGAGGTCGAAAGCGATAAAGCGACCATCGAAGTGCCGGTCGAAATCAGCGGCACGATCCTCGAACTCAAGGGGGAGCCTGGTGAAGCGCTGGCTGTCGGCAGTGTGATCGGCGTTATCGGCGAAGCGGGCGAAGCGCCCCCGGCTCCGGCCAAAGCTGAGCCTGTCCAAGCCGCTCAGCCAGCAGCCACCGCCGAAAAACAAACAAACGGCGCAGCAACCGCTAAAGTGGAGGCCATCGCCGCGCCTCCTGCGCCGCCCGCGCCGGAATCCGTCGCCGAAGCCAACGGCGATTATCCCGACGGCGTGAAAGCCTCGCCCATCGCCCGCCGGATCGCCGAGGAACGGGGAATCAATCTCCAGCAAGTGCGCGGAAGCGGTCCCGGTGGCCGGGTGGTCAAGTCGGATGTCGAGAATTTCGTCGCGCCCGCTGCCGCGCCGGAAACCCCCAAAGCCGCACCATCAGCAGCCCCTGCCCAGGCCATCCCCGGTCAGACGTGGGGCACGCTGCCGGAAGGCCCGGACGTCGAGATTATCGACGTGACGCGCATTCGCTCGCGCATCGCCGCGCGCATGATCCAGAGCAAGCAGCAGATGCCGCATTTTTATGTAACCAGCGAGATCGACACCGCCGAGCTGCTGAAGCTGCGCGCCGGACTCAACGCCGAACTGCCGGACGACGAGAAGATCACCGTCAACGATCTGATCGTCAAAGCGGCTGGGCTGGCGCTGCTCGACTTTCCCAATCTGAATACGCACTTTTATGGCGACAAGCTGGTGCGCTACAAGCGGATCAACATCGGCATGGCAGTCGCGATGCCCAACGGCGGCCTGATCAATGTCGTCGCCAAGGATGTCGATAAGACGAGCATCGGCACGATTGCGCGGCGCAACAAAGAAATGATCGCCCGCGCCCGCGAGGGTAAGGTCAAGCCGGATGATGTGGAAGGCAGCACCTTCACCGTCAGCAACCTGGGCGCGTTCGACGTGGAACATTTCCTCGCCATCATCAACCCGCCCGAAGCGGCGATCCTGGCGGTCGGTACGGCGCAGAAAGTCCCGGTCGTGCTGGAAGATGGCACGCTCGGCGTCGGCAGCCGCATGAAGGTGACGATCAGCGTCGATCACCGCGTCAGCGATGGCGCGGAAGGCGCGCAGTACATGCAGGCGTTCAAGGCACTGATCGAGAACCCGATGCGCCTGCTGATCTAGCATTCGTATCGCTGCGACAATGAATGAGCAAGGCGGGCACAGCGCGTGACCCGCCTTGTTTTTTACCCCGCCGCGTCGTCCGTGACGCCCCAGATGCGCAGCGTGCCGTCATCACTGATCGATGCAATCTGCGTGCCATCCGGGCTGAATGCGACGCCCGTCACGGCTGCGTCGTGCCCCAGCATCCCGCCGACGACCCGGCGCGCAGCCAGATCCCACAGGCGAACGCTGTTGTCACGCGTGAACGCATCGGGATTGCCGCCAGCCGTCGCCAGCAGACGCCCATCCCAACTGTAGGCCGCAGCCAGCACGGCGTCGTCGGTTGCATTGTCGAACTCGACCAGCCGAGTCGCCCGCGCCACATCCCAAATGCGCGTGAACCGCTCCATACCCCCGGTCACGATCTGCGTGCCATCCGGGCTGAAGGCGAGCGCCCGCACAGCGGATGGATGCGCGCGCAGGCTGTTTAGCTCCACGCCCTCGCTCACATCCCAGAAGCGCACCGTTCCGGCTGCGTCGCCGGTGGCAATCGTCTGCGCGTCCGGGCTGAACGCAATCGCCGTCACCGGAGCCGGATGTTCGAGCACGCGCAGCGGCGCACCGCTGCTGGCCTCCCAGATCTGCACGACGTTGGTCGTCGCCACGTTCGGATCATCCGCCGCCCCGTAGGCCGCCGCCGCATAGCCCATGTCCTGGCTGAGCGCGACAGCGTTCACACGGTCAAGGCCTGCGCCCGGCTGCATTTCGAGCGGCGCTTCCGTGGGTGCGACAGGGAACAGCACCGCGTCGCCCGCCTCTATCCCTGCAAGAATGTACGGCCTGCCCTCCAGCACGCCCGTTGCCAGCGCCGTGACCGGCACGTTGAGTTCGATCCGCTCCGGCTCGGCGTTCAGGTTGGCCGCGTCATAGAGCAGCACGCCGCCGCTGGTCATCGTCGGGTCATCCGGCGCGCCATCTGTTGCGACCACGATCCGGTCGCCCGACGGCAGCCACGGCAGCCAGACCATCGGCAGGTTGGGGCGCGACGTTTCCAGCGTCACCCGCGCGATTTCATGCACCGCATCGGCATTTTGCGGCGTGATGAACTCTCCAGTCGGGAAACGCGGTTCGAGTGTCGGCGGCGGTGGCACAGCCGTCGGCTCGGCGCTGGTGGTCGTACACAGGAAGATTTCGCCCGCGGCGGTCGAACGATAGTCATAAATCGTGCCGCCATAACTCAAGGTGAAGACGTAGCCCTTTGTGACCACCTGGGCGTACATCACGCCGGGCTGCGGGCAGCCCAGGCTCGCATCGCCGAACATTTCTTCACGCCATGACCAATCGTCGAGCTGGTTGAGCGTGACGGTACGGCCCACACGCCCGCTCAAGTCGGCCAACGCAGCATCCATGGCGGCGGGCTGCGCAGATGCGACGAAAACGGTCGCGATGAAAGCGATCAGTATCGCCAAGAATTCACGGTATCGTCTGTGCATTTGGTATAAACTCCAGTTATAGGCGGGTGATCGTTGTCGAGGATTGTACCGTCAGATAGATCAGGGTTTAATAGGCGTTTAGTCTGCGTTATCCCAACGTATAGCCGTCGAACATTTGGTTAGAAAAAATGTTCTATATTAAATTTGAAATTTGTTATACAATCCAACCGGGTTTGCGTTTTTCCATGCAGAGATGATTGCCATGTCGCCAACAAAGTCCTATACCTTTGTCAGTCACAGTTCTAAAGACAAAGCCTTTGTCGAAGACCTGGCAGGCCTCTTCAGCGCTGCCGGTCTGGACATGTGGGTCGATGTCGAAGACATTGCCGATGGCGCGACCTGGGCCAAAGCGATCCAGCAGGGCGTCGAAGACTGCAACACCATGATCGTCGTCTGGTCGGCGAACGCGCGTGCCTCCGAATGGGTCGAGCGCGAGACGCTGCTGGCGCTGCGCCTGAACAAGCCGGTCTTCATCGCTCAGATCGACGATACGCCGCTGCCGATCTATCTGATCAACCGCCAGGCGACCGATTTCCGCCAGCGCCAGGCGCAGGCGACGCAGCGGCTCATCCGTGCCGTCAAGAAGGCCATCGACAGCGCGAATGCCGCGGTAACTAAACCGGCATCGGCGCTCAAACCGAACGAGCACAACTTTTTCAAATACATCGCCCAGATGCCGGACGGCGAAGACAATGCGCGCATCGCCCGCGAACTGTTCGCCTTCGCCGAGGCCCACGCCAACGCGATCACCTTCAGTGGCCGCGCCGAGCCGGCCTTTCATGCGCATCTCTGGATCGGCCCCGGCGGGCTGGTCATCTTCTCCGTGCGCGCTTACCGGCGGCAGCCGGCCGTCGAAGTCCCGCTGCAATACTGGACGAGCTTCCCGCCCTATGACGAACTGAAAGCGCGCGAGGCCGTTGTCAAGTCGCTGAACAAGCTGATGCCGAAGCAAGAGGCGTTCGCGCTCGACCGCGCCGACCGCCGCCCCAATCTGCCGCTCGTGCGCGCGCTGGCGACCGACGAGAATCTCGAAGCGTTCCAGGGCATCATGCGCGACGTGATTGACCGGCTCAACAGCAGCGCCTAGAGTACGCTGAACGCTGTGACAGATAAGCTTGGCGTGTCAAAATGTCAATAAAGGCGCTTGTTAGAGTTGTGGCGCTTCTTTCAGCCGGGCTAGTGGCCTGCGGGATCATCTATCTCATATATGCCGCATTGTCGATGCAGTTGGAGGCTTCACGCGTTGAGGCAGCCATCAAAAGAGACTGTGGGCTAGACATCGAAGTGGCCCCAGGTGAAATCCGTGAACCGGGAAATGTAGTCAAGCACTATACAGTCAATGATATTCCAATGGATTTGGTCTGTTACGGGCCCAATTGCGGATGTGATTGCGTGGAAAGTTATCAGGGGGATGTCCCCACTGCTGTTCCAACGCAAGATCAGAACTTGAATCCGGGACGGCATGAGGACAGTGGCGGCTAAGGTCTATCACCTTTAGCTGTTGTGTTGAGCGCTTTCACCTACAACAAATTGAAGTGCATAACACGCTCTAGACCATCACTCGGTGTGCTGGCGCAGTTGGCGGCGCAAGTCGTCGATGGGGCGCAGTTCTCCGCCCTCAGCCTCGTAATACCAGTGTTCCCAGCCATTGCACGAGGGCTGCCCCGCCATCCGTGCGCCAAGCTGGTGGATCGACCCGCGCTCACCATCCGGCGTGTGCAGCGAGCCGTCAGCGAGCACCGTCGCCCTGCGCGCGGGCTGCCGGTTGAAATAGAGCGCCTGCCCCGGCACGAGCAGCCCGTTTTCCAGCAGCGCCACAAACGGAATCCGTGGCGCAGACCGCCCCGCCGCAATTTTGCCGAGCGCGATCTCGTCCGCGTCCGGCGCGGTGATGGCATCGATGCGTGTACGCGCCGCGCCCACATACAGGTCGTCGCGCTCGATGCCGACATAATGCCGTCCCAGCTTCTTCGCCACCGCGCCCGTCGTGCCGGAGCCAAAGAACGGATCGAGCACCACGTCGCCGGGGTTGGTGCAGGCGAGCAGGATGCGATAGAGCAGCGCTTCGGGCTTCTGCGTGGCGTGCAGTTTCTTGCCCTCGAAGGTCAGCCGCTCGCGCCCGGTGCAGATCGGGATGTACCAGTCGCTGCGCATCTGCTTGCCGTCGTTCGCCATCTTCATCGCCTGATAGTGAAACGTATAGCGCTTCTGCGCTTTCGATTTCTTGCACCAGAGCAGTGTTTCATGCGCATTCGTGAAGCGTACACCGCGAAACTGCGGCATCGGGTTGCTCTTGATCCAGGTGATTTCGTTCAGCATCCAGTAGCTCAGGTCTTGCAAGATCGCGCCGACGCGGTGGATGTTGTGATAGCTGCCGATGACCCAGAGCGTGCCTGTGTCTTTGAGCACCCGGCGGCAGCCTTGCAGCCAGGCGCGCGTGAAGGCGTCGTAGCTGGCAAAATCGTCGAAGCGATCCCAATCGTCATCGACGGCGTCAACCAGGCTGTGATCCGGGCGCAGCAGCGTGTTCTGCAATTGCAGATTGTAGGGCGGATCGGCAAAGACGAGATCGACCGATTTTTCAGGCAGTTGCGCCAGAATCTCGCAGCAATCCCCCTGATGGATGGTGTCGTAATGGAGTTGATTGTCAGTCATGCTGCCGACTATACTGTGAGCCGCGCCAGAACGCGAGCCAGGCTTTCCACACACGCTAAACCTGCTTTGACAGTCACATGGGTGAATGGTTAAACTATTCAGTGATAATGTTCGATTTCGCCGCACGAACGCGATGTTGGCGAAGCACGCGACTCGCGCTCGATCTATGCATTCAGATATATATTGAAAAAAGGGGGCATTATGCTGGATCGTTCAGTGCGGACAGGGTTAGCAGTGATGGCGCTGCTGGCCGCAATTATGATTGCACTGCGCAATATTGTTCTTGAACGCCCACTTGAGGATTGGTGGTTAGTGCTGATTCTGCTCCTGCTGGCCGCTTTCTTCGGCTGGTGGATGGGGCGCGCGAGAGAGACAACCGAAACCGGCGAAGAAGAGGCCACTGTCGCGCAGCCGCGTGTGCGCGAGTTTCTTCCCGGTGCTGTGAGTGGCGAAACCCCCGCGCTTGCCGAGCCTGCCGCCGCCGAGGCGGAAGCGGTCATCGCTGAACCGGTCGCTGCTGTGCATGAGGAGCCTGCCGCTGAGGTGGAAACGGTCGTCGCTCCGCCCGCCGCTGCTGTGCATGAGGAACCCCCTGCGGCTGAGCCGGAGATCCTCCCGTTCGTCACCGCGCCTGCGGACGATCTGAAGGTGATCGAAGGCATCGGCCCGCAAATGGAGCAGGCGCTCAAGGACGCCGGTATCGACACCTTTGCCAAGGTCGCCAACGCCAGCGTGCAGGATTTGCGCGCGGCCATCGAGGCGAAGAACCTGCGCTTTGCGCCCAGCCTCGTCAACTGGTCAAAGCAGGCGCGCTATCTGGCTGACGGCGATCAGGCCGGTTTTGAGACGTACCGCGATTACCTCGTGCGCGGCCTGGAGCCGGGGCAGGTAGTCAGCCAGGATTACTCAGTCACTTTCGAAACTCCGGCGGCGGAACCGGCTGCCCCCGCCGAACCCGTCGTCGAAGCAGCGGTGGCCGCCGCCCCCGCGCCAGAAGAAAAACCCAAGGCCAAGGCGGAAGCAAAACCGCGCCGCGCCAAAAGCGCCGGACGCGATGACCTGAAACGCATCGAGGGCATCGGCCCCAAGATGGAAAAAGCGCTCAATGCGGCGGGCATCGAAACCTTTGCGCGTCTGGCCGAAGCGAACGAAGACGAGTTGCGCTCGGCTATTGAAGCACAGGGGATGCGCTTTGCGCCCAGCATGCCGACCTGGGCGAAGCAGGCCGCCTACCTTGCGAGTGGTGACGAAGCAGGATTTGAAGCCTACAAGGAACACCTGACTGCCGGCCGCGAACCCGATTGATCTGGTGATTCGCGCGTTTCTTGCGGTATTCTCTCCTGATAAATCGCATAACGTCGTTACGGATGTTCATCCGGACGGATGGGCATTTGTTAAGGTTGGCTCATGCTGACGTGAGTCCACCAATGGGAGCAGGCAATGCCAAAAGAAGTCATCATGCCGAAGTTCGGCTTCACACAGGAAACCGCCGAAGTTCTCCAGTGGCTGGTCAATGAGGGCGATCAGGTCGATGCTGGCGACCCGATCATGGAAGTTTCCACAGATAAAGTGTCGATGGAGGTCGAAGCGCCCACCAGCGGCATCCTGGCAGGCTGCCGCTACAAGGTCGGCGATGTCGTCCCCGTCACCGAGATCATCGCCTACATCTTGCAGCCGGGTGAGAGCCTGCCCCCAGAAGCACTGGCCCCCGCCGCGACCGTCGCAGCGACACCGGCAGCCGAGGCCGCAAGCCCGGCGCTCGCCGCGCAGCCCTCTGAAGCAGACGACGTAAAAGTGTCACCGATTGCCCTGCGGATGGCACAGGAAGCCGGTGTCGAGCTGGCACAGATCTCTGGCAGCGGCCCGCGCGGCAAAGTCACCGTGCGCGATGTCGAAGCCTACGTCCAGCAGCATCAGCAGCGCCCTGTCCGGCACGATGGCAAGATCAATGCGGTGCCGGCTGCGCGGCGGCTGGCGGCGGAGATGGATGTCGATCTGGCCGAGGTCGGCGGTACCGGCCCCGACGGCCGCATTCAAAGCGACGACGTGCGCGCCTTTGTCCAGCAGCTTAAGCGCGAGATTGTTGCAGGCGGTACGCTCGCGCAGCCAGCCGTTGCGAGCGTCGCTGCCCCGGCTGACGGTGTCGCACAGCGGATACCCTTCTCGCGCATGCGGCGTATCATCGCCCACAATCTGCAAAAGAGTATGCAGGACGCGCCGCACATCTACTTCCAGCGCGAAGTCGATTTGACCGCGGCGAATGCCCTGGTCGCCTATGCCAACCAACATGCGCCAGATGGCGTCAAGGTCACACTCACAGCCGTTTTTGTGCGCGCGGTGGCCTGGGCGCTGCGTCGCCACCCCCTGCTCAACAGCTATTTGAGCGGCGAAGAAGTCCTGGTCATGTCGGCGGTCAATGTCGGCGTCGCCGTCGCGCTCGACGAAGGGTTGATCGTCCCGGTTGTCAAGAATGCTGACCACAAAGGGCTGTACGAAATCGCGGCAGACCTGACTAGCTTGGGCGTGGCCGCCAAAGCCAACAAACTCAGCCTTGAGGAGATTGAAGGCGCGACCTTCACGGTTTCCAACCTGGGGATGTTTGGCGTTGACCGCTTCACCGCCATCATCAACCCGCCGCAGGTCGGCATCCTCGCCATTGGCCGCGCGCGCAAACAATTCGTGCCCGACGAAAACGATCAGCCGGTGCTGCGTCCGCTGCTGACGCTGACGCTGTCGGTCGATCACCGTGTCATCGATGGCGCGGTTGCTGCACGCTTCCTCGCTGACCTCGCGGAGGCACTGGCTCACCTGGAGCGGGTGATCCTCTAGCTTCAGTTTCGTTCCCTGGCATGGACGGCGCGGCACATCATGCGCCGGCCGTCCAGTGTTGATACAACCAGATTACAACCTAAATCACACGTAATCCTAAGATTAGCGTCGTTTCGCATTCATCATGCGGCGTTATACTGGTTGAGTCAGCATCGGATTATTGTTTTTGTTGAGTTCGTGAAATTTCCGTAAATTTTGGTCTCGTTAGGCCGTTGTAACGTAACCTGGTGTTCACTAGCATCAGGCGTTTTGCGTCATTCTATGCAATGTTTCAGAAGAGAGATTTATGATAAACCGTCCCCCCCACAACCGCGCAATTATTCCACTCCGGGTTTTTGTGCTTGCTGGGTTGATCCTGGCGCTCCTGGTCGTTTCACTCCAGGTAGTGAATGCACAGGCTGGAGTGATCACCGGGATCGTGTATCGCGATTACGATAACAATGGTGCGCGCGGTGCAGCCGAACCCGGCGTCGGGGGTGCAATCATCACTGGCTACAACGATGCCGGCACACCGATTGGCACGACCACGAGCAGCGGCGACCCGGCAACCCTGGGCCAGTACACGCTGCCGGTCGTAGCTAGTGGCACCCTGGTGCGCATAGAATTTACGCCGCCAGCGCCATTCCGCACGGCTGTCTTTGGCGGCAATTCGCCTACGTCGGTGCAGTTTGTTCCCGTCGGCGGTAGCGCAGACTTCGGTGTTCAGGCACCAGGCGATGTCTGCAACAACCCACGGATCGTCACGAGCTGTTTCATCCCGGGTGACAACTCAACAAACACAACGCGTGCAGTTGCCAGTTGGGATTATTTTGCCAATGGGCGAGTGGGCGAATATGCCGAAACGACCATCGCCACCGCGAACGAGGTGGGTACCGTCTACGGTCTGGCCTTCCAGTCATCGACACAGACATTGTTCGAAGCCAGCTATGTCCGGCGCGGAACCGGCCAAGGCCCCTCGAACAGCACCGGCACCATCTACCGCATGAGTCCGACCGGCGGTGCCAGCATTTTCCTGGAATTGAACGGTCTGGCAGGCATCGACACCGGCGCGAATCCCCATCCCAATGGCATGGCTGCCTCATGGCTTCAAGATCCGGGTGGCTTTGCCGCCCCCGGTAAAGTCGGCCTGGGCGACATCGATATTTCTACCGATGAAACCACGCTTTACGTCATGAACTTGTTCCAGCGCGAGGTGCTCGTGCTACCGCTCGGTCTTTCCGGCGGCGCGCCGACTCCACCGGCTGGCGGGAGCATCATCCGCCGCCCCGTGCCGACACCGGCGAACTGCCCGGCAGCGGACGTGCGGCCTTTCGCGCTCAAGTATTACAACAACACTCTCTATGTCGGCATGGTCTGTACCGGCGAGAGCACGCTGCAGCAGATCTTCGCCACCAATCCGACGCCGACGCTGGCGGACATTCAACCGGCAAAAAACATGCTGCGCGCCTACGTCTATCGCTTCAACCCGGCATCCAACACGTTCGACGGCGCGCCCGCGTTGGAGTTCCCGCTGACTTACCCACGCGGCGCGATCAACTTCTTCTTCACGGGTATCGATCCGAACAATGACGGCGAGTGGCTGCCCTGGACGGATGTCTGGCTGCCCAGTTACGCGCCCTTTAGCACTGCGCAAACGCCGCCGAACATAGGCAACCCACAGGCCATGCTCACCGATATCGAGTTCGATGACAACGGCTTGATGCTGCTCGGTTTCCGCGACCGCTTCGGCGACCAGGGGTTCTCACAGATGGATATATCCCCTACGGACGGACCAGCAACCTACGATGCATACCAGGCTGGCGACCTGCTGATCGCCTGCCAGAATGGCGGCGCGTGGCAAATCGAAAACAACGGCCAGTGCCTGGGGCGCGGGCCGAGCGCGGGCGCAGGTAACAATGAAGGCCCCGGCGGCGGCGAATTCTTCTACAACGAAAACTTCGTTCCTTACCACGGCGAAATCGCGCTCGGTGGTCTGGGTGTGCTGCCGGGTAGAAATGAGGTCGTTACGACCGTTTTCGATGCCTGGGACACCTTCGAAAACGGCACGCATACGTACAATGTGCAGACAGCGGCGCTGGTGCGACGCACGCAAATGTTTGCGCCGGGGACACTCCTGCGCAAGGGCGCTGGCATGGGCGACATCGAATTCGTTTGCGACGCCGCGCCGATAGAGATTGGCAACCGCGTCTGGCGTGATGACGACCGGAACGGCGTGCAAGATCCGAACGAAGTCCCGCTTGCGGGTGTTACCGTTCAGCTTTTCTCGCCCGCGGGCGCGCTGTTGGGCACGGCGATCACGGATGTTGACGGGGGCTACTACTTCTCGTCGGGTCCGGGTACGAACACAATCAGCGCGATCTATAATATCGCCGGACTGACCTTCAACACCGCCGGCTTCGAGGTGCGCATCGATGTCACCCAAGTGGCCCTGACCGGCCTGTTCCTGACCATCCCGAATAACGATGGCTCGCCCGACGGCGATTTCCGCGATTCGGATGGCATCCTCCAGGGCACGATTGCGGTCGCAACCTTTAATACTGGCGGGCCTGGAGACAACAATCACACGTATGACTTTGGCTTCAATAACAGCCAGGTGCCGGTGACTCCGACTACACCGACCACACCGCCCGTTACACCCGGTACGCCTGGCCCGGCTGCGACGCCTGGATCAGGTGGAGGCCCTGCATCACAGCCAGGCGGGCCGACGCTGTCTAAACTCGTGGATCGTCCGTTCGCTCTGCCGGGTGAAACGATCACATGGACAGTCGTCGTCAGCAATCCAAACGCCTACGATCTGACCAACATCACGGTGACAGACAGCGTGCCGGGCGAGCTGATCATCCTTAGCGCCTCCTCGAGCGCTGGCACAGTCAGCGTCAACGGGCAGACCGTGACTCTTACGCTGGCGACGCTCCCCGCGAACAGCACCGTGACGATCACCATCGTGACGCGCGTCCGCGACGGTGTCGCCGGTGTCGCCGTCGAAAACGTGGCGGTGCTTGGCGACTTGCGCGCAAGCGCTACCGCCATCATCATTACCGGTCTGCCGCGCACGGGTGAAACGCCCTGGTGGCGGCTGCCGCTGCTGCTGGGGATGGGTGGCAGCGTTGTGGCCGGTTATGCGCTCTGGCGGCGGCAGCGCGCGTCCAGTCAGCCCTAGGACTCGACCGGGGGAGGGGTAGCGATGAACTACCCCTCCTCATTTTGTCGCGCGCTATAATCGCCATGTGCAAAAGGATTTCCGGGATTATGGTGCGCTCATACATTCTTGTCACACTCCTGCTTCTTTGTGCCGCATGTTCTGGTTCCCCCGCTGTTGACATTCGACCGACCGCGACCCCGCTGCCGCCGGCGGAACCGCTGGCTGCGCCGGATTTCAGCCTGCTTTCGCTCGATGGACAAACCATTCGCCTCAGCGATTTTCGGGGGCAATGGGTGTTACTGACGTTCTGGGCATCGTGGTTGGATACCGCCGTCTATGACATGTCGGATCTCCAGCAATTCGCCGACGCCCATGCCGACCGCTTGATCACCCTGGGCATTAACGTGGGTGAAGACGCCGACATCGCACGCGCGTTTGCCACCGTCGTCGGCCTTCGTTTTCCACTCTTGATTGGCCCCGATGACGCCTTGCTCGCGAACTATCTTGTCACCTCGCTCCCGGTGACGATCATGGTGGCACCCGATGGCAACATCGTTTATCGCCAGTTTGGGCCGCTCGACCCGGACTTCGAAAGCGGCCTGGTCTCATTCTGGAATTGATCGACTGTCAAGTAATATCTTCGACGTGCCAGTCTATGACATTCGTCACTATTTTTGAGCGTTTTGTCACGTGACATGGTATGATCTCGCTCCGTACTATCGGAATATTGCATCTTCAACAATCAATTTCTACACTCACTACAGGGGGGTCAATGTGAAACGCACGAGCGTATTCTGCGTGCTCTTGCTTATCCTCGCCGCCTGCGGGCGCAACCCGGCTGAAGTCGCCCTGGTACAGCAAACCGCCGACGCCATTCAAGCGGCAACCCGCGCGGCTATTCCGACCTCGACGCCTGCGCCGGATGCCCCGGCCATGGTGGGCAATCCTGCGGTTGGAGAAGTGCTTTTCAACACCACGCATACGACCGCTTCGGGTGTGTGGGCGTGCTCACAGTGTCACGCCATTGACGGCACGCGCCTGATTGGGCCAGGCCTGGGCGGCTTGCGCGACCGGGCAGGGACAACGGTCGTCGGCCAATCGGCTGAGGAGTACGTGCATACCTCCATCGTCGATCCGCAGGCGTTTATCGTTCAAGGTGATCCGCCGTATCCAGAGAATCTGATGCCGCAGGACTTTGGTCAGATCCTTACCGAAGACGAGCTGAACGATCTCGTGGCTTATGTCCTTACGTTACCGTAACTAGTGCTGGGGGAGAAACGAGCAATGACAGATCAACCTGTCAATCAGCCGGTGGCGGAAGACGCCCAGACAGCCGAATCCGCGCCCATTGAAGCCCAGGAAGACAAGCACTTCGAGCCACGAGGCGCATTTGCCTTTGTCCTCTTGATGCTGCTCTTCTACGTGCTCTACTACGCGTTCATGTATTATCAGGTGTTTGTTGGCCGGTTGGGGAATTAAGCCATGGAAGAGAGCAAGCAAGTTCACGAAGAAAAGCTCGAAATTGATCGCTACGAGCGCACCTACATGATTCTGGCAGCGGCAATGCTGGGGGTGTTTTTCGCCGCGCTCGTCGCGGGGGCGATCATCTACGGTGTGCATTTGCCGACCGCGGTCGGCTTCATCAACCCGATCTTGATCGACGAGACGGAATTTGCCAATCCTGGCCTGCGCGACATGGGCGATAACCATTACGAACTCTACGTTGTCGCGCAAATGTGGAATTACGACGCTGGAACGACCGAGTCTACAGCCGCAGGCTTCCCGGTGCTGCATTTGCCCCAGGGCGCGGTCGTGACCTTCAACGTCACCAGCCGCGACGTTCAGCACGGTTTTTATGTCGAGCATCACAACGTCAATCTGCAAATCCTGCCCGGCCATATCGCCAGCCAAACGATCACATTCTCCGAACCCGGCACCTATCACGTCATTTGCCACGAATACTGTGGCCGTGGTCATCAAACCATGGGCATGGTTCTTATTGTCGATCGCGCGACCGGCGCCTAGAAATCAGAGGGGGAAAAGGCACACATGCAAGCGGTACAACCGGCCCAGGGCGAATCCCTGGTGAAGTTTCCAGAATTGGTGGCCTTGCGCAGCGAAAAATGGTTGATTGGCGCGCATATGGCCGTCGCATTCATCGCCATCTCGATTGGCGCTTTACTCGGCCCCTTCCAGGCATTCCGCCGTGCGCCGACGCTGCGCTGGGACATGCCGATCTTCTCTTATTACTATCAAGCCCTTTCAATCCATGGCGTGTTGAACGCACTGGTCTTCACCACTTTCTTCATTGTCGGCTTCAGCTACTTCACAACCCAGCGCTCCTTGCAGCGCAAACTCTGGAGCATTCCCATGGCGTGGGTTGCCTTCGCCATGATGGCGCTTGGCTTGTTGCTGGCGGGTTTCTCACTCATCACCGGGCAAGCGAACGTGCTCTACACATTCTACGCGCCGATGATTGCGGAGCCGATCTTCTACCTCGGTCTGACGCTGGTTATCGTCGGTTCGTGGGTAGCGGGCGCGAACATTTTCATCACCTATGGGCAGTGGAAGCGCGCCCATCCCGGCGAAAAAGTGCCATTGGCAACCTATTCGATCCTCGCCAACTTCATCATGTGGATCACGTGTACGCTCGGTGTCGCCGTCGAAGTACTGTTCTTCCTGCTCCCCATCTCCCTGGGTTGGGTGGCGACGACCGATCCGCAGGTGACACGCATCCTCTTCTGGTTCTTCGGGCATCCACTGGTCTACTTCTGGCTGCTTCCAGCCTACACCTCCTGGTACACCATGATGCCCAAGCAGTATGGCGTCACACTTTTCAGCGATAACTTCGGCCGCCTCGCCTTCCTGATGATCATGATCTTCTCCATCCCGATTGGCGTTCATCACCTGTTTTCCGATCCCGGCATTAGCGAGTTCGCCAAGGCGGCACATGCTTTCCTGACGTTCGTCGTCGCCTTCCCCAGCTTGTTGACGGCCTTCAATATCGCGGCCACGCTGGAGAAAGCCGGACGAGCACGCGGCGGGAAAGGCCTGTTTGGCTGGATACCCAAGCAAGAATGGGGCAATCCCGTCATCGCGGCTCAGCTCTCCGGTATGATCATCTTCATCATCGGCGGCGTCACGGGCATTATGAACGCTTCGTGGAACATGAACGTGGCACTGCACAACACGTCGTGGGTGCCGGGCCACTTCCATACCACCCTCGGCGGCGCGGTCTTCCTGACCTACGTCGGCATTTTCTACTGGCTGCTGCCGATGCTGCGCGGGCGCAAGCTCTGGAACAAAGAAATCGCGTTAGCGCAGGTCTACACCTGGCTCATCGGTATGGCGCTCTTTGGTATGTCGATGGGGCGTGCGGGCATCGAAGGCGCACCACGCCGCACAGACCTGGGCGCGCCGGGCGTCTATATCAGCGATGCCTGGGGCTTGTGGCTCAATTTATCCGCGATTGGCGGTTTCATCCTGCTCGTCAGCCTGATCCTGCTGATCGCGCAGATCATCGGCACGCTCTTCTTCTCCAAAGAAGAATATGCCGCGCCCGCGCCCGTTGAAACCAAAGCGCCAGCAGACGCGCTCGGCATTTTCGAACGCTGGCGTTTGTGGCTGCTGGTCATCGTCGTCACCAATGTGATCATGTGGGGGCCGGTGCTCATTCAGGGCTTGAACTTCAGCAACGGCTTCTGGGCAACACCATTCCAAATGCGTTAGGCCATTTGGATCGCAGACTTGCGTGAGGGTAAGATGCGGAGGCGTGTTGGCGACAGCACGCCTCCGTGCGTTTTTGAGAGGCTGGCATGATGACTGCAAGATCCACATCCCCCCAAGAAAAATATACTTCACTGGCGGCGCTGGTCATCACGACGCTCTTGTTGACCTTTGGGGCGGTGCTGCTGCTCTTCGGCATTCTTTACGTCAAGGACATGCAGACGCTGAGCGACCTGCCGAATGCGCTCTGGTCGTTCATCTGCGGCATTCCGGTCGAAAGCGGTGTGACACTGCCGCTGCTGATCATGCTGGCGCTGCTCGCCTTTGCTGGGGCGGGTCTCGCCTGGGGTTGGCAGCGCATCAGCCGTGCGCGCATGGTGCTGGCCTTCGTCACCCTGGCAGCGATCCTGCTCCTGTTCGGGCTGGTGGTTTTTCGCGCGCTCGAAGCCGCTGCAGATACCTCGTCGTCCACACAGGATGTGACCTCAACCACGGGAGCCATACACTATCTCTCCGCGCCGCGCCTGCTCAGCGATTTCACGCTCACCGACAATGAGAACAAGCCGTTGAGCCTGAGCGACCTTGAAGGGCGTTATACCCTGCTCTTCTTCGGCTATCTACACTGCCCGGATTTTTGCCCGACGACCCTCGCGCGCATGCGCCAGGTCTACACCGCGCTGGGAGAAGATGCCGATCGACTGAATATTCTTTTCATCAGTGTGGATGGGGAACGCGACACGCCTGAGGCGCTCGCTACGTATCTCAGCCGCTTTGACCCCGCCTTCATCGGGATGCGTGGCGAACGCACGGTGCTGGCGCAAATCACGCCGGATTACGCCCTGTCGTACAGCCTCGGCGACCCTGATGAGAACGGCGATTATTCAGTCAGTCACTCGGTGCAGACTTACCTGATCGATCCCGAACGCCGCTTGCACGCCATCATCGATTATGGCACACCCGCCGCAGACATTGTCGAAGCGCTGCGGGCGCTCTGGTCGTCGAGTTAAGCATCAACACGGGCGTGCGTCTGCTCAAGCAGGCGTGTGAATTGATCAATCGTCCAGGGCTTTTTGACCCACTGAAAATCGAGGCTGTCGCTCAACTCGCTGGTGGATGGCCTCTGATAGGCTGACATGAAAACGATGCGCGAGTCGATATGCAAGGCGCGGATGCGCTTCGCCACGCCAATACCATCCATCTCGCCTGGCACGCGCACATCGAGCAGGAACAAGTCAACCTCAGCCCCGCTTTTCTCAATATAGCGCAGCGTATCGTCACTGTTGGTGAACTGAACAACTTCGCTTTCGGGTTCCAAAACAGTGAGGAGATCGAGCACGGTATCTTTGAGTGCCAGATCATCCTCAAGATGGAGTATCAAGAGCCTTCGCATTAGCGTCTTCTCCTATGGCAGCCAAGGCGGTATTGACGCTTTCATTATCACATAACAACATCTAAGGATCTGCAAATTTGATTGATGATCGGTGAAATTTCCATGAATAAAGAATTCCATACTCATCTGTGAGGATAATTTTACATATTGAAGGATTGCTTATGACTTTCGGCTTGTATTCCAGCCTACGATCTAAGTGATGGAAGTCTATCCTGTGAGTGTTTGTAGAACAGGGCGCTGGAAATCTGGTGAAGCTACGAAGCAATCTCCTGCGGTTTCTATATCCAAGAGTGCGCACACGGGTGATCACGCCGTTTCTGCTCGCGATCATTCTGATCGCAGGAGTCGGGGTATTCACCGTCACTCGGCTGGTCGCCGGCAGTTTGCAGGAGCGCTTCCATAACCAGTTGTTTGATAGCGCGAATGCGGCCAGCAACACCGTGGTCGGCATTGAGGAGCAGCTTCTGGCAACGCTGCGGGCCATGGTGTTTACGCAGGGCGTGGGCGAGGCAGTCGTGTCTCAAGACCTGCCGCAGTTGGATACGCTGCTCCGCCCCATCGCCGCCAATGATGCGCTCGACGAGCTGAACCTCTACACCGCCGACGGCCAGGGCATCTTCCGCTTGCGCCGCATCAGCACCATTGGCGCTTCAAGCCAGGCATATGATATGCCTGATGCCCTGAATGTTCAGGCGTGGCGTGGCGCAATCCGCGCTGCCACATCCGAAACAGACACACTCGGCGATAAGTTTGCCGATCTGGTCACTATTGAAGATACCCCCTTCATGTTCATCAGCGCACCGGCACTGGCAGAAGACGGCACCGTCATCGGCGGCATCAGCGCGGGCGTCAGAATCGATGGCCTCACACTCCAGCTGGCTGCCCAGGCGCTGTCTTCCGTCGCGCTCCTGGACAATAATGGGCATGTACTTGGCAATGCTTTCCGAGCCGTGAGCAATGAGCAGCTTCAGCTAGATGCCGCTGCGGCAGCCACTCTCAGCGCCACCACGGAAGCGACCAGCCCGATCATCGAGAAAGATTTGAACGGCATTCCCTACCAACTGCTCTATGCGCCTTTCAAAGTGCGCAGTGAGCCAATCGGTCTGTTGATAGTGGGACTGCCGACAAACTTCATTGTCGAGCAAACTGGCGTGAGTCGCGATCTGACCGCCGTGCTGTTTGCGGTGCTGTTTGTCGTCGTCTCGCTGGCCGGCATCACCGTCGCCAGGACGATCACCAGCCCACTGCAGCAGTTGGCAGCGACCGCACACGCCGTCATGCGCGGCGATCTGAGCAAGCGGGCTGGCTTGCGTACACCTGATGAACTGGGTGCGGTCAGCCGATCTGTCGACCACATGATCGACGAACTGCTCGGCAGCAAACAGCAGGTCGAGGAGTTGTACGAGACTCAGCGCGAGATTGCGGCGCAGCGCGAGGCAGTCCTGGCAAACATCAGCGACGCGGTAGTCGTACAGGACAACATCGGCGCAATTCTTCTGGCAAACGACTCCGCACGCTCGTTGATGCAAGAGTTCATGCGCGATGACGAAGACAAGAAGGTGTTTTACGCGCTGCTGACTCCGGCAACTGCCCCCTTCGAACCACGTATGGTTGAACTCAACGACAAGCATTTCAGCGTGCTCGCATCGCCGATCACGATGCCGACAGGTGGCACAGTTGGCCGCGTAACGGTCTTTCGCGATGTGACCGTGCTCGTGCAAGCGGAACGGCTCAAGGACGAACTCGTGATGCAGATGTCGCACGAGCTGCGAACGCCGCTGACCGTGCTGCGTGGCAACATCGAGCTGCTGCGCATGTTGGAAATGCGCAATCTGAGCGCGAAGGGTGTTTCGTTTCTCAACAAGACCGTTGAGCATATGGGCACGCTGGAGCGTCTCATCAATCAAGTCGTCGATGTCAGCAGCATCCAGGCGGGCCGCTATGACATGCATCGCCAGTCATTGGATCTGAACGACATTCTGAAAGACCGCATTGAAGTCTGGCGGACACACATGGAGGCGCGTGAACTGCACTTCAGCGCTGAACTGCCCGAACAGCCATTGCCCATGATTGGCGACCCGTCGCGACTCGGCGAAGTGGTCGATCATGTATTGCGGAATGCCTACAGTTATACGCTTCCCGGCGGCGCTGTCAACCTGCGCGCGGGTCGTGAGAACGGGCATGTTTGTATCATGGTCCAGGATTCGGGCGTCGGCATTCAAGCGCATGAAATCGAGCGGGTGTTTGATCGCCTGTATCGAGGCACCGCCGCCGAGGCTGGCCCGACCGACAGCCGAGGTTTGGGCCTGGGTCTCTATCTCACCAAACACATTGTCGAGCAGCACGCAGGTACGATTCACCTGGATAGTGTTCCTGACCGGGGGACGGTCGTTCACGTCGAGCTGCCAGCCGCAACGAGCGGAATGCGCTAGGGCCTATGGATAAGCAGCACGCGATCATCGAGGGTCGCCAACGGGGTAAGAGTGCGCTGCTCATACTGCCGGTGCTGCTCGCGGTGACGATCTTCTTCTGCGCACAATTGGGCGTAGCGATGGTGCGCCCCACAGCACTCGATGCAGACGTCGAAGCACACGAAACTGCCGATTACGGCCCGTGGCTCCGCGACGTGTTCGCCCCCTTGAATCTAGCGCTTGGCACGGCTGTCGTTCACGACGCAGATGCAGGCGGCCTCGCCCCGCCGCCCCTGGTTGTCGCTGCGGCGCCAACGCGCGAGCCGCTGGACGCCACTCTCGACGCACTCTGGCAAACCGCGACCGCAATACTTGCGCCCCAGGCCGCCACCAGCAGCCCGACACCGACGCCAACCGCAACCGAGACTGTCGAGAGAGTCGGAATACAAATGCCGGTTTCGCCAACGGCATCGGCGACGCCATTACCGTCAGCGACACCGTCGCCGACCTTGACAAGCACGCCTACGTCTACATCAACCTGGACGCCGTCGCCGACACCAACGGACACGCCGCCGCCACCGACAGACACCGCAGCGCCATCTGCCAGTCCGACAAGCACGGTCACAGCCAGTCCCACGCCAACGCCCACGCCCGTGCCTACCAGCGTCGTTATCGTGCCGACTCCTCCGAACACATTGGCGCCGATCCCGCCATCGACGCCGCTACCGCCTCCGCCTCCGGCGGCAGCGGATCTGGGCTTGCTGAATATTCAGTTGGTTGGCGCTGCTGTCGAAGGCCAGTCAGCCAACTTACAGATTACCTGGGGCAACTACGGGCCGAGCAACGTCAGTCAAATCGACCTTGATGTGATCATCCCGGAGCGGTTGTCGATTAACGGCGCGCCTGGGCCGACCACCAGCCGGTTTGTGATCCCCGGCCCGTTTGCGCCGGGAACGCAGACAATGTCGAATTTCATAGCCACTTTCAACTCAGGGTCAGCCGGCCAGGTGCTGATGGTCAACGTCGTCTTGAATCCGGTTGGTGTTACTGATCCTATCCTGGGTAATAACGTCGGCAGCGTTGGTTTCGCGGTTGCCCTGCCCAGCGCAACCCCGACAGCCACGAATACGCTGCCGCCAGGTGTTACCCCGACCGTCACGCCAACCCCAACCGAGACTTCGACACCTACCGCAACGACAACGCCAACCGAGACCTCGACACCTACAGCAACGGCAACGCTAACGCCAACTGCAACGCCGACGAATACACCTGTGCCGACGCCAACAGAGACATATCTTCCGGCCTCCTGCCCGCCCGGCGAGCCTGATGTTGGCTTCCCGGACAACACCATCTGCTCGGTTGGTCTGGGGACGGCGCTGGTGGTCGATCTGGGCGGTGCTCCCATCACGACCCACCCTGGATTCGATCTCGTATCCTATGAGATGAGCAGCTCGTCCAATCCGGGTTACATTCTGCTGGATCTCACCGTCATCCAGGTCGGCACCAGCGCCAGCGGCCCCTGGTACACCGTCATGAACTGGGGCGATAACATCCTCGACGCCAACACCAGCATCGGTCAGGCCGGCTATGGCGCCTCAGGTGAACCGAACGAGCAGCTCATCCCGATGGTCGTCCCCGTGCTTTATGATGGCAACGGCCTGATCACCGGGATCGCAATTGATGTCGATGCGGTTGCGCCGCCAGGCACATATCAATACGTCAGAGTCATCGGTATGAACGCGACCGCATCAGAGGTCGATGCCGTTCATATGCTGCCGTAGCCGCACCGTTCATGCCATAGCCGTCGGCCAAATCTGCAATCGGACGATTACGGTGCAGCGGTCGCCAGGTTCAGCCGGTCAGACGCCCGTTATAGACCGCACCGTCCGGGCGTCAGAGCTGTCCCCAGCCCCAGGCAACAATATCGCTTCCACATCCTTCAACATCCCCAGCAGCTAACCTGCCGCTACGTGACGATCATCACCATAAATCCACGCCATTTGGTAATACCTCGCGCGGCCTGCCTGTTCTATAGTGCGAATGTAGACTGGTAACGGAATCTTTAGTTGTCTCAAATTAGTGGAGGCAAAAGAATGCTATCTGAATTGAAGATCGGTGAAATGATGACTCGCGATGTCATCAGCGTCCTGCCGGAAGCCAAACTCAATGCCGCGCAGGAGATCATGGAAGAATACGGCATTCGCCATCTTCCTGTGGTCGAACACGGCAAGCTGGTGGGGATCGTCAGCAAGGGCGACATCCGCGAGGCGCGGCCCTCAGACGCGACAACCTTGAGTGTATGGGAAGTCAACTATTTGTGGGACACGCTCAAAGTCAAAGAAGTCATGACGACCAAGGTTTTGACTGTCTCACCCGATCAACCGCTGTTGGAGGCGCTGCGCATCATGGTCGCGCGTAAATTCAGCAGCCTGCCTGTCGTGACGGATGGTGTGCTCGTCGGCATCATCACCGAGACGGACATCTTCAACAAGCTGATTACGCTGATCGAAGGAGAAACCACCCCCGCGTGAGCTATCGCGCCGCCTGGAGGAGCTGAAGGGAACGTGCCATGCATGTTGCAGACATCATGACCAGTGCGCCTGTCACGATTGAGCAAGGAGCATCGGTCACGCGAGCATTTCAACTCATGCTCGATAACGAATACCAGCAGCTCCCCGTCCTGAGCGAACGTGGTCACCTAGTGGGCGTGATTCATCAACGTGACTGCCGCTGTGCGCTTGGGCTTCCAGAGCCACGGGCAGCCAATTGCGGACCTGAAACCGCCATTGACACGCGAATCTCGCCCCCAAAGACCCTATGGGTGCAGCATTACATGCAGCCTGCGCCCATCGTCGTCGAGCCAGAAACCCCGGTTCACGAAGCCGCCCGCCTCATGACAACCCATCACGTCCGCGCGCTGCCCGTCATGCGCGGCGAAACGCTGGTCGGCATCGTGACCGTCTCCGACCTCCTGATTGCGTTCATGCGCCTGTTGCGCAGCAGCGAGACACACACCGATAAGATCGATGTCAGCAAACGCTGGCGAATGGCCTGAAAAACCGACCCAACCGCTACCGCTTCTTGAACATCTGTGTTTCAATATCCCCGAAACCGGGAATCATCAAGAAGCTCATACCATGACCATCATGTCTGACGATCAAGGCTGGATACTGCAAACTGCCCACACCGCCTACGCCCTGGCGATCAACGAGGCGGGCTATCTGGTGCAGCGCTACTGGGGGGCACGGCTGCCCCATCAGGATGACTACCCACCGCCGCCCGAAGCAGACGGCTGGGCGTCGTTCAACGGGCCGGGACAGCTGCTCCCGGAGGAATACCCGGCTTACGCCGGCCCTAAATACGTCGAACCCTGCCTCAAAGTGACCTTTGCCGATGGCGTGCGCGACACTGTTCTGCAATTCGAGCGAGCGGAGGTGAGTGAAGACACGCTCGAACTCCACTTTCATGACGTGCATTACCCGCTGCATCTGACACTGCATTATCGCCTCCACACCACCGACGACCTGATCGAACGCAGCGTCAGCCTGACCAACGCCGGAGCCACACCGATCACGTTAGAGCGCGTGCTCTCGGCGCAGTGGCATCCGCCACAGCGGGGCAAATATCGCCTGTCGCATCTGGCCGGGCGCTGGCTCGACGAGTTCCGCCTGCATCGCGACTGGCTGCCACACGGCGTCACCCGCCTGGAGAGCCGCCGCCTGACGACCAGCCATCACCATAATCCCTGGTTTGCCCTCGACGATGGCCGCGCAAACGAAGATGATGGCGAGGTCTGGTTCGGCACGCTGGCCTGGAGCGGCAACTGGGTGCTTCTCGCCGAGGAAACTGACTTTGGCGCGACGCGCGTCAGCCTGGGGATCAACGATTGGGATTTTGCCTGGCTGCTTGAGCCGGGCGAGACCTTCACCACGCCGAGCGCCTACGCCGGTTGGACAGATGGCGGTTTCGGCGCAGCCAGCCGCACATTGCACGATTATGTCCGCGCGCATCTGCCTCACGGCGACCAACTGCACGCTATCCTCTACAACTCGTGGGAAGCGACACTCTTTGACGTGAGCGAGGCCGGGCAGGCGCAGCTTGCCGAGGTGGCGGCATCGCTCGGCGTTGAACTGTTTGTCGTCGATGACGGCTGGTTCAAAAGCCGCTTGTGGGACAACGCCGGGCTGGGCGATTGGACACCCGATCCGGTCAAATTCCCACATGGCCTCACGCCGTTGATTGAGGGTGTCAAAGCACTTGGCATGGAATTTGGCATCTGGATCGAACCAGAGATGGTCAACCCAGATAGCGATCTCTACCGAGCGCATCCTGATTGGGTCATCAATTTCCCGACGCGCGCGCGCACGACTGCGCGTAGCCAGTTGATCCTCAACCTGGCGCGGACAGATGTACAGGATTATCTGATCACCCAGTTTGATGCTCTGCTCCGCGATCATGACATCCGCTTTGTCAAATGGGACATGAACCGCAACATCAGCGAGCCGGGCTGGCCGGCCGCACCGCGCGAACCACGCGAACTCTGGGTGCGCTACGTCCAGGGCGTCTATCGCGTCTGGGGAACGCTGCGGGCGCGCCATCCGCACGTCATCTGGCAGAGCTGTTCCGGCGGCGGCGGGCGGGCGGATCTGGCCATTCTGCGCCATGCGGATCAGATCTGGGTCAGCGATAACACCGAGGCTACGGCACGCCTGCGCATTCAGGAAGGCTTCTCGCAATGCTTCCCGGCGCAGGTCATGGAAGCCTGGGTGACGGATGCCGGGCGCGGGCAGGTACCGCTCGAATTCCGCTTTCACGTGAGCATGAGCGGCGTCCTCGGTCTGGGCGGCAATCTGCTCCAATGGAGCGACGACGAGCGCGCCACCGCCGCCAGATGGATCGCCTATTACAAGCAGATCCGCGCCATCGTCCAGCTTGGCGACCAGTATCGCCTGCTGTCAGCGCATGACGGGCAGTTCAGCGCCATGCAGTACATGGACAAGGAACGCAATCACGGCGTGGTCTTTGCCTATCGCGTCTGGCTGCCAGATCCGACGATCCTGCCACCGATCCGGCTGCGCGGGCTGATCCCGGATGCCCATTACGAGATTCAGGGCATCGACGGCGAACGCAGCGGCCTGGCCTGGATGCGCGACGGCCTGCGCCTGCCGCTCGCCAATCTGGAGAGCGCCGTCCATACGATCCGGCGTCTGGATTGATGTGAATCTTGCTCAGTAGAACTTGACGATGATGTCGTCGATCAGGTCGGCGGCCTGCTCGGCGCTCTTGATGGCGTGGATCATGTGGCGGTAGATTTCACGCAGCTTGAACATCCTGACCACGTCGTCCATCGCCATCGACTCGTTATCGTACAGATCAGCCAGCGCTTTGACATAGAGATTGTCCATCCGGTTTTCCAGGGCACGTACACGCACCGCGTGCTGCCCCGCCTTGCGCGGTTGGGTTTCGAGGTTCTGGATCGCCAGGTAAAGCTCTTTAGCACACTGATGGATGACAGCGGCCATCGCCTTCAGATGATCGTTCGGCACGACCTTGAGCACATACATATCGCGCGTCGTCGAGTAGACGTGATCGAGCACGTCGTCCAGCGCGCGCGATAAGCCGAACAGGTCTTCACGGTCGATGGGGGTGATGAAGGTTTTGCGCAGCTTCACGATCAGGCCGCGGCGCACCTCGTCCGCCTCGCGTTCGACATCACGGACGCGCAGCGCATGATCTTTGGTTGGCGCGTTCATGAAGCTACCGAGCGCGAGCGTACCCTGCACCAGCCACTCAGTTTGCAGGAGCAACCGGGCAGCAAATGGACTCGACTTCGGTCGGCCTGATCGCTGGAGAAGCGGCACCCTCATGAGACGATCCGCGTCGTGATCTCGTAGAGTATCGCCCCGACCAGAGCGGAGACCGGCAGCGTCAGCACCCACGCATTCAGGATTTGGCGGAAGATGCCCCAGCGCACTTTGCGCAGCCGCTCTGCGCTGCCCGCACCGACTATCGCGGATGCAATCACCTGCGAGCCGCTGATCGGGCTGCCGAGCAGAGACGAACTGACCAGCACCATACATGAGGCTGTCTGCGCACCAAAGCCATGAATAGGCTGCACGTTGTAAAGCCGGTTGCCCAGCGTGTGGACGACGCGGCGGCTGCCGACGAATGTCCCGGCGGCCATCGCCAGCGCAGCAAACGCAGCCGACCAGTACGGTATTGCAAAGTCCGAATGAGTCGTCGCCATCGTGCCGAGCGCGACAATGCCCATCAGCTTCTGGCCGTCGTTCGATCCAAACGACACCGCCACCAGCGAACTGAGGATCACCTGCCCGGCTTTGAACCAGCCGTTGATGCTCGGTGATACCCATGTCCCGAAGCGGCGCACGACTTTCACAATCACGTAGCCTGCGGCGATGCCGAGCAAGGGCGACAGGAAGAGCGCGAGCAAAGTTTTGATGACGCCGGGCGCGACGATGGCTTGAACGCCAAAGCCAGCCCACGCCGCGCCGAGCAAACTGCCGATAAACGCCTGGGTGGTGCTGCACGGGATACGCAGAAATGTAGCAAGGCCAATCCAACCGACTGCGCCGCCCAGCGCAGCGATGATGACCGGGGTTGTCACGGCGTTCAAGCTGATCAGATCGACGCTGATCGTACCGGCGACGGCGATGCCAAACACAAACGGGCCAATACACATGCTGATGATTGCCAGCGCGAGCGCGGTGTTCGGCTTCAGGGCGCGTGAAGAAATAACCGTAGCAATAACACTACCCGCGCCATTAACGCCGTTCAAATAGCCAAAGGCGAATGTGAGTATGAGAATGAGGATGAAACTGGGCGTCATCGGACAAGACTTCCAATACGATCTTTTTGTTAAAGGAAGTTTAAGCCCATGTTAAGCCAATGTCAAGTAGGCGAAATGACCCAGGCGCATTTATTCCCGTAGCAGCGAGCGCAGGCAAGCCTATTCAATGGTTGATATGTTAAGAAATCTTGATGTAGGGGCAATCCGATGGATTGCCCAGGGCCGCCTGCCGCATTGCGTCAGATGTGCTCAGCGGATGGTAATACGCACCGGCAGCACACCGACAACACCGTCGAGCGTTGTCTCACCAGCGACGGGCAGATCCTGCGCCTGGAGATTGGCGTCGAAGCCATAGACCTTGACCCAGAGCTGATAGTCTCCCGGTGCAAGCGCTGGCGGCAGTTGCAGCGCCCGGTGATCCCAGATGAGGACGCCCGGTGGCCATTGTGTTGTTGGCACAAAACCCCAGCGTGGCTGCGCATCGACCTGCGCGACCGGCGCGCCGTCGGCTGCGCGCAGATACAGACCGATGGTGTAATCGGCGCCCAGCGGGCGAGCCGCCTGCCAGACCAGCGACACCGGCAGCGCGTCGCCGGGTGCATAGGTCTCCCCGCGCGGTAGGTCAAAGCCTACCAGCGCAATGTCATCGCCATAGACCAGATCGGTGGTCGCCTCCGGCCAGCGCAGGCCATACGGATCGGGCGCATCGACGCTCGCGAATTCGACCAGGCGCACCTGTGGCGCAGTTTCGAGTGTGCGCAGCGGGTAGTAATGCGCCGCCAGGAACTGCTCGACCGGGCGCACACTCCAGGGCAGCGCCGGGCCCAGATTTTCCAACAGCCACAGCCGGTCGTGGCCGCGAGCGAGGTCGTAGATGAAAAATACCGACTGCATCTTGACCAACAGGTCGGGATTTTCCGCCGCGACTTCCGGCGCTTGCTCCGGGCTGGGACGGTCGCCGGGGTTGAGCGGCAGCGCGATCGTGCGGGCGGCGTCGCGCCACTTACCGTAGTTGAAGAAGAAATCGACGTAGGCCGGGTTGCTCAGGATGACAATGTCGCCGGCGGTCGTCTCCTGCTCGATGATCGGCAGCATGGCGTGCAGCGCCTCGTTCCCGGCGTCATAGCGCGGGTCGGTAGCATACAGCGCCCGCAGCGAGACAAACGTCAGCGCGAGCCAGGCCAGCAGCAGCGCCAGGCTGCCGCGCGCGCGCGCCGGTCGCGTACTGAGCCGCCACAGCCATGCCACGCTGCCCAGGATCAACGCCGCGAAGCCGACGCCCCAGAGCGGCAGTCCGGCGCGCACCCAGGCGAAATCGAGCGGAACCGTGTCCCAGATCTGCGGGATCACGACCCAGCGCAGATACTGCACGAAGTTCAGCCCATCGCCCCACTCGATCAGACCGCCGGATTCCGGCGGCAGCGCAGCAGCGTAATCGCCCCAGCGCACCGAGACGGCTGTGATCTGCACCCACAGGCTGAACGCACCAACAACGAGCACGATCAACGCCCAACCACGCTGTTTCAGGCGCGCAAACACCGGCAAAGCGGCCAGGATCAGAAACGGCACGACCGGGATCATCGAGCGTGGTGGCCAGGACAGCCCGCCGAACCAATGCGGCCCCGTCAGCACCGCGTAGCCCAGCGCGAACGCCAGCAGCATGAGCAGCGCCACGATCACGTAACGCGGCCTGCGCTGGCGCAGCAGCCAGTACGCGCCGGGGATCGCCAGCAGCGTGACCGGCGAGGTCGCCCAGACGCTGCCGCCGATGCTGAGCAGGTAGCTGTGCAGCGCCGTAAGCAGAAAATCGCGATCTGCGCCCAGCCGCCCCAGAAGATCATATCGGTCGCCGACGATGCCGCCGCCGAACAGGTTCGCCAGCAGGAAGACCCCGGCGGCGACGCCGACCAACAGCAGCGCCAGGGCGATCACGCGCCCGGCATTGCCGCGCAGTTCCGGCAGCACGATCACGAGGATGGCCGGGAGCGAAAAAGCAGCGGCGGCGCGGGTGAGCAGCATCACCCCCACGGTCAGCGCCAGCCCCGCCAGCCATGTCACGCGGTAGCCGGAGGCGCGGGCGCGTTCTGCCGTGTAAGCCGCCAGCAGGATCGTCAGCAGCGTCAGTGGTTCACGAAAGAACGTTTTGCTGTAAGGCACGACAATCGTCGTCAGGCCGAAGGCCAGCGCCGCCCATAATGCCGTGCGCGCGTCGTAATTCAGAGCCTGCACGTAGAGATAGAGCACGCAAGCCGCCAGCGCGACCACCAGGATGTTGAAGATCCAGACGGTATGCACCAGGCCGAGGCCGGGCACCGCATTTGCCAGCGCGTACAGGCCGCTGGCCAGGATGATCGGCAGCGGCTCGGCGTTGACGGCGAGCAGTGGATTATCGGCAGTCGGATCGAACGTGGCGGGCAGTCGCTCGCTCATCATCAGATCGACACGAAAATCGCCAAAACGATAAAAGCTGCCGGTCGCGTTCAGCAGGAGTTTGCTATCGCCGCTTTCGATGTTGCCGCTGTAGACCAGCATGTAGGCGCTGGCGAGCATTACAAACAGCGCCACCAGCAGGGCGCTGTGCTGTCGGCCTGGAAAATGTTTGATCATAACAGGCGATTATAGCGTGAGGTGATCGCGGCGGCAGCGAAAAAAGATCGGGCGTGCCTAAGACACGCCCGCTGATCAGCCTGAAAGCGCGCAGATCAGGAGGCTGGCGTGCCACCACCCATGATCTTGTTGCGGATACCGATCAGGCCCTTGAGCACACGCTGGCTCGCGGTCAGATCGCCGATTTGCTCCAGGCCGACTTCGTAGGTGGCCGCACCGGCCATGAGTTTGCCTTCGCGTACCTGCAAATCGCCCATCGCCAGCAGCGTTTCGCCGTAGAGCTTGTTTTCGCCCATCTCCTGGAAGACATCGGCGGCATTCCGGTAGCACTGGTAGGCCTGTTCACGGTCGCCGAGCGCCACGTAGACACCACCCATGTTGCCGAGTACCTTGGCCGCGCGGAGGGCATCATCTGCCTCCTGGAAGATCGCCAGTGCCACTTGCATCGCATCCAGCGCCTGCTGATTTTCGCCGAGCGCGCGATGTACCAGGCCGATGTTGGTCTGCATTTCCCCGGCCATGTCGCGCTGGCCTTCACTCTCGTAGGCTTCGTGCGCCTGCTGGAATGCCCGTGCAGCCGACTCGTATTCCTTCTGCTTGAAGAGTTTCACACCTTGATCTTGATATTCTTGTGCGGTCGCCATCTGAAATCCCTCATCTGATCCTTGTCACACGCTCTTGCATCACATGGTGATGTCAAGGAAGCTCTCACCCACTTTGCGCAGCTTGTCGGTCGGCATCTGACTGAACATGATGGCTATTTCGATGAACCCGCGATTCAGCGGATTGGTCACGAACCGGCGCAGTTCATCGGGCAGTTCCGCCAGCCGGTTCGCCGCCTCGCGCAGCGCCAACCACTCGCCGATGTGGCTGCTGCTTTCGAGGAAATAGCTAACGTTCTTGTTGACAGCATTTGCCAGCACCGTCAAAACGTTCAAAGGCAGCGGTTGTTCACCCAACTCGTACTGCTCGATGGTGTCTGTGGACAAACCACTGCGTTCGCCTAATGCCTCCAGGCTCATACCGGCGTCCTGCCGCGCCTGGCGCAGCAGCGCGCCGACCATTCGGTCACGCAGCGCCAGGTATTCCGACTGCGCATACGTCCGCTCTTCGTGTTCGGCTTGCAGCGTCGTCGCGCTCCAGAAATGACTGACAGGCACGTCGAGATAGTAGGCCAGGATTTCCAACTGCGGCAGCGTTGGCGTGGCCTCGCCATACTCCCACATTTCCGCCAGTTCAGGCTCGACATGCAGCACGCGCGCGCAGTCCTCGACGCTTCGCTGGGCGCTCGTCCGCGCATCCCGCAAGAGCACGCCTACCATGCGCGCACGCACACGGTAAGATTCTTCAAAGTTGACGGTTGCCGGCGCGTCCGTCTCTTCTTCCCGCTGTTTACGTAGCCGAGCGCTGATGTCCGAGAAATCCATGGCTGCCTCCACCCGCAGGCGCTCACCCTATCGGCGCACAGGGCAAACGCCTAAAGATCATGATACACACGTTTTTTCGTAAAAACCCTTGACGCCGATGAGGGACTTCAAGGGATGCGACCGTCTGACTATGCTACAATCAAACACAAATTCTTGCATCTGTTACATCAGACAGCATGGCAAAAGCCTATGGCAGCAACCGACCTTCAAAATCTCGATGCTCACGCCGGTGAGCTTGAATATCTGCGCGCGGCGCACTACCTGACGCTGCACCTTGGCACGCTGCTGGAACTGAAACCGCTAGCGAAAGCCCTGGCGCAGATGCTGGCCGAGCTGTCCGGCGTCGAACGGGTGCTCGTCCTGGTAGTGGAACGCGATAACGACATGCTGCGCTATGCGGGTGGTTATGGTCTGGGTGAACTGCGCGCAGAACAAGCGCTCTATCCATTCACCGAGCGAGCCAACGTCATCGAAGCCTGGCACAAGGGTGAGGATGTCGTCTTACAGCCCAACCAGATGCCGATACGCCTGGCGGATCTGGTCGGCCAGCCCTGTCTGAGCATCGGCTTCTTTGTCCAGGATGTGCTCCAGGGAGCCGCCTTCCTGGTCAACCCTGCCGATGGCAAGCTGCCCGAAGCACAAACCCGCCGTCTGCTGCAGGCGCTCGTACCCACCGTAGCTATCGCCATGCGCAACGCGCGTGAACACAGCGTCATGACAGAAACGCTCGCCAACAAAATGCAGGAGCATCAAATGCTCCGCCGCATCGACCGCGATCTGCTGGACACCATCGAGCTAGACTCCGTGTTCACGATGACGCTCGATTGGGCGATGCGCTTCACGACGGCTCAGGCAGCCACCCTGGCGCTGTATGACCAGGAAGCCGACTCGCTTTACGGCTATGTCGATCTCGGTTATGTGCTATCACCGGAGCAAGTCCAGGCGCTGCGCGCGGATCACGATGGCAGCATTGCGCACCGGGTCGCGCGCAGTGGCCGCGCGGAAATCGTGCCGGACGTTTCCTTTGACGCCGCCTACATTCCTTTGTCCGACCGCATGAAATCACATATCTCGGTGCCGATCATGCGCGAAGATCGCGTTATTGGTGTCATCAGCGTCGAAAGCCGGCGGCTGGATGGATTCAACGAAGACCACCTCGAATTCATCCAGAAGCTGGCGTCGCGGGCAGGCGTTGCCATCGACAACGCCAAGCTCTACACAGATACCCGACGCGAGCGGGAAAAACTCTCGCGCATTCTGAGCAACACCGCCGACGTGGTCATGGTTATCGGCGCGGAAGGGAACATCGGCCTGATCAACCAGTCGGCGCTGTCGGTCTTTCATCTCACGCCGGACATCAGCTATATCGGCCTCCCTTTCGAGGATGTCTTCGCCAATTCGGATCTGCTCAAGTTGTTCCAGCGCGCGCGCAAGCTGGGCGGCACAACCGTCGGCGAACTGACGACGACAGACGAGCGCACATTTTCGGTCAACCTTTCGCACAACGACTCCATCGGCTGGATCGTCGTCATGCACGACATCACGCCGCTCAAAGAGACCGACCAGCTCAAGACCGAGTTGGTGCATACCGTCTCGCATGATCTCAAACAGCCGTTGAGTATCATGAATGGCTACGTCGAATTGCTGCTGATGCAGGAGAAACTCGACGCGATGGGCGTCAATTGGGTGGGGATGATCCAGAAGTCGATCCACAAGATGCGCCAGCTCATTGACGACATCCTCGACCTGGCCCGCTACGAGAGCGGCGTAGCACTGGAAACCCGGCCAACGTCAATTACCAGTGTCATCGCGGAAAGCATCGCTGAAATTGCGCCAGCAGCGGAACAAAAACATACGCGCATCATCAACGAAGTGGACAGCGATGTGCCGATGGTCGATGGCGATGGGCCTCGCCTGACCCAGGTGTTCACCAACCTGATCGGCAATGCCGTCAAATACAGCCCGAACGAAAGCGAAGTCCACGTTTCGGCGCAGCGCAAGGACGCCATGCTCAGGATCACAGTTCGCGACAACGGCTTCGGCATCGCCCCGGAAGATCAGGCGCGCATCTTCGACCGCTTTTTCCGCGTGCGGCGGCCAGAAACGCGCGAGATCGAAGGCACGGGCCTGGGGCTGGCAATCGTCAAGAAGCTGGTCGAGGCGCATGGTGGCGAAATCGGCGTAGACAGCCATCTGGGCGAAGGCACGGCGTTCTACATCACATTGCCCCTCGCTGAAGCAAACTGATTCTTGACACGTGGGCGGTTTTTGCTACGATCATCTTCGCCGAACGCCGAAGTGGCGGAATTGGCAGACGCGCTACGTTCAGGGCGTAGTTCTCGCAAGGGAGTGTGGGTTCGACTCCCACCTTCGGCACAAAGCCCAGGCTAAACACCTGGGCTTTTTTGTTGTGCTGCCGCCATTTCCACACCACGCCGCGCCCGCGTTGTCATGCTATAATAGCCGCATGACCAGTCAACCTTCTGTCACGCCTGGGCCGGAGAAACTGCCGCAGCGCAAACGCGGCGGGCAGCTCTCAAGCATCCAGATCATGTTTGCAGCGATCCTGGCAATTGCCTTGATCCTGGCGATCAATTTCAGCAGCCGCATCGCCGCGACCCAACCGCTTCAGCAAACTTATGACGAAGTGCGCGCCGAAATTGACCGCCTGAGCGCAGAACAGGCGAGCTTGATCCAGGAGCGCGACTACGTGCGCAGCGATGCCTACGTGGAAGCGTGGGCGCGTGACGAAGGCAAGATGGTGCGCCCCGGAGAGGTGCTGGTTATCCCGGTCCCATCCGCAGTCGATGTCGATACCACCCCGCCCGATACCGCCTTCGTCGAGGTCGAGACATCGCCGCCGCAGTCCGATCCGTGGGTGGTCTGGTGGGAACTGTTCTTCGATACGCCGCCCCCGGATTTGTAATCCTGCGCAGATCCAATCTCGCTGACCGCCGCCGCCCACAGCACCTCCAGAACCACCGATTTGCCGATGCAAAGCGCCCGCCGCCGAACAGTCAGTAGCGCTAAAAACGTTCTTGCATCATAATTACAAATATCAAACTTAAGTTCGCTTTGGGAGGTCGGGCGATGGCTGTTTCCAAGACAACCACTGTGTTGCGAGAATTTGAAGAAAAAACCGTCACCCTGGCAGAACTGCGCGGCGGTTTTGAACGACGCAGTATCGAAAAAGCTACCGAACGCCTGTCTGAGCAGTTGTGCGCCGCTTATGTCAGCCAGTCGCCGCAGATGCGCATCCACATGATCATGGCCTTCCAACACAAACCGGCGATGCTGCGGCGCATGTTCGCCTACGCCGAGAGCAGCCTGGAAGCTGCCGAGAAAGCCTATGACAAACAAGATTACCGGGCCGCAGCCCAGGCGCTGCAATCGGCCATCGTCGCGGATGCTCTGATCGACGGTCGCATGGATGCGGACGCACTTGGGCGGCTGCAAGATCGCCTGCTCGCCATGGCAAACACACTGGACTATAACGTCGGCACCTTTGCCGAGTCGCTGCGTATCGCCGATGATGTGCAGATCCGCTACGCCCATGCGCAGCATGATCGGGGCCATGACGGCATCGCCATCGAAACGCTTGGCCGTCTCTTGCAGCAGAATCCCAAGATCGAGTACGACAACGACTTTGCCGAAGCCGCCATCGAAGTGACGCAAAAGACGCCCCAGACGGCGATGCTGCTGCTGGCCGATCCCTACTTGCGGCAGCGCTTCATTAAAGAGCAGGTTGCCACCACTACGCAGAACCGCGAGACTCAGGAAGCGCCCGCAATCGCCAGTACCCGTGAGACAACCGAAACCCACGCGCTGAGGCACGAAAGCTTTACCAGAGCGTCAATCTGCCTCACGCTTGGCGCACTGTTGATCGCGGGCGAATTGGCGGCGCTTGGCCGCGTGTTCCAGTCCATCGAGATCGACATGAGCGGCATCGCCCGCGCGCTGTTCGAGGGGGCGGTGATTGTGGCGGGCGTCGCTTTGATCGCGGCGGGATTGTATGCACTCATCCGTGGGATTGCGCCGGTTCGGCTGGCACTCGGCAGGTGGGAATATCGCGGTTCCCCCGCGCGCGTCATGGGACTGGCGCTGATTGCTGGCGGGCTGGCAACGATTTACGGCCTGGGCTTACATTTGCGGCTCAACCTCGCCGAGATCGCCGGGTTGAGTTTTGCCGATATGATCGCGATCGGGCTGCTGCAAATCGTTGCCGCCATCCTGCTGACAGGCATTCTGTTCGTCGTAGGCTTCGGTTACAGCGTTCGCGCGCGCCAGTAGCGCTATTCGGTCTCTTCGCGCAGACCCGGCGGCTGCACCCCGGCGAGATCGATGACCGTCGCTGTTGCAGCACCGGCTTGAAACTGCGCGCCGGGCCGCGCGTGTGCCATACGCACGACGCCGATGCCCAGATGCTCTCCGTTCGGCGTCGTCACGCTGCTGGTGAGTGTCCCGGCGCTGCGCCCGGCCACAAGCAAGTCTGCGGGCGCGGCCTGAGCCGCACTCAGGCGCAGGCGCACCATGGTGCGGGCGAGCCGCCCCCGGCTTTCCATGCGGGCGATGATCTCCTGGCCGGTATAGCAGCCCTTGGTGAAATTCACCTCATCCCACAGTCCCAACTCCAGCGGAATGAAGGCATCGGTCAATTCAGAATGCGCCGCCGGTCTCCCGGCGCGAACACGCAGCGCATGATAGACCAGCGATCCGGCAGGCCGCAGCCCACCCGCAGTGCCGAGCGCCAACAGCGCCGTCCACACTGCCACTGCGCCAGCGCTGGGCACGATCAGCGCCCAGGCGTCCGTGCTGACGGGCTTGATGCGCACCGCGTAGATCGGCGTGTCCACGAACGTGACCGGCGCGCCGCTGAACATGGGCAAGTCGGCGAGCGAGGCATCCACACGCGCCATGATCGCGCGGGCAGCAGGCCCATGGAGCGTGAACAGCCGCGTCGCCTCCGCCAGATCGGTGATGCGCACCTCGTCATTGAAGAAGATATTGCGCTGGAGATAGGCCTGGAGCGCCGGGCCGCGCCCCGGTTCCGCCAGGACGAGCGTGTCGTCGCCCCGGTTGACGATCACCGCCCGGTCGAGCATCCGTGCGTTCGGCGTCGTGAACAGTGTCGCGCTGCCCACGCCCCCAGCCAGCGCTTCCAGAGCGCCCGTGGACATGCGGTGCAGGAGGGCCAGGCGGTCACGTCCGCTGAGCGTGAAGCGCCCTTCGTGGGAGCGATCCATCAGCACGGCTGCATCGAGCGCCGCGCGGTACTCCGCCAATTGATCGCCGTAGTCCAGCGGGATACCGTCCGCCGCCAGCCGCGCGCCCTGCCCACGCAGGATGTCTTGCAGATCAGCCATCGTCGCCGGTGCTCGCCCGCTCACATCCCATCGGAGATTGCCGGTTCACTGATAGCGTCGCGAACAGTATCCGGCAATGCCATCGACGCCAGATCGACGAACCGATAGCCTGGCAGGATGTCGGCGGGGGACGTAATGCGCAGGACGTAGTAGTAGCGAAAGTGATCCTCGCTCGCGGTGCTGAGATCCTCGACATAGACGGGCGGGATGTAGCCGTCGGTCGCCTCGTGGGCGGTCGTGAACGCATTTTCAGCCGGGGCATGTGTCAGAACCTGTGCGGCGGCCTGGAACGCCGCCAGGTGCGGCATCGATTCGATGGCGAAGGTTTCGTGCGGCAGAGTCAGGTTGCCTTCTGTCGCGACGGCCTGATCGTGATAGACGATGACCGAGCAGGCATCGATGCAAAGTGGCCGCGGAGGCTGTTCGGCAAGCTGCTGCGGGATGCGGCGCGCCAATTCCGCCGTGATAATGGCGACCAGTTCGTCGGCGGCATGATCAAGTTCTTCATTGGTGATGATGTAATCACACAGCGGCGCAAACGCCATTTCCGAAGGCGCGCGCAGCAGGCGTCTGCCGATTTGCGCCTCGTTTTCGCCACGGCTCTCGCGCATCCGCTCCACCAGGGCCGAAAGCGACGGTGGCTGCACGAACACGAGCACGACGTTCTCCGGGAAAGCAGCGCGTGCGGCCTGTGTGCCCAGCATATCGACATCCGCCAGCAGCAGTTCGCCCTGGCGCAGTGCCGTTTCCAGCGGCGCGCGGGGCATACCGTAGTACTCGCCATGGACGATGGCATGTTCGAGCAGTTCGTCCTGGCTCAACATCGTCTCGAAACGCTCACGGCTGATGAAATAATGCTGGCGGCCTTCGAATTCCCCCGTACGCTTGCTGCGGGTCGTCATTGTCGGGAACTGCCGCACGTTCTCATGCGTCGCAAGCACGCGCTCCATGACCGTATTCTTGCCTGCTCCTGCCGGGCCAACCAATGTGAACAAAATGCCAGGATATGTGCTGACCATCATCACCTCGCCGCGAATGCGTTCGCTGAATGACACCAGTTTAGCAGGTTCAGGCAAGAACGGCATGAGAAAAGTGCTGGAAAAACAAACCCCCTGCCTTGGATGGACAGGGGGCTGATGCTGGTTTGAAAGAGGGCGCATCCCCGGCTGCATGATGGCGAGCCGGGGATGCACGTGTCGCCTACGGCTGATCGACCGTGATGTCACTCAGGTAGACGCCATCCCGGTTTCCCCAACCGTGGTTGAGACGGAAGCGGATCATGATGTGCGACTTGTTAGCCGCGCTCAAGCCGTTGAAGGTACCGTTGGTGGCGAACCGAATTGTCGCCCGGTTCCAGGCTGGGTTCCAGCTCCTGGTGTTGCCCCAGTTCCAGAGCGATGTCCACGTGAAACCGCCATCCCATGAGAATTCCGCATAGACGCGCGCGCTATCACGCAGGTCACCGATGTAGTAGAACTGGAGCGTCGGATCGCTCAGGCCGCTCAGATTGAAGTAGCCGTTCAGGATCATCGACGTCTTGGCCGGTATCAGGTAACCCGACATGACATAACCAGAGCCACTCGGCGTATTCGGACTATCGGTGAACGAGTAGCTGTTGCGCCCCATGTTGAGGTAGAGATGCCCAGTGCCGCCGCCCTGGTAGAAGTCCACGCCGATGACACGCGTCGTCGGGCTCACCGTGTTGACGGCGAGGTAGACCGTGACCAGCGTCGTTCGGTTCTTCCAACTGCTGCTGTCATAGATGTTGTTGCCGCCGTTAGTGACCGACGTATTGGCGCGATCATTGATCCAGATGCGCGCGGCATCGTCGTGCGAAATCTGGAACGTGTAGAGGCCCGGATAGAGCGTCACTACACGCATATAGCGCGCACTCACGTTCTCCGAGTAGTCTACGCCGAGAGTGCCATTGAGCGGCGTCTCACCGGGGGTATTGCGATCAAGTTCGGTAAAGATTGCCGGCACATCTTCAGAGGGCAGCGTTGGCCCTGTCACAGTGCCGAGTGGAGGCAGCGTCGTGGCCGTGGTACCCGGCCGCGGCCAGATGCGATCCATCGTCGTGCGCATACCGCTCCAGCCGCAGCTTTCGCCAGAGACCTGGTTGCCCGTCGGACTGTTGCCACATTTGAACCAGTAGCCATGCCACACGGTCGGCCCACCGCTGTCGCCCAGCGCGCTGCGGAAGTGATCCGCCGCCAGCCCCCAGTTGCCTTCCATGATCCAGTTGTTAACGCTCTGAGCATCGTCAAAGAATGGCAGTGGGATCGGCGTGGTCTGGCCGCCACCATTCCCGTTGTAGGCAAAAGTGACGTTGTCGATGTACCAGCCGTCATCGTTACCATCACTGTTCATCGAATTGACCACCCAGCGAACCCGGATGCGCCTGCCGGCGAACGAATTGAGTGACAACATCTGCCGCTGCCAGCCGATGCTTCCGGTATTCGTACCGCCGAGTTCGGTGTAGGGCAGCGGATTCTGTTCCTGCCAAGGCCCCCAACCAGGCAAGCGGTCTTGCTGAGACGCGGTCTGGGTTGGGTCTTCCGCCGAGATTTCAACCCGGAACCGATCTGTCCACTGAATTCTGTAGCGCTGCCAGTAGTAAAGCGTCGGGTTCAGCGTGGCGTCTGTGCCGCGCAGATCCATGATCGTGCGCATTTCCATAACGACGTACGAGTCGAACCGGTAATCATTGGGTGAACTGATGTCCGGCTGTGGCGAGTCGTGGAAGGCGAAACTGCCACTGCGCGCCACGTCGCCGCTGCTGAGTGTTTCTTGCATCATCGTCCACTCGCCCACATCCACGTACCAACGTTCGCGAACGCTGGGCAGTGAGGCGGGGAAGACGGTCTCGATGTAATCATCGACCAGTGCGCCATCGCCCGCGCCATAGGTCGCGTGCGTGCCGTCCCAGAATCTATGCACCAGTTCCGGCAGCTCTTTGATCTGAATCCAGTCAATGAGCACACCGTCGCCGGTCGTGTTGCCGCTGACGATGCGCAAGCGGATACGGAAGTCATCGTCGGTGTTCGTACCGCCGCTGCGCAGTGCGGCAAGTGCCGATCCCGTGGTCGTCTGCAACGCGCTTGACAGGTCGATCTCGACACGCTCCCAGGCATTCTGCTGCCAGCGCGAGATATTGTTGCTTGGGTTGCTGCCCGGCGCGGTATACGACCAGATCTGATGCCATTCTGTATCCGTCAGCGGATCGTCATCGTCCAGGTCAGCCGTCGTCATATCGACCGCAAAGACGGTGCCCCCGCGCACGTCGCGCCGGTGCCAGAAAGTCATCATCGGTCGATTGATGTTCTGGCGCTCGGCGACCGTGCCGGTCAGTGCCTCGCCGGCGCCGCCGGGATCGGCAGTGTTGGCCGGGGTGTCGTAGAACAGATCGATGTAGCGCTTCATCTCCATCGAGGTCGCCAGGTTGGGGAGCGAGTTCGAATTCAGCGAGTCGGTATACGCGCGCCCGGTCTGGAAGCCGTTCTCACGCACGCCCTCACCCAACTGCATCGACCATGCGCCGAGCCGCACCCAGTTCCTTTCCGTGAAGGCTTCGTCCTCAGCGCCGTCGATGAACGGATAGGCAGTGAACCTTGCACCACCATCGCGCTCGATCTTGATGTCATCGAGCCACCAGCCATCGCTGGTCGTGGTACCACCCACAGTCATGGCAAAGCGCAGGCGGAACGGTGTGGTATCCCAACCCGGGATCTGGTTGAGCAGGATTTCGACCGGGCGCATCACCAGGCTGGGCACGACGGTGCTGCCTGTATTGTCGTACAACAACCCGCCTGGCTCACCGCCAGCACCTAGCGGGATCGTCGTCCAGTTATCGACCGTCGTATCCGGTGGGTCGTTTGTATATTGCACCTGCAACCGCGTACCAGGCGCGATCTGGAATGCGTGCCAGAAACTGAGCAGGGGCACACCGGTATCGCCGTCGCTGTCAGCCGCCGGCGCGACCCCGCTGGTCAGATTGACCGGGTGCGCCAGCTCGATGTAATGGACACGTGGAGTGCCCTGCGAATGCTGGTCATAATCGCCGGTCGGACTATCATCAAAGCCGGTGCCACCATGCGAGCGGGTCGTGGTCAAATCCCAGCGCCCCGTCATGTGGAAATCGTTTTTCTGACCGTTTGAGTTGAGATTCCAGGATTGGCCGACAGTGAAAACACCATCGGGTGTTTCCTTGACCTGGATGTCATCAACATACCAGCGCGCCGGATTGAACGAACCGGTCTGTCCGGCGCTGCTGAGCACAAAGCGGAGCGCCAGCCGGGTCGAGGTCAACGCTGGCGCAACATTGCCGAGAATGACCTCGCCGCGTGTCCACTCGTAATTGCGCACATTCGTGCCGCCCGTGTGGATCGGGACGGTGCGCCAGTTGAGCGAGGCGCGGTCAGACGAATAATCCGCGACCTGCAGGCTGGCGTTGACACCGGCGGGGAGATCCCAAACGTCCCAGAAGCTCAAGACCGGGCGTGTCGCACCGGCAGTCTCCACCCAGCCGCGCAGTTCCAGATAGCACACCTGCCCGCCCGGCCAGGTATCGCTGTTCGGGTTTTCGTCGAACATCGAGTCCAACGAGTTGGAATCAGTGTTGGTCTTGATGCCCCAGGCACATTCGCCGCCAGTACCGACGGTATCGTCAGGACTGACCCCGCCAATACCAGTGGTGTCAAGGCGGACACTCGCGTTGCCGCTGAATTCTACGTAGCGCAGCACCAGCCATTGTGAGCCTTCAGCCAGTGTGCGTGTCGCTGTGCCGCTGGCAGTATTGTTGAGCAACTGGTCGCAGCCAGACAGCGCCATTGCGTCCGCTTCAGTCGGGCAGACGTAGAGGCTGGCGCTGTCATCGGCCAGAACGTTGAAACGCAGCCCTGCGCCACCGGCGGGAACGTCGATGCGTCGCACATAACTAACCGAGAAATTGTCGGCAGCCGTCCAGCCGCCTTGCGTAATCGGCGCGCCGCCGCCCCAATTGAAGACGACGTTGAGCGGATTTGCACCGGGGATCGCAACGTTGCTGACGATGGTCGGCGCACCGCTGAAGCTTGTGTTCTGATAGTAGTAGCCGACCCATTCATCACCGCCAAGATAAACGCTTGAATCCAGCCGCCAATTCGCGCGCGAATCCGGATCGAGCTTGACTGGCTCGTAGAAGGTCAAATAAAAAGCCCGATCAACAGGAGTCTGGCTGGGTCCCACGGTTAATGTAGGCTCCGGTGTTCGGCTGGGGACGGGCGTATTCGTAATGACGGGCCCGCCCGCCGTAGGTTCCAGCGTTGGTGGGCGTAGCGGTGGCGTCGGGAACGGGTTTTCCTCACGCGGATTGCTCGCCACCCAGGTGACGGTTTCCCAGAAAGCGGGAGGATCTCCTGAGGGTGATAGATCCGCCACCTGGACACCGCACGGATCTTGTCCGGCGATATTACAGATGACGTTGCTGAAGACGTCGGCAATTGCCGGCCCCGTCGCAGCTAAAGCGACCGCCATCGCAATCGCCAGCAACGCCAGGATCAACGCATATTCGACCAACGCCTGACCGCGCGGAGTTCTCTGTTTGAAGTGGTTTCGAAATAAGGGCACCATAGGGTCTACACCTCATCCACCATCGTTTACCGGCAGGCAGTTATGATTAACGCCAAAAACGTGGGCTGCGATATTTCGCGCCATCTTCTATGGTAACTGACTCTGTGCCTCAAGGTACTGTAAAATTGTCGGTGAGTTGTACGAAAGCGTATACAATTACGCGTGATTTATTGGCTTTACTATGCGGAAGGAGAAACCTTATGTCCGCGACCGTCATCGATGGGGCTGTCGTCGCCGAACGTATGCGCGCGGAGGTCGCTGCCGAGGCTAAACGTTTTGTTGAACAATACGGTTATCCGCCGGGATTGGGAGTCGTGCTCGCCGGAGATGATCCCGCCTCACACCAGTATGTGCGCATGAAACGACGCGCATGTGAGCAGGCCGGTTTTGATTCGATCCCGCACTATCTGCCGCAGGCTGCAACCCAGGAGGACGTGGAAGACGCGGTCAGCACGCTGAACAACGATCCGCGCGTCCACGGCATCCTCGTCCAACTCCCGCTGCCGAAGCACATCGACGAAGAGCGCGTGCTCAGGCTGGTGAGCATTGACAAGGACGCCGACGGCCTGCATCCGGCCAATATCGGCCTGTTGGCCATGAAAGGCCGCGAGCCGCTCTACACCCCCGCCACCCCGACCGGCTGCATTGCCCTGCTCAAAGAGGTAGGGACGCAGATTTCCGGCGCGAACGCGGTCGTCATCGGTCGCAGCAATATCGTCGGGATGCCGGTCGCGCTCATGCTGATCAAGGAGGACGCGACCGTCACCGTTTGCCACAGCCGGACGAAAGACATGCCGGAGATCGTGCGCAAGGCGGATATCGTGATCGCCGCCATCGGCAAGCCGGCATTCGTCAAGGGCGATTGGCTCAAGCCGGGCGCAGTCGTCATCGACGTGGGCACGAACAAAGTCGATGACCCGGCAGCTGAAAAAGGCTACCGCTGGGTGGGCGATGTCGATTTCGAATCGGCGTCCCAGGTGGCGCGCGCCATTAGCAAAGTGCCGGGCGGCGTCGGCCCGATGACGATCACCATGTTGATGGTGAATACGATGAAAGCCGCCTGGAGTCAGGCCGCCAGAAGCCAGTGAGATCGCTTGGTCACTGCATATGACATTTGCTCTCGATCATGTCGTCATCGCTGTCGATAGTCTGAAGGCAGCGGCGGAACGCTACCGGGCCGATGGCTACACCGTCATTCCCGGTGGCAAGCACGCCAACCGCGCCACGGCCAACGCCTTGATCTGCTTTGCCGATGGCAGCTATCTGGAACTGCTCGCCTTGACCGGCGATCCGCCGCTGCCGGGGAAGATTGATTTCAGCCGTATGCTGGCCGCCGGGCACGGCCTGGCCGGGTTTGCGCTGCGCGTGAACGGGCTGGACGCCGTGGCGGCGGCCCTGCGCAGCCGGGACGTGCTGGTCGGCGACGTGTTCGCCGGTGAGCGGCGGCGTCCCGATGGCGTGCGTGTCGCCTGGAAGCTGGCGCTCATCGACTATGCATTTGCGCCGTTCCTGATCGAGGACGTGACACCACATCAACTACGCGTGCCCGACGACCCCGCCATCACAACGCACGCGAATGGCAAGCGGGGTATCGAGAGCGTGATCGTCGGCGCGCGCAATCTCAATGTGACGGCAAAGCGTTACATGCGCCTCCTGGGAACAGCGCCGGATACGCTCATGCGCTTCCGACTGGAAAATGCCGACATCGCGCTGGAATGGCGCAAAGATCAGGCGGAAGAAGAACGCCTGCTCGATGTCACCTTCTACCGGACGCTGGAAGGCGGCGAATGAGGGCAGACGCCGCCGTCACATTTCGAGCCTGCCCGCCTGTTTGAGGATGTGCGCAGCCTGAAGTGTGACCCAACGCTGCGTCTCTTCGGCATCGCCGAGCGCCGCCCACGTGCGCGAGCGATACGGGCTGCTGCCCCGCCAGCGTCCGTTTTTGCCGCGCTGCCCGGCCAGCCGATCCAGCGCCGCCTGCGCGCCGGGATGATCGAGCGCGTCGAATTCGGCCAGCGTCCGCAGCGTGTTCTTTTTCTCGCGCGAACAAGAGCTGTCCACCTACCTTGAAGGCGCGCCTGATCTGGCGACGAGGTGCTGCCTGGGCATCGATGCAAAAGAAAAGGGCGCTCGTTCGAGTGCCCTTTCGCAATATTTATCGGCAAAAGCGTCTACGCGCCGCCCATCGCTTCGATAGCTCTTTCCACCGCACTCGGCAGGCGTGTATCAAAGTCAAGGATACCGACCCACTCCGGCCTGATCGCGATGCGAACCATCGTTTTGATGAGTTGGGACACCTGCTGCAGCCATGCTTCGCCCCCTTCCCGTCCCATGTAGCGAAAGCAGTAGGCGGTATATTCAGGAATAATGCCCTCATGAGTAGTCATCTGCGCTGTACCGCGGATCAAGAGGACATGATACGGCATCTGGTTGCTGTCAATCGTGATGGCCACCTTCGGGTTGGCTTGCAGTGCGTTGAGCTTCGGCGCGCCCGGCGGGCTTCCGATCACAAGGTCAGTGCCATCCCAATGAAATCCGATCGGCACAACGCGCGGTGTTCCATCCGTCCAATTGTAGGCGAGACGCATCGGAAAGGGTGCTTGGAGCATCTCTTGTGCAACAGGATCATTCAGTAGTTCTAACCCGCCCTGCTTGGTTGGCATAACCACCCTCCATAGCTAATTAGTCTGCGCATAAGCTTGTCTGAGAGGAGTGCCGCCTAGAAACTACTGTTTCCACCAGCCGCGGATACTATAGTCATCGATATTGATCCCTGCAATATTGTGAATTTTGGCACTGTGTCCTTGCCCATTGAAATCTGAAAAGCGGTTTTTTTGTAATGCGAAGGCACGGATCATTCATTGCCTTTGGCAGGCAATTCGATTTCTGTGGAGCGTCGATCGCAGCGGATGCGTAACAACAAAAAGGCACTCCAACGAGTGCCCTTTTTCGCAATATCCATCGGAATAGACGGACAGTTTATTTCTGGTTCTGGTGGCTGCGGAGCGTGCGCGAGATGATGTCTTCCATCTCATCATCGCGGCGGTTGCGCCGAGCGCGTTTTTGTGCGATGCGCGCCTTCTCCGGGTCGCCGTTCTGCATCGCGCGGCGCAGGGCCAGTTCCATCGCTGTCGGCAGGTGTTCGACTTCCTCTTCGGCAGCCTCCACTACGTGCTCGACCTTCTCCGTCAGCGCCTTGAGGCTGAGGTCGATGCGCTTCTTGCGCCGGTCGAGCTTGATGATGCGCGCGGTGACGGATTCGCCCACCTTGACGACATCTTCCGGCGAGCGCACATAGCCGCTCGCCAACTCGGACACGTGAATCATGCCGGGACGTTCTGCACCAAAATCGACGAAAACACCGAAATTCTCGATCTTCACAATCGTGCCGGAAACATCCATGCCCTGCCTGAGCGAGTCCCACGAGACGCCCAGGGGCTTGGTCAGCGACAGGGCGATGCGACCCTGATCTTTATCGACCTTGAGCACGTAAACGCTCAATTGCTGGCCGACACTGACCACATCTTCGACATTGCGGACATCGGGCTTGCCCAACTGCGAAATGTGGAGCAGGCCGTCTTTGCCGATACCCAGATCGACAAACGCGCCGTAAAGCTCAATGCGCTTGACCGTGCCGCTCAACTCCATGCCCGGCGCGAGATCGTCGATTGACTTCGGCGCTTCACCCGGCGCAACTGCTTCGGCAGTTGCGCCGGCGGTCACTTCAGCGGGTTCAGCCTGGGCGACAGGTTGTTCAACCGTCACAGCCTCGGAAACTGCTTCGCTCACGGCTGTTTCTTCCGCAACCATCGCAGGAGTCTCTTCGGCGGCAGGCAGTTCAGCCGTCTCAGCCTCGGAAGCAGCTTCAGCTTCATTCACGACCGGCTCCTGGGCTGTCGCAGCCGCTGTTTCCGCCTCATCGGTCGCCGGCGCGGATGTCTCCGCTTCCGGCGTGACGGGAGTCTCTGTGATATCTTCGCTCATGGGGGTTCGTTCTTCGCTCATCTCAACTCATCCTTCTACCTTCGCACGACCCGCTAAGAACCGCCCTCAGGCGTGGCCTCCGATGTCGGCGTCAAGGTGATGCTTGGCGTTGTATCAAACGTTCCTTCTTCGGCACCATAGGCCTGGAACGTATCGTAACCATTCCAGAAATGCAGCGGCGTTGTTCCCACAAGCAAATCCATGTCTTCGCGCGTCATGTACCAGACACCGATAATTTCGCTGCTGGCCGTCACGGAGGCACTGTCACCCGCGACGAAGGCAATCACGACCATCGGCACGTCGGGGAAAATCAGGTTCATGATCGACTGTCCATCTGAGAATGGACTGCCGACCGCGTACTGCGGCTCGCCCCAGGTGTCGATCACTTCGCCCAACGTCATCGTCGGTGCGACGCGCAAGAAAATCACGTCCACCTGCTCGCCTGTGCGCGAGAGCAATTGGCAGCACGATTGATCAGACTCGCCGCCCTTGAAACTAGCGACCACCGCGTCACTGTCTTCCACCTGATCGATTTGCAGTTCGCGCAGGGCCGAGTCGTCTTCGACGAGCGTGAGCGCATCACGCCACGCCGTTTCTCCGGGCGTGATACCACGCCAGCAGGGCGCACCGCACGGTTCTTGGGTAAGCAGGCTATTGTCTTGCAGCAGCGTGTTGTCACGGAGTTCAGGCGCAGCACATCCAGCGAGGAGCAGCGCCAGGAGGGCGATTCCCAGCAGCGGAAGATATCGATTCATGCAAATCAGCTTCCCCATGCCTGGCATGGTCTAGAGACACAACGGGGCGACCAGTACTGCGAGCCGCCCCATCCCGTTGGGCTTTCCCAGTCGTGACGCTAATTGGTGAGCGTCAGCGTGTAGGTGCCGGTCGTACCACCATACAATGCACCGTAATGGGTGACGATGATAATATATTGCCCATCCTCTGGCAAGATGAAATCAGAGATGAGCGAATTCGTGTTTTCACCCGGCACCGCATCGTCGTTTTGGGCGACCAGCGCCCCGCTCGGGCTGACCAGATACAGCACGGTATCGAGCGTGCCGGAAGTGGCGTTGAGCGCAATGGTGGCCGTCTCGTTGGCAATGCCTTCATAGGTGTAAACGTCGAACTTGTTTGTCGGCGTAATGCTGCCTGCGCGCGGCTCACCCGCGTTGACAGGCTGCGCCCCTTCCAGTTCCGACAGGTAATCGAGCGTATCGATCCCGCGGATGATGCCGCCGTCGCTCGGCGTGGCCGTGCCGTCGGCATTGATAGTGAAGCTGGTCAGGTAACGCTCCTGGAAGATCGGCGAGGCGCTCGCGCGCAAGACTTCGCGGCCATTGAGCGTCACGTACAGGTTAAACGTAACTGGCGACGTGTCATTGCATTCGCTCTGGAACCAGACCTCGACCTCGTAGGAGCCGGGGCGCGGTTGACGTTCCGGCGGCCAGTAGATGTACGAGAACGGTGTGCCGTTGGATACGGTGCAGTTGACGTTGCCCTGCGCCGCAAGCTGACCACCACTGGCGACCCTGGGGATGTCGTCGTAGACCGAGTCGCCGGACGCATCGCGCACCAGGAGCTGCAAGTCGGCGTTGGTGTTCCACAGGAGCAGCACTTCGAGGTTGCCATCGGGCAGCGCCAGGAATGCATCCGAGAGATTGGTCGTCTGCTCGGTCACGGTGACGGTGTACTCGCCTTCCGTGCCGCCGATGTCCTTGGCATAGCGCGAGACGACGACGTAATACGTGCCCGTGCTCGGCAGCAGCACGGCGCTGATCGACGAGTCGGTGATGCCGACGCCGAGATCATCGTTGAAGGTGATCAGGTTGCCCTGCGAATCGAGCAGTGCCGTGTAGGTGTCCAGACTGCCAGTGCTGGCGAAGACATTGATGCTGACGATCTGATTCGCCAGGCCTTCGAACGAGTAGGTCTGGAACTGCTGATTGTTGCCGATGAAGCCGCCGAGTGTTTCTTCGAGCGCGATGGGCTGAGCGACCGCGACCAGATCAGCGGCGGAATAGGGCAGAGAATCAACCACGACGACGCCACCCTGCTGGAACACATCCGCCGTACCGTCGGCATTGATGACCACGCGTGAAGTGTAGACCTGTTCCGGGGTCAGGCTGCCGTTGATGGGCGGGAGCGCCTCGCCGTCGAGCGTCGGCTGCACGGTGAAGGTGATCGGCGCGTTGTCGCCGCAGGCCTGCTGGTAGTAGACGAGGATTTCATAGCTGCCGGTCGGTACGCCGCCGGGCGACCACGAAGCCGTCTCGGTCGGGTTATCCGTCTGGATGTTGACGCAGCCCTGGTTAATGTTGGGCGACAGCGTCCCGCCGCTGTTAACGGTCGGCGTCTCCCAGTAGAGCGAGCCGCCGATGGGATCGCGCACTTCCAGGTCGAGATCAGCAGCGCCGCTCCAGGAGAGCGCGAAGCTCATCCCGGCCGTCGTCACCAACTGGCCCGGCTCGGCGACCACATCGCCGGTCGCATCAGGCTGCGGTGTCGCGGCGGGTGTCGTTTCGATCTCCGGCGCGGCGAGTGTGACGGTCACGTCCACGTCCACACCACCGACGAGGCTCGTCAGGCTGGAGATCACCAGATAGTACTCGCCGTCCGCGCTGATGACCGCTTGCAGATCATAGCTGCCTGCCGAGCCGCCGCCGCCGCCGTTGACCGTCGCGCCCAGCTCATCTACGACGGAAATGGTCAGATTGGCAGCCGGGTTCGACGTCAAGGTGAAGTCGTAGCTCGTCCCGGCCACGCCCTCGAACGAGAGGATCTGCGTCGGCGCTTCGGCGCTCAAGGTGAACGTCAGCGGCGTATCCGGCGTGAGCGGCTCGATATTCTGGGCCAGCGCGGGCAGAGAAAACACCAACAGCGCGCCGACGATGAGGGTGATCAACCCGCTGCGCCGCGCTGTGAGAAGTCTGAATAGGTGCGTCATGCACTACCTCCTGATCCTGGATCTTGCTTCGACGTTTACATCCAGTGCCTAGAGTGTAATCGAAACCGTGCGCTGGCGCTATCTCGCGAGCCTGACGCTTGGGCGACGAACAGCGCTCACATTTTCTCATAAGCAGCTTATCTTGAAGTACATCCAAAGCGGACGAACGTCCGTATGCTTGAGTAAGTGGGCGGCGTGTGACGTTACCCGGAGAGCGTTTCTTGAGCTTTATTCTAAGGAAAGTGCCATGTCGAGACGAAACCTTATCATCGTGATTGCCCTGCTCATCGCGTTCGGGCTGGGCGTGGGCGCGGGCGTGCTCGGTTTGCTGTGGTCAACCGGCGGTCTGGAAACCGAGAGCGCGCCGATTGCCCAGGTCGCGCCAACGCTGTCGCTGGATAACCCGCCGCCAACGCAGCCGAGCACCGCGTTGGACGCGATCAACAGCCGCCTCGATACCATCAGTGGCCAGTTGGACGCCCTGAGCACAGCCGTCTCGGCAGGCGGCGCGGCAGCCATGGAGACACAGCCGACGCCTGCGCCGGCCACGGATGCCAGCGCCGACACACGCGCGTTGTTCCGCATCAGCCAGGATGAGAGCGAAGTCCGCTTCCTGATCGATGAGATCCTGGCTGGCAACCCGAACACGGTCGTCGCGGCGACCAACAGCGTGGCCGGTGACATCATCATCGACCTGAGTAATCCGGCGCAGTCGCAGGTCGGCCAGATCGCCATCAACGCACGCACCTTCCTGACCGACAACGAGTTCCGTGACGATTCGATCCGCGGGCGCATCCTCCGCACCGACGAGTTCGAGTTCATCACTTTCGCACCGACCGCGCTCCAGGGCCTGCCGGATGCGCCGGTCGCGCCAGGAGAAACCATCGAATTCCAGATCGTGGGCGATCTGACGGTCAAGGATGTGACGCTGCCGATCACCTTCGACGCCTCGGTGACGCTGGTCGATGACGGGCGCATCGAAGGCACGGCACGGGCGCAAACGCGCTACCCGGACTTTGGCATCACTATCCGCACCCCACCGATTGTGTCCGGCGTCTCCGAAGACCTGATCCTGGAACTGGATTTCGTCGCCCTGGCAGTGACGGAATAACCTGGATATAGGCGCGCTGACGGTTCTGATCTAGAATTTGGGGCAGCATCATACCCATTGAAAGCTGCCCTCTAACATGTCCACCCGCACGTCGCGCCTGAGCTTCGTCCGCCCTGCGTCGAACGCCCTGCCGCCCTGGGCACTGACCGTCGTCGCCATCGTCACGGTTCAGCTCGGCGCGGCCATCGCCAAGAGTCTGTTTGACGTCGCCGGTTCCAGCGGCGTCGTCTTCCTGCGCACGTTCATCGGCGCGCTCGTCTTCCTGATGATCGTGCGGCCACATCTGCGCGGCTACACACGGAGAACCTACGGCTTTCTCGCCCTCTACGGCGCGACAATCACCTTCAACATGCTGACCTTCTACGCGGCCATCGACCGCATCCCCCTTGGGGTGACGGTGGCGATCTCGTTTGGCGGGCCGCTGGCGCTCGCAGTCATGGGATCGCGGCGGGCGAGCGATCTGATCTGGGTGGTGCTGGCCGTCGCCGGCATTCTGCTGCTCTCGCCGATCACGGACGCGACGCTCGACCCAGTGGGCGTGCTGCTGGCGTTCGCCTGCGCCGTCGCCTGGGCCGCCTACGTCCTGCTGACCAAGCGCGCGGGCAATGTCATGGCGGGCAATACGGCGCTGGCATTGGCGACGTGTGCTGCGGCCATCTTCGCTGCCCCGTTCGGCGCGCATCAGGCCGCCGCCGTGCTGGCCAGCCCGACGTTGATCGGCGTCGCGATCCTGGTCGCGCTGATGACGCTGGTCATCCCGGTCTGGCTGGAATTCGCCGCGCTCAAGCGGCTGTCTTCGCGCGTCTTCGGCCTGCTCATGAGCCTGGAGCCGGTGGCCGCGACGCTGATCGGCTGGATCATCCTGCACGAGACGCTCGGCATCGTCCAGATCGCCGGTATCGCCATGGTGACAATCGCCGCCGCCGCGACGACGCGGAGTGAGCATTAGTATTGGCAGCAGCGCTGCCAGTCCAGCCCAGAACGCATGTATAATCGAACCATCAGTGAACGAAAGTACGAGCGCGATGGATACCCCAATCAGCATCAATCTGATTACGACCAATCCCAAGGTACGTGGCGGACGGCCATGTATCGCGGGCACGGGGCTGCGCGTCAGCGATGTCGTCATTGCGTACCTGTTCCACGATCAAACACCCGACGAGATCGCCGCCGGTTACGCTGTGTCTTTGTCCGGTGTCTACGCCGCGTTGGCCTACTATTACGAGCACAAGGCTGAGATCGACGCGGACATTCGCCAGCAGCTAGATGAGACACACAGGCTCAAGCAGGACTGGATTGCCAATGGCGGCTCTCCGCTTCTATCTTGACGAGAATCTACAAGTCGTGATTGCCGAACAACTCAGGCAGCGTGGGATTGATGTTGTCACCGTGCGCGACCTGAATCTGCTTGGCGACGAAGATACGAACCACTTACAGCACGCAAGTTAGATGGGCTATGTGCTTTGCACCTACGACACTGGCTTTGTCGCTCTGGCAAGCGGTGGCGTTGATCATGCAGGCATCATCATTGGGCAACCGGAGAAACACTGGATTGGCGAGTGGGTCAAAGGCTTGACGCTCTATCATACGGTGTATGAAGCGGAGGAGATGCGAAATCGGCTCGAATACCTGTAACCCAAAAAGCGGCTAGCCTCTCCTCCTCCCTCACGTTAGAATACCTGTTCATATCCGCCCGCCGTTCTGCGTGAGATCAACCCTATGGCCGAAGTCACCCCCCTGCGCCAGCAGTACCTCGACATCAAGCGCGAATACCCCGACTGCATCCTGTTTTTCCGCCTGGGCGATTTCTACGAGACGTTCGACGCCGATGCCGAGGTCGCCGCGCGCGAGCTGGATCTGGTGCTGACGAGCCGCCCGGTCAGCAAGAGCCAGCGCATCCCGATGGCGGGCGTGCCGCATCACGCCGTCGAAACCTACGTCGCCCGCCTGATCGAGAAGGGCTTCCACGTCGCCATCTGCGAGCAGGTGACGGAGCCGAACGGGCGCGGGCTGGTCGAGCGCGAGGTGACGCGCGTCGTCACGCCGGGCACGGTGATCGAGCCGGAACTGCTGGCCGAGAAGCGCGCCAACTACCTGATGGCGATCTTCCCGGTCGAGGGCGCGGATGGCTGGGAGCGCGCGGGCATCGCCTACGTCGACATCAGCACAGGCGAGTTCGCCGCGACGGATTTGACCGGCGAGAACGCCGCCGTCCTGACGCTGGAAGAACTGGCGCGCGTGCAGCCGAGCGAAGTCCTCATGCCGCAAAGCTGGTCAGAGCGCGGCGTGACGCTGCCGCCGGGCATGAGTCTGACGCCCTACGCCGACTGGCGCTTCGAGCGCGCTCACGCCGAGCAGTCGCTGATCTCGCACTTCCGCGTGCGCACGCTCGACGGCTACGGCCTGGGCGAGCACCCGGCGGGCATCTGCGCGGCGGGCGCGGCGCTCCAATATCTGCAGCAGACGCAGAAGAACAGCCTGGCGCAGATCGTCAACATCCGCGCCTACAGCACGGCGGCCTTCATGGTGCTCGACCCGTTCACGCGGCGCAACCTGGAGCTGACGGAGACGATCCGCCAGCGCCGGACGCAGGGCAGCCTGCTCGGCGTGCTCGACCGCACGATCACGGCCATGGGCGCGCGCCTGCTGCGAACGTGGATCAGCCAGCCGCTGCTCGATCTCAGGCGGCTGAATGCGCGGCTGGATGCGGTCGAGTCGCTGGCGCAGTACGAGATGCTGCGTGCGGAAGTCCGCGAGGCGCTGCGCGGCGTGACCGATCTCGAACGGCTGACCAACCGGCTGCTGGTTGGCAAGGCTGGCCCGCGCGATCTGCTCGCCCTGCGCGAGAGCCTGAACGCCGTGCCAAGCATCCAGAGCCTGATCGCCCCAGCGCAGCCGCTGGCCGCCCTGAGCAAGATGATGGACGACTGCGACGACGTGCGCGACCTGATCGACCGCGCACTCAGCGACGAACCCCCGGCGACGCTCAACAATATGGGCGTCATCCGCCCCGGCTTCAGCGACGAACTCGACGACGTGATGGACAAGACGCGCCACGCCCGCGAATGGATCGCCGAGCTGGAGCCGCACGAACGCCAGCGCACCGGCATCCCCTCGCTCAAGGTCGGCTTCAACAAGGTCTTCGGCTATTACATCGAGGTCAGCCACGCCAACACCGACAAAGTGCCGGGCGATTACATCCGCAAGCAGACGCTGGTCAACGCCGAGCGCTACATCACGCCCGAACTCAAGGAGTACGAGTCGCTCGTGCTCAACGCCGAGGAGCAGATCTTGCAGATCGAGCGGCGGCTGTTCGACGAGGTCTGCCACGCACTGGCGCAGCACGCCAGGCGCCTGCTCGACACCGCGCGCGGGCTGGCGCATCTGGATACCTTCGCCGCGCTGGCGGACGTGGCCGTGCGCGAGGGCTACTGCCGCCCGAAGCTGACCGAAGATGACCTGCTGGTCGTCAATGATGGACGGCATCCGGTAGTCGAGCAGTTGCTCGACGGCGGCTACCGCTACGTGCCCAACGACACGCACTTCGACAGCATGTCGCGCATCCACATCGTCACCGGCCCGAACATGGCGGGCAAGAGCACCTACATCCGCCAGGTCGCGATCATCACGCTGATGGCGCAGATCGGCAGCTTCGTCCCCGCCGCCGAAGCGACCATCGGTCTGGTGGACCGCATCTTCGCCCGCATCGGCGCGCAGGACGAGATCCACGCCGGGCAGAGCACGTTCATGGTCGAGATGGTCGAGACGGCGCGCCTGCTCAGCGGCAGCACCCATCGCAGCCTCTTGATCCTGGACGAGGTCGGGCGCGGCACGAGCACTTACGATGGCCTCGCCATCGCGCGCGCGGTCGTCGAGTACATCCACAATCACCCGCGCCTCAACTGCCGCACGCTCTTCGCGACGCACTATCACGAGCTGACCGAACTGCCGAACATCCTGCCGCGCGCACGCAACTACAACGTCGCCGTGGCCGAGGAGGGCGACGGCATCGTCTTTCTGCATAAGGTGCTGCCCGGCGGCGCGGATCGCAGCTATGGCGTCCACGTGGCACAGTTGGCCGGGCTGCCACGCCCGGTGGTTGACCGCGCCAACGAACTCCTGCGCCAGTTGGAGACCGATGGCAGCCGTTACGAACTCCCCACCGCCCGCAAGAAGCGCGAGAACCCCGCCCAACTCAAGATGTTCGACGACCAGCCGCACGCCGCCCTGACGACGCTCAAGGAACTCAAGGTCGATGAACTCAGCCCGCTCGAAGCGCTGACCAAGCTCTACGAACTCAAACGCATGGCGGAGGAGGAGTAGTTGACTGTGCTCCGTGCTCGGTACTCGGTGCTCGGTTGGCCTTGGATAGCGCAGATATGACCACAGAGCGGCAGCAGTGCGCCTGTGTCCTGCATCCATGGTAGGATAAATACGGCAGGCACGAGGGCGCTTTGATGGCAGTCAATGTAAAACGCAAATGGACGGTGGACGAGTATTTGGCGTTCGAACGCGAAAGCGAGATTCGCCACGAATTTCTGGACGGCGAAGTCTTCGCCATGGCGGGCGCGGAGCCTGCGCATGTGGACATTCGCACCAACACGCAGACAAGCCTGGTGCTGCAACTCCGAGGGCGTCCGTGTAAAGTCAATGATCAGGACATGCGTGTCAAGACGGCCTCCGGCTTGTACACATACCCCGATATTTCGGTCGTCTGTGGCGAGCGGCAGTTCAACGACGACAAGCCGCGCACGCTGCTGAACCCGATGGTGATCGTCGAGGTGTTGTCGCCCTCGACCGAGTCCTATGACCGCGGCGACAAATTCCACCACTACCGCTCCATCCCCACATTTCAGGAGTACGTCTTGATTTCGAGCACGCGCCAGCAGATCGAGCACTGGGCAAGGCAGGCCGACGATAGCTGGCGCATCACCGTACTGGACTCGGCGGACGGCGCACTTGAACTGACTTCCATCGGCTGCAAGCTGACGCTGGCCGATGTCTACGTCGACGTCGTGTTCGAGGGGTGATGCCGGGGGCATTCGACATCGGCGTCTGGACAACGCTCAAGGTCGATGAACTCAGCCCGCTCGAAGCGCTGACCACGCTCTGCGAACTCAAGCGCATGGCGGAGGAGTAGGGGGAGGCGGTCGGGTATTGGCAGTCGGCGTGAATCGATGCTGCCAGACATCAGTGTCTGCTGGAATACCATCGATGGACCGCGTCCAAGGCTTCTGGTGTCCCAAGCTTCCTGAGTGCAGCTAAAATACCCGTGGCCACGTCATCTTCTGATATGGAAAGAGCTTGAACAAGAGGTTGAACTGCTCGTGGATCGCCGAGTTCGCCAAGCGCTGTCGCTGCACAAAAACGCACCTCGGTCAACGGGTGCGCAAGCGCTTGGATGAGCGGAGAAAGCGCGCGTTCATCATTGATTTTGCCCAGCGCAGTCGCAGCTAGCCAACCCAAACCGGATGGAGAACTGTGCAATAGATCCGCTAGCGGTTTGACGGCATCCGCCCCAATCAGCGTCAACGTAAATATGAGGCTGTTGCGCACCTCCAGATCGGAAGTTTGGAGCGCATCGATCAACGAGTCCACGACCGGAAGATCGGTTGACGCCAGGGCAAGTGCAGCTGCACGTCGCACCTCACCATCGCCATCATGAATTGCATCCATGAGATACTTCAGAGCACGGGTATCCCCCAGTCGTCCAAGCGCATAGACGGCACTGCGGCGCGTATTACTGTTCGCGCTGCTTAGACGATCTTGCGCTGAGCGAAAAGCAAAGTGATCCCGCAGTAGAAGATGCAAGAAACGATACTTGCCATCGCCAATTGGTGTCATGAACTGAAGGCTGCATGCTAAGTCTGTATAGCTTCCTGCATCGCCGAGAGGCAGCGACGTCGCGATTGTAGATTCACTCACCACGCCTGCTGTCGAATTAAAATCGAGCGCGTTCCAGAACGCCAATTCACCGAGTGCAGTCCGCAACTCAATCAAGGCATATGGCATGGCGCGTTTTGACGCTTCGAATGCGTATCTACGATCGACATAAAGCTCGAAAATTTTGTCTCGAACATCGCCGAGGTCGAGATCGCGAAGGCCGCGCGCCTCGTCTGGTAGTCTGGCAAATGCAAAGCGAAAGAGGGCAATAAGAAGCGGCGTTCGGGCAGCCTCTTTCAAATCGCGATCTCCCTGCAATATTGTCCACAGATCAGGCACAGGACTCAGGTATTGCTTGAGGCGTTCATCGTCGAGAGGTTGTAGCATCACTGCGCCATCGACAGAAACCTTACGTCCAATCTCGCGATACTCTTTGACACGACAGGTAATGACAAGCCGAGCGGCAATTTCAGATCCAGCCAACATGTCGATAAAGGCGTGACGCGGATCTTCACCCAGCAATCCGCTCTCGTCTGGGCGTGCAGCCCCAAGCTCGTCAAGCGCATCTAACAGAAATAGAACATTGCCCTGTGTTATCTCGCGATCGAATGCAGCCCGATCTAGGAGTAGATTCTGCATCATGATCCAATCCGCAAGCTCGGGCTGCTTCTTGATGTCCCAGGAAGATATTCGGGTCAAGATGGGTAACACTTGGGATGAATCAGCCAAACGCGCCGCTACGACTTCTCTGGCAAAAGCAAGGAGGGTGGTCGTTTTTCCTGCGCCTGGCTCGCCCAGAAGAAGAAGCCGGTTATTGAAGGTTTCAAATGCTTCAGCAAAGCTGTCAAAATCGCGCAATTGCCCATTGGGGGTGTCATCATCGCCAAATATGGCAGTGGTAAGAATGGCCGGTAGAGTGACCTGTCCGGCGTCCAAGGTTTCGTGCGCACGCAAGGGAATCACGGCATCGGAGAGAATAGTGAGCTTCAATTCGCGAACGATTTGCTGATAGAGTCTTTCGAGATAAGCTCGGAACGGATCGACAACTGTGGACGTAGGCGGTGAATAAATTCTTGCCTTCTGGCGCAGGAGGTTTTCAAGCTGACCTAGCTGATAATCACGCGCCGTGAAAAAGTCCAGCTGCGTATGATTGATGACACTGATTGGCGGCGGAACTTCTTTGAAGCGCGCAACTAGGACCGGTTTACCCAGCGCCAGGGCATAACCAATTTCCCGTCGCACAAAACTATCCGCGCGTCGCACGTCCGGCGTAATACATGCGACCACGTTGCGTGATTCTTCAATTGCCCTTTCTATTTCGGCAGTGAAATCGTGAGACGGATCGATTCCACGTGTATCACGCCATGTTCGCAGCCCGCGTGTATGCAGCTCATCTTCAAGCCATGTTGCCTCATCGACCCCATCTGCGCGAGCGTAGCTAATGAACGCATCGTAGAGTGGGTGTCCTACATCTAATGTCTGCATGTTCGTCTGTAGCTTTTTGACCCGGCTAAGATTGTACTTTCGCGCAGGAATGTCGGCAACTCATCAAGATACAGGGGTGCATCCGGGTTTTGGGGAGTCGTCTCCCAAATTCTCTGCGTGAAATATCAGATTTGAGGGAAATCTCCCCCAATCTCGGATGCACCCGATATCAGGGTGGTCAACAGCGTACAGCTCGCTGATCGATGTTCAGGTCTTCCCACATACCCGTCAGACCGGCGGCGATCATTCAGCGCCGCTCATAATGTCGCCAGCGGCGCTAAGCACGTCTATCACACTCTGCCTCGGATCAGTACGGGTTTTTTGTGGCTGCGCGGCGTGGTCGTCGATCGGGCTCTGGCTGATCTGCCCTTACAATGGGATGCGCGACGGCGAGTGCTACAGCTATCTCACCCCTAACGGCATTTCTGCACGTACCGCAACATTTTGTACGACCGAGAGCGCTGTGAAGTTCCGCCAGGCCGTCTACATGCTGCATCCTGGCAGCGCTGGCACCTTCGACAATCTCTGCTCTGATGTCACTACGCAAGCCCTCAAACCAGGTGCAGATGCAATTCCAACCTGTGGGGTTTTGTGTCGTCAGCCTGTGTGCCTGGATAGTGAAATAAGCCGACAATTCCGCTTTACGAATCTCTAGATATGATTCACTGATCTCAGCTGTCACTACGTCTACCGCTGGCCGCAACCCAATCGCTCCAAGTCAATCAGCATCCGAATGTAAAATGTCTTATCAATTTCGTGAAATTGTGGGGTCACAGCGGGCTACTGGAGACCAAGCCCGTTAACAAGGTATACGTTTCTGTAACGTTCCTTTATTCTATCGCTATCCTTCATCACGTTATAATCTGAAATGTAGCGCTGTTCGTCAAATACATGCGGATGACGAGCCTGTGAAGTCATAAAACCAGCACCAAACAGACTTCAAACGTCTGCATAGCTCCGAAATTTCGCTACAGAGAAAGCAGAGCATGATCGAACAACATCAAGCCCCGGAATCTGTGAATGATAGGTTCAGCCAGGAAATGGCAGGCATCCTTGCTGCATTGGGGCAGGGAACCAGTTGCATGGATAGCGTCGCCTATGACACGGCCTGGGTGGCCCGGCTGACACGTCATTTTCCAGGCAATGGTTTTGAGGAAGCTCTGGACTGGCTGCGGCGCCATCAACACAGTGACGGGAGTTGGGGTGGCGATATTCTGCATTATCATGATCGCATCGTCTCCACTTTAGCCGCGATTGTCGCGCTGCGCATGGTCGGTCATGGCGCGGACGATAAACGGCGCGTCGCCATGGGGGAGATGTTTTTGTGGCGCGAACATGGCCGGATGCACCACGATGCCAATGATACCGGTGGCTTTCCTATCCTGACGCTGCCGCTGACCAACGAAGCGATCAACCTGGGGTTGGATATTCCCCGCAGCCTCTATCAGGACGCTGCCAAAATTGAAAAGAAGCTCAACATGCTGGGTTACGATCCCCGTACCTGGCGCTACAGCACGCTCGCGCTCTCCACCGAAGGCTTAAGCGAATACATCCCTGATTACGCGTTGTTTGTCGAAACGGACGGCTCGGTCGCAGCGTCGCCAGCATCAACGGCGGCTGCGCTCGCCAGTGGCGTTGGTGATCCATCTCCTCTGCTCGGTTATTTGCACCGTGCGCTTGAGGATCAGCAAGATGGTGGAGTTCCCTTTGTGCAGCCGTTCGATATTTACGAGTGTGCCTGGACTCTCAACCACCTGCGCCTGGCCGAAGCCATCACGCCCCACGACCCGGATGTGCGCCGTATTCTGGATTTTCTCTGGCAGGTGTGGTCGCCAGAGAAAGGAGTCAGCTTTGCCTCGACATTGAGCATCCAGGATCTGGATGATACGGCTGTGACTTTCACGCTGCTGCGCTGGGGCGGCTACCCTGTCGATGCCGGAGTCTTTGCAGCCTACGAAGATACGCAGCACTTCCGCTGTTGGGCCAATGAGCTAGACCCCTCGCTGAGCGTCAACATGCGTACGCTCGCAGCACTTCAGATGGACACGCAGTACGTTCGCTACGAGGAGTGGCGGGACAAGATCGCGGCCATGCTCCGCCGTTCAGATTTGCATGGCTATTTCTGGTTCGACAAATGGCACATCTCACCCTACTACCTGACATCAACGGCGGTCTGGTCGCTGCTGGGCGTGGTGGATGATCTATTGCCTCCGCGTATCCAATGGATACTGAAAACGCAGCGGGCAGACGGCGGCTGGGGCTATTATCAACAATCCACTGTCGAAGAAACCGCCTATTGTCTGCAAGCGTTGCTTTACTGGGATCGTAAGGTGGAGCGGATCGATTCGGTGAGCATCCTTGCCGCCGGGCAGTATCTGCTTGAACACATCGATAACGATGATTATCCACAGTTGTGGATTGGGAAATGTCTTTACACGCCGCGCCATCTGGTACGGTCGGCAGTGCTCATGGCGCTGCACAGCTATTTGCGGTACGTAAACGATCTATAGGCAGGTGTTCGTATTGTCAAGCAGCCCTGGCGCTTCAGCTTAAGGTACGCGATTAGGAAAGGTAGGGGACACAAATCATGAACATCGACGTGCAATGGGATAACGACGCCAAAACCATCATTCGCTACGTGTACAAGAATGGATGGAACTGGAACGACTATTTTTCTGCCATCAATGGGGCCGCCGAATTGCTGGACACGGTGGAACATCCGGTGGATATCGTCATGGACTTCCGACATGCCAACATGCTCCCCCAAGGGGCCATCAGCCAGATGCAGCGTGCTTTTTCACACACACGCCATCCCAATATACGCCTGACTGTTTTGGTCGGTGCGAATGCATTCATCCGCACGATTGAAAGCATCGGGCGGAAACTGGTGCCCTCCGCCGCCAGGCAGTGGGATATAACGTTTGCTGCCACGCTAGAGGAAGCACACGACATTATCGCGGCGCAGAAGCCGCAGGAACAAACGACATGAGTGATGAGTCAACAGCCTTTGCAGCACGCATCCGCGAACGCTATCCCGAAGGGCTTACGGGCGTGTTTGCCGTGGGCGGGACGCGCACAACCTTTGTGCTCGAACAAACCCGGAACTCCAACACGCCCGGACGGATACAAGACTTCTCAGCCCACGGCGAATATCTGATCACGCGTTACTGGCAGCTCATTCGCAACTACTTTGATCTGGGCGGCCAGAACGCCATCGTGACCATGTTCTCATTTCGCGGTTTTTATAACCGGGGCGCAGAATATTCCGAGTTGGTGACGCAGGAGATGCTGCGGCTGATTGACGGCGGCTCGATTGAGTTCTACCGTCAGAACGAGATCGATCCCTATTTCGTCGGCATCGATACGCTGCTGCACCTGCCGCCGGACAGCCTGCCCTACCGCGTGGGGCGGCAACTGGCGGACTTCCAGGCAAGCTGGCCCTACCAGCCAGGGCGCTGCAAAGTCTTGTGGGAGATGGCCTCCATCCCGCTCTTTTCGTTCTGGAAAGCCTACCGCGCCCTGAGCGACGAGGAAAGCGCGGCCTTCGACGCGGAACTGGCAGCCCAGGATAATCTGGAAGAAGTCAACCGCGCGCTCTATCGCCGCTTCTCGAAGACGGCCTTTGGCACCGAAGTGCCCATGCCCCACTTCTACCTGGGCACGAACAAGAGCGGCGATCTCAAGTGGCGCTCGCCGATGCCGCTGGCGCTCACCAGCGGGGACTACATGCGCATGTTCTACACGCCGTATCCGACGTTGTTCATCACGCGCGAGACGCTGCAAACGATCTTGACCGATCTCGCCTTCAAGGATCGCTTCTATTCGGACAAGACGGATTACGACGGCAAGTACACCCGCGAACTGATCGAGGCGGAATACGAGCGCGTGATGCAGCTCAGCGCCGATCCGCAGACTACGCTCGGCCTATCACGGCGGGTGGCACAGGGCCAGAACGGCAAAGCCTGATCACTGAGCCGCGTAAACAGGTGAAATGACAGCAGCCATGGACAACCGACCGGTTTCGATTCACGTGCGCCATCTCACCCGCACCTATCCAGGCCGGGGGCGCGACAAACAGCCGGTGATCGCCAACGACAACCTCAGCTTCGAGGTGCGCCGAGGCGAGATCTTCGGCTTGCTCGGCGCGAACGGCGCGGGCAAGACCACGCTCATCTACCAGTTGATGGGCCTGATGCAGCCTGACGCGGGCGAGATCAGCCTGGAAGGCATCGACGTGATCCGCACACCCGACAAAGTCAAGCAGATCGTCGGCTTCCTGCCGCAGACTGGCCTGCCGATGCGCTACGTCGAGGTCGAGCGCGCGCTGCATTACACCGGTCGCCTGCGTGGACAGACCGATACCGACGCCCGCCAGCAAGCACGATTGCTGATCGACGAGCTTGGCATCGGCGACCATGCCCAGCGCTTCGTCAACAAGTTGAGCGGCGGGATGCTGCGCCTCGCTAATTTCGCCATGGCGCTGATGGGCTGGCCGCAGGTGCTGATCCTCGACGAGCCGACCAACGAGCTTGATCCGCACAAGCGGCGCGTCGTCTGGGAGATGATCGCGCGCCTCAATCGCGAGCGCGGCGTCACCTGCATCCTGGTGACGCACAACGTCCTCGAAGCCGAGCGGGTTATCCAGCACGTCGCCGTCATGAAGGCGGGCCGGATCGTCGCCCAGGGCACGCCCGGCGCGCTCAAGCTTTACACCGGCGCGAAGGTGCGCCTGGAATTCCGCCTCAAAGATGGCGAGCAGCTTGCCGAGGATGAATTGCACGCCCTCGCGGCGCTCGGCACGGTCGATAGCACGCGGCAGGACGAGTACTGCCTGCATCTCCAGCCGGAGACGGTCAGCGCCGCCACTGACAGCCTGATGAATCGCATCGGCCTGGCGCGGCTGGACGACTTCCGCCTTGCGCCGCCGACGCTCGAAGAGGTCTACCTCGAATTCGATTCCGAGCAGCAAGGAGTCTCACGCTGAACCTATCACGCGCGCAAACCCCGGCGGAGGCCGCGCCGCTCGCGCCGGTCGCGCCGGTTCAGGGGCTGCCCAAGTTCTTCATCGACCTCAAGTACCTGTGGCTGGAGCAGATGCTGGAAATCCGCACCATCTGGTACTGGTATCTCCTCTTCTCGCTCTTTCTGCCGCTGGCGATGGTCTTCGGCTTCGCGCGCATGGGCAGCGGCCTGACCGACCGCGCCAGCCTGATCTACATCATCAGCGGCTCGGCGATCTTCTCGGTCGCCAACGACGGCCTGTACACCGTGGCCGTGCGCATCGGCTCGATGAAGAAGGAAGGGATGCTGCTCTACTACGCCTCCCTGCCGATCAGCAAGGTCGCCTTCGTCGTCGCCATCGTCCTCGCCCGGCTGGTCGTGACGCTGCCGGGGATGCTCGCGCCGCTCGTCTTCGGCTCACTCGTCTATCACATCGACCTGGACTTCAGCCCCTGGATCGTGCTGCTGCTGCCGCTGATGGCGCTGGCGATGTGCTCGATTGGCATGGCGCTCGGCTCGTTCATCAACAGCCTGGAGCTGATCCAGATCGTCGTCAACATGCTGCTGTTCATGCTGGTAATGGCCGCGCCCGTCTTCATCCCCATGGAGGCGCTGCCCGCCCCGATGCAGATCCTCGGCTACCTGCTGCCGCCGACCTACGCCGCCGACGCGCTGCGCCACGCCCTCAATCAGACCATCGGCACCGCCTTCTACACTGACATCGCCGTCCTGACCGGCATGATCATCCTCAGCTTCTTCGTGCTTAACCGCTGGCTGCGCTGGCAGATCAAGTGAGAACGATACAGCGACCAGATGATGAGGTGAGTTCGCCGACGGGTCAACCTGCGCGGGGGCAGCTTCGCTGCCTTCAGTCGGCGTAAGCCGACCCCTAAGCACGGCTAGTCCAATCAAGCATACTGAAGATGCTCCTTTGCGCTGTTGGTAGGTGTGGCATTTCTTGCTAGCACCTTGAGTGTGCTTGATGTCGGTTAGCCGACCGATTGATCGGTCGGCGGCGCAAGCACTCTACGCCAGTTCCGCCCAAACCGCGCATCGTATCATCTTTGATCGTACGATCTATCCGTACTCGCTGTTCAGTCGGCAGGGGATGACGCAGGCATGAGCAGAACGCAGCGCCTGCGCGCCTGGGTCCTGCATCCGTGGTAGTATAAATACGGCAGGCACGAGGGCGATCCGATGGCAGTCAATGTAAAGCGCAAATGGACGGTGGATGAGTATCTGGCGTTCGAACGCGAAAGCGAGATTCGCCACGAATATTTGGACGGCGAGATCTTCGCCATGGCGGGCGCAGAGCCTGCGCACAACGACATCTTCAGTAATACACACAACAGCCTGATGAACCAGCTCAAAGGGCGTCCGTGCAAGGTGAACGGGCCTGACATGCGCGTCAAGACGGCCTCCGGCTTGTACACCTATCCCGATATTTCCGTCGTCTGCGGTGAGCGACAGTTCAACGATGACAGGCCGCGCACGCTGCTCAACCCCATGGTGATCGTCGAAGTGTTGTCGCCCTCGACCGAGTCCTATGACCGCGGAGACAAGTTCCACCACTACCGCTCGATCCCGACATTTCAGGAATACGTCTTGATTTCGAGCACGCGCCAGCAGATCGAGCACTGGGCAAGGCAGGCGGACGATAGCTGGCGCATCGCCGTGCTGGACTCAGCAGACGATGCAATTGAACTCACGTCCATCGGCTGCAAACTGACGCTGGCGGATGTCTACGTCGACGTGGTGTTCGAGGAGTGAGGAAGGCATTGTCACAAGTACTGAACACTACCCATCATTCAGTGCTCTATTGGGCTGACGTAAGATATTTTTATTCTTGAGGCACGGTCGAGGTAGATGAGTCAGATGAACCCTCTCCAGATCGATCTTCGCCGATTTCGAAGCTCTCTATAAATTTCGCCAGAAGAAGAGTGCAATGTAAGTTGGGCTTCTCGGTGTTTTACTTCGCTTTCTTGATGATTTCGTTTTCCGTGTGCCAGAGCTTCATAAGTCAGAAGATGTCCAAAGTGCTGCTCCAAAAGGCTATACAAGGGAAATGGTTCTTCGAAACTTCTCACAAGTCCCATGACCCAGTTGTATTCTGCTTTTGTCGTTTCCCACGCATATGTTGCACTTTCCCAGGCTGGCTGACTTTCACTCGCCTTTTGATAGTAATCGTATGCCATTGCGTCTACACGTCGAAGCCAATCTGTAATTTGCTCATACGGGGCTGCTTCAAACTCTCTACGCCCTGTCCGTAGAGCGCTTATCGATGTGAAAACCAAGCTTATTATAGCAACGATCCAGCCTCCATATGTTTCGATTACATATTTGTCCAACCCTCCTTCGAGTACTCGATAAGCAATAGCCAAAAGCAAAACCACAACCGCCGCCCACACAATAGTGCGGGAGAACCAACGCCAAACAAATCGCCAGTCCACAGCCTTTTGCCTCTCCATCTCTCGCACGAGATTCATTATTGTTTCACTCTTCATAGCGCCCGATCGCATGAGTTGCGGAATAGACTCGTGCCTGAATCTGTTTAGCTTTCTAGAGTCCAGATTACACAAAACCAATATTCTCTGCTTTGCATATTGAGCAAGAGCTTTGTCTGTCTTTAGCAAGTGGTCGAGGTAAATGAAGAAATTCTCATATGCCATTAGAAGCCCAACGGCATAGAGAAATGGGATGTATGTGATAGTTAGCAAAGGTGGAAGAACAAGCGCGTGGAGATTGTCTGAAGAAGCAAAAGCTTGGAAATCCATAAATATGTTATTGAGAGTGAAAACTATGATTGCAAGCCCGAATGCTCCAAGAATGAGATCAATCACCTTCTTTGCTACCCTGTATTCGTCTTTTGTGTCAGCGGCAACTCCCATTCCGACGACAATGAATAGCAGTGGAACAAGGACCAATTCAACTCCAAGGCTGAAGCTATATAAATTGAAAATGAATTCGAATGCCAAAATAAGCTTCAAATTGTCGCGCAGGATCTTTTTGAAATAATCATGATTGTGAGAGGTCTTACCCACATTTATCAGAAGTACAACTGCCGTGGCGATGAGCCAGAAGGCTGTATCTTTTGTTAGGTTGGATGTCCAAATCCCTATTTTGTCAAAGACAACAATCAGCAGGCATACGTAGAACGCCATCGCTATGAAAATAGAAATCACTCTTCTATGAAATAGAGCTTTTATTACATCGAATGCAGACTCCCTGGTATCTCTCCGGATAAATACCCAAAGAAAAAAGAGCAGAATCCACAAAATAGTTGCCTTTTCCCGATTGTTCAACAAGTCGAGAAAATTCATACTGCTATTCGCCATTTCCGCAAAGGTAACTACTTGTTATTAGCATACTAAATTCAAGTTGATAATCATCCCCCACTTTAGAGGGCTATGTTCTCCTTTCACTATTTAGAGGCCAAGAGAATACAGGGTTTTCCTTTATCTGGAAGACACAGCTTCTCTTATCAGACGTCGCAGTATCCTCAAACCGCTGTACCCTCCCAAGGCAGATCCGGTACTATTTGGGTGTCTAGGTTTCTCCCTCCCACCTCGACTTGACGATCTCCATATAATGATAATTGAACAGAACGCGCGTTCGCATTGCCTAACGCCTCGTCGCTTGATCGCACCGCGAACCGTGTACCTAGAACCCACAACAAAGAAAGGAACCCACGAGCCACGCGCAGTCCGACGCAAGAAGGCGCAAGAACCGGGACACACGAACGGGCTAAGCGAACCCCGCGGACCCAGGATAAAGTGTCACCTGCCACCGCAGGTCATCACAGCCGTAGACAGAGGTGGAGCAGTCTGCATACGCCCAGACTGCCGTCGTCGCAGCCAGGCCTGAAAAACCTGTACCGGGCGCTGTTGTACGGCCATCGTTAATCAGGACTGTGTTCTCAAGCCGCCACCGCACCGGCGGCAGCGTCAGGCGGAGCGTTAGGCCGCGTGCTCGAAAACCATCTCAAACCGCATCGACCCGACCGTTAGCAGAAGCTTCCGTCCGTTTGTGCCCGTGCAGTACAGGCGCGGCGGCAGCCGATGCGCGCAGCCTCGGTCACTGCAAAACAACTGCATACAACTCCCAGGGCGCTCACGCACCGTCATCACAACTATGCGCCCAAGATCTGGAGGCTAGCCACCATCCCCACATCCCTCGTAGGGACGCGCGACGGCACGTCCGTCCCGCCGAGCACAACTTCCCGGCCCGCCTTCCACCGCCAGCCAAGGACGCGAGGTCCCCACCTGGAACCCGCAGAACCAACCGTTCTGCATCACAGATCTTGAACCGCCCTCGGAGTCCCGCGCTTTGCAACCGCAAGAGCCGATAGCCGACCGCCCCCTACCGCAGCGCCAGCGTCCAGCTTGACAGATAGACGACCACACCGCCGTCCTTGACGAACAGCGTCGGGATGACCCCCTCCGGCGCGGCCAGCGTCAGCGGCAGACCGACCGGCTCGCCATTGACGAACGTCGTCACCGCACCCGTCTCCGGGTTGTGATCGAGCCGCAGGCGCACGCGCACGTCGCCGAGCGAGCGCTGGCTGATGACGGCGTTGATGTCGCCGACGCGCTGGCCGATGTTGACCACGCCGGGGTTGACCAGATTGATCTGGACGCCCGCCGTCTCGATTGGGTCGGCGGCGTTCTGGTACATCAGCCCGAAGTAAACCTCGTCATCCAGCAGCAGCGCCGGGTTGTAGCTCTCCAGCCGCAGGTCAGCCTCGACGCTGATGATGCGCGTCGCCGCGCTGTTGCCGTAGCGCGTTTCCAGCAGCTCAGGCACGAGCGCGATCAGGATCGGATCGACGCCCGTCGCGCTGCCCGCGCCCAGCCGCCAGACCGCGCCCTCTTGCAGCGCCCCGAACTGCTCGACCGTCCAACCCGCGGCCTCCAGATCGCCGACCACCGCCAGCAGGTTCTGCACGCCCTGCACACCCTGCGGCGGCAGCGGCGTTACGGTTGGCGTCGGTGTCGCGCTGGGGGTGAAGGTCAGCGTGGCTGTCGGCGTGTCGGTCGGCAGCCCGGTCGCCGTCGGGGTGATCGGTGTCGCGGTCGGCGTCGCGCTCGGCGGATCGGTCGGGCGCGCGGGCAGCGTGTTGACGAGCGCGACGGGTGTCGGTGGCTGCGGCGTGCGCGTCACGGTCGGCTCGGTCGTCGGCGCTGCCGCTGTCGGCGAGTTCGCAATCTGAGCACCGGGATCGACGGTTGGCGTGGCGTTCCCCGTCTCCGCCGGGCGGTTCAAGAGCAGATACGCGCCCACGGCGATAATCGCCAGCAGCGGCAGCAGGATCAGCAGCCACCGTGAGCGGCCCCGGCGCGGCGGTTCGTCCTCGTCAGCAGCGGCAGCCATCCCTCGGCTGAAGACCGGCACCTCTTCGGCCACGTCTTCGCCCTCTGCCAATCGCGGCGTCGGCTCGTCGGTCGGCGGCGCGGGAAATTCCGGCGCGTCGTCCGTCAGCGTGTACCAGTGGCGGTAGAGCGAATACGCCGGGTGACGGTCGATAAAAAGCGCACGGAACAGCTCGTTGAAGCGGCTCAGCTTGGCGCTCCGGCGCGTCGTCGGGTCGGTGTAGGCCGAGAGGAAGTTCTCATAGGTATCGCGCCACTGGCGGATGGTCATGGCATAGCTGGCACCGAGCAAACGCATCGTCGTGTCAGTCATGGCGCGGTGGGTGCTGCGGATGAAGCTGTCCGGCTCATCCGGGCGCTGCTCAATGACGGCCTGCATCTTGCGCATGTGATTGTGCAGTTCCGCCGCGTTATTCAGCAGGTCGAGCAGCCAGGCGCGATAATGCGTCAGCGTGATCTGCGCGCTGGCTTCGACCTCGTCAATCGCTTTGACGGCGTTCTCCAGCTTGATGCCCGCCGCGCGGAATTCGCCATCGGCCCAATCGCGGGTAGCGGCGGTCAACTCGCGCAGGCTGAGGATCGCCGGGGAGAGCACCTTCGCCTGTGGATTCTCCTCCAGGCGCTTGCGCACCTCGTCCAACTCGGCCAGCTTGCCGGGGTGATCGACCTCGTTGAGCAGCACTTCCGCATACTTCAGATCGCGCCGCCGTTCGATCAGTTCGCTGACCGCCCTGGTCACGGGGTGGCGCGGCCCGGCATCGCCGAGCGTCCGCTGTCCCGCCTCGCGCCAGAACTCGGCATCCTCGAGCTGATCTTCCGCGGCATCCTGCGCCGCTTGCAGCAAGAAGTGCATGAAGAGCACGCGCACAGCGGCGGAACTGCTGCGCCCAAACTGCTCGACCAGCCCTTTGCCCATCGCGCGCAGGTAGGTTTCCTGGCTCGGCATCTGGCGGTTGAACTGCAGGCGCGCCTGGCGCTGCTCAGGTGTGAACAAGCCTTCGACCGTTTGCAACGCGCCTTTCGTGCGCTCGACGCTGCCGATGCCGCCGCGCTCAAGCCAGCCGCGTGTCAGTTCGGCCAGTTCACGCAGCCGCCGGGCTGCCGTTTGCTCCGCCTCACTGCGGGCGGCTTCGAATGCCTGAATACCCAGGCGCTCGGCATCCTGCACACGGCCTTTGTCGAAGTTCTCCCAGCCGTCGGCCAGCGCACGGCCCAGCGCGCCGTAGAGCGCAAAACGTTCGACGTAAGGCGCGTTGGCGACGGTCGTCCGCAGATGATTGAGCCACCCGGCCAGCGTCGGGCTGACCGTGCCGATGGCCTCGGTCGCGTTGACCAGTGCCGTTACCGCGCCGATGCGGCTGCCCATGGTCGTCGCCTCGGCGTACGCGGCCCACTCCTCGGCGGCGCGCTTCAGCCCGGCGATCATGCCGGTCAGCATCTCATCGAACAGCCGATCCGCGAACGGCTGCAAGTCGCGCGCGGAGGCATTCAGCCACATAGCCAGGTCGCTGCCATCCGCCGCCGGGACGTAGGTCTGGTAGCTTTGCAGGAGTTCGTAGAGGCCGTCGAGCAGTCTCTGGATCGAGTCCCAGGCGGCGCTGCCGGGGTCGATAGCCCGGCTGCTTTCCAGCGCCGCGCGTGCGTCACGCGGGCTGCTGGCGGCGTGCTTGCCGATCACGTGCATGTTATCGGCCAGTGCCATCGTCGCCTGGGTCGCGCGCTCCAGCGCATCGAGCGGCGTGCGCCGCAGCGCCGCGCTGTCGTGGCCGAGCGTGCTGTCGATCAACGTGCCAAGCGTCGCCAATTGATCGACGGTCGCCCGGTAAGCATCGCGCAGGTCGATCAGGCTGGCATTGGCTGCCTGCGCCTTGCCGCGCCTGCGCCGTCCGCCGCTGGATACCGACGCCAGCGACTCGCTGATGTCGTCCAGCATCCTGCGCACCTGCGTCACCGGCACGTTATCCGCCGCCAGTTCATCCAGCGCCACACCCAGACGATAGAGATTCGGGCGCAGCACCGTGACTTCTGGGTAGTGCGCTGCGACGCGCTCCGCCAGCAGCAGCCCCAGCGACGTGACCCGCTCGTCGCTCGAATCCTGGGTCAACAGGGCGTAGGTTGCCGCGCCGGGGTCAGCGTCGAAGATCAGCGCGATGGCATCCATTACCGCCAGCGGGATCGGGTGCAGGTTAGCGCGCTCCAGCATCCGCGCCCAATCGCGCAGCAGCTTAACCAGCACCGCCGTGTCGCCGCGCGTCTTGCCACGCAGTTCATCGAGCAGGTTCGCCGCCCGCGCCCAATTGCCGCTGTCCAGGTAGATGTGCGCCGCATCCAGGTCTGCCGCCACTTCGAGATCGCTCAGCCGGTCTTCAATCATGCCGAAGGCGCGCCGGGCTTCCGGGTAGCCTGGGTCCATCAGCAAGACGGGTTCGAGCGTTTGCAGCATCCCGTGCAGTTCTTCTTTGCTGCGATTCTGCTTAAGGCGTTCTAGCAGCCGTGTGACCGCCGAGTTGCGCTCGCGTTCGAGCGGCGTGCGGTATTCGGTCAGATCGTGGCGCAGGTCGTCAATCGTCCGGTAGCGCAAACGCACATTCGGGTGCGCCGCGCGGCTGACGATGATTTGCAGTCGCTGGGGGATGCGCCCGTCGTCCACGCCGAAATCGAGGCGGAAATCCTCACCGGCATCGCGGGGCACTTCCATACGCGCCCCGCCGGTCAGGATGAAGTAGAGCAGTTCGCCCACCTGGTAGACATCGCTCTGGCGGCTGACTCCCTGCGGCGTCACCTCGTCGCCCTCAAGTAAGACGGCATTGCCCCAGTCGATCACCTTGAGGCGATAGCGCTCGCGATCCCAGTACAGATGCTTGGCATCAACGTCGTTGTAGACGATGTCCCGCCCGTGAGCGATGGTCAGCAAATCGAGCAGCACGTCAACGATGACGAGCATTTCGAGTTCGGGCATCCGCTCGCCGCGCGCCGCCAGCTCACGCACCATGTCGGCAATCACCGCGCCCTGCGCGCGTTCGACGACGATGTACTGGTGGACGATACCGCTGACGTAGAACTGCCCGCTGCCGAGCAATTCCGTCAGCGCGGGATGCCCCGCCAGCCGTGAAAGCGCTTTGCGTTCGTTGAGAATGCTGACTTCCTGACCGCTGCGGATCGGCGGCGCGTCGTGCGGCGCAGGTCGCTTGATGACGACAGGGCGGTCGTTCTCCTGCGTATCAACGGCACGCAAAGTCTCGCCGCTGCGCCCACGCGGGTAGATGTAGTCGTAACGATAGCGATTATCAAACAGGCTGTCCGCCATGCACCTATCCTACTTTGAGCCACCTCGAAATAATAAACGTCACATTTTTATGGCAGATAAATCGGTTTTCGCATTCACAGCCACATTATCTTATTGGCCTCTACGATTGTAGTCTTCAGCGATAGGCGTGCGCAAGCGCACGCTGCCGACCTGCTTCTTCTTTACGATTTATTTCTGTTGGTTAGACAAATGTTAGACGCAGCCATAAATAGATTTTTCATGAATTGACAGCCGGACCATAAATTTGAGAAGCATGAATTTTGCGTGAATTATCGCCAGAAAATCGAGATACTGATAAAATAGAAATAAGCGCATAATGCTACGCTGTTGCCAATTCGCAGGGTACTCTCATGATGAACGTCATCAACGCCGAACAAGCCATGTTTGACTATGCAGAAGCTTACGAGCGTCTGTACAACCGGCCGCCCCGCGATCTTCACGCCCTGGATCACGAATGGGTGATTGTCAATGGCGCTCGAATGCGTGCGAATGAGCTTGAGTACCTGACGCGCCAGCTTCAACTCGAATACAGCCAGGGAGTGGCTCACAGACGCAGCATCGTCAATCGCCTGCTGAAATGGTTCAAGCAGTAGCCATGGTCTCAATGGTTCCGCAACGCAACCGAATATTTGCCTGTTCTTTACCAAAACTAAAAGAGGGGTCCGTAGAGGTACACTCCCATGCTCGCTTCTGCCGGCGGCGAACGCCCTCGCCAGATTGTCCTCGAAGGTGCTCACAACGTCCGCGATTTGGGTGGCTACGCAAATCGCAAGGGCACTGTAACACGTTGGGGACGTGTATTCCGCGCCGATAGCCTTCATCGTCTCACCCCGGAAGATCAAGAAAAAATCACCAACCTGGGCATAAAGTCCATTCTCGATCTGCGTCGCCCCGACGAGGTGAGCCTGATGCCGAACGTCTTCGCCACCGCCAACGGCGTCGCTTACATGCACATCGCCCTGTTCGGCAGGCCATCACATCCTCGAAGGACGCCGCCGACACTGGCAGAGATTTACCGCCATCTTCTGGATGACGTTCAGCAGCCGTTCGCCAGTATCTTTCGCTATCTGGCAATGCGCAGCAAGGAACCGCTTCTCTTCCACTGCACGGCAGGCAAAGATCGCACCGGCCTGGTCGCGGCCATCCTTCTCGACCTGGTAGAGGTAACATTCGACCAGATCGCCGCCGATTATGCCCTGAGCAAGCGCCTGATTGAACCGATGATGGACGAACTGCGCGCCGGACGCCCGCCTATGATCGACACCGGCGATTACGAAAAGCTGCTCGATGCCGACCCTTCCGCCATGCTGGAAACGCTCGGCTATATCCAGTCTGTTTACGGCGGCAGCCAGCGATATTTGCGCTGCATCGGCCTGACCACTGATGAAATCGCACGCCTGCAAGCGCTGCTGCTCTGAACCAGCCCGCCCGCATGTCAGATGGTTGCCAGCAGCCTATTGGGCTTGATCCAATGGATTCAGCCCGGCGCGCCGCAGTTCCTCTTGATAGGCTGCCGGTGTGTCGATGTCACGCAGCACGCTGTCGTCAGTCTCGACGTAGGCGCTGTCGGCGGCGTGGCGGTTGATCACGTCGCGCGGGGCGCTGGCGGGTGGCAGATCGAGGATCTCCTGCCAGTAGCGCCGGTCAACCAGGATCGGATGCCCACGGCGCATGGCATGACTCGGCGCGATGATACCACCTTTGCCCTGAGCATAGGCGCGCACGATCTTGCGCACGTTAGCCGCGCGCATCATCGGCTGATCGCCGAGGACGACGAGCGCCGCCTGCGCATCCCGTTCGATCAGCGCACGCAGGCCAACTTGCAGCGACGACAGCATCTCGCCCGCCGCGTAGTCCGGGTTATTCACGCCGGCAGCGCCGACATGCTCGGCTATCGCTTCGACTGCCTCGCGCTGCGCGCCGGTGATGACGATGATGTCGTCCACGCTGCCGATCAACTGGCTCAGAATGCGTTGGAGCACTGTCTGCCCCCCCCAGGGCAGCAGCACTTTCGGCTGGCCCATGCGCTGCGACATGCCCGCCGCCAGCACAATCGCCAGGGTGCGCCGGCGCACCGCATCGACTGGATCATGTGCCTGTGCCGAACCGATCAGCACGCGTTCGACAGCTCGCCCGGCCAGCAGTTTGCGCGCGGCGCGGTCGGCGTAGACTCTCGCAACGCCAGTGGGCGGGACAGCGTTGAGATAGACTGCCAACCGCATCTCGCGCTGCGCTGGCAGTGTCAGCCGGGCGCGAGTGTGTGCTACGCCCTCCCGCAGCGCCGCCGCCAGTAGATCGACCGTCACATGCGCGCCGATGGCGCTCCCGGTAGCTGCCGCCAGACCTTGGGCGTTGTAGACGTGCGCTTCGTCCAAAGGTTGACCGATTGCGTTCAGGCTGGCCAGGTTGACCACCAGCGTTGTTTCCGCCGGGATGACCGGCTCGTGCGCTTTGGGCAGCTTGAGCGGCAACCGCCGCGCGCCATCCGCCTCGATCAGCGTCACATTGGGGCGCAGCGCCGCGATCAGCCCGGCCAGCCGGTCAGGCGTGCTGCCGGTGGCTTTCTCGCCCTCGATGCGGTCGTAGACAAACAGCGCCTGTCCGCGCTCGCAGGGCGTGACAATCCCCTCCGCGCTGATCGACTCAACGCGGTCGAACAGCGCCAGTTCGTCTGCGGCGATGCGTGTGGTCGTCGTCGCCAGCACGCGCAGCCCATCGGCGGCACACTCGCGCGCCAGCCGGGCGAGCGCAGTCGTCTTGCCGCCCGCGCCGACGAAGGCGACTACATCGCCGGTATTCACATCCAAAGCCTCGCGCAGCCGCATGATCGATCCTTTAGCTCTGGTCTTGCTCCAGCGCATTGCGCGCGGCGTCCTGAGCGGCGGCCTGTTTGCTGCGGCCTGTGCCCTGGGCGAGGATGCGGTCGCCGACGCTGACTTCGACGGTAAATTCCTTAGCGTGTTCCGGCCCGTGCTCACCGACGACGGTGTACGCCGGGGTGATGCCGACTCGCTCCTGCATAATCTCCTGAAGCTGGCTGCGCGCGTCACGGTCAAGGGCATGGCGCATCACCTCATCCAGCAGATGGTTCAGGCGCGGCAGCAGCCAGGCGCGCGCCGCTTCGATGCCCTGGTCGAGATAGATCGCGCCGAGCACGGCCTCGAAAGCATCACCCAGCAGCGTCACGCGTCCCCGCCCGCCGGTCGCTTCTTCCCCGCGCGCCATGCGCAACACTTCGCCGATCTTGCACGCGCGCGCCAGCGCCGCCAGGGAATCCGCACGCACGAGCGCCGCACGCAGGCGTGTCATCTCGCCTTCGCGCATCTCCGGAAAGCGCGTGAACAGCATCTCGGCGCTCAGGTACGCCAGGATCGCGTCGCCGAGGAATTCGAGCCGCTCGTTGTCCGGCCCACCGTCCGGATGTTCGTTCATGTAGCTGCTGTGCGTCAGCGCTTCTTCCAGCAGATCCTGGTTGTGAAAGCGCAGGGCGTTGTGGCATAGAAAATCTTCGAGAGTCATAGGCATGTCACCATCAGGAGACTGAGGTATGAATTGAACCGCAAAGGTATCGCTGGCGCAACTTACAGAGATTTGAACCACAGAGGCGCAGAGAACACAGAGGTAGTGAAATCGGGAATTGAACCGCAAAAACATAGGGTGCACAGCGACAGTGTCGTGAACCGCAGAGACACGGAGGGCACAGAGGGATCAGGTCAGGATGATACGTCGGATGCCGCGCTTGAGGGTCGGGACGTTGAAGTTAATCAGCAACCCAAGCGGGCATCCGGTCGCCTTCAGGTACGAGAGTACCTGCGCGGTATGAATGGGCAGAATAGCTTCGACGGTCTTCAACTCGACCACGAGGCGCCAATCAACCAGCAGATCAAGCCGTCCTTCGCCGACAAAGCGACCTTTGTAAAGCACGCTGACCGGATGCTGCTGCGAAAATGGGATGCTCCGTGCCGTTAACTCGATTGCCAGCGCCTCTTCGTAGACGCTTTCCAAATAACCGACACCCAATTCGCGGTGTACTTCAATCGCAGCGCCGATGACTGCTTCTGTGAGGCGGTTTAGATCCGGATCAAGTTCGCCTCTGTGGCTTGTCTTTCCATTCATTTTTCCTCTGTGGCCTCTGTGCCTCCGTGGTTCCCAGTCTTCGCAAATTGACCACTAATCTGTGAAGCGGCGGAAGACGAGCGACACATTGTGTCCGCCGAAGCCGAACGAGTTGCTCATGGCTGTGTCGATGCGCATCTGGCGCGCCGTATGTGGCACGTAATCCAGATCGCACTCCGGGTCTGGCTCATCCAGGTTGATCGTCGGCGGCGCAACGTTGTCGCGGATCGCCAGTAGCGAGAAGATCGCCTCCATCGCCGCCGTCGCGCCCATCGCGTGCCCGGTCATGCTCTTGGTCGAACTCATCGGCACGTCATAAGCGCGCGTGCCCAGGGCGATCTTGACGGCTTTCGTCTCCATGCCGTCATTCAGACCCGTGCCCGTGCCATGGGCATTAATATAGTCGAGCGCAGCGCCGCTCAGGCGTGCATCCTCCAGCGCGATCCGGATCGCCTCTGCCGCGCCGCTGCCATCCGGTTGAGGCGCGGTGATGTGAAAGGCATCCGAGTTGCTGCCGTAGCCGATGATCTCGCCGTAGATGTGCGCGCCGCGCGCCCTGGCGTGTTCAAGCTCTTCCAGGGTGATCACCGCCGCGCCTTCGCTGAAGACCAGGCCAGGGCGATCCTTGGCAAACGGGCGCGGGGAACGCTCCGGCGCATCGGTTTCGCGCGAGCACGCGCCTGTGCGGTCGAAGGCGGCGATGCCAATCGGGAAGATCGGCGCTTCACCTGCCCCGGCCAGGGCCTGATCGAGACGGCCAAGCCGGATCAGATCGAAAGCGACGCCGATGCAGTCCGCGCCGGTGGCGCAGGCGCTGACCGGGGTATACGACGGCCCCATCGCGCCGGTTTCGATGGCGACATTGTCACTGCCGCCGTTGACCATGAACATCGGAATGCCGAACGGCGTGATCTTGCGCGGATCGCCCGTCTCGAAGATCATCATCGCTTCGTTGTAATAAGCGCTGACGCCACCGACCGCCGAGCCGATGATGACACCGCTGCGACCAGGCGCATTCTCATCGACCGTAAAACCACCGTCGTTAATGCATTCACGCGCAGCAACGGCGATGAATTGCTGGTAGGCATCGCGGCGGCGCGCTTCCTTGGCGGGCATGAACTGCGTCGGGTCCCAGTTCTTGACCTCCGCCGCGATTTTGACGCTGAACCTGCTCGCGTCGAAGCGTGTGATCGGCCCGACGCCGCTCTTGCCCGCGACGATCTTTTCCCACGTCTCAGCAACGTTATACCCCAGCGGGCTGATCATGCCCATGCCGGTGACGACGACCCGTCGTGTCATGGGGAATACTCCTCAGGTGCGACTCGCAAGGCCATCCATTCTAGCAAAAGCGCGTCGCTCTGACACGATGCAAGACGAGTCGCCGTTGGCTAGCCGCGCTGGTAGACGCCCATCAGTTGGCCTTCGCCGACGATGTGGTCTTTGAGCGCGGCCTCCACCTGCTGCTTAGAAGCGCCCGGCGGCAGATCGAGCTTCTGATCCAGCGCGTAGAGCTTGAAGAAGTAGCGATGCGAATTGCCGCGCGGTGGGCACGGGCCGCCATAGCCGATGCGCCGGAAGCTGTTCATGCCCTGATGCGCGCCGAACGAGAGCGACTCGATCATCGGCACGCCCTCCGGCAGCGCTTGAATCTCCGGCGGGATGTTGTAGACGAGCCAGTGTGTCCACGTGCCCGCTGGCGCGTCTGGGTCGTCACAGATCAAAACCAGGCTGATGGTATCTGACGGCACATGCTCCCATTGCAGCGGCGGCGAGTTATCCACGCCATCGCAGGTATATTGCGACGGGATCTTGTGCCCTTGCTCGAAGGCACTACTGGTCAACCGGATCACCATGAGCAAGCCTTTCTCCTTACTGCCGCGCATCTAGATTGAGATAGCGCAGAAACCAGGCACAGGCCAACCGTGCAACCTGCTCCAACGTACCCGGCTCCTGAAACAGGTGTCCCGCCAGCGGCACGACCGACAAACGCTTTTGCGTTGTCAACAGGTCGTAGGCTCGCTGATTCATCTCCAGCACGACGGTGTCATCTCCGCCGACGATCAGCAGCGTTGCCGCGCGTACACGGGGCAGCACGTCCGCGGCCATGTCTGGCCGCCCACCGCGCGAGACCACCGCCCGGATCGCATCCGGACAGGCAGCCGCCGCCTGGAGCGCTGCCGCCGCGCCGGTGCTTGCGCCGAAGTAGCCGATGCGCAGGGCCGCCGCTTCTGGCTGCGCGTGCATCCACTCCGTCGCCCCGATCAGGCGTTGTGTCAGCAGGTGGATGTCGAAGCGCAGCCGCCGTGTGAGCACATCTTCCGCTTCTTCGTCTGTCGTCAGCAGGTCGAACAGCAGCGTTGCCAGGCCGTCATGTTGCAGCACCTCGGCGACGTAACGATTGCGCGGGCTGTGACGGCTGCTGCCGCTGCCATGCGCGAACAGGACGATGCCGGTCGCGCCCGGCGGCAGCGCGAGGTCGCCATGCAGCGTGACGCCGCCGACCGGGATGTGGACGGCGCGTAAAGCGGTCTTGTCTTGTTTTTCGGATGAAGATTTGAGGGCCATGATCTACCTCCCTCCATGGTCTTTTCTATAGCATGTGGCGCACCAACGGGCGCTCATCCAACCGATGCAGACCGGCATCGTAGGCGGCGCGCACGGCTTCGTTATATTCTGCCGGGGTCAGGCGGCGATTGATCTCCGCATAACGAGCGTTCGCCACCTTACCGCCGGGATGGTACTGGGCCATCACGTTGACGTAAGTATCCGGCGAGATTTCGTCAGCGATGAACTTCAACACCGCCCGGGTATCCTCCGGGCAACCGGGCATGACCAGGTGGCGCACGAGTACACCGCGCTTCGCCAGTCCGTGCTCGTCGAATTTGAGCGCGCCCACCTGCCGGTGCATCTCGCGGATGCTTGCGCGCGCAACTTCGGGATAATCACGCGCTTTGACGTAGCGCAGCGCCAGACGCTCGTCCCAGAACTTGAAATCCGGCATGTAAATATCGACCACACCATCCAGCAGCCGCAGACTCTCCGGCGAATCGTAGGCGGACGTGTTGTAAACGACTGGCAGCCTTAGCCCGGCCTTAGCCGCGATCAGCAAGCCTTCCAGCGCTTGCGGGACGACATGTTCCGGCGTGACGAAATTGATGTTGTGGCAGCCCGCCGCCTGCAATTCGAGCATCATCGCCGCAAGCTCGACCGGTTCCGTTTCCAGGCCGCTGATGACCTGGCTGATGTCGAAGTTCTGGCAAAACACACAGCGTAGATTGCAGCCGGAGAAGAAGATCGTCCCGCTGCCACGCCAGCCGCGCAGGCAGTCTTCCTCGCCCATATGCGGGAAATAGCTGGAGACGCGAGCGAAGCGCCCGATCTTGCACACGCCGAGCGCGTCTTTCAGGCGGTCGGCCCGGCACTTGCGCGGGCAGAGCGCACAAGCACTCAGTTGATCAATAGCCTGTTCGACGCGCCGCGCAAGTTCGCCGTTCTTCAAAAGCGCCACGTAAGCTGGCTCGAAGCTCTGGCCGGAGATGAAGAAAAGATCGGGGGTATTCACAGACACACGTTTACCCTCCTGTCGCGTCAGCCGCAGGGCGTCGGGCTGTGATCCCGGTGATCGTGCATTTTGCGCTGCCACAAACCCGGAATCGGCGTCTGGCATTTGGGGCATGTCCCGCTCGGCATGAGCCAGTTTTCAATCACCGTGAAGCCCCAACGCTTGATCACGGTCGTCTGGCAGTTCGGGCAGCGGGTGTCTTCATATGGCTCGATCTGCCCTGGCAGATTGCCTGCGTAGACGTAGTTCAAGCCTTCTTCGTAGCCCATCTGCGCCGCGCGCCTGAGCATGGCCGCATCGGTGTTGGCGTGGGAGCGCATCCGGTAATCCTGATGGAAGGCGATCACGTGCCAGGGGATGTCCGGCGACAGTGAGCGGATGAAGTGCGCCATATCGCGCAGTTCTGCCGGATCGTCGTTGAAGCCCGGCACGATCAGCGTCACGATTTCGAGCCAGAAGCCGAGTTCATGGACCATACGAATGCCGTCGAGGATATGGTCGAGCACCGCGCCGAGCTGGCGATAGTTGCTCGCCTGCATCGTCTTGAGATCGATCTTGTAGGCTTCGGTGTATGGGCGCATATACTCCAACACCTCGCGCGTGGCGTTGCCGTTCGAGACGTACAGGCCGGATAGCCCCGCCGCCTTGCCCTGCTCGAAAATCGCCCGCGCCCATTCGGACGTGATCAGCGGCTCGTTGTACGAACTGGCAATACCGACCGCCTCGCGCCAGGTCGCCTGCTGGACGATCTGCTCCGGCGACATCGCAATCGGTGTATACCCGGCCCTGTCATCGCGCAGCGCCTGCGAAATGTCCCAGTTCTGGCAGTAGGGGCAGTGCAGATCGCAGCCCAACATGCCGAACGTCAGGACATGCGCGCCTGGATAGACGTGATAGAACGGCTTCTTCTCAATCGGATCGCATTGCAGTGCGGCGACGTAGCCCCACGGCGCATAGAGTTTGCCGTCCAGGTTGTAGCGCACCTGGCAGACACCGCGCCCACCGGGTTTGATGCGGCAGCGATGGGCGCAGGCATAACAGCGGACAGCGCCGCCCTCCAGTGACGTATAGAGATCGGCTTCGCGGGTCAGCGCATCGATCACCTGAGTGAGTGGTGTGTCACCTGCCAGCGGGCGTTTGATTGTGGACGTATTGGGAGTCAGCTCCGAGCCTGGGGATGAAAGCGGGGCAACATTGGATGTCGGAGTCGACTGTCTGGTCGTCATCGTCGGACTCCTTACTGATACTCAGATCATACCCCGAAATTCGCCCCAAGTGGAACGTCTGCCCGTTCTGCTCCCCGCCAAGCCTAATTCGCGCCGTTGGCAGGCCGCGCAAGATTGAGCGTGTACGCCAGCCAGCTGCCGTAATAGCCATCGATGACGAAGCCTGCGGCGTGCGCCATACGTTCGACCGTTGCCCGCGGCTGATAATCCGGGTCGGGCAGCATCTCGGTCACGGACAGGATGCCGCCGGGCTTCAGCGCCTTGAAGATCTCCGTCAACGCCTGCTCGCGCTTCGGAATTTCGCCGAGGACGGTCACGAGCAGTGCGCGATCGTAAGTGTTCGCCTCCAATGCGCCCTCACCTGCTCCCGCCTCGATGAAGCGACCGTTGTGTAGGTCGGCCTCTTCGACGCGCTGGCGGGCGCGTTCGAGCATGGTGGGCTGGATGTCCAGCGCGGTGACTTCGCCCGTGCGCCCGACGCGCCGCGCCGCCGGAACCGTCAGCCGGCCGGGGCCGCAACCAACATCGAGCACCTTCATGCCAGGGCTGAGGTCGAGCCGCTCGATGAGCGTCTCACTGCCCATGACGCGCTTTGTATACGGATTCTCCAAGAGCCAACTGAGCCGCGCGGGACACGGCATCGGGCCACGGCGCGCCGCCCAGCGCCTGACGACAACGAGACCGGCAATGGCGGCCACGCCGGTGAACAGCAGTCGCGAACCACGTTTCATAAGCTTCCTTGTCCACTTCCCTGTGTTGCGAAGTTCGAGTCTCCCCAGAAGCGCCGCAGCACCCGGCAGATCGCCAGGCTGATCCACAAGTCGCGGGCCGGTTCGCCGCTCATTTTGAGCAGTTTCAGCCGCCAGACACCATCTTCATCTTGATGCGTGGCGAACCAGTCGAGCGCCTCGGCGATCTTTGGCTCGGTGGCGGAGAAGCCCAGCCAACTGAGCGCATCCAGCGCCGAGAGCAGGTCGGTGAACCAGAACGGAAATGTGAAGCGAGTCCAGTAATCCGGTGTGCCGCGGTCGGGGTAAGATGAATCCTTTTCAAAGAATCGTGATGCCAACAACCTGCCTGCCTGGCGTGCCTCTTCACAGTGGCGATAGCCGGGATGGGCGGCAAAGGCGCGCAGGACAACGCCGGTGAACAGATGCGAGAAGGGTTTATCGACATCCGGCGTCAGGGTTGGCCCCAGCATGACATCGCTGTCGATCTTCACACCGCGTGTGCGGATCGCGCTCGCCCAGCCGCCATCGCGCTGGCGCATGCACAGCAGCCAGCGGAAGCCGTGCTCGATGCGCGGATCATCACCGCAGCCCGCCTTGATCAAGAGTTCCATAATGGCGGCGCTGTAATTGGGTGAATACTGCTGGCCGTAGATACCGCGGATATCACCTTCGCCAGTCTGATGTGCCAGGAGGAACGCGCCTGCGTGCTCGATGGCCGGGTGCTGCCGGGTAAAGCCGTATTTTTCGACCAGGTAGCCGAGCACACGATAGGTTTCGATTTGATCGTAGTCTTCCTGTGCGCGCAGATGGTCTTTGACGCTGCCGGGATACACCCACGCCCCATCGACGCGCTGTTTCTTGAGGATTTTGACCGGCTCTGGAAGCTGCCACAGGCGCGCGACCGGCGGCACAGGTTCGCCGAGCAGATCGCGGCGGGCAAACGTGCGGATGGCTTCGTGCGGTGCGTTGAGGAGCGGCGGCAGCGGATCGTGACTGAGATGACTCATCCAGGTTACCATCGGCAACCCTTTCAAGTGGGGCGAATACCCGTTGTTTTCATTGTAGGCCGTTTTCGTGCCCCCCCGACCTGATCCCCCCAGGAATGCGGGGAGACACCCGCTTGCCGGATTGGTGAAAATCATCACAAAGCCTCACGAATCGTCATTCAGGTATGGAGCAGGGTCAAGCAAAGGACAGACGATGCCCAACCATCTGACGGAAACAGCGACGGCGTACCTCCAATATCTGTGCCGGGACATCCCCAACCGGCGTGTCGGCAGCGCGGGCAACCACGCAGCAACGGATTTCTTCGCGCGGACGATCTCCGGCTTCGGCTTCGCGGTCGAAAGCACGCCGTTTGCGTGCATCGACTGGCACGATGACGGCGCGGACTTGACCGCAAATGGCACACGATTCTCGGCAAAGCCCGCCCCGTATGCGCTCGGCTGCGACGTGACCGCGCCGCTGGTCGTCGCCGCGACCGTCGCCGAGTTGGAAGCGGCGGATGCGATCGGCAAAATCCTGCTGCTGCACGGCGAGATTGCCAGCGAGCAGGTGATGCCGAAGAACTTCCCGTTCTACAACCCGGACACGCACAAGCAGATCGTCGCGCTGGTAGAGGCGAAGCAGCCGGGCGCGATTATCACGGCCACGTCGCGCAACCCGGAACTCGCCGGCGGTTTGTATCCGTTCCCGATGTTCGAAGACGGCGATTTCGACATCCCATCGGTCTACATGACGGATGACGCAGGACTGCGGCTGGCGGAGCATGTGGGTGAGACAGTCACACTGCGCAGCCGGGCGACGCGCATCCCGTCTTCAGGCGTGAACATCGTCGCGCGCAAAGGCGGCGGCGCTGGGCAGCGCGTCGTTATCTTCGCGCACATCGACGCCAAGCTGGGGACGCCGGGCGCGGTTGACAACGGCACCGGCGTGATCACACTGCTGCTGCTGGCTGAACTGCTGCGCGAGTACGCGGGCCGCCTGGGCGTGGAGATCGTCCCGCTCAACGGCGAGGATTATTACCTCGCGCCGGGAGAGAAACTGTGGGTGGCGGCGAATGAAGGCCGCTTCGACGAGATCGTCCTCGGCGTCAACATCGACGGCGCAGGGCAAAAGGACTCAGACAGCGCGTATTCACTCTATGGCTGCCCACCGGAGATCGAGACGGCGATCCGGGCGGCGGTTGCCAATCAGCCGCACATGACCGAGGGCGAGCAGTGGTATCAGGGCGATCATTCCCTGTTCGTATTCAACCAGCGACCGGCGCTCGCGTTCACGTCGTCGACTCTCGGCGAGCTTATGACGCAGATCACCCATACGCCGGCGGACAACCCGGAGATCGTCGCCGTCGAGCGGCTGGTCGAGATCGCGAGCAGTCTGCGTGATCTGGTGCTGGCGCTCGACCAGATGGCATAGTTCGCCGTCAATTCCGGTCACGGCTCATCCCCAAAGCCGTGACCGCTGCCAGATTAGCCCTGTCAAGGGAAAGCGTGCGCGAGCGGTTGTATACTGAGAGCACGAAAACCTTCAGGAGCGAGCGATATGCCTCTTTACGATTACGTGTGTGAAGCGTGTGAGACGCCCTACGAAGCGCGGCACGGCTTCGATGCACCCGCGCCGCCGTGCCCGGCATGCGGCAGCGCCAAGGTTCACCGGGTGATCACGCGTGCGCCATCTGCGCTCAAGGGCATCATGGCGCTGGCCGGGAGCGGTGGCAATGCGACAAAAGAAGAACTGCAATCAAAATGGGCGGAGGAGACGCCCAAACTGCGCAAAAAACTGGCCGATAAACTCGGCGAAGACACGGTCAATCGCTACGCGCCGAGCCTGAATCACAGCTACGATTGAGCAGCGCTCAAGGGCGAGCGCGAATGCTGCGCCACCAGATACCCGGCAGACGCACCAGCTTTCCAACCATACCTAGATGGGCGCGGCGGGTGAAGACATCGCAATCACGGCCGAGGATTTCGTCCATGATAGCACGATAAAGCTGCGCAGCGGCGGTGATGGCAAAGCGCCCGTCAGCGTTCAGGTGCGCGATGCCGGGCAGCGCTTCTTCGTAGAGCGCGTGGGTGCGCGCAATCTGGCTTTGCATGAAAGCGCGCCAGCGCTCACTGACCTGTCCGGCAGCGATGTTCGCCTCCGTCAGCCCAAACGCCTCAAGCTCATCCTGCGGCAGGTAGAGCCGCCCATTCGCCCAATCCTCGGCCACGTCGCGCAGGATGTTGGTCACTTGCAGCGCGACGCCCAGCTTGATCGCATAGGGAATCGCTTTCTCGTTGGCGAAGCCGACGATGTGCATCGCCATCAGCCCGACGGTCGAGGCGACTCCGTAAGCATAGGCCGCCAGTTCGTCGAAGCTGGCGTAACGTGTCTTCTCCAGATCCTGAGCCACGCCGTCGATCAACTGCTCGGCATAACCCGATGGGATGTGAAAGCGCGCGCGTGTATCCGCCCAGGCCAGCGCCACCGGCTCATCCAGCGGCGGATTGTCATTCAGCGCCAGTTCGCGCCACAACGCCAACGCTTCCCGCCGGTCGGCCACCGAGGCGCCAGGCGCGTCAACCAGATTATCCGTGACCCGGCAGAAGGCATACAGCGCTCGCGCAGCGCGGCGTTTTTCCAGCGGCAGCAGCGCGGAAGCGAGATAGAACGTCTTGCTGTTCTCGCGGGTGATGGCCGCGCAGGTGTCATAAGCCGCTTGCAAAACGTCGGTATCCGCACGCAGCGGGCGCGCCGCCCGGCGCTGGGCCAGCGGCGCATACGCCCAATCGAGCAAGGTCGTTTCCCAACCGGTCGCTAGGTTAAGGCCGACGTTCATACGGCTTGCTCCATGGTGTGCAGTCCAGGCGTCGAATGGAGATAGGCTGTCTCATCTGCCCCGCCGATCAGATTTTCGACGATGATCGATGACGAGAGGACACCGGGCAAGCCCGCGCCCGGATGCGTGCCCGCGCCGACGAAGTAGAGGTTGTCGAAATCTTCCGAGCGGTTGTGCGGGCGGAACCAGGCCGACTGCGTCAGGATCGGCTGGACGCTGAAGGCCGAGCCGAGATAGCTGTTGAGCGTGTTCTGGAAGTGTAACGGATCGACGTGCCGTTCGGCGATGATGTTCTCGCGCAGGCCGGGCAGGTAGTTGGCTTCCAGGAATTCGATGATCGAGTCGCGGTAGGGCTTCGCCATCTTTGTCCAATCGGTGCCGCTGCCGAGATGCGGCACCGGCGAGAGCACGTAGAAGCCTTCGCAGCCCTCGGGCGCAATCGATGGATCGGTGATCGTCGGCATGTGCAGGTAGAGCGAGAAATCGTCCGCCAGTTTCTGCTTGTTGAAGATGTCGCCGAGCAAGCCCTTGTAGCGCTCGCCCAGGATGATGTTGTGATGCGCTAGGCCGCTGTCGAGATAGCGCCGCTTCGTCCCGAAGTAGATGACGAACAGCGACATGCTGTACTTCATGCGCTCGATGCGCCGGTCAGTGAACTTGCACCGGTAGACTTCGGGGATGAGCTTGCGGTAGGTGAAAGCGACATCGGCGTTCGAGACAATATGATCCGCCGTCACCCGCGTCCCGTCGGCGAGGCGGATGCCGGTCACGCGCGCGCCGTTGACGAGGATCTCGCCAACCTCGGCGTTCAGGTGGATCTTGCCGCCCAGTTCTTCGATCAACCGTCCCATGGCCGCGACGACTGCGCCCGTGCCGCCCATCGCGTAATGAATGCCCCACTTGCGCTCCAGGTAGTGGATCATGGCATAGATGCTCGGCGCGTCGAACGGGTTGCCGCCGATCAAGAGCGGGTGGAACGAGAAGACCCGGCGCAGGAACTCGTCTTTGACGAACTGTGAGGCGTAGCGGTAGACGCTCAGATACGACTGCATCTTGATCAGATCTGGCGCGACTTTGACCATGTCGGTGAAGCGCAGGAACGGCTTGTCCGCCAGTTCGACGAAGCCCTTCTCGAAGATCGGCTTGGTCGTCGCCATGAAGCGCTGGTAGCCTTCGCGGTCTGCCGGGCTGAACTTGTCGATCTGGTCGAGAATGAAGGCTTCATCGCCGTTGTAGTCGAAGGCGCGCCCGTGATGATCGAACACACGGTAGAACGGATCGAGCGGGACAAGCGTGACGTAATCTTCGCGCTTGCGCCCGGCGACCGCGAACAGATCGTCGAACATAAACGGCGCCGTGATGACCGTCGGCCCGCCGTCGAAGCGGAAGCCGTTGATCTCGTGGACGTAGGCGCGCCCGCCCAGCTTATCCAGCTTCTCGTAGATGTGGACTTCGTGCCCCTGCGCCAACAGGCGTATGGCCGCGCCCAGGCCGCCGAAACCACTGCCGATGATGATTACCTTCGCCATGTACACAATACCTTCGTGATGCCCAATCCAGTCAGGGGATAACTCTGCCCCTCTATTTGAAAGGGCGCAAATGAATATGGCATTAGCACCAAATCATTATTCTTTTAGCATAGCGTCTGGCAAAATGCCGGGAAATGGGAGATCCAATGGGGATGATTATGACAGCAAGTCCGTAAATTCATCCATGGTCATGCCCGCTTGCCGAAGGATGGCACGAAGTGTGCCCCGTGGAAGCGGTTTCTTGCCGGTTGGGATCGGGACGGTACGCGCCGGGGGCGGGTCGTCGCGGCGCATTTGCACATGACTGCCTTTTTGTGAGCCCGGCACGCTGCAATGCTTTGATCACATCATCCGGATTGACTGACGGAAGCCCGCTCATGCGTCCAGCACCAGAATCTGCTCCAATGGAAACTCATCCGCGTCTTCCGGCGGAACGGGTTCGCCATGTGCCACTAAGTCTTCGATGTGAAGTTCGATCGCTTCCTGGATCATGCGGATGGCATCATCAATCGACTCGCCGTGACTGGCGATACCGAGGCTGGGACATTCCACCCAATAGGGGATTTCTTCGTCGGGTTCGCTGCGGTGGAGGATAATTTTCCGCATGTGTTTCGCTCTTCTGCTATGCAGCGATTATGCCACAGAATGAGGCCAATCTCCTCTGCTGCCCCAATCGCCCCTGAACACCCAAAACACCCCATGATCTGGTAACATTGCAGGCGTATCGCCGTGCCACGCAGGTCACAGGACGCCATGAAACAGCTACGCCCGCTCTTGCTTCTCCTCGGCCTCATGCTTCTGGTGGCGGCCTGCCAACCCGCCAGCGTCGATCAGAGCACGGCAACGCCCGCCTCTGTCAGCCTGCCCACCTTAGAGCCAACCCTGCCCGATTCAGGCGTGCTTGCGCCACGCGCTACGCCTGATCTCGCGCAGTTGCCGCTGTTGGCTGCGCATCTGGCGCGTGTGCAGGCGGCATTGCAGGAGACTATCCCGATTGTGCCGATCGAAGACGGGCTGGACGACGAGCAGCGGCAGGCGCAGAGCATCGCGCTCTCCGAGCAGTTGTTCCGGCGCTATGCCCGCGATCCACAGACGCAAGCGCCGTTCCGAAGCGAGATCATGGGTATCTATCCCCTGCGGGCGAGCGACATCGTGGAAAAGACGGCTGTTTGCGCCGCTAATCCCTGCTACCGCGTCGAGATGTACAACTACGCGCTCAACTTTTTCGTCGCCGCCGTCGCCGATCTGCGCGAAGGACGCGTCCTCGACGTAATCGGTTATGAGGACGCGCAGCCGGATATTCCAGCCAGCCTGACGCAGGTCGCGCTCGAAATCGCCGTCCATGCGCCGGAAGTCCAGGAGGCGCTCGGTTACACGCCCGAAACCAGCGATGCGGTTATGGCGAGCACAAAGACTTCGCTCAACAGCACTGTCTGCGAGCGCTCGCGGCATCTGTGCGTCGCGCCCACGTTCGTCGTCGGTGAGCGCGCGCTCTGGGCGATTGTCGATCTGACCGACGGCCGGCTCGTCGGCGTCCGCTGGACGGCTGTCGGTAGCAGCGTCGCCATCACCGAGAAGCGGCTGGAAGATGAAACGATCATGCGCCAGTTCTGCCAGCAGAACACGCCGCTGGAGCAGGCTGGCTGGAGTTTGAACTACACACTGACAAGCTCCGACGGCCTGCGCATCTCCGAGGTGACGTACCAGGGCACGCCGATCTTCGACAGCGTCAAGCTGGTGGATTGGCACGTCAGCTACTCGGCCACGGATGGCTTTGGCTACAGCGATGCGGTCGGCTGCCCGGTCTTCAGTCAGGCAGCGGTCATCGCCATCGAGCCGCCGAGGGTGACGGACATGGTTGTGGATGGCGAGGTCGTCGGCTTTGCGCTGGAGCAGGGCTTCTGGAGTGAACTCTGGCCGCTGCCGTGCAATTACTTCTATAAGCAGCGCTACGAATTCTACAACGACGGACGGTTCCGCCCGCTGGCGATCAATGTCGGGCGCGGCTGCGGCAACGACGGCACCTACCGCCCGGTGACGCGCATCGCGCTCGCAGGCAGCGCTTCGACGTTCAGCGAATGGGGCGACTCCGGCTGGCAGGCCTGGACGAGCGAGGGCTGGCGGCTGGCGGCAGATGTTTCCAGCAATGACGATGGCTACTCGTTCCAGATCAGCAGCGTAAACAGCAGCTTCTACGTCGCGCCCTCGACCGGCCAGTTCGGCGACGGCGGACGCGGCGATAATGCTTACGTCTACGTCACGCTGCATCATGCAGATCGTGACGAGGGCGACTCCGACATGCCGACGATTGGCCCGTGCTGCAACACCGATTATCAACAGGGACCGGAGCGGTTTATCGACCCGACGCCGGAGGCCATCACCGACAATCCGTTGGTGCTCTGGTACGTCGCCCAGATCAAGAATGATGACACGCCGGGGGCGGAGTATTGTTGGGCAGACACCGTGTTGGAGGATGGTCTCTATACGGATCGTGAGTATCCGTGTCCTTCCGGGCCGATGTTTGTGCCGACCGGAATTGCAGATGCCAATGCGGGTTGAAGTGAGGCTGTCATCTTGAGCAAGCGTAAATCAGGCTCGCGCCCGGCCAAAAGCAAGCCTTCAGCTAAATCCAAAAGCCAATCTGCGGAGCGCGCCAGGCGTCCGGCTGTTGCGCCGTCCGAGTCGGGCACCTCGCGCACGTGGTTGATCGGCGGGCTGGTCGTAGTCGTACTGATTGCCATTGGCGTAGTAATTGTCTTGCTTCAGACCAGCGCATCGACCCCGAGCGCGCCCGCGCCTGCAACGAACTATCTCGTCGGCAGCGCGCAAAGCTGCGCCGGTGACTCAGCCTTCGTGAGCACGTTGGGCTTCAGCCAGAGGAGCGCCCTCGATACACGCGCCAAATTCGTCAGAGGCGCGGCGCTGCGTGAACTCGACCAGAACGGCAATATCGTCCGCTCCTATGAGCATCCCTCGTGGTCGATGGCCGGGTATCTTGGGTCTTTCCAACGGGATGAATTCGGCAATATCTACCTCGTGCCGACGCCGTTTATCAACATTCTGGACAACCCGCCGGAAAAAGCCAACATTATCTATCGCATCGACAGCGAGACCGGCGAGATGTCGCCGCTGGTTGACCTGCCCCCGCTCGGGCCGCTCGCACCTGAGAATCCATTCGGCCTGCTCGACATCACCTACGATTGCGATACGCATAGCCTGTATGCGTCATCCGTCATGGGATCGACCTACGGCACAGTCGCAGGCTCCATCTTCCAGGTCGATCCGCAAACCGGGGAGGTCAGAGACAGGCTCGACCGAGTCGATGCCTTTGGCATTGGGGTGTTCAACGGCTTGAGTGGCAAACGGCTGTATTTCGGGCTGGCGCGGACGCCGGAGATCTATTCGGTCGCGCTCGACGACACCGGCGCATTTACCGACGACATTCGGCTGGAGACCGTGCTCACCGATGTCGAGACCTTCGCCAATGAACACGCCAGTTCGATCACCTTTCACGGCCCGGCGCAGTTGGTGATCAAGATGGAGCAGTTCGATTTCAACCTGGTGTCACCGACGGAACACCTGACAACCTACCTCTCGTACACCTATAACGCCGACGCGGACACCTGGGACTTGATGAGTTCGCAGAAGGTGAGCGAGTGAATCTTCGGCGCGCTGGCGCTCAATAAGTCGACAGCGCCGCGCCCAGATCGTCCGCGCCCTGCCCACGATCCAGCCAGCCGGAGGTCGCGTAGGCGCGGTGCTCGGTGAAGAACCACTCGTGAAACTGCGCCAGGTTGGTGATCCGCCCGGCGAGAAGGCGTACGTCGGCCAGCGCACGCGCTTCTTTCGCCTGCCGTTCGTTCAGCGCCTCGGCGTCGATGCCGTCATCTACAACCGCCTCGAAACCAAATGAATAGCCATCCGTCGGCGTCAGGCCATAGATCCACGCGAAAATGGCCTGTGTGCGCGGCATGTGAAAATCCGACGTGATCACCAGCAGGCGGCGCAGTCTGCGCGGCTCGGCGTGGATGAGGCGCGAAAAAAAGGCGTTGCCGATGGTGTCGTAGGACGCGCTTTCCGTGAGGATGCGCTCTGGCGCGACGCCCTGTGCCACCAGGAAGCGCGCCGCCTCGACCGACTCGAAGCGCGGAAATCCGCGCGCGTCTAACGGCGGTGGTTTGTGCGTCGTGCCCGCGCTGAGCGTGAGGATAGCGGCGTCACCGGCGCGGGCGACAGCGCGCTCAAGGCGCTTGATCACCCAGGGCGGCAGTGTGCCATCAGGCAAAAGGCCCCCGCCCGGCACGAGGATAGCATCAAAGCCTGTATGCATGTCGTTCATCCTAAGAAACACCCACGCTATAAACACGATTGTGGCTCCACCTCTCGCCACTTGATGCGTGTCAATGGTAGCGAGTTTCTCAATTCTACGGCGAGTATCTGCGCGAATGTGCGCAATCATAGGACGCGCCTCACCCCTGGCATATGACATGCAGCACTATTGTGATCAACTGCGATTGTGATAAAATTCACAATATAGGGATGTGACACACGTCCAACATGTGATGACTTATAACACTGAAGGTCGCGTCAGGCGATCTTCATACTGTAAATAAGAAGACGTGATGGACACTGTACCCCGGCAATGGCAGCGCCAAAACTGCCAGCGCCACCGAGATTGACCGTCTTCACTACCGAAAAGGAGTCTTGTTCATGAGCTTACGCATCATGCCGAAGAGCGCGCTCAAAGCCTGGATACAACGACTTCAGCAGCGCAGTTTCAGAATCGTCGGGCCAAAGGCGCTTCATGGGCGCTACGTCTTCGCTGACATTACCGATCCAGATGAATTGGCAATTGATTATCCGACGACCCTGTCTGCGCCGAAGCAGTTTCTCCTTCCACCGCGCGAGGTGCTCTTCTCTTTCAACGCCGATACGATGGACATGACAGCACACATCGAGGCCGAACCCACAGTGTTGTTCGGCGTGCATACCTGTGATATGCACGCGATACAACTGCTGGATACAGTGCAGAACAATGGCTTTGCCGACCAGCATTATCGCGCCCGGCGTGATGCGCTCTATCTGGTCAGTATTGAATGCCTCAAACCATGTTCAGCCCAGTGCTTCTGCAAGGACATGGAAACCTATTCCATCACTGAAACCTACGACGTACATCTGGCCGACATGGGAGACGCCTATGCCGTGCGCGTCGGCAGCGATAAAGGCGAGGAATTGCTGGCGGGCTTCACCAACATTTGGGAGGGAGCCGACAGCGACCAGCAGCGGCTGAACGAGGTTATGTCGCAAAAGTGGCAGAACTTCGAGTTCCGGCTCGATGCCACGCTATCACAACTGCCTGAAGTTCTCGGCGCAGCGATGCACAGCGCGCACTGGGATGAACTCGGCGATATTTGCCTGGCCTGCGGTGCGTGTACCCAGGTCTGCCCGACCTGCTACTGCTTCGACGTGACCGACGAGGTTGACCTGACGCTGACCCATGGTGTCCGTCTGCGCGCCTGGGATAGCTGCCAGATCGAGAAGTTCGCCGTCGTCGCGGGCAATCACAATTTCCGCTCCCAGCTTGGGCGGCGGCAGCGCCACCGCTTCATGCGCAAGGGCAAATATCAATACGAAGCTTACGGCAAGATGGGCTGCGTGGGCTGTGGCCGCTGTGGCACGACGTGCCCGGTCGCTATTACCTGCATCAAGACCTTCAATCACCTGACGCAAGAAAGCGCCGAGCGGCAAGCTGCCGTGGAGGTGAAAGCATGATTACCCTGCTCAAAGAAACCTTATCGCGCCAATCGATTTATATGCCGACTCCGGCGCGGATCGCAGCGATGACACCGCTGACGGCCTCCGAGACCCTGTTCCGGGTCGAACTGCCGAGCGGCTTTCATCTGCATCATCGACCGGGCCAGTTTGTCGAGCTGTCGGTGCTGGGTGTCGGTGAAGCGCCGATCAGTATCTGCTCAGCGCCGACCCGCAGCAATGGCAGCTTCGAATTGTGCGTGCGCGCGGTCGGCAAACTGACCAACGCCGTCCACAAGCTGCCTCCCGGTGCCAAGGTCGGTATCCGTGGGCCGTTCGGGCGCAGCTTCCCGGTTGAGCGCTTCTATGGCCGTGACATCCTGTTCGTTGCCGGCGGCCTGGGGCTGGCCCCGCTGCGCTCGCTGATCGACGAGGTGATGGATCACCGGGGCATGTTCGACCGTGTGATCTTGCTCGTGGGCGCGCGCACACCGCGCGACCTGCTCTTCCCGGACGATCTGGCTCGCTGGACGGCACGCGACGACATCGAAGTCCATATTACCGTCGAACGCCCGACCGAAGAGTGGGTGAGCAACGTCGGCGTGATCACGACGCTCTTCAACAAGATCGATTATCAAGGCCGCAATATGGTTGCGACGGTTGTCGGCCCGCCGGTCATGTACAAATTCGTGCTGCCGGACTTACTGGCGCACGGACTGGCGGATAGCGACATCTGGATGAGTTTCGAACGCCAGATGAAGTGCGGTGTCGGCAAATGCGGACACTGCCAGATGCATCATATCTACACCTGTCAGAGTGGCCCGATCTTTTCATACCAGGAAGTCAAAAATCTGCAGGAGGCGTTCGCATGACGACCAGACCCAGGCCCAAAGTGGCCTTCTTCGATTTCACCAGCTGCGAAGGCTGCCAGCTCACAGTCGTCGATCTGCTCCAGGATCATCCAGAACTGCTCGATGCGGTCGAGATCGTCGAGTTCCGCGAGGCCATGAGCGAAAAGCTGCCCTTGGACGAGCGCTATACTATCGCTTTCGTCGAGGGATCATGTACGCGCGCGAGCGACGAAGCCCGTTTGAAAAGCATCCGTGAGCGCGCCGATTTCCTGATCGCCCTGGGCGCGTGTGCCGACCTTGGCGGTGTCAACACCATCCGCAACGTCATGCCACTGCAAGAAGTGCGCGAATATGTCTACGGCGACAAAGCCGATTGGTATGAAACCTATCCCGCCCGCCCGATCAAAGCCGTCGTCAAGGTTGATGCCGCCATTCCCGGCTGTCCAATTGACCGCAACGAATTCGCCAAGGCGGTGACACACCTGCTGCAAGGGCGGCTGCCCAACCTGCCGGATTATCCGCTGTGCATCGAATGCAAAGCGCTCGGCACGGTCTGCATGTACCAGCGCGGTCAGGCGTGCCTCGGCCCGGTGACGCGCGCCGGCTGCGGGGCGATCTGCCCGGCGGTTGGCTACGGCTGTGAAGGCTGCCGTGGCTTCGTGCCCAGCCCGAATCTGGCCTCGATGCGCGAGGTCATGCGCGAAGCCGGTGTCGGTGATGAAGAAATCGAGAGCCGTCTGCGCATCTTCCTGACCTACCAGATGATGAAACTTGAGGGAGTAACGTCATGAGCCGCGTCCACGTAGATGTTCATCACCTGACCCGGGTTGAAGGGCACGGCAATATCGTCGTTGACGTGCGCAATGGCGTGCTCGAAAAATGCGAACTGCAAATCGTGGAAACGCCGCGCTTCTTCGAGCCGATGGTACGCGGACGCACTTACAAAGAGGTAGCGCACATCGTCTCGCGCATCTGCGGCATCTGCTCCGTCGGACATTCGACGGCGGCCCTGCGCGCGCTGGAAGCCGCGCTCGGCATCGAACTGACCGAGCAGACGATCCTGCTGCGCCGCCTGAACATGCACGGCGAGATGCTCGACAGCCACGTGCTGCATACCTACATGCTGATCGCGCCGGATTTGCTCGGCGTGCAAAGCGTTGTGCCGCTGGCAAAGAGCCAGCCGGAAGTCGTGCTGCGCGCGCTGCGCATGAAGAAGCTCGCGGGCGAGATCTGCCGCATCATCAGCGGGCGGCACACGCACCCGATTGCGATGGTGGTTGGCGGCTTCACGCATACACCGTCTGAAAAAGACCTGCTCTACCTGCGCAAACTGCTGCTGGATGCGCGCGCCGACGTAGACGCGACGGTCGATCTGTTCGCGTCGCTGGAGCTGCCCGCGTTCGAGCGCGAGACGGAGTATATCGCCAGCCACAAGGACGACGAGTACTGCTACATCGACGGCGTGATCGCGAGCAGCGAGGGTCAAACCTGGCTGGCCAACGATTATCGTTCTGTCACCAACGAGTATTTGCTGCCCTATTCAACGGCGAAACGAGCGCGCAACCTGCGCGAGTCGTATATGGTCGGCGCGTTGGCGCGCTTCAACATCAATTTCGAGCAACTCCATCCGAAGGCCAAAGCTGCCGCCGAGCGGCTGGGCATGAAACCGCCGGTGATCAACCCGTACATGATCACGGTCGCCCAGGTGATCGAGATCGTTCACTGCGTGGAAGACGCACTCGAGCTGGTTGATCAACTGCTGACGAAGGGCGTGCAATGGGAAGATCCGGTCGCGCCACCGTATCTTAGCGGCACGGGCGTGGGCGTCTGTGATGTGCCGCGCGGCATCCTGTTCCACGAATACACCATCGAAGATGGCGTCGTCACGGGCGCAAATTGCATCATCCCGACCGGGCAGAATCTGCAAAATGTCGAACTCGACATGCGCGCGCTTGTGCCCAAGATCATCGATAAGCCGCAGCCAGAGATCACACTGGCGCTGGAGATGCTGGTGCGCGCTTACGATCCGTGCATCTCCTGCTCGACGCATCTGCTGGACGTTGAATTCAAATAGTTTGAACCACGGAGACACAGAGACATATCCTCTCCGTGCTCTCTGTGTCTCTGTGGTGATAAAGGTCTTTTCCTATGAGCAGTAACGCCATTCCGTCAGGTCGCACACTCATCCTCGCGCTCGGCAATCCGCTGCGGGGCGATGACGGCGTCGGCGCGGCGGTGCTCGACTGCCTGCGCGGGCGCGATCTGCCGTCGGAAGTCGATCTGGTCGATGGCGGCACGTCCGGCCTGGAGCTGGTGCTGACGATGCAGGGCTATGCGCGCGTAATCGTCATCGACGCCGCCGACATGCGCCTCACCCCAGGCGAGTGGCGGCAGTTCAGCCTCGACGATGTGCTGCTGCACGCGCGCGATCCTCACTTGAGCGGCACGATGCACTATGCCGGTCTGGCGGAAGCGCTGGTGCTGGCCGAGGCGCTCGATCAACTGCCGCCGGAGATTACTGTCATCGGCGTCCAGCCCGCAACGACCGACTGGGAGCCGGGCTTGACCGCGCCCGTGCAGGCGGCGCTCGGATCGATTGCCGACGCAGTGCTTATGACCGCCGCTGCTATATCCCAGATGTGAACCTGCCCAATTTGGGATAAAAGCCTCGACTTGGGTTATTACAATTTCTGGTCTACAATGGAATTCGGCATCATCACTGCCCGATTCCGTATCTTCGTCTGAGTATTCGAACTTCTCCATGCGCCTACGATTCGACCCGGCCTTCTCGCAGATTATGCACGCGCGGCTGCGTTCCGCCGAAAACAACATTCTGCTTGTCCTCGCGGTCTTGCTCGGTCTGGCCACCGGCATCGCCGTCTGGGCCTTCCGCGAAGCCATCAAGCTTTTCAACGAAACCTTCACCCTGTGGCTGGCCGATGAAGTCCTGCATCCGGTCGTCGGCGCGCTGGCGATTGTCATCAGCCTGACGTTGGCAGGGGCAATCGTCGGCTGGCTGATGCAGCGCTTTGTTGGCGAGGAACGCCATCACGGCGTTGCGGGCGTCATCGAGTCGGTTGCGCTGGGCGGCGGGCGCTTGCCCTACAAGAAAATACCGGCCAAGGCTGTGGCATCGGCGCTCTCGCTCGGCGCGGGCGCGTCAGTCGGCCCGGAAGACCCCAGCGTGCAGATCGGCGCGAATATCGGCTCGTGGTTTGGGCAAGGGCTGCACCTTTCGGAAGAGCAGGTGCGGGTGCTGGTGGCCGCCGGCGCGGCCAGCGCCATCGCTGCCGCCTTCAAAGCGCCGATTGCGGGCGTCTTCTTCGCCATCGAAGTCATCCTCAATGGCGCATTCGAGACACGGTCGTTCGGCATCGTCGTGCTCGCCGCGGTGGTTTCGTCGGCGCTGACGCAGGCGTTGCAACCGGGCGTAGAACTGGGGCCGTTCAATTTCGCGCTTGGCTCGCCGCTGGAAATCCCACTGTTCGTGCCACTCGGCATTTTGTTGGGGTTTGTCTCGGTCGGTTTCTCCCGCCTGGTCTACTGGCAGCACGATATCTGGCATCACCGGCTGCATCTGTCGCGCCCGGCGAAGACAGCCTTCGCTGGCGCGCTCGTCGGCATCGTCGCGATCTTCATGCCCCAGATCATGGGCGCAGGACGCGAGGTCATGAACGATGTACTGAAGGGCACGACCCAAATGGGCGTGTCACTGCTCCTGGCGCTGGGCATCGCCAAGATCGTTATGACGGGCATCAGCATGGCCGGTGGCTTCGTCGGCGGCATCTTCGCCCCGGCGCTGTTCGTCGGCACGATGCTCGGCGGCGTCTATGGGAACATCATTGTATCGCTGGGCGGGCTTTCATCGTCCGATGCCCAGGCGTACGCCATCGCTGGGATGGCAGCGGTTATGTCCGGCGTCGTCCGTTCACCGATCACGGCGATCATGCTCGTGTTCGAACTGACCAATGACTACCGCTTGATCCTGCCGATCATGTTGGCTTCGGTCACGTGTGTCTTCATTGCTGAACGCTTCGAACCGCTCGGCCTGTATTTACTCAGTCTGCGCAAGAAGGGCATCAACCTCGCGCCGGGCCGTGAGATCGATCTGATGCAGGGCGTGCTGGTCGGCGATGCGATGATGAAACCTGCGCCGACGATCCGCCATGATGCTTCCCTGACCGAACTGCGCGATGCACTCCGCCGCCACAAGTCCGCCTCGGTCGTCGTCGTCGATGAGACGGAGCAGCTTTGCGGCATCGTCACGCTGTCGGATCTTCAGCGCGCCTACAGCCCGGAGGGTAACGATAACCTGAAAGTGGGTGACATCTGCACCCGCGAACCGGCGACGATCACATCGGAAGACACGCTGTGGACGGCCATCCGCGTCATGAGCCAGCGCGACGTAGGGCGTCTGCCGGTGGTCAAGCGCGGGACGCGCCAGGTCGTCGGCTTGATCGGGCGGCACGGCGTCGTCCGCGCCTATAATGTCGCCGTTCAGCGCAAAGTGCAGGATCAGCACACGCAGGAGCGCGTCCGGCTGAATACGCTGACAGGCGGTCATGCCTACGAATTCTACGTCGAAACCGATTCGCCCATGATCCGCAGGCGCATCCAGGACATCAACTGGCCGCCGGAGAGCGTGGTCGCATCGATTGAGCGTAACGGGCGGCTGGTTATCCCGCACGGTGATACGGCGCTTGAAGCGGACGATCTGGTCGTCGTCGTCGCCGATCCATCCGCGGCAGAGGAACTGCGGCTGTTGTTCCGTCACGGATGAAGGTCGGGCTAACCGCCCACGCTCCCCAGGGACAGCGCCGGGCAGCCTGCCTGTGGCTGCGCACAGTCCACATCCAACCGGTAAATGTCGATCCCCCGTGCTCTGGGAACCAGCGCCAGCAGTTCTCCCTGCGGCGTCCAGACAAGATCGAAACGCGCGAAGGCGATGTCATCCGTCAAGCGCCGGATTGCGCCCGTGCATGGTTGATTGAGCACGAGACAATCCCCCGCCAGCAGAAACACCTGAAAGCCGTCACCATCCCGATCCGAGATGAACGCCAGTGCCTGGCCATCCGGCGACCATGTCGGCTGGAGATCGTAACCTGGATCGTCGATCAGTTGGCGCGCGTTCTGTCCACAGATGCCAGCGCAGGCGGGGTCGAGCAGAAACAGATCGGAGTCGTTCTCGTCGTCGTAGCTGACGTACACGAGCGTATGCCCATCGGGCGACCAGGCGGGATCGAAATCCGGGCGCGGCGCATCCGTCAGGCGTTGAGTTGCACCGCTCGCCAGATCGAACAGATAGAGATCGGTGTTGAAGCTGCGCAACGATACGAACATAATGTGATGGCCATCGGGCGACCAATCCGGGCTGGTATCCGGGAACGCATCCTGGGTCAGACGCTGCTCTGCCCCGGTGGTCACGTCGCGCAAGACGATCTCGCCCACGCCAAATGTGTCGGTCGATTGCTCCGCCGAATACACCACCGTCTGGCGGTCGGGCGACATGCCGGGATCGAACTGCGGATTGATAATACCGTGCAGCGGGCCGGGCAGCATCCGATCCAGGTCGAGCAGGATCAGGCGTGTTTCGTTCGGGGCCGGCGCGATGATCACCGGCAGCAGCCAACCAACACGCGCCGACTGGCCTATGACCAGCACAACGGCAATGGCGACGCTCCAGCAGAACACCAGCAAACCGGTGCTGCGCAGTGTCGGCTGTGCGAGCGTCATCTCGTGCTGAGAGCGGTGGCGCTGGGCAGCCTGAATCGGTTTCGGTGTCATGCTTCGCGCCGCCGCTTGCTGAGACGATGGCGCTCGATTATGCCTGACACGGCAGAACGCAGCAAAGCGGATCGGATTTTTGACGGAACTCTTCCAGGTGCGTAGACTAGAATCTTCAACAGGGTGATCATCAATGCTTGCCTACGAGTCTGTCCGCGATCTTGCAGCGTCGATTGCCGGACGTTTGATTGACACGCCCGGTGTGCGTGCTGTCGTGCTCGGTGGCTCCTGGGCACGGGGCGCGGGCGACGAATGTTCGGATATCGACCTTGGCATCTATTACGATCCCGACCAGCCGCCCGATCTGGCACATCTGAGGGCGTTGGCGGCACGTCTCGATGACAGCGGCGGCGGCGAGGCTGTCACCGATCTTGGCGCGTGGGGCAGCTGGATCAACGGCGGCGCGTGGCTGACGATTGGCGGCCAGCGCGTCGATTGGCTCTATCGCGATCTGGCGCAGGTGCATGGGTATATCAACGCCTGTGTTGCGGGTCACCCAGAGGCCCATTATCAGCCCGGCCATCCGCACGCTTTCCACACGCATATCTATCTGGCTGAGGTCGCCGTATGCAAGCCGCTCGCCGATCCCTACGGTGAGATTGGCGCGCTCAAGCACCGGACTAAGCCGTATCCGCCTGCGCTCAAACAGGCACTGATCAGCGGCAACCTCTGGGAAGCGCAGTTTGCGCTCGATACGTCGCGCAAGGCAGCACTGCGTGGCGATGTCGTCTACGTGACGGGGGCGCTCTTTCGCTGTGTGGCCTGCCTGTTGCAAGTGATCTTTGCGCTCAATGATCAGTATTGGCTGAACGAAAAGGGCGCGATGCGCGCGGTTGCTTCGATGCCGCTCTGCCCGCGCGATTTCGCCCGGCGCACGCAGCAACTCCTGGGGCATATCGGCGTCGGAGCAGCGGGATTGCAATCGACACACAACCTGTTCATGCATCTCGTCGGCGAAGTCGTCGAGCTATGCGCCGAACAGGGTTTCACCAGCCTGTAGTCGGGATGAGGCGCGCCTCGTCCGCTGCAAGACAAGGAAAAACCACCCATGCGGGTCGTACTTCAGCGGGTTTCGCGCGGCAGCGTCACGGTCGATGGACAAGTGGTCGGGGCAGTCGAGCGCGGTTTCGTCGCGTTGGTCGGCGTCACGCATGACGACACGCCGGCACACGCCGAATTCCTGGCGCGCAAAACCGTCCATCTGCGTGTCTTTGACGACGCCGACGGCAAGATGAATCGCTCCGCGCTCGACGTGGGCGGCGGTGTGCTGGTGATCTCACAGTTCACGCTCTATGCCGATACACGGCGCGGGCGTCGCCCCGGCTTCACCGATGCTGCGCAGCCGCCGGTCGCCGCGCCGCTGGTCGATCACTATGCCGAGTGCCTGCGCCGGGAGGGTATCGCGCGCGTTGAGCAGGGCGTGTTCGGCGCGCTGATGGCGGTCGAAATCCACAACGACGGCCCGGTGACGATTATTCTGGACACCGCCGAGCTGATATGAGCCTGTCACCCGCGCTTGCGCCGCCGGATTTTGCAGATCGCCGCTCGCGCTTTACACTCTGGTTCTGTGATCATTCCGCATCGCATGAATCTGAAGGTTGCTTCATGTTGTCGTCGCCCCGCTTCTGGATGGTGCTCGCCCTCATCCTGCTGCTCGCTTTGATCGTCGTCGCCGGGTTCAGCGCCGCACAGTATTACCGCCTCACGCGCAGTTGGACGGCGGAGAACAGCCTCGTGCGCATCGATCCGTATGGGCTGCTCTACTACACGCCGACGCCGGAAGCGCCCGCGCCACCCGGTACGCGCACCGTCGTCCTCTTCGGTGATTCGCGCGCCGCCGAGTGGGTCGCGCCGCAGATGGACGGCTATGCCTTTTTCAACCGGGGCATCCACTCACAAGCGACGGCGCAAATCCTCGGACGCTACGAAGCACATGTCGCCGCGCTTCAGCCGGACATTGTCGTCGTCCAGGCGGGCGTCAACGATCTCAAAATCCTGCCGCTGGTCGAGAGCGTGGCCGAACCGGCCATCGAACACTGCATCGCCAACCTGGATGAGATCGTCGCCCGCGCCCGCGCTGACGGCATCACCGTGATCCTGACCACGATCTTCCCCGCCGGGAACGCGCCGATCACGCGCCTGCCCGTCTGGTCGGACGCCATCCCCGCCGCCATTGACCGCGTCAACGAGCACATCCGCGCTCAGGCAGGCGATGGCGTCTACGTGCTCGATGCATATGCGCTGTTGGCGACCGATGACGACAAGCTGCGCCCGGATCTGGCGCGCGATTTCATGCACCTGAGCGGGTCAGGCTACACCGTACTCAACGCGGCGCTAGAAGACTTGCTGCGCAGCATCGACTGGTAATCGAATCTGCATTCGCTTTTCGCTTGCGCTTGCGGCACAATAGCGCGCCACGCGAAAAAGTGACTGGAAGACTATCTTTTTTTGGAGTCTTTGATGAGATTACGCCGCTGGATGATCGCGCTGGCGATCCTGATCGTGCTGCTGTTGATCGTGGGCTACGCCGGCGCGAGCTACGTCATCTACAACCGCTTGACGGCGGTGACGGCGGGCTGTAGTGCAGCCGAAGACCGCGACAACACCCCTGCCGCGTTTGATACGCCGGATGTCGATACGGCACCCTATCTCATGCCCGACTACGAAGAAGTGCGCTTCCCCAGCCGGGACGACGGTCTGACCATCGACGGCTGGTATGTGCCTGGCCCGTCCGATACCGGGCGTTTGAGCGGTAACACCGTCATCCTCGTCCATGGATTGGGGAGGTGCAAGCGCAGCCCGTCGATCCTGCTGCCGGCGGGAATGCTGTACCGCGCGGGTTACAACACGCTGCTGATCGATCTGCGCGATCACGGCGACTCGCAGGTCGAAGACGGGCGCTACGCCGGCGGCACAGAAGAGTACCGCGATGTCCTCGGCGCGTGGGATTGGCTGGTGAACGAGCGCAGTATCCCGCCGGAGCGGATTGGCCTGTTCGGCACGTCGCTCGGCGCGGCGACCGTGCTGATCGCGTTCGGCGAGGAGCCGCGCGTTGCCGCCGTCTGGGAAGACAGCAGCTTTGCCGACATCCAATCGGCGGTCGATGCTGAACTGACGCGCTTTGGCCTGCCCACAGTCCTCGCCCCCGGCGGCCTGCTGATCGGGAAGCTGGTGGCCGGAGATGACATCACCGCCTACAGCCCACAGGCAGGCGTCGCCAAAGCCAATGGCCGCCCGATCTTCATCACCCACGGCACCGACGACACGCGCCTCAGCGTCGCCTACGCCGACGTCCTGGCCGAGACGGCGCGCGCCCACGGTGACGAGCCGGAGGTGTGGATTATCGACGGCAGTGAGCACGTGCGCGGCATGTTCGAACACACAGATGAATACGAAAGTAAATTGACCGCCTTCTTCGATGCGGCGTTAAGCGGCTAGGTCGCTGCCAGGAGAAGGGATCGGATTTTGGTGCGCCGGGCGTTCCGGCAAGAGGTTATCGATCATGAAGGTGCTAGGTAGAGTTTTGTTGATAGTGCTGCTGATTCTGGTGCTGTTAGTCATTGGAGGCGTGGTTTACGCGCTCGATCTTACACGCGGGCCGCTGCCACAGACGAGCGGCGAACTGCGCGTACCTGGCCTGCAAGATCGTGTCGAAATCATTCGCGATGCTAATGGCGTGCCCCACATCTATGCCAGCAATCTGCACGACCTGTTCTTCGCGCAGGGCTTCACCCAGGCGCAGGATCGCTGGTGGCAGATGGAGTTCTTCCGGCGCACGGGCAACGGCCAGATTCAGCAGTTGACCGGCAAGACCGAGAGCCTGATGGGCACAGACATCTTCATTCGCACGGTTGGCTGGCGGCGCGCTGCGGAGCGCGATGTCGCCAATTACGATGGTGAGACGATGATCCACCTGCAAGAATTCTCTGACGGTGTCAACGCCTACATCATGAACCGCGTACCCGGCGATCTCGCTTTCGAATACGGTGTGCTCGGCCTGACCGGTGTCAACATCCCGATTGAGCCGTGGACGCCCGCCGATACGCTCGTCTGGGCCAAGGTCATGCAGTGGGATCTCGGTGGGAATTACGACAACGAAGAATACCGCCAGTCCTTCATCGATCAGTTGGGCCAGGACATGTTCAACGACTTCTTCCCCGGTTGGCCGTTCGGCGACAAGCCGACCATCGTGCGCGAGGAAGACCTGCCGATCACAGCGGAGAGCGCCAGCGCAGGCAAACTCACGACTGCCAGTGCGCCGGAGCCGACGCGCGAGGATCGGATTGTCGCGGCGGGCAGCATCCCCCTCGGCACGAACTTCATTCTGGGCGACGGCGAAGGCCTCGGCAGTAACAACTGGGTCGTCAGCGGCAGCCGCACGGCCAGCGGACGCCCACTGCTCGCCAATGACCCGCACCTGGGCATTCAGATGCCATCGATCTGGTACGAGATCGGCTTGCACTGCCAGCCGGTCAGCGATGCCTGCCCGATGGACGTGACCGGCTTCGCCTTCTCGCCCAGCCCGGCGGTCATCATCGGCCACAACACGAACATAGCCTGGGGCGTTACCAACGTCGGGCCGGATACGCAGGATCTTTATCGCATCCAGGTCAACCCGGACAACGAGTTGCAATATCGCTGGAACGGTGAATGGCGCGATATGACCGTTCGCGATGAGACGATCAACTTTGGCGATGGCGCCGCGCCGGTCACGATCCGCGTCCGTGAGACGCACCTGGGGCCGATCATCAACGACAATGCCTACGACCGCGAGACGGGCGCGATCAGCGGCTTCAACAACGACGACCCGGTCGCGCTGCGGTGGACGGCACTCGATCCCGGCACGCTGTTCGAAGCGGTCTTCCGCGTCGATCTGGCCACCAACTGGGAAGAATTCCGCGATGCACTGCGCCTGTGGGATTCGCCCTCACAGAACTTCATCTACGCCGACATCGAAGGCAACATCGGTTACCAGACGCCCAGCAACATGCCGATCCGCGCTGAGGGCGAGAGTGGCCTCGTGCCGAGCGACTGCGCCGAGGACGCCTGTACCTGGCAGGGCTACATCCCGTTCGATGATCTGCCGCGCATTTTCAATCCGGAGCGCGGTTACATCGCGACCGCCAATCAGGCCGTCGTGCCGCTGCAATACTACGATCAGGTTGCGGACGAACTGGGCGCAGGCAAGAACTACATCATCAGCCAGGAGTGGGCGGTCGGCTATCGCGGCCAGCGCATCAGCGAACTGCTCGAAGCGTCGAGCGAGCACACCATCGAATCGTTCAGGGCGATCCAGGGCGATAACAAGCTGATCCCGGCGGAAGAACTCGCCCCCGCGCTGGCAGCACTCGAAATCGATGACCAGACGCTTGCCGAGGCGCGCGACTGGATGCTGGAATGGGATTATCAACTGCATATGTCGAGCGCCCGCGCCGCGCTGTGGATGCTGTTCTACCGCCGCCTGGTCGCAGACACGTTCGACGATCAACTGGCCGCCATCGACGACCGGGGCAACGGCAATCCGTGGCAGCTCTACGTGCTGGCGCGGCTGGCAAACGATCCGGAGAACGTCTGGTGGGATGACATCACCACCAGCGGCGCAACCGAGACGGCGAACGACATCCTGCGGCGAGCACTGCAAGAGGCGCTCGGCGACGCGCGAACGCAGCTGGGCGAAGATCGCAACGCCTGGAACTGGGGCGCGCTGCACACAGCGACCTTCGTCAGCAACCCGCTCGGCCTGAGTGGTATCGATCTGATCGAAAACCTGGTCAATCGCGGCCCGGTCGCGGACAGCGGCGGCGGCCCGGCGGTCAACGCGACGAGCTGGAGCTTCTCGCGCAGCGATCCGTTCGATACGCGCAGCCTACCGTCCATGCGTATGATCGTCGATGTCGGTGCATTCGAGAACAGCCTGAGCATCCACACGACCGGGCAGAGCGGGCATCCGTTCAGCCCGCACTACGCCGACATGATCGACCGCTGGCGCACTATCGAGTATCACCCGCAGTTGTGGACGCGCGAGCAGGTGCAGAGCGCGGCGGCGGAAACGCTCACGCTCGTGCCGGGGGGATAGAAAGGGTACTCGGTTCTGGGTACTGGGTTCACAGCTCACGGTGCGACGAAATGTGGGTGCTCAGTGCTCGGTGCTCAGATTAGGTTCTGAATTCTGGGTGCTGATGGAGGAGAGAAATCGGACTGATAGATTCAATGCTTTGACGGGCTGTTTTTTTCCAGCGCCTTTAGTGCGCTTGATTTCGCTTAGCCGGGCGTTTCAACGTCCGGCGGACGCGGACATGAATCATGTCAAGTTGAATCACTTTCTCCATGAGTTCAAGGTGATGAGGAGTGCCACGCGCCGGTGTTTGCCGGGCGCGACCCTCGCCAGATCAACGCTGTACGGGCGAGATGTTTCCCGCCCGTACACCGCCACCTACACACCTGATCGCGGCGATTCGCAGGCGTGCTCCCTGCCCGTCCGCCGCTTCCATCGCCTACGCATCTTCAATCGCATACATACGCAGCCGTTCGAGATAGGCACGCAGCGCCGGGTGGCCGTGATCGTTGAAGTGGCCTTTGACGTGCTGCGCATCGAGCCGCGCCTGATGGAAGTCGCTGCGCATCTGCGGCGCGAACCGGCGCAGCTTGCGCGTGCGCTCCCAGCTCTCGACCGCGTTGCCCATGGCGCCGCCGAGCAGCCCTTCGAGTGCGCGCTTGATCAGTCCCCAGCCGCCGCCAATGTCTGCCTCATCACCATTGCGGAAAGCCGCCTGCGCGTTCGGCATCATCGCCAGCACCCAGGCATTCTCCTGGCGCATCTGATCGTAAAGCGCGCGGCCATAAAGCGGGATCATCTGCGTGATCTCGTGCGCCATGAAAATATCCTGCCGATCCTGCCGCAGCGCATTGTCGGCCAGCACGTAGTTGGGGCACAACTCCACACCGCGCAGCCGCGCCAGCCGGACGAGGATGATCGCGAACGCACGCGCCATCCACACCCGCCCGGCGTGTGTCACGATCAGATAGTCGATGTCGTCACTTTCGACGGCATTGCGCACCGCCAGCGCGCCGGTCAGCGCGACCATGCGCACGAAGGGTACACGCGCCATCCAGCGCCCATAACTGAGCGCAGCCGCCCAGAGCGCCGTCGAGGCGTCCTCACGTCCGCGGCGAATGGCGGCCAGGTCTTCACGCCCGACGCACATGAAAAAGCCGTCGATGCAGCAGAGCGCCTCGCGCAAACGCGGCGAGCGCGCCAGCGTCTCCTCGATCTGGGGCAGGCTGGCAGGCGTGGGCGCGATCAAGAAATGATGAATTTCGGGCAGAGACAGCGGGAAATTGAAGACATCGGCATAGAGTATGGTACGCAGAATAGCCTGTTCAAGTGACTCCACGCGCTGTCTCCTGGGTCTGGATTGGCAGGGCCTTATGACGCAGTGAAACTGCCACTGCGCCTGTCAATAGACGACTGCCAGTGTACCACTGTTATGCTTTATTCGTTGCGGGCCTGAGAACGGATTGCATCCACCGTCATGAGGCGTCAGCGCCAGCAGCGAACGCGGCCAGCCACAGGTTGGTGAATCGGCAGGAGATCGTCACCGGCTCGTAGTTGACGGTCGCCAGCCCGATCTCGCCCTCGACGGCGGGTTGGGTCAGGCTGCCCCGGTGGCGACCATCGACGAAGTAATGCAGCGCATCCGGCGCGACCACAATCAACAGGTGATGCGGGCTGCCGCTGAAGCTGCCCAGATCGTCGTAGAGACCGGGTATAAAAACCTCACCCGTGCGCTTCGAGACGCCGTAATCGCCGTTCTGGTTGATGTACGCCAGCGCGTACTCACGGTCGCCGGTCAGGCCAGCGACCAGCCCGCAGCCGACCGGCGCTTCAGGAAAACCCGCCTCCCAGGAAACCGTCGCGCCGAGCGCGAAGGTGGTGTAGCGCTCGCCGCGCCCCAGGCGCAGCGTACCAACGCCCGCACCCGCCGAGTCGATGAAGGCTTCAGGCACGTTGAGGCTGCTCTGGCTGGGCGGAATGACGCCGCGGCGGCTGAGTTCCTGGATCATGCTGCTGCCATCGGCGACGAGCAGTTGCTGCGGGAAAATCGGCGGATCGGCGGGCGTTGTTACCGTCAGCGAATCGACCGCAACCGTCACGGCGCTGTCCAGCCCGCTGCCGGTGCCCACGCTGAAGCCAATGCGACCGGCGTCGGTCAGCGTGGCGTCGTTGACGATGCCGACGCCCTGCGCATTGTAGAAGATGGCGAATTCACCGCCATTCATCAGCGTTCCCAGACTGAAGCGGGTTGAACCGGGCACGATTGCCGGATGCGTCGTCCAATCGCGCAGCGTGGTTTCGTCCTCGCCGCGCCGGAGCAAGAAGCGCCACTGCCCGCGCTCATTGACTTCGATCAGATACGCACCCGCATCGCTCTGGCGCATGATCAACCCGACTGCCCAACCGCCGCGTGTGCGGGTCACTTCGTAGTCGGCAACAGCATAGGCACGGTCGAACGTGACCGAATCCGGGTTGACAGCGCTGCCATGCTGCTCGATACCGGCCAGATCGAGTTGCAGACGGCCATCGGCCTGCGTCACCTCAAGTCCACCATCTAACGTGCTCCAGCCGCCAGTGGCATCGAAATCG
>JAHDWN010000002.1:197815-202989 GCA_023382675.1 Anaerolineae bacterium
CCGCCCGCAAACCCGCGCGCTTTCATCCCGCCCATCGTCGCGCAGGGGATTTTGGGTGTAGCCGGGCAGCACAGCCAGCGTGTACGCGCCGCCCGCATTGGCATAGGCAGAGACGCGCACGGTGTACGTGCCCGTCCGCGGCAGCGTAATCGCTTCCAGCGCCGGGTTCCGCGTCGTTGCCGGATCGGCATCGTCGTTGGCGATCAGCGGTGTGCTGCCTTCAAGGATCGTCAGCGTGGGGTCGAAGGCGTCATCCGCTGCGCGCACGACGAACGAGACGACCGCCCCGGCTGGCGCAGTCAGCGTCCAGTCTTCACTCGCGCCCGGCGCAAGCGTGCTCGCGACGGTCTCGTAAAAGGTCAGCGGCGCAGCCTGCGCATGTGCCAGCGGCACCAGGCGCGCACAGACGCCGATCACAGCGGCGAACAGCAGCAGTCGGTATTTCATAGCGTGAACGTATCGACCACACGCTCGACGTAGCGCACGAAATCGTCATTGTTCATTTCTGCACCTTCGTACCAGCGGCGCTGCTCGGCTTCATGCAGGCGGCGCTGTTCCCCGGCGAGACGCATATCAGCGCCGAGAGGGTCGCTCTTTTTCTTCGCCTTCTTATCCGAGATCAGCACCTTGAAGCGCTCACGCATGGCTTGCGACAGCGTATCCAACCGTTTCGGCGACATGAACGTGTAGACAGCGAGCAGACGATCATCCTGCGCTAGTCCACAGGCGACCACCCACCAGCCCTTGGGCACACGCCCACGGCCTTTGACCTCGAAGCGCCAGGCGAGCACATCGACCGGGTCGGAAGCGTTAATCTGCGTTTCGACCGCGCCCTTCTGCACCAGCTTCACAGACCGCATGTCCAGGTTGACCGCCCGCCCGCTGCGCCAGCGATTTTTGAGCAGCCGCTCAATCAGCATCGCGCCGCCGTAGGCCACCACTGCGGCGAGGGCTATGTTGAGAATGGCCCATTCGCCGGAAAAGAGCAGCGAAAAGACGACAAATCCGATCACGCCCAGCCCGAAAAAGCCGAGGATGATCGCCAGACGCAGGCCGGTGTGTTCAGGATCGACCGGGAATTCGACTATATGATCGTTGTCCATGATGGTCTCAGGCGCGTGCAGCGCCTCAATTCTTGTTGGCAAAGACAAGCACCCGATCCGACTGTGTGCGGCCCAGCTCGTATGAGCTGAGTTCAGGTGTCATCATTGTATTGACAGTAAAGCCCGTGCGCTGGAGGAGCGTCGCCAGCGCCTGGATCGGGTAGCCGCGCAGAACGCGCTCGCAATCGAAGCGCCGCCAGAATTCGCCGTCGCGATGAAAGGCCAGATAGCTGATCGCGCAAATCTGCCGATCATAGTCGTAATCCGCGCGTGTCATCACCATCAGGCTCGGATCTTCGAAAATGAGACGCTCTGGATGATCGCCGTGTTTGGTCAACCCCTGGATTGTATGCACATCGAAGACGAACAGTTTGTGTGGCTCCAGGATGCCGGCGACGCTTTGGAAGACCGCTTCCAATTCGCGCAGGCTCGAACACTCATTGAGTACGTCAAGCGCGAGTACGAGGTCGAAACTACCGTGGTAGTTCGCTAACTCGCGCAAATCGCGCTTCTCGTAGCTCAAGCTCAGGCCGCTGGTCGGCTGCAAACGCCGTGCCGTCGCCAGCATCTCCTCGCTGTGATCGATGGCGGTTGTCACATAACCGTGATTCGTCAGCCAGCGGCTGGCTGCGCCCGTGCCACAGCCGAGATCGGCGATGCTGCGCCCCGTCCAATCATTCTGCTGCGCATATTGGATGATCCGTGGGGTGATCTCAGCAGCAAATTCGGCCAGACCAATCCGTTCGTAGATGGGCGCGAGCAGGCTGTAATAGTTGGTCACGGCAATCTCTCCGAAGTGCGATCAAGAACGGCTCGCGAATAACTCAGCGCTGCTGTAGATCATGTCGAGTTCGGCGCTGTAGATGACGACGCTGGCATATTGCTGAAGGTCAACCTCTGGCGGAATGGCGTAATTCTGATTGCCGGTCACGCCGCGGAGTTCGCCCACCTCGTAATCCAGCCCACCGGCACGCATCTCTTCAGGTTCGCGCGGCGCGGCGCTCGCCGACAGGACGACGCGCAGATCAGGGCCATTGACAACGCTGAAATCTTCGAAACGGAGCAGACCGCCGCCGCTCGCATCCTGGTAGATGCTGACCTCGCCCTCAGCATAACGCATGGCGTCGATCTGGCCGAACGCGCCCACGGCGACCATCGAACTGCCGATCATCTCCGGCATTTCCTGGTCGTTGGCCGGGGCCGCGCTGCCGCGTGTGAGCGCCGCCGTGAGCATCGCCAGCCCGTGTACCGAGTCTTCGTCTGCCAGCGCGCGATACGCCTCCTGACGATCCGGCGGCAGTGCCGCGAACGCGCCTTGCAGCTCCGGCGCGAGACCGGGGAAAAGTTCCGCCGTCGCGCCGCTCGCTGGGAGGAGAGGCTGCCAATACGGGAACGTCCAGGCCGCCGCCGCAAACAGCGCGCCGATAAGGATCAACAACAAACGAAAGCGCATACCGTTCCAAAGATTTGCATTCTGTTATTCTGCGTAGGGTAGCACCGGAGTGCGCGATTCGTCAAATGCCAGAGTCGGCGCTTGCCGGGCGCGAATCCACCGCTTGAATTGGGCTGTGGATCACGATTGAGCAACCCCTGTCTATCGTCATCCCTGCGACTGAGGAATGTGACTTGCCAGCCGCTGCTGCGCGGGTCATTATCGCAATTCATATGCATTGTCATTTTGCCGAGGTAAGTGTGCTGCGTGGCGAATCAGCCCGGCGAAAGGGGAGAGATATCGGCGGCTCGCTCGCGCAGCGACGAAAAAGGAGGTGACAGATGAACGCAGCAGCCTTGAATCAGATCGTATCCCGCCCATTCGCGGGCGAGGACGATTTCCAGCGCGTGCGCAATCTGTTGATCGAGACCTACCCGATCACGCCGGTGGGTTTCAACTGGGAGATCCGGCGCTGGGACGGCTGGCGCTATTACCGCGAGGACACGCGCATCACCCCGGAATGGAGCCAACGCATCCGCCTCTGGGAGACCACGGACGGGCGGCTGGTCGGTGTCGCCCACCCAGAATACGACGGCAGCGCGTTCTTTGAACTCGACCCGGACTACCGCGATCTCGAAGCCGAGATGATCGAATGGGCGGAGGCGAATCTGGCCGTGACGACTGGCGACGATCCGGCGCGCTGGCTGCAAATCGACGCCCTGGATTACGACACGCCGCACAAACGCCTGCTCATCGAGCGCGGCTACCAGCTCACAGCGTACACATTCGTGACGCGCCGCCTGCGCTTCGGCAAGCGCCCGCTGCCGCAGCCGGAGGTCGCGCCAGGCTATCGTTTGCGCAACACACAGCACAACGACGCCGATTATCAACGCATGGCGGATGTCGTCAACGCGGGCTTCGGCAGCAGCATGAATACGCCGAGCATGTATCGCAGCTTCGCGACCGGCTCGCCATCTTTCGAGCACGATCTCAATCTGGTGGCGGAGGCAGCGGATGGCACGTTCGTCGCTCACGTCGGCCTCACCCACGATGCTGCCAACTGCCGTGGCATTGTCGAGCCGGTCTGCACGCATCCGGATCACCGGCGCAAGGGATTGGCGCGGGCGCTGATCGTCGAAGGTTTGCACCGCCTGCGTGCGCGAGGCGCAACCGACGTTTACGTGGACAGCGGCGGCGCAGAAGCAGCCAACGCGCTCTACGACGAGGTTGGCTTCAACGAGGCCTACGGCGGGCACGTCTGGCGCAAGACTATTCTCGCACCTTGAAGATCGTCTCCAGCGCAACTTCGAAGCCTGGCAGCAAATCGCCACCTGTGAGGGTATCGCCGGGGTAGTAGAAATCGGATTGGCCGTCGGGATACATGCCTTCGATCAGCGATTTCCGGGTGTAGATGAGCCAGACCTGCTGCGCGCCATTCTTCAGGTAGTAGTAGGCTTTGTCGCGCATCTGCTTGGGATAGTCGTTCGGCGACTGGATCTCGATGCACAGATCGGGGATTTGTGGCACTGCGCCCTGTGTGACGACCGGCATCAGGCGCGCCCGCGTCGTAAAGCTAATGTCCGGGATGCGGTCGTTCTCTGAGTCGTCGGGATTAGCACGATAACGGGTCTCATAAGTGACCTGGCCGAGATCATGGTTCTGTAGAAACAAACGCAGTAAAAAATACAGGTTGCCGCTGATCAAATTGTGATATTCATTCGGCATCTGCTCCACAATCTCCCCATGAATCAGTTCAAAGCGGCGATCCTGGTTCTCCGGCAGCGCGAGAAATGCCTCGAACTCGTCGATGGTGATCGGTTTCGTTGTGACAGGTGAATCGGTCATAGCCTACCTTCGCACCCGCAGGTCTGATGTCATCTGCCAGTATAACACGGGAAAAGTTGTCGAATTCCCCCCTGGAGGGTGGTGACTCCAACCCCAGGGGGAAGGCTATGCTGAAGCTATCGAAGACGCTGCCACTAACAGCAGCACAATGAGGAGCAAACAGCATGGACCTGTATATCGCGAAAAAACTGTCGGACGAGCGGATCAAGAGCTTTCAAGACGCAGCCGAACGCGAGCGTCTGATCCGTGAAGCGCGCGGCGACAACGAGCGCAAGCCCCGTCACCGGGCGATGATGAGCCGGATCGCACTGATGGTGATGATTTCGCGCATCAGCGGCGCGGGTTTGTCATGAGGCGGCGACAGCGCCTTCAGAGCGCTGGCGCTTCATCGAGCGCGTCAGCAATAGCATCCTCCAGCGCGATCTTGCGCCCCTCGGCCCAGGCTGCGGCGAACTCTGCTTCGCTCAGCCTGGCGCGCACCTCAGCAATATTCCTCTCCATCTCCGGTTGATCCGCACGTTGGTGGAACGCCCCCATGCGCTCCATCGCCACCTGTGAAGCGCCGAACAGGCGCGCCGCCCGCACCGGACTTTCAACCATGCCGAGCGAACCTGCCAGGGGCACGAGCACGCTCGCCATATCGTGCCGGTTTTCTACGTCGCGACAAAGACGCATGGCCTCGCGAAACTCTGCCAGCGCGTGAACATAATCGCCGCGATGCTGGGCAATAAACGCCAGATTCTCGTGCATCATGTAGAGGCGGCGGGTTTCGCCCGTTTCGTGTACAAGGCGGA
>JAHDWN010000002.1:202999-257060 GCA_023382675.1 Anaerolineae bacterium
TCGTCGTAGTAGGCCTGCGCGCGGTTGTCATCGCCATGGAAACGCGAAATCTCGCCCAGGATGTTGAGTGCCTGTGCAACCCCCGCCTTATAGTCAAGTTCGCGAAAGAGCGCCAGCGCTTCGCCTGCTGTTGCCAGCGCTTTGTCCTTATCACGCAACCACGTATAACCGGCGAACGTCAGCGTCCAGGCAAGCAGCAGCTTATCGCTCATCGTGCGTGCCGCATCAAGTGCTTTCAGCACCAACTGCTCACCGCGTTGCAGATCGCGAAATGTCTCTAGCATCGCTGCACCATACAGAAGTCGCGCAGAGTAAGCGGTCGGCGGCCCATCAAGCCGTTCGAGCAGCCGCCCCATCCAGTGCAGCCCCTCGACATGATAGCCGTACCAATACCAGAAGATCGCGAGCGCCCCGGCCAAGCGCACGCCTAAGGTGATGTCCCCGCCGCTCAGTGACCATTCCAGCGCCGTGCGCAGATTGCCGCGTTCGAGCTTGAGGATTTGCGCCCAGTAGACCTGCCGTGATAGACGTAGTTCAGGATCGGCGCGTTCGGCCAGTTCGGTGAAATACTGCGCATGACGGCGGCGAATCATGTCCGCTTCGCCGCTCGCTGCCAGCCGCTCACGGGCATATTCCTGGATCGTGTCCAGCATGAAGAAACGCGGTTCGCCGCGCACCGTCTCACGCTGCTGGACGAGGCTTTTGTCGATCAGCGACTGCAAGCCATCGTACAAATCGATAGTCAGGCCATCGGCGCAAACCCCTTCGATAGCCTCCAGAGCACGCCCGCCGCGAAAGGGAGCCAGCCGCGCGAACAGCATTTGCTCGCCAGGCTCAAGCAAGTTGTAGCTCCATTCCATCGTGGCGCGCAGGGTTTGCTGGCGCAGCGGCACGTCACGCGGGCCGCCGGTCAGTGCGCCCAGGCTGCTGTCCAGGCGCGCCAGCAGCGTCTGCGGCGAGAGCAGCTTGCAGCGTGCAGCCGCCAGTTCGATAGCGAGCGGCAGGCCGTCGAGCCGGCGGCAGATTTGCACGATGGCGGGGGCATACTCGGCGGTGAGTTCGAAATCGGGATGGATCATGCGCAGCCGCTGCACGAATAACGCAACTGCCTCGGATTCGATCAGCGAGGTCAGCGGCGCATCCTTCGGTGGCAGCGACAGCGGCGGCACGGGATATTCCTGTTCGCCAGAGACGCGCAGCGCTTCGCGGCTGGTGATGAGGATCTTCAGGTGTGGAGCAGCGGCTAGCAGCGCGGGCACGGCCGGCGCGGCGTCGATCACGTGCTCGAAGTTGTCGATCAGCAGCAGCAGTTCCTGATCACTCAGCGCGCGCTGGAGCGTTTCCAGATAGCCTTCGCCGACAATTTCCACGATGCCGAGCGAATCCGAGATCGCCTTGACGACCTGCCCGGCATCCGAAAGCGGGGCCAGATCGACAAAGTGTGCGCCGTCGGCAAACTGCGGCAGCGTCTGGGACGCGACTTTGAGCGCCAACTGCGTCTTGCCCGTGCCGCCCGGCCCGGTCAGTGTCAGCAGGCGCGACTCGCTTAGTAGCTCGCCGAGCTGCGCGATCTGACGCTCGCGCCCGATGAAGCGCGCGACCGACGCAGGCAGATTATGCTTGCGTGGCGTTCGCGCCACAGCCGCAGCACTGGCGTGAGCGAGCACGTTGTCGTCAACCAGCAAGCCCAGTTCGCGCCCGCGCTGGATCGCCTGCACCCGGCCACTCACGCCGAGCTTGCTGTAGATCTGCTTGGTGTACCAACGGACGGTCTCGGTAGCGACGACGAGTTCTTCCGCCACGTCACGATTGGATAAGCCCAGCGCGACCAGCTTCAGGATTTGCTGTTCGCGTCCAGTTAGCTGCACGAGCATGTCGAAATCGTGCGACTCCACAATCGCTCCTCCCATCATCTGCTCCTGCCCGAACTGTGCGCCCCGAATGCCCCGCAGCGTGTCAAGCTGGGCCTAGTCTAGCTGGCGCACTTCTTTCAAACGCGCGTCGATCTCGGCGACGCGGGTCTGATGCCCTTCCCACCAGGCTGGGTCGCGTTGGGCATCGAGTTCTTGAACGGTCTTGCCCTGCTGCTCGACCCAGGTGTAATACTTGAGGTTGTGCCAGCGTGCCCGGTTATGCCGTGTGCCATCCTGCACCCAATCGGTCTTCTGCGCGTGGAAGATGCCCTCGATGTGACCGACAGCGCGGGCTTCGTCGAGAGCACCCTCGCGTGCGCGCAGCTTGTCCATCTCCGAGTGATAGCGATTCAAGCTGTCGGTCGCCGCCGTCACGATCACGTCGTCCTTGCCGAAGCCGTAGTATTTCGCCGTCTTGATCGCGCCCAGAATGTGGCAAATACCGCTGATGCCGAACAACGATCCGAGCTTGTTGACCAGTGCTTCATCCGCGCCATAACGTTTGACCAACGTCTCACGCCCAATCGGTTCGCTGATCAACTGCAAGCCACGCACGCAGCTCATGTCGTCGATGCACATGAGCGCATCGACGTTCCAGACGTTGTGAATCCAGGTGACGTGCTTATCGCCGATGCCCTGGATTTCGTGCGCGCCATAACCATTGTTGAAAAGCGTCGGGCACTGGATCGGTTCGAGTGAGACGTGCTTGCAGTTGGGATAGACCTGTTTGAGCCGGTCGGCGGCTGCGTTGGTGCCGCCGCTGCCCATCGCCCAGACGAAAGCCGCCGCCTTGCCGTTGCCGACGCCCTGCCCTTGCAGTTGGTCAAGCAGTTCGACGATGGTGTTGCCGGTCACGTGATAGTGGAAGCGATAGTTGCCCATCTGCTCGAACTGATTGAGGATACGGATATTCGGGTCACTGGCACGCAGGCGGTGCGTCTCGTCGTAGATCTCTTTGACGTTGCTTTCCGTGCCGGGCGTGCGAATGATGTGCGCGCCGTAGCTTTCGATCTGCTCGAAGCGTTCGCGGCTCATGCCTTCCGGCAGGACAACGATGCTCTTGCAGCCCATGCGCCCGCCGACCCATGCGCCGCCGATGCCGTAGTTGCCGGTCGAGGGCCAGACGAGTGTGTGTACCTTGGGATCGATCTCGCCAAAGATGACCTTCTCCAGCAGCACCGAATAGGCCGCGCCGACCTTGTGGCTGCCGGACGGGAAGTTGCGCGCGAAGAGCATAACAATGTTGGCATCGACGCCGGTCAGCGCTTTCGGCAGCACGACGTATTCGATCCGGTTCTCGGCATCGCGCCAGTTGATGTTGAACAGGTTGATCGAGTCGAGCGGATCATTAGCTTTGGCGGCCAATGCGCGCGCGCGCACCTCCGGCGCGATCGTATTCGGGTGCAGCATTTCTTCAAAAGTAGGGCCGGTAATCACAATCAAAACTCCAGGTGTAAGCGCAGCTGTTATGGACTCCTATTCAACCGCAATCGCCGACTCCGTGCAATAGCCGGGACTAGGAGATGGTACTCGGTGTTCAGTGCTCGGTGGGATCATCGCCCAGAGAAGGTACGAGTAGAGTGCTAATGGCAGCAATGCATCGTCGGCACTATTGCTCTTATCATTTGATGCCGGCGCGCCAGTTGAGAAAGAGCGTCATGTCGATGTCGCCCGGCGAGTGACCGAAGCCGGTGAGCATGGACGCAGCCTCGCTCCGGTGCTGCGTGCCATGATTGACCACATGCACCAGGCAGTGCCACAGCAAGCGCTCGCGCCGCCCTTCCGGGATCTCGTAGCGGACAATCGTTTCCATATCCTCGTCACGCAGGCTGGCGAGATAAGCGCGCATCTCGCGCTCCTCGTTCTTCCAGTAGGCGACAATGGAGTCGAGCGTCGGGAACGGCTCTGTCTCGCTGAGATCGTGTTCGTTGAGGCGACCGTGCTGGCAGAGATTGCGCCAGAAGTACTCCGCGTCCAGCAGATGTATCAGCGTCCCACGCAGGCTGCCCCAGGGGAAGTCCGCAGGTTGCGACAACTGCTGCGGCGAGAGCTGCGCCGCCTTCGCCACGATCAGTTCGTTCGTCCAGTAGTTGTAGTCGAAGAGCAACTGCACGTCGCTGAGTCTCATGTCGCCTCCGCGGGCGTTCCTTCTGCAGGCAGATAGTCCGTCCGCGCTGCCCAATTAGATCAGTATATTTGTTCTAGAGCAGAGGTCAAGATCATAGTCCTCAAATGGTCCTATGCCTGTCTGAACCCACCTTTCAGGTGCGAATTTGCGTCCTTTTGGCGCATCCCTCGTCTATACTATCAAGGAGACAAGGTGCCACATATGACAACTTCTGTTGAAGCTATCTGGGACTCTTTCAATACGCCGCTGGCGCGTTTCATCCGCCGTCGCGTGCCGGATGCACAGGCTGCCGACGACCTGCTGCAAGACGTATATGTCAAAATGCACACCCACATCGACAATTTGCGTGATCATCAACGGCTGCGCGCCTGGGTCTACCAGATCGCACGCAACGCGGTGCATGATTACTACCGGAGCTTGAAACCGGCGCTGCCACTGCTGGAGGATGTGATCGAACCGACAGAGGATGATGCCACCGACGAGATGGCCGAACGCCTCAGCAAGAGTGTGCGCGAGATGGTTGACAATCTGCCGGAGCCATATCGCGAGGCGCTGATCCTCTCCGAGTTCCACGGCCTGACGCAGAAACAGATGGCGGAACAGCTTGGGATTTCGCTCTCCGGGGCGAAGTCGCGGGTGCAGCGCGGGCGCAAACTCCTGCGCGAGATGCTGTTTGCCTGCTGCCATTTTCAATTCGACCGCCTGGGCAAAGTCATCGACTATCACCCGCACTGCCAGTGCTGCGCCGAAGGCACATGCAATTGACACGGCTTTTGCGTCCTTTTGCAAACTCGCCCGTCTGATCGTGTAGACAACTGATTATCCGAGGAGATGACACCATGACCTCTAACGACCTGATCCACGAAAAAGTCCAGGAACGCTACGGCGCAATCGCGAGCGGCAGCACCTCATCCTGCTGTGGCGAAACTGCGTCCGACTGCTGCTCGACGCCGGTGCAGCTCTACGAGCCGGAAATGCTGGCAGGGCTGCCGGTCGATACTGTCGGCCTGTCGCTCGGCTGCGGCGACCCGGTGACGATTGCCGGTTTGCAGCCGGGTGAAGTCGTGCTTGACCTGGGCAGCGGCGGCGGCATCGACTGCTTCCTGGCCGCGCGTCAGGTGGGCGAGGCGGGTCACGTCATCGGCGTCGATATGACTCCGGCGATGCTGGAGAAGGCGAACGCTGCCAAGACGCGCATGGGGCTGACCAACGTCGAATTCCGCCAGGGGCAGATCGAAGCGCTGCCGGTTGCGGATAACATCGTCGACATCGTCATGTCGAACTGTGTGATCAACCTGTCGCCGGATAAGCGTGCGGTCTTCGGCGAAGTCATCCGCGTGCTCAAGCCGGGCGGGCGCGTCTCGATCAGCGACATCGTGACCGAGGGCGAGTTCTCACCCGAACTGCGCGCCGATCTGGCACAGTGGGCGGAATGTGTGACCGGCGCGATTGACGTGGAACTCTACACCGGTCTCATGCGTGAAGCCGGGTTCGAGCGCATCACCATCGTCGATAAGGTCGCGGCGGAGGACATCGTCGAACGCAAGGAAGGGATGCCGCGCGTCTATAGCGCCCGTATCACGGCCTACAAGCCGCAATCGGCGTGAAGCCCATCGCCAGTGGCACGCTTTGCGGGCTTCGCAACGAAGCCACTGGCTGGCGGAAAAAAGCCAGCTAGAAGCTGGCTGCAAGAAACAATTATCACCGACCAGCCACCTTCCAGGTGGCTTCTCAATATTCCCAGACCGATGCTTCGAGCATCGGGCGACCGAGCGTGTCCGCCCCTCAATACGAAATGCGCCCGCTGCCCAACCAACCCCGGTAGATCGGGCGGGCAGGCTCGACCGCCACGAATGCCTCGTTGTGAATTTGCTGGACGATGCGTAGGAGCTGCGGCATCTGGCGGCTATCGACCATGCTTTTCAGCATCGTCACCATACCTTCGCGACCTTCGCCCAGCGATTCGGTCACGCCGTAGCCCGCCTCGCGCAGTGCCAGCGCGATCTCATGGCCTTTCGATTTCGAGATTATGTTGACGGTGACGAAGCTTAAGAAGTAGCGCGACTCAATGACCATGCCGATGTAATTGCCGAGCGAGAATCCGAGGCAGTACGCGGCCAGATTGAGCACGTTGCCGAAATCGGTCGCCACGGTCGATATGGTGTAGGCGAACAGCAGCGCCTCGATGAAAGCCATCACCGACGAGATGAAGCGATGCCCCCGGTTGACGATAATCACGCGCACAGTGCCCAGGCCCGTGTTGAGCACACGCAGCACCAGGATGAAGATCGCGGTGAGAATGGCTTCCGGTGTCAGTACGAGTTCGATGACCATACTAGCCCCCAACGTAGTCGATGCGCCAGACGTGCCCATAGATGAAATCCGCCACCACCAGCGCGCCGTCGGGTGTCATCGCCACGTCAATCGGGCGGATCAGGCCGGTGACGAATGGCTCAGGCACGTAGCTCGCCCGCGCTTCCGGGTCGGCGGGCACCGTGCGCGGATCGATATGGACGATGCGCTGACCGCCGTCAATCGCGTTCCAGATGGCGACGAACAGAGTGTCATAGTAATTCTGTGGGAAGGCTGTGCCGGTGTAGGCGACCAACCCGCGTGGGATGGCATACGACGGCAGCAGCAGCAGTTCGGGCAGCACGTCCAGTTCGGGCGGCGTGAACGGGCATTCGGCGCAGCCGCGCAGCCGCCAGTAGGGAAACCCATAGTGGCCGCCCGCCTCCAGCTTGAGCAGGCGGTCGCCCTCGCCCGTTACCAGGCCCTGATCGGTGGCGTAGAACGTGCCCTGGCTGTCGAAGGTCACGTCAAACGGATTGCGCAGGCCGCGCGCGTAAGGCTCGGCCTCGCCGGTGTGCGGTTGGATGCGCAGTACGGCAGCTTCGAGCGGTTCCAGCGTGGCGAACTGCTGGTGCGCCGGGTCGCTCGGCTCGGCGTGGTCGGTCAGCGAGCCGACGCCGAGATAGAGATAGCCATCCGGCCCGAAGACCATGCCGTTTGGCTGGTTATCGACGATGCTGAAGCAGCAGGGCAGGTCGTCACGGACGATCTCCGGCGCGCCGCCGGGCGGGATACGATAAAGCACGCCGCCAGACTCCAATGCCTGCCGCGCGCTGACGTAGAGTACATCCGTGCCCGGCTGGAAGGCCAGCCCCACCGGCGAGACAAAATCACCGGCATAGCGTTCGGCGCTGCCGTCGGCATTCAACGCATAGACCGCGCCGCTGCGGGTGCCGTTTTCGAGCACGGTCGCGTAGAGCCGCCCGTCATTGCCGAACGCGATTTGCATCGGCTGGCCGGGGAAGCGCCCGTAATGACGCACGAGGAAGCCCTGCGGCACGCGGATGCGGCTCAGGAAGCCGTCGATGTCGTCCGCACAGGGAAAATCACCGCACGTCCAGCCCTCCGTCGGGGCGAGATCGAACGCACGTGGGCGGCGGGCGGCGGGCGCGCCCTCATCTGAAGGCGGCGTCAGCGTCAGCAGCGGCACGGTCGGCGTCGGTGAGGGCGTCTGCGTCGCAGTTTGTGTCGGTGTGGGCGTCGCCGTCAGCGTCGCTGTGGGCGTCGGCGTGAAGGTCGGTGTCGTCGTCGGCGTGGCCGTGTAGATGGGCGCGGTGGCGCTCGGCGCAATGGTGGCGCGGAAAGCGGGCGGCGCTTCCGGCGCGCAGGCAGCCATCACGAGGGTCACAAACAGAGCAGCGAGGCTGCCGAACACTGAAATGGGCAGTTTCCGCATGAGGTCGTCGTCAGGTGTGTGATGAATACTGCGCCATTATACACAGGCTTGCAGCGTGGGGTGACGTAAAGAAGTCGAGAGGCATATGGCTGGCAGTTCGCACAATGGATATATCGAGATGGAGATGTCCTTACGGCAGGGATATATCGCTCCCGCAAGTGACAGGCAATACAAAAAGAGGCCCGGCGAGTTGTCCGGGCCTCTCTAGTATAGTCGCGGATTGCAGGCTAGAGCACCGTCGTGAAGTGATCGGTGCTGAGCTGCTTGATAGCATCGAAGGCGGCGTCCTGCACCATCTCGTCTTCATCGTGCAGCGCTTCGCCGAGCGGATCGAGCGCGCGCGGATCGCCGAGTACACCGAGCGCCACGGCAGCCGCTCGCCGTACCCATTCCGAACGATCCTTGAGCATCCCGATCACAGGCTCGACTGCGCGCTGGTCGCCCAGCCGTCCCAGCGCCTCGACGGCGACTTCGCGCACCTGCTCGTTGCGGTCGTGCAGGAGCGTGAGCAGCATCCCGGCGGCGCTGGCATCGCCGATCCAGCCGAGGGCTTCGACGGCGGCCACACGCACGTCATCGACGGCGTGGCGCAGCGTTGCCATCAGCGGATCGATCTCGGATGTGCTGCCCGCACGCCCCAGCGCACGGGTGAAGAACGCCCGCTGGTGCGCATCCAGCGGCGCATCGCCGAGCGCCATGTGCAGCTTTGCCAGCAGCATTTCGTCGCCGCGCGGCAGCAGATCGAGCAGGCCGTGCCGCAGTCGCATACCGATATTGAGCTTCATCAGCCCCCAGACGCGGCTGTCAAGGTGGTCGATCAGGCTGGCGATCAGCGGCTCGGCAGCGCGCGAATCGCCGATCTTGACCAGACTGGAGACGGCGGCGTACTGAACTTTGTCATCCGTGTCCGGCAGCGCGGCGACGAGCGCATCGACGGCGCGCGCATCACCGAGCTTGCCCAGTTCTTGCGCAGCGTTATAACGCACCGCCGGGTCGGCGTGCCGCAAGTTGGTGATGTGTGTTTCGATCACGGGGGAAATCCTTGAATGCTGTGCTTGCGATACAAAGGTGATTGTATCAGGATAACTCCCCCGCGTAAGATCGATCTCTGAGCAGCATTAGCGCTTCATCAATCTTGCCACGTTTCCAGCGTCTGTTTGAGCGTCTGCATGAAGCGGTCGCCGGTCGCACCGTCCGCGACACGGTGATCGAACGTCAGCGAGACATAGACACAGGGCCGGATCGCGATCATACCGTCGATGACTTTGACACGCTGTTCCAGGATGCCGACGCCGAGAATGCCCGTCTGTGGCTGGTTGATGATCGGCGTGGCGAACAGGCTGCCGCTCACGCCGTGATTGCTGATCGTGAACGTGCCGCCGCGAGTGTCGTCCGCGCTGAGTTTCTTGCCACGGGCACGCGCCGCCAGGTCGTTGACGCCGCGCGCGATGCCCATCAGGTTGAGATCCTGCGCGTTGCGCAGCACGGGCACGAGCAGCCCTTCGTCGAGCGAGACGGCGATGCCGATGTGGATGCGATGGTGCAGGAAGATGCCCTCGTCGCGCCATTCGGCGTTGACGTAGGGTGTTGCCTGGAGCGCAGCCACCGACGCCGCCACAAAATACGGCGTGAGCGTGAGTTTGACACCCTGGCGCTCATACGCATCTTTGTGCGCGGCCTGATGCGCCAGCACCGCCGACAGATCGATCTCGAAGACGGTCGTCACGTGCGGCGCGGTATGCAGCTTGCTCAAGACCATGTGCTCGGCGATACCCTTGCGCATAAGCGACAGGCCGACGAGTTCACCCTCGGCCTCGCTCACTTTCGGCGCGTGTTCGACCGGCGGTGCTGGCGCAGCGGCGGGCGGCGCAGATACGAGTTCATCCGTCGGCTTGAACAGATCGCCGCTGCCGGGCGTCTCCCAGGGAGCTGGCGCGTCAGCGGCAGGCACGGCGACCGCAGGTGACGGCGCTTCACGCGAGTCAAGGTAGGCTTCGACATCCTTCTTGGTGACACGCCCACCGCGTCCACTGCCCGGAATCTGCGCGAGATCGATGCTGTGCTCGGCGGCCATGCGTGCCACGACCGGCGTTACGTGCCAGCCCCCATTGCCGCTGTGCGCCTGCTCGGTCTGCACGGCGCGCACCGGCTGGGTAGTGTCGTCCGGTTTCACCGTGACCCGTGTCGTCTCGGCGTGCAGCTCATCCGCCGCGCCGATCACGCCCAGGAGCGTGCCCTTGGCGACTGTTTCCCCGGCCTGCACCTGGATCGAGAGCAGCACCCCGGCGGCCGGCGCGGGAATCTCCGTCTCGACCTTATCGGTGCTGACTTCCAGCAGCGGCTCGAATTCCGCGACGGAATCGCCAACCTGCTTGAGCCAGCGGCTGATCGTGCCCTCAACGACACTCTCGCCCAACTGGGGCATGAGGATTTTGGTGGGCATTGAGTCCTCCTTAACGAACGCCGCGTGACGCGCATCACGGCGGAATTGTGCTAATACTCTGCCAGATCGCGGATCGCGTCGGCGATTTTCTCCGGATTCGGCATGAAGAATTCCTGCATCGGATGGCTGTAGGGCACGCCGGGTACATCCGGACCGGTCAGGCGGCGCACGGGGCCGTCGAGATACTCGAAGCCATCGGTGGCGATGACCGCCGCGACCTCCGCGCCATAGCCCATCGTCTGCATATCTTCGTGGACGATCAGCGCCTTGCCGGTCTTCTTGACCGAGTTCAGGATCGCGTCTTGATCGAGCGGCAGCAGCGTACGCAAGTCGATGACCTCGGCGTCGATGCCCTCCTGGGCGACAGTCTCCGCCGCCTGAGCCGCGTAGTAGGCCATCATCCCGTAGGCGAAGACGCTCACGTCGCGTCCCTCGCGGGCGATGCGCGCCGGGCCAATCGGCACGGTGAACTCGCCGTCGGGGATCTCGCCTTTGATGGCGCGGTAGCCTTTCTTCGGTTCGAGCACCATGACCGGGTTCGGGTCACGCACAGCGCTCTTGAGCAGACCTTTGGCGTCATAGGGCGTGCTCGGCACGACGATCTTCAGCCCCGGTACGTGTGAGAAATACGCCTCGATGCTCTGGCTGTGATACAGACCGCCGCCGATGCCGCCGCCGTAAGGCACGCGGATAACCATCGGCACGCACCATGCGCCGTTCGAGCGGTAGTACATGCGCGAGCCTTCGTTGACGATCTGGTTAAAGGCGGGATAGATGAAGTCTGCGAACTGAATTTCGCAAATCGGGCGCAGATCGGCCACGGCCGCGCCGATGCCGACGGCAACAATCGAGAGTTCCGCCAGCGGCGAATCGACCAGCCGGTTCGCACCATATTTCTCGTACAAGCCCTGAGTGGCGCGGAAGACGCCGCCGCGCGGGCCAACATCCTCGCCGACGACGAAGACACGCGGATCGCGCGCCAGTTCCTCGTCCATAGCCTGTCGCAGCGCTTCGATCAATGTAATTTCAGGCATTGCGTCTCCTGGAATAGCGAATTAGTGAATTAGCAGCTTAGCAACGTAGCTGAAGCCTCTGGCTAATCCAGTTCTCCTTTAGCATAAAGATCGCCGAGCGCTTCCTCTGGTGCGGGCATCGGCGCTGCATCCGCCTCTTGCTGAGCGCGGTCGGTCTCCGCACGGGCGCGCGCATCGTAGTCGCCGGCTTCGGCCTCGGTCAGCACGCCCACGTCGATTAAATGCTGGCGGAAGCGCGGGATGCCGTCCCTGGCTTTCCACAGCTCGATTTCTTCGCGCGAACGGTAAGTGCGGTCGTCATCGTCGCTGGAATGCGGTGTCAGACGGTACATCTTGGCTTCGAGCAGCGTGGCGCCATCGCCGTTGTAAGCGCGCTCGACAGCCTCCACCATCGCATCATAGACGGCAAGCACATCGTTGCCATCGACCACCGCCCCGGCGACGCCGTAGGCGCTGGCACGGTCGGCGACGTTGGCAACTGCCATCTGCTGGTGCGGTTTCTCCGAAATGGCATACATATTGTTCTGCACGAAGCAGATCATCGGCAGCTTATGGACACCGGCCCAGTTCATTGCCTCGTGCCATTCGCCCTGGCTGGTCGAGCCTTCGCCGAGGCAGGTGAGCGCCAGCCGTGGCTGAGTCGTATCCTGCGGATCGACCATGCCCGTTTGCTGGCGATATTTGACGGCGAAGGCCAACCCTGCCGCCTGCGGCACTTGCGTCGTCACGACGGCAGAACCGCTGACAACGTTCAGATGCTTGAAGCTCCAATGAAAAGGCATCTGCCGCCCGCCGCTGCTGATGTCATGCTTGCCGAACAGGCTGAGCATGAAATCTGTCGTCGGCATACCGAGCGCCAGCAGCAGCGCCAGATCGCGGTAGTAGGGGGCGACGAAATCGACGCCGCGATTGATGGCGAAGGCTGCTGCGACCTGGGCCGCTTCCTGGCCAATGCCGCTGATATGAAAGGCAATGCGCCCTTGACGGTGGAGCGCCCAGGCGCGTTCGTCCAGCCGCCGAGCCAGCAGCATCGTCCAATACATGTCGCGCAGAGTCGACTCGCTTAAACGCGCAGCCGGGCGCACCGTCGAATTAACCGCCATTCAGCGTTCTCCTATCCAGTTGGCCGTTGATATGTAGGTGACAGGGAGTGAAGGTCGTACGGGTGGAGCGGGTGGGTGCTGCCGGGGGCTTATGGAGTGTGTGACCCTTTTGTGGAAGCACTGTTGGTTTGAAAAATTGCTTGATCAGTTTCATGGCATCACTTTTTCATTCCTAATCTTTGTTTGTACAATACACCGAACCCGACTTACAAACCCGTAAAATTCGGTGAAATTGTACAGGATTTCTTACATGTGGCCTGATTACGAAACCTTAAGAATTGCCCTCGATCCACCCTTTGCACAGGTGACGCTCAACCGCCCAGACGTGCGCAACGCCATGAATCACCGAATGGTGGAAGACCTGATCGCAGCCTTCGGCGTGCTGCGCGAACGCGACGACGTGCGCGCCGCCATCATTCGCGGGGCGCGGGGCACCTTCTGCGCCGGTGGCGATTTTGACGAACTGCGCGCCGCCATCGATATGGACGAAGCCCAACAAATTGCGCGCACCGCCCGCGTCGATACCATGCTGCGTACGGTCAACCATGCGCCGCTGATCACGATTGCTGTCGTCGAGGGCGCGGCGCTCGGCGGCGGCTTCGGTCTGGTGTGCGTGACGGATATCGCCATCGCCAGCACGGACGCCAAACTCGGCCTGCCGGAGGTGCGCCTAGGGCTGGTGCCCGCCGTGATTTCGCCCTACGTGATCGGGCGGGTCGGGCTGGCGCGCGCGCGCCAGTTGATGTTGAGCGGCAGCCGCTTCGACGGCGTGGCCGCGCAAGAATACGGCATCGTCCACGAGGCGCTGCCGCCGGATGGCCTGGACGTGCGCCTGGAAGGGCTGAAAGAGGAGATCCGGCAGTGCGCGCCCGGCGCCGTCCGCGAATGCAAGAAGCTGATCTTCGAAGTGGTCGGCAAGTCGCCAGACGAGACACGCCAGACCCGCGCCGAATTGCTCAACCGCCTGCGCGTGGGCGACGAAGCTCAGGAAGGCATTCTCGCCTTCATGCAGCGCCGCCCGGCCAGGTGGGCAGAGTGAGCGCGCCGAGCGCCGCCCGCAGAAAGCTGGACACCCGCCATGATCCGCAAACTCCTGATCGCCAACCGGGGTGAGATCGCCTGCCGCATTATCAAAACCTGCCGCGAGCTGGGCATCGCCAGCGCCGCCGTCTTCAGCGATGCCGATGCCCAGGCGCTGCACGTCGAACTGGCGGATGAAGCCGTCTTCATCGGCCCCAGTCCTGCGCCGGAAAGCTATCTGCACATCGAGAAAATCATCGCCGCCGCACAGCGTGTCGACGCAGATGCCGTGCATCCGGGCTACGGCTTTTTGGCCGAGAACGCGGCGTTCGCGCGAGCCGTGGTCGCTGCCGGGCTGATCTTCGTCGGACCGCCCGCCGACGCGATTGCGCAGATGGGCAGCAAGATCGAGGCCAAGCGGATCGCGCGGGCTGCCGGTGTAGACATCGTGCCTGGCTATGACGGCGACGATCAGAGCGATGCGCGCCTGATCGCCGAGGCGGACGCGATTGGCTTCCCGATCATGATCAAGGCCAGCGCGGGCGGCGGCGGCAAGGGGATGCGCGAAGTCCTGCGCGCCGAAGATATGGCGGAAGCGCTGGCTGGCGCGCGACGCGAGGCGCAGCAGGCTTTCGGCGACGACACGCTGATGCTGGAGAAACGGATCGTTCGCCCGCGCCACGTCGAAATCCAGATCTTCGGCGACAGCCACGGGCGGGTGATCGCCCTGGGCGAGCGCGAGTGCAGCATCCAGCGCCGCCACCAGAAGATCATTGAGGAGACGCCCTCGCCCGCACTGGACGAGGCGCTGCGCGTGCGCATGTGCGAGGCCGCGGTCGCCATCGGTCAGGCGATTGGCTACGTCAACGCCGGGACGGTCGAGTTCATCCTCGATGCCGAGCGCAATTTCTACTTCCTGGAGGTCAACACGCGCTTGCAGGTTGAGCACCCGGTCACAGAACTTGTCACCGGGCTGGATCTCGTGCGCTTGCAGATCGAGATCGCCGAGGGCGGCAGCGTCCCGGACAAGATTGAAGCTGCCGGGCACGCTGTCGAGGCGCGCATCTACGCTGAAGACCCGGCGCATGACTTTCTGCCCGCGACCGGTGCTGTGCTGCGTTGGCACGCACCGGATCAAGCAGCCGCACGCCTGAGCAGTTCGGCCGTGATCGATTCCGGCATCCGCAGCGGTGCTACCGTCAGCCCGTTCTATGACCCGACGCTGGCGAAAGTGATTGCCCTCGGCAAGACCCGCGACGAAGCGATCCGCCGTCTCAACCACACGCTGGCGCAGATCCGGCTGTTCGGCATCCGCAGCAACGTCGCTTTTCTGCGGCGGCTGCTGGCCGATCCGGAGTTCGTCACCGGCGCAGTCGACACGGGCTTCATCGACCGCCACCCGGAACTGCTCGCCGATCCCGGGCCGCCCGCGCTGATCTGGATCGCGGCGGCGCTGGCACAGACCATACGCACAGGCAGCGACTCTGGCATAAACACGCATTTCCGCAACAATCCCTACCGGCCGATCCAGCACACCTTTGCCCACGGGGACACCGAGCAGGCCATCATGATCACGCCGCGCGGCAATGGTGTGTTTGGCGTTCAGATCGGCGCATCGTCACACGAAGCACACCTGTTCGCATTCAGGGATGGCGAACTGACAATCAATGTCGATGGTCATGTGCAGACAGTCGGCCTGGCGCACGGCGGTGAATGCGATTGGTGGGTCGGACAGGCCGGGGCAGCCTGGCTGCTGCGCTGGATCGACCCGCTGCCTGTGGGTGGCAGCCGCACCCAGGCGGAAGGTTCGCTGCGTGCGCCGATGCCGGGCAATGTGCTCGCCGTATACGTGAGCGCCGGGCAGCACGTCGTGGCCGGTGATCTGCTCATGATCATGGAAGCGATGAAGATGGAGCATCGCATCAAAGCACCGTATGCTGGCGTCGTTACCGGCGTCCATTTCGCCGCTGGAGACTTCGCTCAAGCTGGCGTGGTGCTGCTCGATCTCCAGCCCGAATCTTCGTCTACATGAGTGTTTGCTGAGCAACTGAGATACGCGCAATCCAGGCGTAAGATTGCTCCGACATTGTTTGTCAGAACCTTTGTGCGGTTGCACGGGTAGTCTTAGTAGGGTAGGGTTATGAGCGGCGCGGCTGCGCTGCCACGCTTACTCCATACTCTCCTGGCGATTGCCGTGCTGACACATTTTCCACTCGTAGGAGGCATTCATGGGTAATTCCTGGCTTGGGCGTCCACTTTTTGCTCGTCTGATTTTGGCGCTGTTTGTGCTCGCGCTTACGTTAGTGGGCGGCATCGTCAGCGCACAAGATGCGCCGGCGGGTGTGCTGCGTATCGGGCTGCCCGCCCCGGTGGTGCTCGATCCATCGCTGCATACCAATGATCCCGAAACACTTCTGAACCGAGCCATTTACGACTATCTGGTCGAAGTGCTGCCCGACTCGACGATTGGCCCCAATCTGGCGACGGATTGGACGATCAGCGACGACGGCCTGACCTACACGTTCAATCTGCGTGACGACGTGACCTTCCACGACGGCTCACAATTCACAGCCACGGATGTCGTCTTCACGTTCGACCGCATCCGCGAAGCCGGCTCGCCAGCGCTCAATATCCTGGGCGATGGCTACACCGTGGCGGCGGATGGCGATTTCACCGTCGTCTTCACCCTGCCGGAAGTCAACGCCGATTTCCTCTATGGCCTGGGCGCGCCGCAGTCGCTCGTCCTGAAGGCGGGCACTGCCGAGCCGAACGTGATTGTCGAGGGCGATAACCCCTACGTCAACTTCAATGGCACCGGCCCGTTCATCCTCGAATCCTATGAGCCGGGCGCGGGCGCTACCCTCGTCGCCAACGATGCCTACTGGACGGACGGCTTGCAGTTGAGCGGCTTGCAGCTCGTCTTCATCGACGACAGCGTGGCGCAGGTCGATGCGCTGCTCAGCGGCCAGCTCGATTTCATCTTCAAAGTGCCGATTGCCCAGGTTGACCGTCTGGCCGACTTGCAGGGCATCAACGTGCTCCAGCGTTCCACCAGCCAGCACCCGGTCATCCGCCTGCGTACGGACGAAGGCCACCTTGGCGCAGACGTGCGCGTGCGCCAGGCGTTCAAGTACGCCACCGACCGCGAAGCGCTGAACGACATCCTGCTCCAGGGGCGTGGCACGGTCGGCAACAACGACCCGATTGCGCCGGTCTTCTCGTTCTTCTTCGACTCCAACATCCAGAATCAGACCTATGACCCGGCGATGGCCTGCGATCTGCTGACCGAGGCGGGCATGAACCCGGTCGAAGCCACGCTCTACGTGCCGGAGGCGTTCGAGTATGCCGATATGGCCGCGCTCTTGCAGCAGCAGTGGGCCGCGGCTTGCATCAACGTCGATATTCAGGTGCGCACCGAGGGCTACTACTACGACGTGAGCAACCCGGACAACTACTTCGACGTTGACCTGGGTATCACCGGCTGGGGCGCGCGCCCATCGCCACAGATTCTGCTGCGCCAGGCGTATATCGAGAGCGGCATCGAAACCTACTTCAACGAATCGCGCTTTGTCGATCCGGAACTGGAAGCGCTGGTCGCCGAGGCCAGCCAGACGACCGACCAGGATGCGCGCCGCGCCATCTACGCGCAAGTCAGCCAGATCTTCCTGGAGCGCGGGCCAATCATCGTCCCCTACTTCGCGCCGCTGTTCGGGGCGACGAGTGGGCGTGTGCAGGGGCTGGAAATGGCACCGTTCGTCGGTCTGACCGATCTGCGTTCGGTTTCGCTCTCCGGCTAACCAACTCATGACAGCGGGAGGGGCGAGCTTCGGCTCGTCCCTTTGCTTGTGCCGGTGATTCTGCCGGCGTGCGCGACCGATGAAGGGGACAACTCTATGACGACCCTCGACAAAAGCACCGCCGCCCCCCGAATGACCGCCAGTGAGCGCGGCCAATTCTCGCTGCGCACCATCTTTCAAGGGCTGACGGGGCGGCCAATGCCGCTGGTGGGGACGCTGATCGTCACCTTCTTTATAGCGCTCGCGCTGTTCGGTCCCCAGATTGCGCCCTTCCGCTTTGACGAAATCATCCGGGGGGCGGCACGCCAGCCGCCATCCTCCACCTACTGGTTTGGCACCGATCATCTGGGGCGCGACGTGTTCAGCCGCGTCGTCTGGGGCGCGCGCGAGATCATCACCATTCCGCTGATCACGACGTTTCTGTGCGTGACGCTCGGCGCAACCATCGGCATGTTCATCGGCTATGTTGGCGGCTGGGTCGATGAGATCGTCGCCCGCCTGCTCGACAGTCTGCTGGCGATCCCGGCGCTGGTGCTGGCAATGGTCATGCTCGGCACGATTGGCCCATCGGTCGCCGGGATCATCATCGTGATCGTGCTGCTGTACACGCCGATTGTCGCGCGGGTCGTGCGCAGCGCGACGCTCAATCTGCGCGCGGCGGGCTACATCGAGGCGGCCAAACTGCGCGGCGAAAACATCGCTTACATCCTTTTTCGTGAGATTTTGCCCGGTGTGCTGCCCGCGCTGGCCGTCGAAGCGGCGCTGCGTTTTTCGTATGCGATCTTTCTGACGGCGTCGCTCGGCTTTCTCGGCCTGGGTGTGCAGCCGCCCTCGCCCGATTGGGGGCGGATGGTCAACGAGGCGCGGAGCACATTTTCGCTGACGCCGTGGGCGCTGTGGTTCCCGGCAGCCGCCATCGGCCTGCTGATCATCGGCGTCAACCTGTTGAGCGATGGCCTGCGCCGCGTCTTCCGCCGTGAAGGGCAATTGGTGTGAACGCCCTGCGTGCATATTCACGATGTACGGGCGGGATATATCCCGCCCGTACAAACGCCCCTACACAATACGCATGTAGGACCGGGCGTGCCCTGTCCGCGCCCACGCCCATAGTTATTGAAGATCGATAGGTCAACAGATGCGCATGAATCCCGTCATCGAAGCCGTCAACCTGTCCATCGAATACCGGCTCGGCAGCGAGTGGGTCAACGCCCTGCGCGACGTGACGCTGGCGATCCATCCGCTGGAGATCCACGGGCTGGTCGGCGAGAGCGGCAGCGGCAAGTCGACCCTGGCGCTGGCGCTGATGCGCTACATGGCAGGCAATGCGCGCATCTCCGGCGGAAGCATCCTGTTCGACGGCGAGGACATCACACATGCAACACCGGAGGCCATGCGCCCGCTCTGGGGGCGCAAGATGGCGCTCGTGCCGCAAGACCCGCTGGCGTCGCTCAACCCGGCGTATACTATCGGCGAGCAGATCGGCGAGATCACACGCCAGCACGCCGGGCTGAGCCGCCGCGACTCGCTGGCGCGCGCGGTCGAAATGCTGCGCCGCGTCAAGATCGCTGACCCGGAGACGGTGGTCAAGCGCTACCCGCATCAACTCAGCGGCGGGATGCAGCAGCGCGCCGTGATCGCGATGGCGCTGAGCACACAGCCGCGCCTGCTGGTGCTGGATGAGCCGACGACGGCGCTCGATGTGACGACCGAGGCCGTCATCCTCGATCTGGTGCGTGAGTTGGTGCGCGAGGAGCAGGCGGCGGCGCTCTGGGTGACTCACGATCTCGGCGTGGTGGCGCAGGTCTGCGAGCGCATGACGGTGCTCTATGGCGGCGAGGTCATGGCGAGCGGTGACGTGCGTAGTGTCTTTGCGCGGCAGGTACACCCGTACACGATCAGCCTGCTGGCGAGCTTGCCACGGGCAGTCCACGGCATCGAAACGCGGCTGCCGACCATTGAAGGCGTCGCGCCGTCGCTGGCGGAGCGGCCGCGGGCGTGCGTGTTCGCCGATCGCTGCCCGGTGGTGCTCGATATGTGCCGCGAACACAAACCACCGCTCGAAGCGACGGGCGACGGGCGCATTGTCCGCTGCTACCGCTGGCACGAGATCGCTGACGGCACGCTAACGTTGCAGACACAGCCTCTGGAAGCGGCGACGAGCGCCCCGCCGCACGACAATCACGTCCTGGAGGCCGAGCACGTCTACCGCTTCTTCGGCGAGGCGGGGATGCTTGATCGGGCACTGGGACGCGAGCGTAAGCCGGTGCGCGCGGTCGATGACGTGTCGATCTCGATCCGTGAGCGTTCGACGTTGGGGCTGGTCGGCGAAAGCGGCAGCGGCAAGACGACGCTCGCCCGCGTGATCGTCGGCTTAGAGACGGCGGATGACGGCGCGCTGCAGTTGCTCGACGTGCCGTTGAGCAAGCATCTGGGCCGGCGCTCGCTGGAGCAGATGCGCAATCTGCAAATGGTGTTCCAGAATCCGAATGATGCGCTCAACCCGTACATGACGATCGGCGAGACGCTGGCGCGGACGATCCGCCGCCTGAGCGCCGAACCGCTCGACGAGGCCGCCGTGAACGCGCGCGTGTCGGCGCTGCTCCAGGCCGTACGCCTGACCGACGAGTATGCCTATCGCTACCCAACCGAACTCAGCGGCGGGGAGAAGCAGCGCGTCGCCATCGCGCGGGCGTTTGCCGCGAACCCGGCGCTGGTTGTGGCCGACGAGCCAACCTCGTCGCTCGATGTGTCCGTGCAGTCGGTGATCCTGAACCTGCTCAAGGATCTGCGGGCGCAGCAGGGTGCGTCGTACCTGTTCATCTCGCACGATCTCAAGGTGATCGCCTACCTGGCCGATTGGATTCTGGTGATGTATCTGGGCGAAGTCGTCGAGCAAGGGACGGTCGAGCAGGTCTACGCCGGGCCATCTCACCCGTACACCGAGGCCCTGATCTCGGCCATCCCGGAGCCAGACCCGACCGCCGTCGGCAGCCACATCCGGCTCGAGGGCGACGTGCCAAGCGCACGCAACATCCCGACGGGCTGCCGCTTTCATACGCGCTGCCCGCGCAAGCTCGGCGCGATCTGCGAGACGGAAGCGCCGCCGTGGCGCGATGCCGGCGAGGAGCATTTCATCCGCTGCCACATCCCGGTGGATGAACTGAAGATATTGCAGCAGAGTGTGCCGGAGGGATTATCGCGCTGATCGATGTCTATTCGGCGTAGTAGCGGCGCATCACCGGCAGCATCGGGATGATGACGATAGCCAGACCGATAGCGAAGATGACTGCCTGAATCGTTGCCGTCGTCGGGATCATCAACAGCTGGGCGACGACCCAGCGTAGGATAATGCTGATGCCAAACGCCAGCGTCATATCCCAGGCCCAATATTCATGAGTCCAGCGTGTCAGACTCGCCAACGCGCCCCAACGCGGACGCAACCAGAGAGCGTAAAGGAGCAGGAAGCCGCCAATGCCGTAGACGACGGTCAGCCAGATGCCAGGCAAGAGATAATTCGGCAGTGGCGTGTTTGACAGCCAGGCCGTGTCCATGCCCAGGGCAGCGCCGGAAGGATCGCTCAACATCGAGATGCCGCCGCCAATACTTATGATCGAGAGTAAGAGAATGCAAGTGGATACGACCAGGAGCATCACAGTGGGACGGCGAGGCTTGCGTGAACTCATAATCATGGCTCCTTTCGCAAGCGGTTTTATGAAAGGGATTTTGTTCTGATTGTTGCGCTTACTGGGATCGCCGGACAGTGTTGTCAATCAGCGCTGCCCTGTGATCAAGATCACGGTTCTGTAGCCGAAAGCTCGTTGCCATGACCCGATTCATTCTGCGGCGTCTGGCGCTGCTGGCGCTGACGTTGCTGCTCACTTCGGTACTGATCTTCGTCCTGACGCAGCTTTTGCCCGGCGACATCGCCCGCTTGATCCTAGGACGAGAGGCGCGCCCGGAAGCGCTGGATGCGCTGCGTGAACAACTCGGGCTGAACTTGCCGCCCGCACAGCAGTACGTCAACTGGCTGGGGCGGTTCATCGCCGGGGATTGGGGCACGTCGTTCACCAGCGGCAGCGCGCCGATCCGCCCGTTGGTGCTGGCGCGGCTGGGCGATTCGCTGCAACTGGCACTGATGACGATGATCGTCGCTGTGCCGCTCTCGATTGTGCTCGGTGTCATTGCCGGGCTGCGCGAGAACAAGCCGGTCGACGCGGGCATCTCGCTGGTGTCGCTGGCGGTGGTCGGGCTGCCGGAGTTCGTTACCGGACTGGCGCTGATCAACATCTTCGCGCTGGGGCTGGGCTGGTTCCCGGCCAGTTCATCGCCGCCGCAGGGCAACCTCGGCGAGTGGGTGCGCCAACTGACGCTGCCCGCGCTGACGGCGACGTTCGTCCTGCTGGCCTACATCGTCCGGCTGACGCGCGCGGGCGTGATCGACGAACTCAAGAAGCCTTACGTGCGCACGGCGGTGCTCAAAGGTCTGCCACAGCGGACAGTGCTGTTCAAGCACGTGCTGCGCAATGCCCTGCTGCCGACGATCACCGTGATCGCGCTCAGCTTCGGCTGGCTGATCGGCGGACTGATCGTGATCGAGAACGTCTTCAGCTATCCCGGCCTGGGGCGGCTGATGGTGGCTGCCGTCGAGCGCAAAGACATCCCGCTGATGCAGGCGGTTGTGATGGTGATCATCTTCTTCTTCGCGCTGGCGAATCTGCTGGCGGACGTGGTCTACGCGCTGCTGAATCCGCGGATCCGGTTGGAGTGAGGCTGCCTTCCATACTTATGCAAAGTATCTAATACATGTTGACGCGCCTTTTCAACCGGACTATCCTTATAGTTAAGCGCTTAACTATTCGATCACAGTGAAAAGACTTCTTATTGCATGGCTACCTTAAGTGACGTAGCAAAACTCGCAGGTGTTTCGACCGCAACGGTCTCGAAAGTGCTCTCCAATACACCGTACTTCACGGAAGAGACCCGCCTAAAAGTTGAGCGTGCGATCAAGGAGCTGAACTACAGTCCTAATCTGCCCGCGCGAGCGCTTGCATCGGGCAGGACGGAGATCATTGCGGTCGTATTTCCCTACATTTACGACCCACTCTTTACTGATCCGTTTGTCCTCCATATGCTCCAGGGCATCGAAGCTGTATGCCACGAGCGTGGCTACAATCTGCTTCTGAGTACGCCCCGCCTAACGTTTGAGGGGCCCGATGACCTGTATCTCCGGCTGCTGCGGAGTCACTATCTGGATGGCATGATCGCCCTCGACAATGTGCCGTTGGCATCCGTCTCGGAACCCGCTCGCCAACGGGATATCCCGTGTATCACCATTGGCTATCATGCAACACACCATTATGTGCGGACGGACGATCATGGCGGCGGGATGCAAGCCATGCAGCACATCCTCGATCTGGGGCATCGGCAAATCGGGATCATCTCGGTTTCAGACTCCCTCAACATTGCGCTCAATCATCGTCTCACCGGGATGCGTAGTGCGGCAGAGGCCAGAGGCTTGAACTACGATGCGTTCCCAACTGCCCAAGGAGATTTTTCGGTTGACAGCGGCATGGCGGAAGCGGCTGCCTTGCTCGCTCAACACCCGGATCTAACGGCATTAGTCTGCTTGAACGACCGTATGGCCATGGGGGCAATTCAATATATTCGCTCGCTGGGCAAGCGCGTTCCGGAAGACATTTCCGTGATCGGTTATGACGATATCCCGACTGCCGCCGGTTTTGCGACGCCGCTGACGACCATTTTCAATCAGGCGCCGACATCCGGGCAGGTTGCCGCACAACTGCTGTTCGATCTGATCGAAGGCAAGCCCGTGCAGTCGGTTGTTCTGCCAACCCAGCTCGTTTCACGCGCTTCGACAGCGCCCGTGTCACGAGAATCCTGATCATCCTGACACCGATTGTTATAGGAGGTTAATGGCACATTCAAGATCGGAAGTGTTCCAGGTTTCGCCGCGATCAATAGGCTGTTTAAGGAGTTCATAATGACGAAACGTATGCTGATCTCACTGGGACTACTGGTGATTCTCACGCTGTCACTGACAGCGACATTTGTCAGTGCGCAGGAAGACGTCACACTGCGCTGGCGCACGCGTCCAGACAATCAGGCTGAAATCGACGTTTACTCCGCTGCGAGTGAGTCGATCGATGCTGCGTGGGATGGCGTGACGCTGGTCTACGAACCGGGCGGTTCGGAGAGCGCCAGCTATCAGGACGTGCTCGTGACCGAGATTGAGGCCGGAACCGCGCCTGATGTGTTCTGGATTCCTGGGACCGACGTGGCGCGCTTTGCCAAAGCCGGCCTGATCCTGAACCTGAACGATCTTTCCAGTGCTGATCCAGAATTCAGCGCCAGTGATTTCTACGCCGGGCCGATGGGCTTCTTGACGACTCCGGTCGAAGAAGGTATGGCTGCCCTGTGGGGTCTTCCACGCGACGTGTCCGCGTTCGCCATCTACTACAACGCCGACCTGTTCGATGAAGCGGGCATGGATTATCCCGGCGGTGATGACTGGACATGGGAGCGGTTTGTCGCATCTGCCGAAGCGATCAACGAGCTTGGTGCAGACATTTATGGCTTTGGCATGAACGCGTGGTGGGCGAACTGGGGTTACTTCGTTAACGCGGCAGGCAGCGGCTTCTTCAACGAAGACTTCACCGCCTGTGGTCTGAACAATGCCGGGACAGTCACCGGTCTGGAAACTGCCGCCAGCCTGTTCGATAGCGGCGCAGCCGTCCCCTGGGGCACCGACAGCGAACCGCCGTTCCTGGCCGGCAGCGTCGGCATGTTCCTGAATGGGCGCTGGGCGACCCCGGGCACGATTGCGAACGCCGATTTCAACTGGAATGTGGCGCCGCTGCCGATTGGCCCCTCGGGTGAAGCGACCAACTGGCTCTTCTGGGGTGCCTATGTGGTCAATGCGAATACGGCCCATCCGGAAGAAGCGTGGGATCTGGTCACGCGACTGACGAGCGCTGAAATTCAGGGGCAGATTGCCAGCCTGGGTGCGAATATTCCCAGCCGCGCGACACAAGAAGCAATCGACCTGTTCCTCGGCACGCTGCCGGACAGCGGCGTCAACAATCAGGCGTTCATTGACGGCACGACTGCTGCCGATGTCCGCACCGAAGCGCCGTTGTTCTTTGGCGATTGGCCCGCAGTCGATCAGGCTTACGGGACGGGTGTAACCGCCGTCTTTAACGGTGAGATGACCGCACAGGAATTCGCTGACACCATCTGCGATACCGTCGCGCCATTGTTCTCTGCGGGCATGTGATCCGCAGCGACTATACCTTGACGTAGCGCCGTGAACGGCTCGGCGGTCGAGCAGCCTCTTGACCGCCGGGCCAGCTTAATACTTCATACGAATGATGCGTTATAGTCACGCTTAAGCCTCATCAAAGGAATGTGTGATGGGCACGACGAATCAGTCAATACGACGAACGCGGTTTGGCGAGATCGAGTCGATGCCACTTGTCATTCCCGCCAGCATCGCACTCAATGTGGGCATCATTCTTGGCTCTTTACTGCTGGCGTTCACTGTCTTCAACATTGAGAGCGCAACGACCAGCGATAGCACTGCGGTTCAGCAGTTAGTGCGCCTGGGCAGACCCGTGATCCTATTTGTCGCGGCGCTGTCACTGCTCCCAGGACTCATGGCGGCATACAGCAGTGTCCAATTGCTCCGTCACAAGATAAACGGACGCTATGTCGCGCTGGTGCTGCAATACGTGGGTATCGTCTTGTGCGCGATTGCGCTCATTCATCTCTGGGGCTTTTTTCTCAGCTTCGAGCTGATCGTCGACGGGATCATGGCCAATCCCTGGATGCTGCTCGGCTTACCCATCGCTTATGCGTTGTACTGGCTCGGCGGACGCCTGTCCGAGGGCGAGCTGGGACGGCGGCTGGAGACAATCGGCGGGCTGCTTGGCATGGCGACACTGATCGTCGTCCTTTTTTTTTCCAATTTCCTGACGTTTGCCAATAATATCCTCAGCGCCTACGCCAACCCGATCACCTGGGCGGCGACCATTCTGCTGGTCGTGTTCGCGCTGGTGGCGTGGAACTTGCTCAAGGCCGGGCGTTATTTCAGCGAAACGATGGATCAGAAGGCTGCCTGGCAGGGCTGGCTGATGCTGTCGCCCAACATTATCGGATTCGCGATCTTTTTTGCCGGACCGCTTCTGCTTTCTTTCTATCTTTCGTTTACTGACAGCACCGTCGGACAGGTGCCTCAGATCACCGGGCTGGCGAATTACGCCAACATCTTCGCATTGGAAGTCATGCCGCTCACCGAGGCGGGTGCGGCGCTCCAGAGCGCCCTGACCTTCGGTTACACTCCGCTTGGTGCGCTTGATCTGTTCGGCACGACCTACGTTATTGGCGCCAAAGACACGCTGTTTTGGCTTAGCCTCCGCAATACAATCGTGTACTGCCTCATCCTCATTCCCTTGAGCGTGATCCCGGCGCTGGGGTTGGCGCTTGTGCTCAACTCGAAGTTGCCGGGCGTGAAATTCTTCCGCGCCATCTACTTTATACCGTCTGTGGCAGCCGTGGTCGGCACCGCGTTAATCTGGCGCTGGCTCTATGATCCGACGATTGGCTACATTAACTACGCCATCACCGGTGTCGTCAATGCTCTGAACGGGCTGGGGCTGCAAATTGTCGATCCGCAGATCGCCTGGCTGACCGGGCCGGGCACGGTTCTGATTTCGATGGTCATTCTCTCGGCGTGGCAGGTCATCGGCTTCAACACCGTGCTCTTCCTTGCAGGATTGCAGGGCATTCCCCACGAACTGCACGAAGCCGCCTCAATTGACGGGGCGGATGGCTGGCGCACGCTGCGCTACATCACCATTCCGATGCTCGCGCCAACGACGTTCTTCGTCGTCATCACCACCGTCATCACCGGCTTGCAGGTTTTCAACGAACCCTATGCATTGTTCCCCGCGCTGCCTATCCCGGAGAACGCGGTAACGTCAGTGTACTATCTCTACAATCAGGGCTTCTTCCGCTTCAATTTCGGTTACGCTTCGGCCATTGCCTGGGTCGTATTTGCGCTGATCTTCCTGGTGACACTGGCGCAGTTCCGCCTACAGCGCGCGAACGCGTACGAAGGCTAGAGGGGATAAACCATGACACCTCAGCAACGAACACTTTGGAATACCTACCTGCCGCGGGCTATCGCCTACCTGCTGCTGACGTTTTTCGCCTTCCTCATGATTTTCCCGTTCATCTATATGATGATGACCTCGTTCAAGAACTCGAGCGACGTGTTTCATTTTCCGCCGCGTCTGTTTCCGTATTCGGCGGAAACACGCGAGCAGAATGGCGAGACCTTGCCGATCTACCGCTTCACCGTCGACGGCGTCGAGCGTGATTTCGTTCTGGTCGAAGGCGAGCGCACAACCTTCGGCTTCTTCACCGCTGAAGATCAGGTGAACGTCGATTCTCCGCGCGACAGCAATATTCTCTCGCAGGTTCCCCTGGACGAGGCGGTTGCGACGGGTGAGACCGTTGCACTCCAGGGCGCGGATGGCGAGCAATCCGAATTCGACGTTTACGAAGTCCCGGCTGAAGGCGGAACTCAGCGGCTCTTGCTGGCCTACCGGGGAGCGATGGACAAATTCGTTGATCCGGAGGATCCCGAGATCTTCACCTACGCCGTCGCTCGGACTGCGCCGCTTTCCGAATACATCGACTTCCAGTTTTCGAACTACAATCGCGCTTTCGACGAACTCAACCTGAACCGGGCGCTGGTCAACACCACGATTGTCACGCTGGGCGTGGTCGCCGGGCAGTTGGTCACGTCGATTTTTGGCGGCTACGCCTTTTCACGTGTGCAGTTTCGCGGGCGCAATACACTGTTTCTGGTCTACCTTGGCTCAATTATGATCCCGTTTGTCGTCCTGATCATCCCCATGTACCGCGTCATGGTGATCATTGGCTGGGAGAACCGACTCGTCTCGTTGATCGTGCCCTGGATTTTCACAGCGTACGGCACGTTCCTGCTGCGGCAGTTCTTCATCACGATTCCCAAGGAGATCGAAGAAGCGGCCTTGATGGACGGCGCCAGCCGCTTGCGCATCCTCTGGACGATCTTCGTGCCCCTCAGCCAACCTGCAATCGCGACCCTGGCGATCTTTTCGTTCCTGTACGCCTGGAATAGTTTCCTCTGGCCGCTGTTGATTATCGGTGAAGGCAACACGGCGAATCACGTCCTGACTCTCTCGATGATTCGCCTGCGCAATGTGTTCGCCGACCAGCCAAATCTGGTGCTGACTGGCGCGGCGGTCGCGATTTTGCCACCGATCATCATCTTCATTCTGGCGCAGCGTTATTTCATTGAAGGCGTGGCCAGTTCTGGGGTGAAAGGATAGAAAGACGCTGTCGAAACTGCGGGTTCGATTGGCGTGAGCCTAACTGCGGACGCGGACGATGCGTTCGTGCCCGGTGTAATCGCGGATGATGTCGATCTGCGCGCCCGGCAGCGCCGCCTGCGCCAGCGCCGTGATCGCCGCCCCCTGATCGAACTGCATTTCGAGCAGCAGCAGACCGCCGGGATTGACCAGCGCCGGTGCTTGATCGAGCAGCCGCCGGATCAGCGCTAGGCCGTCCGCGCCGCCATCCAGCGCGAGCGCAGGCTCGTGGCGGCTTACGTCGAGCGCGGCAGCGATCTGGCTGGGGATGTAAGGCAGGTTCGCCATGATCAGATCGACACGCACAGCTTGCGCAATTAGCGGCGTGAGCAAATCACCCGCGACGAAGATGATGCGCTCGGCGATACTATGCCGTTCGGCGTTGTGCTCAGCGACCGCCAGCGCCGCCGGGCTGACATCGACCGCGCAGACCCGCCAGCCGGGTTGGTGTGCTGCGAACGTGACCGCCAGCGCGCCGCTGCCCGTGCCGACATCGACCGCGATGCCCGGCTCGCATTCTGCCGCAAACGCGAGTGCCGCTTCTAGCAAGAGTTCGGTTTCGGGGCGCGGGATGAGCACGGCGGGACTGACGAAGAAATCACGGTCGAAGAAGGCGCGTCTGCCCAGGATGTAGGGCAGCGGTTCGCCGCCCGCGCGCCGCGCCACGAGTGTCTCGAAGGCAATGTTCTGCATCGGCGTGAGCGACTGCTCTGGATAGGTCAGCAGATGAACACGGTCAACGCCGAGCGTCGCAGCCAGCAGCGACTGCGCCTCCGCGCCGGGAGATTCGGTGATTGTTTTGAGACGTTCACGGGCGCTGTGGAGCGCGTCGCTAATCCTCATCGACCGCAGCGGCCAGCTTGACACCGCCGCCGAGCTTCTCCGCCTGATCCTGCGTGATCAGCGCGTCGATGAACTGGTCGATGTCGCCGGTCATGATCGCCGGCAGGTTGTAGCTGGTGACGCCGACGCGGTGATCGGTGACGCGGTTCTGCGGGAAGTTGTAGGTGCGGATCTTTTCCGAGCGTTCGCCGGTGCCGACCTGCCCACGCCGCTCGCCTTCGAGCGCGGCCCGCTGCTTCTCGACCTCGATCTCATACAGCCGCGCGATCATGATCTGCACGGCGCGCTCTTTGTTCTGCCCCTGGCTGCGCTCATCCTGGACGGCCACGACCAGTCCGGACGGGATATGCGTCAGCCGGACGGCGGTTTCGTTCTTCTGGACGTTCTGACCGCCTGCGCCGCCCGCGCGGAACGTATCCAGGCGCACGTCGTTCCAGCTAAAGTTCACATCGACCGGGTCCATCTCCGCCAGCACCGCGACCGTGACCGTGCTCGTATGCACGCGCCCCTGGCTCTCCGTCTCCGGCACGCGCTGGACACGATGCACACCGCCCTCGTACTTCAGGCGGCTGAACGCGCCGCGCCCACGGACTTCGAAGCGGATCTCCTTGAAGCCGCCGACGCCGGTCTCGTTCTGGTCGATGACTTCGGTCTTCCAGCCGCGCGCCTGGGCGTAATAGCTGTACATGCGAAACAGATCGGCAGCGAACAGGCCAGCTTCGTCGCCGCCCGCGCCCGCGCGGATCTCCATGATGACGTTCTTGTCGTCGCGCGGGTCTTTCGGCAGCAGCAGCAGTTTCAGCTGTTGTTCGAGTTCGGGCATGGTTTCTTCAATGGCGGCGATGTCTTCCTGAGCCAGCGCACGCAGATCGGCGTCGCTTTCCGTGGCGATGATCTCGCGCGCTTCTTCGAGCTGCTTCATCTGCTGGCGATACTTGCGGTACGCGCGGACGATATCTTCCAGCCCGGTGCGTTCCTTGCTGTACTCGGCAATCTTGGTGTAATCATTCATGATGGCGGGATCGCCCATCAGCCGTTCGAGTTCGTCGTAGCGCGCTTCGATCTGCGCGAGTTTGTCGAGCATATGCCGCCTGCTTGTGACTGGAGAATGCGGAATATGGCCATTATAGCCCTGCGCGTCCAGGAATTGAACGGGGAAGACTTGGGGCCGCCACGCCTTATGGACTCAGACGCAATCTAGCGCACGAAATCCGCCGAGAGCGGCTCGCGCATTCCCAGCACGAAGTAGCTGACGAAGACCAGCGACAGCGGCAGCAGTTGGATGTAGGCTTTGCCGAGCACGAGTTCGTGAGTATCCGGGTTGGGCAGCGCCACTACGTCGCGGATCGTGCGCAGCGGCAGGTTGAGCCACGTGTTGCGCCCGACGTTGTAGTTGAGCAGCTTGAGCGGCTGGTAAGGCACGTACTCGGCGATGCTGCTGGCCTGCGGTACCTCTTGAATTCCGTAATAGCCCGCGCGCAGCGTCTGACCGAACAGGCTGACCTCGCGCCACTCGCCGCGATACTCCTTGAAATCGTACATGATGACCAGGTTGCAGCCCTGGCCGCCGTCGCCATCTTGCCAGAAGCATTTCTTGAATTTGCGCCCGGTCAGATAGGTGATAAAGCCGTCGTTCCAGCCCTTGTAGACGTAACCGGCAAGCTGCGCCGGATCTGGCGGCGGGTTATGGCACAAGATTTGCTCGAAGGTCGCACGCCCGGCCTGCGCCAACGACTCGAATGTCCATGGTTGCTGCGTGGTCATCGCTCTACTCTCCCCCTGTTTGCATCATCAATTGAAGCGCAAGCCCGGCGAGAGCGCAAGCAGTGATCAGATGCGGGTTCGGGCCGCCGCAGCAAAATCGGGCTGGGCGATAGATATTCGTTTGAACCGCAAAACCGCGAAGCACGCAAAGGTAATTCAAAGAATCCTGCTCTGTGTCCTTTGAGCCTTTGCGGTTCAATTTTCCCACCTCTCATCTGCTCGAACCTGTTCAAGGCAATTACTCTGTGAGCATCTTCAGCCCTGCCAGATAGACGTGCACGATCTGGTCGAAGGTGGCGTCGAGATCGCCGCCGCGCTGGAAGTTGTGTGTGAGTTCGAGCGCGACGTAGCCATGCACCAGCGCCCACAGGCCGCGCAGCGCTGTCAGCGAACCTGCCTCGCCCGACCATGCAGCGACGGCGGCCTGGAGCGGCAGTGCCAATGCCAACAGCGCATCGGGATCCGGTTGGGCGGTGGTATCGCCATATGCCAGCATGTACGCAGCCGGACGCGTGTGAGCGAAGACGCGGTAGGCGCGCATCATCGTCAGCAGGCGGTCATGCGCATCATGAGCAGCCGCGTCGCCGGCGGTGTGCATGGCAGAGACCAGGCGCTCGTTCGTCAACAGGTTGACCGCGCGCAAAAGTGCCGTCTTGCCATCGAAATAGCGATACAGCGATGGCGCTTTGATGCCGAGCGCGTTCGCCAGCCGTCCCAGCGAGAGCGCATCGACGCCCTCGGCCTCGATCATGTCGGCGGCCTGTTCAACAATGCGTTCGGGCGTGACCTGTGCCGGGTAGGGCATGGCGGGCGATCCTAGACGTGTTGGAGATGCGTGTCTTTGAAGTGCGTCGGATATTTTAGCCCGTAGCCCATTAGTCGATCCATGCCGATGTGCGCCGTCCAGATCAGGCCAATGTGCAGCAGCACAGGCGTATTCGTCAGCAGCGCCGCCGCGATGATCGCGCCAGGCAGCGCGTAGAAATGGGCGATATTGTAAAGCAGGCTGCCCAGCCGGACGTTGGCGAGATAGCCGAGCATGGCGAGGTCGGGCGCAAGCAGCAGCCCTACAAACGCCCAGCCGTTACCGTTCGTATACGCGTAGGCGGCGATAGCGGAAGCGAGCACGACGCCCCCTTCCAGACGAAGCAGGATCGAGGCCATGGTGGTTGCCCGCTTTTCCGGTTCGTTGTTCATTGCTTCCCCAAAAACTAATGTCGTTAGTGTTCATAGCTAATGATATTAGTTTTCATCAGTTTGTCAAGTCGCGTTTCCGGCTCACATTGGGTATCCTGTAGGAGTCTCATTCGCGATCACAGCCATGCTGGTCGGTCCCATGTTTACCAAGTCTGCTGCCTATTACGACCTGATCTACGCTTACAAAGACTACGCCGCCGAGGCATCGGCCATTCACGAGATCATCCACACCCACCGCCGCCGGGTGGGCAACGCCCTGCTCGACGTTGCGTGCGGCACCGGCAAGCATCTAGTGCAGCTCAAGCATTACTATCTGGTGGAAGGCATCGACCTCGACGAAGGTGGGGTGCTCAACATCGCCCGCCGCCGCCTGCCGGACGTGCCGTTTCACGTTGGCGACATGATCGATTTCGACCTGGGGCGCGAGTACGACATGATCACCTGCATGTTCAGCAGCATCGGTTACACGCGCACCCTGCCCCGGATGCGGCGCGCCATCGCCAACATGGGGCGGCATCTCGCGCCCGGCGGCGTCCTGATCATCGAGCCGTGGCTCGCGCCGGGCGAATTCATCCCTGGCAAAGTCACCGCGCGCTTTGTCGATGAGACGGATCTCAAGATCGCGCGCATGTGCGTCGGCGAAGTCGAGGGCACCGTCTCGATCCTCGATTTCCACTATATGGTGGCGACGCCGGTGGGAATTGAGACCTTCCGCGAACGCCACAGCCTGGGGCTGTTCACGCACGATCAGTACATGGCGGCGTTCAAGGAAGCCCGGCTGACCGTCGAATACGATCCGAAAGGCCTGGGGCGCGGCCTGTACATCGCGATGCGTCCGCAGGAGTAAGCCGATGGCTTTTCAGATCACGCGCGCTGGCAAAGACAGTCTCCTGCTCGATTCGCCGGTCATGCCCGCCGCAGGCACGCTGGGTTTCGCCGACGAATACAAGGGGCTGATCAAGCTGGACAAGCTCGGCGCGCTGGTGACGAACCCGGTCACGCTCTACCCGCGCAGCCCGGCATCCGGCACGCGCGTGGTCGAACTGGAGTCAGGCGTGCTCGTCCACAGCGGTCTGCCCAACCCCGGCCTGTCCAAAGTGCTGGAGACCTACGCGGGCAAGTGGCGCAAGCTGCATCTGCCGGTCATCCTGCACCTGATCGGCGCGTCAACCGACGAGATTCGCCGTGCCTGTGAGCGCATCGACGAGGAAGACAGCATCGCCGCCGTCGAGTTGGGCATTGGCGATGAGACGCCACCGCAGGACGCCGCCCGCCTGGTCAAGGCGGCAGAAGCGCTGGAAAAACCGCTGATCGTCCGCGTGCCTTATCAAGATGCGCTGCCGATTGGGCGCGCCTGCGCCGACGCCGGTGCGGATGCGGTCGTCGTCTGCGCCGCGCCGCGGGGCACTGCCCGCGATGCCAGTGGACGGCTGATCTCCGGGCGTGTCTATGGCCCACTGGTCAAGCCGATGACGCTGCGGCTCGTCGGGCAGATGGTGCGCGCGTCGTCGGTGCCGGTCATTGGCGCGGGCGGCATCCACAGCGCTCAGGACGCACGCGATTATCTGGACGCGGGCGCGGTCGCCGTCCAGGTCGATTCAGCGACGTGGATAAGGCCGCAGGTGATCGAGATCATCGCCCGCGATCTCGGCGGTTTGGTACTGACACAGCCGTTGGGTGCATTCGCCGACGAGTGGCACGAAGGCATCGGCCAGACCGAGGCCAATCAGCGCGTCGAACCGAGTATCAGCGACGTGATCCCCAGGCCACAAAAACCGAAAAAAGACCAGAAATAGCTAATCGAGTTCGAAGCTGCCGCCAAAGGGCAAGACGACCGGCATGGCTGCCGTCTCGTCCTTGACGCGCTCTGCCCAGGCGTTGGCGTCCTGCGCCAGCAGCGGGAAGGTGTTGTAGTGCATCGGCACGACGTAGCGCGGGCGGATGAGCTTCACCGCTTTGACCGAATCTTCGATACCCATGGTGTAGTTATCGCCGATGGGCAGGAAAGCGATGTCGATGCCGTGATCGCCGATCAGCGACATATCCGAAAACAGCGCCGTATCACCGGCGAAATAGAGCTTCTTGCCGCTCGCCTTGGCGGTCAGGATGAAGCCATTCGGCGCGCCGCCGTAAGTGCCATCCGGGAATGACGAGCTGTGGAAGGCGACCGTCCACTTGGCGATGACAAAGCCATGGTCGAAGCTGCCGCCGGGATTCTGCCCGTGCGTCGCCGCGACCCCCTGCCTGGCGATGTAGATCGCGATCTCGTTATTGGCGACGACCTTCGCGCCAGTGCGATTGGCAATCGCAACCGTGTCGCCGTAATGATCACCGTGGGCGTGCGACAGGAAGATGATTTCCGCGCTGACCTGCGTCGGCGACGCCGCCGCGACCGGATTGCCGCTCAGAAATGGATCGAACAGCACCGGATGCCCATCGATCAGAACTTGGAATGCCGAATGACCGAGCCAGGTGAGTTTAATCGACATGAGCTTGTTCTCCCAAAAAAGGTGATGAGTAACGAGTAATTCAGATGAGTTTGGCATTTTTGGCGGCAAGCATTACGCGCAGTGATCGACGATGCGCCGCTCTCCGCAAAGCATAGCGTATCTCGGCTGCCGGGCGCCAACGGCTAAGGCGCGAGCGGCAGCGTGATGGTGAAGGTCGTGCCATGGTTCAGACCGGGGCTGTCCGCCCAGATGCGCCCCCCATGCGCCTGGACCAGCCCCTGGGCGATGCTCAGGCCCACGCCCAGGCCGCCGTGATGGCGCGTCATGGGATCTTCCACCTGGTAGAACTTCTCGAAGATTCTCTCAAGCTGATCGGGTTCGAGGCCGATGCCGTTATCCTGCACACTCAGCGCCGCCTCCCGGCGGTTGTTGATTTCGCCCTTGATCGTGATCGCCCCGCCATCCGGCGTGAACCGGATCGCGTTCATCAACAGATTGCTGATCGCCATACCCATCCAGCCTCGGTCCACCGAGATGCGAATGCCCGGCACGATCTGCACATCCAGCCGGTGTCCCTTGGCATCCGCCAGTCCGCGCACATCCGCCAGTAGTTCGTAGACAAGTTCGTCCAGGAGCAGCGTCTGGCGCACAAGATCGGTTTCGTCGGTTTGCAGATAGCGCAGGTTGGTCAGGTCTTCGATGATGCGGCGCAGTTGCAAGGCACTGCCGACCACCTTCGAGGCCAAATCATTCACCTCCGGGTTGTCGCCTTCCTGCAAGAAGCTCGCATAACCGAGGATGACGCCGAGCGGCGTCCGCAGTTCGTGCGAAGCCACTGCGATGAAATCGTTTTTGAGCTGATCCAGCTTCGCCAGTTCTTTGTTGGCTTTGCGCAGGCGGTTCACCAACTGCGCGCCATCGATTGCAACGGCTGCCTGCGCCGCCAAAATCGAGAGATAGTGCACGTCTTCGGCTGTCCAGGGCAGCTTGCGCCGGTTGATCGCTTCGAGCACGCCGATGACGCGGTTCCTGGAGGTCAAGGGCACCCCCAGCACGGAGCGCGTCTGGAAGGCGTTGCTGTCGTCGATCTTGCGGTAGTGGCGCGGGTCCTGGCGCACGTCGTTGACGACGAGCACTTTGCGCTCGCGCAGCACTGTCCCGGCGATGCTGTTATCCAGCGGCACTTCCTGGCCGATGAGACTGGCCCCGCTGCCGCCTTCCGTCGTCGTCGCCGCGAAGCGCAGTGTATTACTCTTGTGCTCTAGCAGCAGTACGGAGGCCGCTTCTGCGTTGGTGATCTCGGCGGCAATGTTCATGATCGATGCCAGCAGCGGCTGGAGCCTGATGGTGGAGTTCAGGACGGTACTGACTTCGGAAAGGCGTGTGAGAATGGCAACTTGATGTTCAAGTTCGATCAGTTGTTTCTGAGGATTCCTATGCTGCATAATGCCTGATGCCTGCCTGCAACACTGATGCATTGTTAGTGTAGCATTCCCTGCCTTGCACGCACATGAAAGAAGTCTATACACATAGAATACCCATGAGGAGGGACGCACCGCCGCATCCTGCAACTGGCTATTGAGATTCGTGAGGAAGTTGTGCGATCCTTGTGTATACAGCATCGAACGGCAAAGGCAATCACCATGTGGAGACAGGGCGCTTGAACTCACCGGAGCCGACTTTACAGGAAACGAGCGAGGCCCACATCGCGGCGTGTTTGCGCGGCGACCAGGCGGGGTATTCGGCGCTCTACGAGCTGTACGCGAGCGGTGTGTATCGCCTGTGCTACAACCTGCTGCTCAACCATGATGATGCCGAAGACATCACACAGGATGCCTTTGTCTATGCCTTCAAGAGCCTGCGTCGTTACGACTCGGCCAAAGCCTCGTTCAAAACGTGGCTGTATACGATAGCGATCTGCCGCTGCCGCAATCTCTACCGGCGCAACCGGGTGCCGCTGCTGGATATTTCGTCCTTGCTGCATAACCCGCTCGCCGCGCCGAAGAGCGAATCGCCGGAAGCCGCCTTTGCCCACCGCAATGCGCGCGAAGCGCTGGAAAAGGCGCTCGGCCGGCTGCAACCGCGCCTGCGCGAGGCGCTTGTCCTGCGCTACGGCCACGGGCTGACCTACCGCGAGATCGCCGAGGTTATGGACTGCCCGGCCAAAACGGCGGAAAGCCGTGTACGGCTGGCGACCGAAGCGCTGGCCGGAATGTTGCGACCAACGAGTGAGTATCTGCTGGAAGAGCTGTTGAGTTATTGAGAGCGATGCGTGATGAACACGGGCGCACAATTCTGTTCACCCCCTCGTCATCTGAGCCTGGCGATTGAATGATGAAGACCTACACCTGCCGCCGCTGCCGGGCGGACATCCCGGCCTACATCCACCGAGAGCTGCCGCCGCGCCGCCGCCGCCGTGTGCATCTGCACCTGAATGGCTGCGCGGCCTGCTACGCGTTTTATCGCAACCTGCGCGACGTGGACGCCGAACTGCGCGCCACGATGCCGTTGATCGGCATAGCCGACGCACCGCAGTTGGCGCAGGTCTGGCGCGGCATTCAGGCGGAGATGCGCCCACAGCGCCCCGCTTATGGGCACTGGCGGATGCGCTACAGTCTGGCGATGGTCGTGCTCGTGCTGGCGGTCATTCTGCCCTGGCGTTTCAGCGCCGAGCAGGTGCGTGCGCTGCCGACACAGCCGACACCGCGCGTGCAAACAGACACCACCGAAGCCATCGTCAGCCACGTCGTCGTCATGGCGACGCCGGATGCCAGCCGTGATACAGAGCCAGCGCCGCTAGCTACGAACGACGAGCGTGCCGAGACTCCCGCCATCGTTCGCAACGATGCGCCGAAGATCATTGCAACCGATACGCCTTAAAGACTGCGAAACCAGCTATGAGTGCCATTCTGCCTTCGACCAACCTTCGCCCAGAACCCCGCAGCGCCGCGCGCAGTGGGCTGCTCAGCGGCATCACCCTGAATTGGGAGACGGCTGCTTATATCGCCATCCTGATCCTGGCGATCTTCACGCGCTTTTACATCCTGGGTGACCGGGTCATGAGCCATGACGAGAGCCTGCACACGCAGTTCTCGTACAACCTCTACACGACCGGCGTTTTCCAGCATACGCCGCTGATGCACGGCCCGATTCTGTTCCACGTGACGGCCTTTTTCTATTCGCTCTTCGGCGATAACGATTTTTCCGCGCGCATCTACCCTGCCATTCTCGGCGTGATCATGACGGCAGGCTTCCCGCTGCTGTTCCGCCGCTGGTTGGGCAAGTGGGGCGCGCTCTTGCTGGCGCTCATGCTGCTGATCTCGCCGATCTGGATGTATTACAACCGCTACATTCGTGAGGACACGCCCAACATCTTCTACGCCTTCCTCATGATCTATTGTTTCTTCATGTATCTGGACGGCCCACGGCATTTGCGCCGCAAAGCGCGCTGGCTCTATATCTGCGCCGCCGCCATGCTCTTCATGATGGGGTCGAAAGAAACCGGCTTTATCTACCTCGCCATCTTCGGCAGCTTCATGACACTCTACTGGATCGTGCGCCTCTATCAGCACATCCGCAAAGTGCCGTCGCGCTCGTTGTTCAACTTCATCGTCCTTTCGGTGCTGGTCGGCGGCACGGTTGCCGTGTTGATGTACGTCATCTTCAACATCGCGCTCCAGCCCTACCCGACGCTGACCGACCGCCTGGCCCACCTATCCTCGCAGATCAGCGTCCTGTTCAGCGGCGCGCCGATCAGCCTGGACGCAGCTTCGTTCTTCAACTGGACGCTGCTGCTGGCCGTGGTAGCGATTGCCGTGGTGGTCGCAACCGCGCTCTGGGCCTTTCGCAATGGCCTGGCGCGGGCGCGCTGGGGTGAAGTCATCGTGCTGCTGCTGTTGGCAGCGGTCGTCTGCATCGGCTTTATTTATATCGAGGAATTGTCGTTCGAGCCTGCGCGCGCTCAGGCCACGGTTCCGGAAGCCCCCGGCGAAGCCGCGCCGGTCGAGCAAACGGCCACCACCAGCGACCTGCCGATCATCGCTGCCTGGGTCGTGGCCGGGGCTGTCATCATCGGCGTTCTGTATTCCTATCAGGCCGGATGGTGGCGCACGCTCCATCGCTTCCGCGAACTGGACATGCTCATCTTGATGGGCACACTGCTCTTGCCATGGCTGACGCCGGTCATCATCGTCATGGCGGGCGCGAACCCCAAAGACTACTCGCCCTTCGGCATCCAGCGCGCGATCCTCTCCGGCCTGCCGCTGCTGGCGATCTCAATCGTTGTCGGCGTCGTCTGGAACTGGCGACGCTGGCTGATCATCGCCGCCTGCTTCTGGATACCGTTCTTCTTCTTTTTCACGACCATGTTCACCAACCCTAACGGCATCTGGACGGGCGTGATCGGCAGCCTGGGCTACTGGCTGGGCGAGCAGGCAACCCGGCGCGGCAGCCAGCCGAACTACTACTATCAAGTCATCGTCTTACCGATGTACGAATTCCTGCCGATCATCGGCAGCATCCTGGCGATGCTGGCCGGTATGGTCGGCTTCTGGCGTATGCGCCGCCAGGAGATCGAGACGGTCGAACTGGCTGACGAGATGCAGCGCCGCGCCGTCCTGAGCGCCGAGAGCGCCCCCGCCGTCGAAGGCGATCCGCTCAAGATCGAATCGCTGCCGTTTGCGCCGACCGATGCAGACATCGTGCGCGCAGGCCAGAAACAACTCTGGCTCAAGCGCTTGCCGTTCGTGCCTTTCTTCGCCTACCTCGGCGTGCTCAACCTGATCGCGTACACGCTGGCAGGCGAGAAAATGCCCTGGCTCGGCACGCACATGACCATCCCGATGATGTTCCTGACTGCCTGGTATTTCGGGACGATCTTCACTCACACGGATTGGTCGCGCTTCAACAAACGCGGCTGGCTCTATCTCCTGCTGCTGCCGCTGCTCATTATCGCGGCCTTCCAGATCGTTCAGCCGTTCCTGATCGGGCGCAACATCTTCGGCCTGATGCAAACGCAGCTTTCCGAAACCGGCGCGTGGATCGCCGCTATCGTCGTCGTCGTCGTTGTCGCCTATGCCATCTGGCGCGTGCGCGCCATCACCGGCGGACTGCATCTGCGCCATATGATCGGCGTGGCTGCCTTCGTCATGCTCGCGTTCTTGACCTTCCGCGCGGCCTGGACGGCGTCCTTCATCAATTACGACCGCGCCAACGAATTCCTGGTCTATGCCCACGGCGCGCCCGGCTGGCGCTTGATGATGGATCAGATCGAAGACATCAGCCGCCGCACGACCAACGGCATGGACATCCGTTTCGCCTGGGGTGGCAATGCCTGGCCGGCAAGCTGGTACTTCCGCCATCTGCGCTTTGCAACCTACTTCGGCCAGGATCCGTCGCCCGGCACGCTCAATGACGCCGTGGCCGTCTACGCCAGTTCCGATATACGCGGGCGCGTCGAGCCGCTGCTCGAAGATCGCTACGTGCGCTTCGACTACACGCGCATGTGGTGGCCGATGCAGGACTACTTCAATCTCAATGCCCAGCGCGTGGATACGGTGTTCGACTTTTCCGGCAGCAACCCGGTCTCGGCGCAGCTCCGCGAGGGCCTGCTCGACATCTGGTGGTCGCGCGATTACACCGCCTACGGTCAGGCGACCGGCGGCGATTTCAGCCTGACCAACTGGCCGGTCAGCGAGACGATGTCTTTCTACGTCCGCAAAGACGTAGCCGCGCAGATCTGGTCGCTGGGCGTGGGCGATGCGCTGGCGCAGAACGCCGCCGACGCGACCGCTGTCAACCAGTGCGTCGCCAACTGGCAGCCCACGGGCGCGGATCTGATCTTCCAGCAGCCCGCAGGCGGTGCGCTCAACCACCCGGTGGGTATCTCTATTGGCAATGATGGCCGCGTCTACGTCGCCGACGAGTTCGGCAACCGCGTGGCCGTCTTCAACGCGGATGGCGTGCCGGTCGCCGATTACATATCTGCCGGTGGCTCGACTGGGGCGTTCAACCGCCCGAACAGCGTCGCCGTCGCACCGGACGGCAGCATCGTTGTCGCCGATACCTGGAACTACCGCATCCAGGTACTCGACGACCAGGGCTTGCCCGTGGTCGGTTGGGGACAGGCGGGCCAGTTCGGTTACGACGCGCCCTTCCAGCCGGTCGATGCGTTCTGGGGGCCGCGCGATGTCGCCGTCGATGCCAACGGCAATATCTATGTCGCCGACACCGGCAACAAACGCATCCGTGTTTATGATGCCAACGGCAACTACCAGCGCGACATCGGCAGCGGTGGCGGTGGCCCCGGCCAGCTCAATGAGCCGAGCGGCCTCGCCATTAGCGCGGATGGGCGGCTGTTCGTCGCCGATACCTGGAACCGCCGCATCAGCGTCTTCGGTCTGGACGGCAACCCGCAGTACGATTTCCGCGTGCGCGGCTGGTACACCGACGTGGGCAACCGCCCGTACCTGGCCTTCGACGCCCAACGCAATTATCTGTACGTCAGCGATCCGGACGCCGGACGTGTACTCGTCTACACGCCTGAAGGCGACTGTGTTGGCTCATTCGGCCAGCCCGGTGATGCACCGCTCGGCAGCAACCAGTTCCAGGTCAGCGCCGGGATCGCCATCGACAGCGCGGGCAATGTCTACGTGGTCGACAGCGGCGCGAACCGCGTGCTGCGCTTCCCGCCGTTCACCCCACCGGAGTCACCAGCAGAAGGTGAAGCACCCGCAGGCGGTGAACCACAGGGATGATCGACCACGCACGGGGGTTTGGTGGCGCCAAACCCCTACGATACCCTCTCCCTGCGCCGCGATTGTGAGGTAGACGAATCTTGGCGACGATCTCACAGGTGGTGCGCAGGCATCGCAAACGAATCGAACGCAAGCGCGCGCAGGATGCGCGCAGGCAAACCTGGACGTATGTGCTCGTCGGGCTGTTCGGCCTGTTCATCGCCCTGCCGCTGCTGGCGATGATGGGCACGACGATCTTCTTCTACAGCCGCGCCGTCCAGGATCTGCCGACACCAGCGGATACCTTCGCGCGCGAGTCGCGCAGTGGCATCACTGAACTGTACGACCGCAGCGGATCGACTCTGCTCTATCAGGTGCGCGATCCGCTCGGCGATCAGCGCACGGTGATCTCGCTCGATTCGCTGCCGCCTTACGTGCTCGCGGCGACCCTGCAAACCGAAGACCCGGACTTCCTGACGGCGACGCGCTTCAACCCGCTGGTACTTTTCCTACGCATGTGGGATCACATCCTGTTCGAGGCGCTGCCGCCCGATCCATCGCTGACCGGACGGCTGGTGCGCAATGTCATCCTGCCGCAGACAGAGCGCGTCAGCAACGATGATCGCTTGCGCGAACTCATCCTTGTCGCCGAGATCAACCGCCGCTATGCGCCACTCGAAATCCTGGAGTGGCATCTCAACACCAATTACTACGGCAACGAAGCCTATGGCATCGAAGCCGCGGCCCAGATCTACCTGGGCAAGTCCGCCGTCAGCCTGACACTGGACGAGGCCGCGCTCCTGGCGGCGATCCCGACCGCGCCGCAGTACAACCCGTTCGATAACCGGGTGGCGGCGCAGGGGCGGCAGCAGGACTTGCTGCGCGCGCTGTTCAACAACGGCCAGATCACCCGCGCCGATTACGACACCGCCGTCGGCACCGTCACGGCGGTGCGCCCGTCGAGCGGCCTGACGCCGCAGGTCGCGCCGGAGTATGCGCTGTATGCACGCGGCCAGGCGGAAGACATCCTCGACAGCCTGGGCCGTGACGGCGCGCAGTTGGTGGCACGCGGTGGGCTGCGCATCACGACCGCGCTCGATCTCGATCTGTACCAGCAGGCAGACTGCGTTCTGACGGGCTATCTGCGCCATGTGCGCGGCGAGCAGGCGACTGCCAGCGCCGTGCCCTGCCCGGCCTACGCGCTCGTGCCCAACGTGGCGCTGACCGGCAATACGCCGCCGGATACCGGCGCGGTGGTCGTCATTGACGTGAAGACGGGCGAACTGCGCGCGATTGTCGGCGATGCGCGCGCCGCCGCGCACCAGCCAGGGCCGACGCTCCAGCCGTTCGTCTATCTCCAGGCCTTTCTCGGCGGCTACAACCCGGCGTCGATGGTGCTCGACATCCCGACGCGGCTGCCCGGCGCACAGGAAGGTCTGATCTACACGCCGACCAACCCCGATGGCTCCTTCCGCGGCCCGATGAACCTGCGCGATGCCATGAGCGCGGGCTTACTCCCGCCCGCCGCGCAGGTTGCGCAGGAACAGGGCATGTTCCGCATCATCCGCTTGGCGCACCAGATGGGCATCACCAGCCTGGACGACACGGCGCAGGTGCTGCTGCTGGATCAGGGCGGCGGCGTCTCGGTGCTGGACATGACCTATGCCTACTCGGTCTTCGCCTCGTTGGGGCAGATGCGCGGCATACCAACCGAGCCGGTCGGGCGCGGCTTCCGCGTGCGCGACCCGGTCGCGGTACTCAAGATCGAAGCGCCGGACGGCGAAGTTCTCTGGCAGTACGATCAGGCGCAGGTAGCGACGAATCAGATCACGATCCCGGAGCGCGGCCTGGCTTATCTGGTCAACGACATCCTGGCCGACCAGGGCACGCGCTGGCGTGTCATCGGCCAGGGCACGCCGCTCGATCTGTCGCGGCCGGGCGCGGTCGTCAACGGCGTCGCCGGCGATCCGGAGCGCGGTGGCCAGGGCGATGACTGGACGGTCGGTTACACGCCCGATTACGTCGTCGGCGTCGTCATGAACCGCAGCGACGGACAGTCGATGACGCTCGACCCGTTCGGGCTGGAGGGCGCTGCACCCGTCTGGCGCGGGATCATGGAGTACGTCCACACACGCGACGAACTCCCGGCCTCGCGCTGGGAGCGCCCGTTCAATATCGTCGAGGCGGCTGTGTGCGAGCGCTCTGGCCTGCTGCCGAATGGCGTCTGCCCACCGCGCACGGAGATCTTCCTCGACGGGATGCAAACCGCGCTGCGCCGCGACACCTACTGGCAGGCAGTGGACATCAACAGCCGCACGCGCCAGCTGGCCACGGTCAACACGCCCGCCGAGCTGCGCAGCCAGCAGGTCTATTTCATCCCGCCGGATGCCGCGCTCGATTGGTGGCGCGCCAACAATCAGCCGCTGCCGCCGGAAGAATTCGACAGCGTCAGCCGCCCGGAGATCCTCTCGACCGCGCAGATCCTCGCCCCGGCGCAGTTCGATCAGGTGGGCGGCGTCGTTCAGGTGCGCGGCAGCATTGACGCGCCGAACATCCAGTCGTACCAGCTTGCTTACGGCGAAGGCCGCAACCCCACCGCCTGGATCGACATTGGCGAGGCGCAGGCGGTCGTCCCGCCCGGCGGAGTGCTCGGCGAATGGGACACGCGCGGGCTGAACGGCATCTACAGCTTGCTGCTGACGGTCGTCATGCAGAATGGCACCAGCGAGTCGCAGGCTGTCCAGGTCAGCGTCGATAATACGCCGCCGACGGTCGAACTGCGCGCGGGCGAACCGGGTCAGATCTTCCGCTTCCCTGGCGACCGCGTCATCAACCTGGAGGCGATTGCCGTCGATAACCTCGCTATGCGCAGCGTCGAGTTCTACGCAGACGGCGAATTCATCGGCACGGCGGAGCAGTATCCATTCGGCTTTAGCTGGAATGTGACCGGCGTCGGCGACGTGACGTTTACAGCCATCGCCTACGATCAGGTCGGCAACAGCGCGACCGCCGAGCTTGCCGTTCAGGTCGTCCGGTCCGGGTCGTAGATCGCCCTCGGCTCACGGTCAGCCTTCACCACTGGATAGTGTAGTTTGACACTATGGCTGTCGCTGCGACCCGCGTATGCTGAGAATGTCGCGGTTGAAGTCTCCGAAGGTCATTATGAACGCCGCAAGCGATGCCCTTTACGAACGTGCCCTGGCCAATTGGCCGCAGCCCTGTGAGACGCGCTTCATCGACACGGCGCTCGGCCAGGCGCACGTGATTGTCAGCGGCGATCCGGCTGCGCCGGCGCTGCTGCTCGTGCATGGCGCGGGCCTGAATGCCACCCTGTGGGCGCGCCAGATCGCCGAATTCAGCGCCCATTTCCGCACCTACGCCATCGATCTGCCCGGCCAGACGGGGCGCAGCGCCCGCGTGCGGATGCCGACGCGCGGCTCGGCCATGGCCGATTGGGTCGCCGCCGTGCTCGACGGCCTGGGCGTGCAGCAAACGATGGTGCTCGGCGCGTCGCTCGGTGGCTGGGTGTCGCTGTTGTTCGCCGCCCACCATCCAGAGCGCGTCCGCAAGCTGGCGCTGCTCGTGCCCGGCGGGATCGTCCCGGCCAAGATCGTCGGCGGGCTGCGTCTGCTTGCCTATGCCGCGCTGAGTGGCAGACCTGGCTACGAGCGCCTGTATGGTGCCATGTCCTACCACGAACTTGACGCCGACACGCTCGATCTGCTGGCGACCTCGACGCAGGCGCAGTCACTACGCACGGCCATCGCGCCGCCCAGGCTGTCTAACGATGTGCTCCGGCGCGTGACGATGCCGACGCTGATCCTGGTCGGCGTGCGCGATTTCTTCTTCCCGCCGGATCAGGTGATGGCGCGGGCGCGCAGCCTGCTGCCGGATGTCACCATCCGCCAACTGCCCGAAAGCGATCATCTCCTGCTGCGCGATCAGCCGGAACTGATGATGCAAGAGCTGATGGCGTTTCTCACGCCTTGATCGTCCGCCCTTTCCAGCGGACACCGCCATAGCGAATCTGCCACCAGAGAGCCTGCGCCGCGATCCACGTCATCAACAGCGCCGACACAGGCAGCAGCAGCGCATCGCCCACGCGCTGGCGTGTGACCGCCGCCGTCAGCGCACGCACGCCGACGCCAAGCACACACAATCCGAGCGCACCGGCGAAGTCGACAGTCTCAGGGCTGGTGCCGCCAGCGAGCACGAGCCAGATCAGCCACGCCCACGGAAACAGAAGAATCAGCCAGTGAAACAGCGTGCCCAGGAGCAATCCGAAGACGCTGCCATACCCGGCGATGATGTTTTTGGCGAAGCCATCGCGCACTTCGCGCCAGCCGGTGTACATGCGGCAGCCAATCAGCCCGCCGCCGTCAGCGGTGCGCAGGCGCAGCCCGGCCCGCTTGATCAAGCGCGCGAAGACGATGTCCTCGACGATGCGGTCGCGCACAGCTTCATGCCCACCGATCCGGTCGTAAGCGCTGCGGCGAAAGCACAGACACTGCCCATTCGCGGCAGCCAGCGACGCAAAAGGCACATGATGCACAGCCAGCGCCGGGAGATAGCCGAGGATGACGAACGCCATCAGCGGCACGACCAATCGCTCGCCCCAGGTGATCGTCGTCTGCGTCGGCCAGACGGTCAGCAGGTCAGCGCGCGTCCGTTCCATCTCGGCCAGCAGCGCCGCGACTGCCTCCGCCTCCCAGCGCACGTCCGCATCAGTGAAGATGAGCACGTCGCCGCGCGCCGCCGTGCCCAGTTGTTGACACGCCCAGTTCTTGCCCAACCAGCCTTCCGGCAGTGCCGCGCCATCGATCACCCGCACGCGCGAGTCACCCTCCGCTGCGGCTAAGGCCAGCGCGCGCGTGTCGTCGCTCGAATGATCGTCCAGGATCAGGATTTCCACGTTGGCGTAGGTCTGCGCCCGCAGCCTGAGCACCGCCTGGCCGATGACATCCGCCTCGTCCCGCGCCGGGATGCAGATCGATACATGATGCTCAGACGCCGATTCAGAGTGAATTGCTTGAACCGCTTTTACATCCCCACCCCTGAACCTGTGGTTCGTCCCCTCCCCATCGCGATGGGGAGGGGATTGAGGGGAGAGGATGCCCGCATCTGTAATGTCCTCAGATTGCACTGGCGTTCCCACTTGCTCTTGTGAGACCGCCAGCCGCGCGAACGTCAGCGCGTTCAGGATCGCGACACCCGCGATCCCGATCAGCGCCAGGCCAGCAGCGAGCGCGATCAGGTCGAGCGCCATATGAGCCGCTTGAATGAGGGGCGCAGGTCGAGCGGGCGGCGCAAATCGGCGCGGTACTTGTAGGCGAACAAGGCAGCATTCAGCGCCAGCACCGACAGCCAGACCGGATCGGGATAGGTGATCAGATAGTAGGCGAACATGCAGCCGGTCATCAGCATGACCGCCCAGCCGGAACCGGCCACGATACTGAACCAGAGGCCGAGCAGGATGCCCATGAATGTCGGCGCCTCCCAGGCCGTCAGCCCGACCCAGACGCCGAACGTGACCGCGACCGCCTTGCCGCCTTTGAAGCCGAGCCAGGGCGAAAAGGCATGGCCGAGCACCGGCGCAATCGCCACAGCGACGAGCGGCGCGCCGTCGATGTGCAGGAACCAGCGCCCCAGCCCAACCGGGATCGCGCCTTTGAACACGTCGAGCATGAGCGCCGCGAAGCCCCAGGCTTTGCCACCTGCCGCCATGACGTTGAACGCGCCGGGGTTGCCGTCGCCGACCTCGCGGATGTCCTGGCGCAGCGCCAGCCTGCCGAGCCAGAGCGAAAACATCACTGAGCCGGAGAGAAAGCCCGCGACCGTCAGAAGCGCCGCCGTCATGGTGCGCCCTTTCGCAACCGCAGCAGCGCCAGCGCGAAAACCGTGCCCATGACCAGACTGCCGACCAGCGCCGGGCCGGGCAAGCCCCAGAAGAATAACTGACCGATGAATTGCAGCGCCCACGTAATCGCATAGATCGCCAGCAGCGGCGCGAGCGGCAGGTCACGCGGGCGAACCAGCAATGTGATCAACGCCGTGACGAGCAGCCAGCCGGCGAAATTCACCGGCGGGATGCCGAAGTAGGTCAGCCCGCCCGCGCTCTCCCACTGCCAGACGTTCCAGTTGACCATCTGCGGATCAAGAAAGAAATCCCAGGCCGTCATCGCCACCGCGCTCGCGGCGACGAAGCCCGCGCCTCCCCAGCGCCCGGCCAGCGCACGCCCGACCGCCCAGGCCGGTGGCAGCATCATCAGCCAGGCCAGCGGCACGAGCAGCGGCACGCCGCCAAGCTGTGGCTGGAAACGATCGGTGTAGATGTAATCGCCGAAGGGGAAGCCGGTGTTGTGGCCGATGAACTCCGAGGCCCAGGCGACGACGAGCGTGATCCCGTAGGCAAGCTGTGTCCGCCGCGTGCCCCAGGCGCGCAGCGTCACGAACAGGACAGCGCTGACCTGCGCCAGCACGCCGAGCGCAATGCCGACCGTCAGCCCGGCCTGGCCGAGCGTCCACAGCAGGATCGGCACGGTGATGAAGATCAGCGTCCAGCCCGTCAGCACAAGCGCGGTCTGTCGGTCGATGCTGCGCAGCAGCGGCAAGGCGAAACGCGACCGTATATCGACGGCTCTCATCAAACGATCAACCTCTCCCACTCCCCAGCGACTTCCAGCCCCGCGCAGCCGCCGACGCCCTCAAATAAGACATCCGATTCATCTTTGAGCGCGGTCAGTCGCACCTCGATCTCGGATCTGAGCGTTTCCGGCACGCGCTTGCCCATCTCGATCTTGTCCGGCCCCGGCAGCGGCGTCGTCTCTGCTCGCCGCGCCAGGATATGCAGTCGGTGTGTGCGGTTGCGCAGCGTCCAATCGACGTGACTCGCGTCGATCTCCAACCGTTCGGTGCCTGACTGGCGATAGGTCGCGAAACGGTGCAGCACGCCATGATGCCAGAAGCCGACGATGAAGCCGATGAAGGACGTGCCCATGAACGGGATGACCGCCGCCGATGCTGTCAGGCTCGTGCCCGGCAGGTCGAAATGGTTGGTCTGCATCCACACCCAGCCCGACGGGAACGACTGCCCCCAATCTTTCTCGATGTAGCCGCGCCCGCCGGAAAACGTCGTCGTCGCGCCATCAATGGTCAGGTCGCCCGCGACGGCGTGATCCAGCCCGACCACACCATGATAGCACTCCATGAACGGCAGCCAGCCGAAATAGCCCATGATACCCGGCTCGATGACGCGCGTCGGCCAGCCGATCACGCCGTCGAAGCGCAGATCGCCCTGCACGGTGCGCAGGTCGTCATTGATCTCCAGGTGGATGCCATCGTGCGTGAAGACGTTTGCGCCGATGCGCACCTCAAGACGGTCACGGGCGGCTGCGAAGGCTTCGGGCGGGAAGCGATGATAGGTTGCCTCGCCGTGCAACCCGTCGAACACCTGGATAAAGGCATGATGCCGGTCGGGATCATCGCTCAGGAAGATGCCGGGAATGATGGCGATGCGCCGCTGGCGGTCGGCGCTGACCATCTTGTAGTACCAGCCTTCGAAGAACGGCGGCTGTTTGCCATGCCCATGATAGCGTTCGGGGTGCATGACCAGATCGACGTAGCGGGTAAATGAGGGCATGGCAGAGGGTTGGCTCCCGTTGGTTGAACGAAGCGACGCATTCTGCCACACATTGGTGAGAAAAGCCTAAATAGCGGATTACGGCTGTGTCAGGCGGTCAAAGTGAGTTCGCAGCCATTCGTCGTGCGGCGGCTGCAAACTGAGATCGAGTTGCAGCGGCTGCCACGAGCAGGTAAACGTCGAATCTGTTTCCCCCAGCACGTGCCACTGCGCTGCCGTGTCGTCACTTGACATCAGATGGAAAAAGTGACGCACAACCGAGCGCGTGACGCTGCTCTGCATGACCCAGCCTGTATGTCTGCCCTTGAGATTGCGCGCGCCTTCGCGGTAGGTCTCTTCCTCATAGGCGATGCGGAGGAAATTGCCTTCGCTCTCCAACAACTTGACGCGCATTCCGCGCCGCAGGATGAACGAAGTGACAACCGTCGATGAGTAATCGGGGGTCAATTGGAGCAAAGCATCGGCGAACATCAAGCCTTCGTCGGCGGCGAACTCGACACGGCGGCTGTTAAGCAGGGCGATGATGCCCAACTGCTTCAACCCGGTCTCTTCCCTGGACTCGCGTAGCACTGCTGCGCGCGGTGTTTCACTCGCTTCCACCGCCCCCGCGGGCAGTTGAAGCCCGGCGTCCAGGTGGCGGATCACCAGAATTTCGTGGGGTTCGGGCAGCCCTCGCGTGATAAAGGCCGTTACTTTTTGCAACTGCCTGTCGTCAGCCATGTGCTCTTTTCCTGAATCAATCAAAAGTTGCGACGGACTCCTCTATAAATCGTAGCACAAGGTTTAGAACATGATCCCACCCTGATTGTTTAGGAATCGTAAAGTTATGTTCAGCATCGATTTCCGCATACTCACAGATGGGCAGCCGCGCGGCCAGTTTCCGCGTCATCTCCGGGGAAATCGTCTGATCCCGCAGCCCCTGGACGACCAGCGTCCTTACGTACACTTTCGGCGCGACCCGAAAGGCCTGCTCGCCTACCTGGCGCAGTTGCTCGAACATACGCGTCGGCACGCTGAAATCACGGATCGCGTCTCGCACCTGCGGATCGTCCAGATCAGCCCCCGGCATGAACTGGGCGATGCTTTCGCGCGTTTGCGAATTCTCGAAATCAAGCTTGATCAGGTTGAATGGCTTGACCTGCGGGAACAGCCGCGTGATCAGCGGCAGCAGCCGCCAGAGCGCGTGGCTCATGCGCGTGAGCGGGTTGAGGAGCACGAGCGCATCGGGTTGGACACGTGCCGCAGCCGACAAAGCCACCGCCCCGCCCATCGAGAAACCGATCACCGCCACCGAACGATGGCGCTGTCGCAAAGCGCGTGTGGCGGCGCAGGCAGACTCGATCCAGTCATCACACGTGCGCCGTGGCAGCGTTTCGATGTATGCGCCGAACCCCGGCAGCAGCAGCCCCTGCGCCGTCCAGCCTGCCGCGTGCAGGGCTTCGCCGAGCGGGCGCATCTCGGCAGGCGTGCCGGGAAAGCCGTGGATGAGCAAGACTGCGGCCTCGCCACCTTCGAGCCAGAAAGGGCGATGCGCCTCGCCTTCGAAAGCGGCGAAACTCATCATCGGGGATCGCTGCCCTCCCAGGGCCAGGTCGGTGTTTGCCGGGCGTGTATAAGGTCGAAGATGAACAAGGCTGCGCCCTGCAAGAGAATGCCGACGCCGACACCGCGCAGCCAGGGTTTACGCGTTCGCCGTGTCACCCACTGTCCGCCGACCATGTACAGGATGTCCAGCCCGGCGTTGATCCAGAGCAGGCGGCGCAGGTTGTTGCCCTCACGGATGTACGTCTTGGGCAAATCCGAATCAGCATGTGCTGCCCGGCGCTGCTGGGCAGCAATATCGCCGCCGGTGGCAATGGCCGCATTCACCAGCGCCCAGCCCACGAACTGCGAGCCAACGCCGCGCCAGAACGCGCCGAAAAAGCTCATGCTGATACCCAGAGCAGTGCTGATGCCTGCCCATTTAAGCAAGCGCTGGCTGAGCAGCTTTTGAAAGTTCCAGATATTCATGGTCGCCTTATGTCCTTGTGACTGCGTTCATGATAATGCTTTTGCCTGAGCGGGCCATGAGCAGCCACGGCTGCTGATACCCTGTCGTCATGCAAATCGACGAATCCACACGGGCTATGTTGTGCAATCTTACACAATGTCACAGATACAGTCACCTCGTATAATTGCCCGATCCACCGGTTCATCACAAAGGTCTGCTTCAACATGTCTGTTCCGCTCCGTGATTTTCTGGAAATCCCCTACGAAGAACTGGAAGAACTCAATCTCAGTGCCAAGCAGCAGCGCCTGGATCGCACGCCTAGCGATGTCGTGCAAGAAGAGCGCCTGCGCTATCTGGCGAACGAGAAGCGAGTCAAGGCCGTCACGGTCTGTTTTACCGATCTCGAAGGTCGGCTGCATATGCTGGACTACGACAAAAAGTTCCTGCTCAAATCTGCCGACAATCTGACATTCGACGGCTCGTCGATCCGCGGGTTTTCGCGCCAGGCCGAGTCCGACCTGCGCCTTGCCATCGACTGGCCGGCATTTTACTGGCTGCCGGCGGATGTCTTTGGCCCTGGCAAAGTGCTCGTCTTCGGCAGCGTTCTCGAACGCGACGGCACGCCCTATCCTGCTGATCTGCGCGCGCTCTTGCAGCGCTACACCACCGAGCTTCACACCAACCACGGGCTGACCTGCAACGTCTCTAACGAGATCGAAGGCTTCCTCGTGCGTGGACGCAATGCCGAGCAGCATTTCCTCGAAACGGGCAAGCTGGAGCCTGTTTCGACTGGCGGGTACTATCACTCGCTGCCGGGCGATCCGCTGCGCCTGTTCATCGACACAGCCGCCGAAGTCCAGCGCGCGATGGGCTTCGCCAATGAGAAAGATCACCCGGAAGTCGCGCCATCGCAGTTCGAGATGAACTACAGCTACACCGAAGCGTCTATCGCTGCCGATCAGGTGCTGCTCTACAAACTCATCTGCCGCCAGGTCGCCTCACGTCTGGATATGACCGCCAGCTTCCTGCCCAAGCCGGTGGTCGGCGTCAACGGCAGCGGTATGCACACCAACCTGTCAGTGTCGCAGAACGGCACTAACCTGTTCTATGCAGCAGATGGTAACGAGGGTCTCTCGGACATGGCCTGGGATTTCATCCAGCGTATCCTGACCCAGGGGCTGGATCTGTGTCTGGTGCTCAACCCCAGCGTCAATGCCTACCGCCGCCTTGACCCGCACTACGAAGCGCCCAACGAGATCAAGTCCTCCCCCATCGACCGTGGCTCAATGGTGCGCATCCCCATCGGCAACGCCAAGTCGGCGCGCGTCGAAGTGCGCTCGATTGCGCCGGACGCGCATCCGCACCTGGCGATCTATAGCATCCTGAGGACAGGACTTGAAGGCGAAAAGGGCAGTGTGCCACCGGGCGCTGTGCTGCCGGACAACATCAACGATGCGATCCGGGCCTTCGAAGCCAGCCCGCACATCGCCAGCATCCTCGGCGAGACTGTGCGCGATAAATACGCCGCGCTCAAGCAAACCCAGGCCGACCGCTGCCCGCGCTATCTCGGCACGATCATCAAGCGGTCAGAGATCCAGTTCCATCATGAAGTGACGAACCAATATCTCTGGAGCCGCTTCTAAAAAGCGACCACGCTTCTTCGCCGGGGCAGCCCGTTGCCCCGGCGTCCCCAGCCGGACTTGAAGATCTGGCTATTCGCCTTGTCCGCAGTTTTCAAGGTCGTCCACTAAAGAAATCTGGCAAGGTGGAGCTGACGATACGCGTCTGTTGATGGGCAGCGTTGGCTATTTGCTTTGGCAGACAATTTGGACAGCAGGCTTCCAATCATTGCCCTCGCCTGACCATCATGTTAGACTCTGATGCGGAGGAAAGCACCCTTGCCCAGACAAGCGCTCTATCTTCAGTGGCGTCCGGCGACGTTCGACGCTGTGGTCGGTCAGATGCAGAGCGTCCGCACACTGCACGATCCACTCAAGAGCGAACGTATCCGCCATGCCTACCCGTTCGGCTGATCCTGCGCGCCCGTCCCAGATACTGATGTCTCGGCGTTTTCACGCAATAATGGCTGTACTACCGTATTCGATTCTGGCAGCCGTAATCATCCTGATCGTGATGATGCATCCTGAGAATGATCTCACACGATTGTTCCTCCCGGCGGGCGACTTATTGCTTGATGGACGCTCGCCATATAGCTTGAACCAACCTGACATTGGGCAACCTTTCATCTACCCGCCGGTCAGCCTGTGGGTTTTTGCCCTGCTGGCTGCTTTTCCGGCGAATCTTGCCTATCTATTGATGCTGGTGATCAACGGCGTGCTGCTCGTCGTGATTGCGCGCAGACTGAACGTGAGCCGGTGGTGGTGTTTATATGCACCGGGGCTGTTCGTCGCCCTGGCGGGACAATTGGATATTGCCGCGTTCTGGTTCGGCTTAGAGGCGACGCTGCGACATCATAAGCGGGTATCCGTTTTGCTGCTGATCATCGCGTTTCTTATCAAGCCCCAGGTAGCGCTCTTCTGGCTGCTTCCGTGGTGGTTCTCGTTTGACGATCGCCGCCAGCGCCTCCACAGCGTGTTGTTGGGGCTGGCAGTCGCGGCGGCGGCGCTGCTCATCTGGAGCGGATTACAACCGCTGTGGTCGGCGCAGCTGTGGCGCGATTGGTGGGCGTCACTTCAGACAGGCGCTGGCGCATATATAGGTGACAGCCCAAGCTTCTGGGCGGTGGGTTTTTTGCCGGGCGCGGTCGTCGCCCTGGTGCTCTGGCTCGTCTTTGGGCGTAATCAGAGGTTATCCCGCCCATTGCTGGCATTGGGCTTGCCTGCGCTGCGTTATTACAGCAGCTATGCGCTGGTGGGAGCCGCGCCCGCGTGGGGCATCGCCCTGGGTTATGTGACGGTTGGGATGAGCCTGCTGTTCACACTGCCGCTTTTTTGGATCGAGCCGTTGATCGTAGCGGCGTACTGGCTCTGGAAAAATACTCAGCCGCGTCGTTCTTGATAAAGGTGGCTACAAAATGATGAACAGAGCGATTCCCGAACCCGTCACCAATTTGATCGAAGCCCTTTCCCGTTTGCCGGGCGTCGGCCCGAAAACGGCCTCGCGCCTTACCTATTATCTGCTGCGCGCGCCGGATGAAGTGTCGCTGACGCTGGCGGATGCGCTGCGCGAACTCAAGACGGAGACTCGGCTGTGCTCCGTTTGCCACAATATCACCGTCACCGATCCCTGTGGCATCTGCGGCGATGACAAACGCGATCACCACATGATTATGGTGGTGGAAGAGCCGCTGGACGTGCTCGCCATCGAACGCACCGGCAGCTATCACGGCGTTTATCACGTGCTGCATGGTGTGATCAGTCCGGTCAATGGCGTTGGCCCGGACGATCTCAAGCTCCGCGAGTTGGGCGCGCGGGTCAGCAACAGCGACGTGCTCGAAGTCATCATCGCCACCAACCCCAGCTACGAAGGCGATGCTACGTCGATGTACATCCAGCGCGAAGTGCTGCGGGATAAGGGCGTCAAGGTCACGCGGCTGGCGCGCGGGCTGCCGGTGGGCAGCGACATCGAATATGCCGATGCCGTCACCCTTTCGCGAGCTTTGCAGGGCAGAAGCGAGCTGTAAAGACCCGAAACGGCAGAATTTATCGTTAGATATCCCAAATATCCCAAACGATTTTCCAATTTGCGTGAAATCTGGCTGGAATGCCCTTGCGCGGGGAAAAAAGTATGCTATCTTTGAGAGGTGAGCGCGCGGGGAAGCCGCGCGTTTTGCACCTTAACAACAGCAGCGTGCGATGAAGG
>JAHDWN010000003.1:0-1651 GCA_023382675.1 Anaerolineae bacterium
CCAGATACGCGCGGAAGTTGAGCGTCGGCAGCGGCAGTGCCTGCGTCCAGATACGGCTGGCAGTCGCCTGCGGCTTGCCCTTGATGGCATCCATCTCAGTGGTCGTCTTCATAACGTTCGTGTTCATCATGTTTGCACCTGTTCCTAACGTCATGCTGCCGCACATCGCCTCATGCGGCGGTATGTAAGTCAGGATACGAAGCCGCCCTAACATTGTGCTAAAACGAAATCCATACAGCACGTATGGAAGCAAGGTTGTTTTCGTGTTAGGAGATGATTACGTTTGCAAGGTGGCTCATGGGGAGCAAATTAGTCGATTCGACGATTAGCGCATTAGCCTTTCCGCCAATGCGCTAATCTGCAAAGCTAACACCCAATGCCAAAACGCCGACAGCCCGCTAAAGGCTACTGCCTATCGCCACGGATAGGTCGGCTTGCAGGCGGTCGCGATTTCGACCAATTCTTCGATCTGTGTCAGGGACTCGCGCTGCTTGATCAGCGCCGTCGCCATGTGGAGCGCCAGGCTGCCAGCGATGGCGCGCTCGTGGACATCCTCGATGCCGCGAATATCCGCCACACCCGCCAGCCCGATAACACGGCGCATCATCTTGCACGCGCCCAGCCCGGCGGTATCGTGCAGGAGACGCAGCATATAGTCGTCCTGATAGCCTTTCGGGAAGTTGACCTGATCGACCTGATCCCAGACCTGCTGGAACTCGTTGACGAACACGTGCCACAATTCGATGATCGTGTCGGTCAGGTAGCGGCGGAAATCGGTGCGCTTGTCCGGATCGGCAGTGCGTACCTCGTGCGACGCATAGCTCAGGAGCAGGTTGCCGATGACCGCGCCCACGTCGAAACCGATTGGCCCGAAGAAGGCGAATTCCGGGTCGATGACGAACGTCTCGTCCTGGTTGATCATGATACTGCCGGTGTGCAGGTCGCCATGAATGAGCGCCTGCGCCTGGGTCATGAATTTCTCTTTCATCTTGGCGACTTCAACGCGCAGGGCTTTGTCCGCCTGGAGCGCGAGCACCTGTGGTTCCAGCTCTTTGTGGAACAGGTTGCGCTCGGTCGGGCGGTAGGGTTCGGTGAAGATCAGGTCTTCCGTGATCTTGCACAGCTCCGGGTTGATGAAGCGGGCAACCTCCAGCTTTTTCGTCCGGTAATCGAGCACCAGGTCGGTCGTGTTGGCGAGCGTGCGCGCCAGGAAGCGGCCGATGTGCTGCGCGAATTTCGGGTACTTGATGCCCTCGATCAACCCCTTGCGCATGATGATGTGCTTGTTCAGGTTGACCATCGCCGTCAGGTACATGTCCGAATCATAGAAGAACATCCTGACCGTGTGCTCCGGGCACAACCGGTATTCGATTTCGAGCGCCTGCGCTTCGATGCGCGCGCGATCAGGCGGCAGCGGCCAGCTATCGCCGACCAGCCGAACGTAAGGCAGCGCCTGCTTGAGCACAACCGTGCGCGCTTCGTCCACTGCCGACGTGACGATGAAGACGAGATTCAGATTGCCATCGCCGACCTCGACCGCTTCGATGGGGTCGTCGCGGAAGATCGGCGTCAACTCCGGACGCGTGCGCACGTAATCCGGAATCGTATCGATGGTCAAGGGTTTGTATTTAGGAGAAACTTCACCGAACAT